>NZ_JBXANF010000003.1:0-666191 GCF_058801405.1 Pseudomonas sp. GW822-FHT03F04
TGAGTTTCAAGGAGTTTTCCGTTTCGACTGCGCCGGAAGTGGGGCGAATTATAGGCCTCCAGAATCTGCCGTCAACCTCTATTTTCATAAATCTGTCATATCGGTCAAAAAAGCCCTGAAACGCAAAGGCCGACCTTAAAAGGTCGGCCTTCTTTGCACTGCCCTTCTACTTACAAGCTAGGGAAAGCGAATTGCGAAGCCTCATGGCTCGCACGCTGCGGCCAGCGCTGGGTGATCGCCTTGCGACGCGTGTAGAAGCGCACGCCATCCGGACCATAGGCATGCAGGTCGCCGAACAGCGAACGCTTCCAGCCACCGAAGCTGTGGTAAGCCACCGGCACTGGCAGCGGTACGTTGACACCGACCATGCCGACTTCAATCTCGTCGCAGAACAGACGCGCCGCTTCACCGTCACGGGTGAAGATGCAGGTGCCGTTGCCGTATTCGTGATCGTTGATCAGTTGCATTGCCTCTTCCAGGCTATTCACCCGAACGACGCACAGCACCGGCCCGAAGATCTCTTCTTTATAGATGCGCATCTCAGGGGTGACGTTGTCGAACAGGCAGCCACCTAGGAAGAAGCCTTCCTCATGACCTGGCACGCTCAGGCCACGACCATCGACCACCAGGGTCGCGCCCGCCGCCACGCCGTCTTCGACATAACCGCTGACCTTGTCGCGCGCCTGACCGGTGACCAGCGGCCCCATGTCCAGACCACACGAAGTACCGGCACCGATTTTCAGCGCCTTGATCTGTGGAACCAGTTTGGCCACCAGTGCGTCCGCGACCTGATCGCCCACACACACGGCTACCGAGATCGCCATGCAGCGCTCGCCGCAGGAACCGTAAGCCGCGCCCATCAGTGCGCTGACCGCGTTGTCCAGATCCGCATCCGGCATCAGCACCGCGTGGTTCTTCGCGCCGCCCAGAGCCTGCACGCGTTTGCCGCGCTTGGTGCCTTCGGAATAGATGTATTCGGCAATCGGCGTCGAACCCACGAAGCTCAGCGCTTTGACTTCCGGCGCTTCGATCAGCGCGTCCACCGCAGTCTTGTCACCATGCACGACACTCAGCACGCCTTTCGGCAGGCCGGCTTCCAGCAGCAGTTGAGCGATCAGCAGGGTCGAGCTTGGATCACGCTCGGACGGCTTGAGGATGAAGCAGTTACCGCAAACGATCGCCAACGGATACATCCACAGCGGCACCATCGCCGGGAAGTTGAACGGCGTGATGCCGGCCACCACGCCCAGCGGCTGGAAGTCAGACCAGGCATCAATGTTTGGGCCGACGTTGCGGCTGTACTCGCCCTTGAGAATTTCCGGCGCTGCGCAGGCGAACTCGACGTTCTCGATACCACGCTTCAGCTCACCGGCAGCATCTTCCAGCGTCTTGCCATGTTCTTCACTGATCAATTGCGAGATGCGCGCTTCGTTCTGCTCCAGCAGCTGCTTGAAGCGGAACATCACCTGGGCGCGTTTGGCCGGTGGCGTGTTGCGCCAGGCCGGGAACGCAGCCTTGGCGGCATCGATGGCGTGCTGGATGGTTTCGCGGCTGGCCAGCGGCAGCTTGTGGATAGCCTGACCGGTGGAAGGGTTGAACACATCAACTGCGCGACCGTTCTCGGTCACCAGTTCGCCATTGATCAAATGCGGGATAACGCTCATCGGGGAACTCCTGAATTCTTGTGCGCAGACGCCCGCGAGGGGCGCCTGCTATTGGCGTATCTATATAGAAGGAAAAATCAGTCGAGCTTGTTCAGCACTTCGCCGACCGCGTCGAACAGACGATCAAGGTCTTGCGGTTTGCTGTTGAAGGTAGGGCCGAACTGCAGGGTGTCGCCGCCGAAGCGCACGTAGAACCCGGCTTTCCACAACGCCATACCGGCTTCGAACGGACGCACGATAGCGTCGCCGTCACGGCCCGCGATCTGAATCGCGCCGGCCAGGCCGTAGTTGCGGATGTCGATGACGTTCTTCGCACCTTTCAGACCATGCAGGGCATTTTCGAAATGCGGTGCAACTTCAGCCACGCTCTGCACCAGGTTTTCCTTTTGCAGCAGGTCGAGTGCCGCCAGGCCAGCGGCGCAAGCCACCGGGTGCGCGGAATAGGTATAGCCGTGCGGGAATTCCACGGCGTATTCCGGGGTCGGCTGGTTCATGAAGGTCTGGTAGATCTCGGAGCTGGCAATCACCGCGCCCATCGGGATCGCGCCGTTGGTGACTTGCTTGGCGATGCACATCAGGTCCGGGGTCACGCCAAAGGTATCGGCACCGAACATGTTGCCGGTACGGCCGAAACCGGTGATCACTTCGTCGAACACCAGCAGGATGTTGTGCTGATCGCAGATCTCGCGCAGGCGCTTGAGGTAGCCCTGTGGTGGAACCAGCACGCCAGCCGAACCGGCCAGCGGCTCAACGAACACCGCAGCAATGTTCGAAGCATCGTGCAGTTCGATCAGCTTCAGCAGCTCATCGGCCAGGGCGATACCACCCTGCTCCGGCATGCCACGGGAGAAGGCATTGCTCGCCAGCAAAGTGTGCGGCAAGTGATCGACATCCATCATCGCCTGACCGAACAGCTTGCGGTTACCGTTGACGCCGCCGAGGCTGGTGCCGGCGATGTTCACACCGTGGTAGCCACGGGCGCGGCCGATCATTTTGGTCTTGGTCGACTGGCCTTTCAGGCGCCAGTAGGCGCGGACCATTTTCACCGCGGTATCGGCGCACTCGGAACCGGAGTCAGTGAAGAACACGTGATTCAGGTTGCCCGGAGTCAGCTCGGTGATTTTCTCGGCCAGCTGGAACGACAGCGGGTGACCGTACTGGAAGCCCGGCGAGTAATCGAGGGTGCCCAACTGTTTGGCCACCGCTTCCTGGATTTCCTTGCGGGTATGCCCGGCGCCGCAGGTCCACAGACCGGACAGCGAGTCGTACACCTTGCGGCCCTTGTCGTCGATCAGCCAGCTGCCTTCGGCACCGACGATCAGACGCGGGTCGCGCTGGAAGTTGCGGTTGGCGGTGTACGGCATCCAGTGCGCGTCCAGCTTGAGTTGGCTGGCCAGTGGCGACGACGCGTTTTCAGGCATGTTCATCGGGCAAAACCTCGCAGGGCAATAAGCTTCAGGGAGATAGAAAGCGTTGTTGCAGCTAAATTGCCACGGGGATAAAGTCGGTGAAATCCAACTTTTCTAACCTTCAGTTAGAACACTGCTAAACAATGAGAACAACAACATGAGCAGCCGCCGCCCCGATCCACTGGCCCAGGTCAGTGACTTTGACATTCGCCTGCTACGGATTTTTCGCAGTGTGGTCGAGTGCGGCGGCTTCTCCGCAGCGGAAACCGTGCTCGGCATCGGTCGCTCGGCGATCAGCCAGCAAATGAGCGATCTCGAACAACGCCTGGGCCTGCGTCTGTGCCAACGCGGCCGCGCCGGTTTCTCCCTGACCGAAGAAGGTCGCGAGGTCTATCAATCGGCGCTGCAGCTTTTAAGTGCGCTGGAAAGTTTCCGCACCGAGGTCAACGGCCTGCACCAGCACTTGCGCGGCGAGCTGATCATCGGTCTGACCGACAACCTCGTCACCCTGCCCCACATGCGCATCACCCACGCGCTCGCGCAGTTGAAAGAGCGCGGGCCGGACGTGCAGATCCAGATCCGCATGATCGCACCCAACGAAGTCGAACAAGGCGTGCTCGACGGCCGCCTGCACGTCGGCGTGGTGCCGCAGGCCAGTGCGCTGTCGGGATTGGAATATCAGCCGCTGTACAGCGAACGCTCGCTGCTTTATTGCGCGGTCGGCCATCCGTTGTTTTATGTCGATGACAAGCAACTGGACGACGAACGCCTGAACAGCCAGGACGCCATCGCCCCGACTTTCCGTTTGCCGGCGGAGATCCAGGCGCACTATCAGGCCCTCAATTGCACGGCCAGCGCTTCCGACCGGGAGGGCATGGCATTCCTGATTCTGACCGGGCGTTACATCGGCTATCTGCCGGATCATTACGCCAGCCTCTGGGTGCAACAGGGGCGGCTGCGCGCGCTCAAGGCCAACACGCGTTTCTATGATTTGAGCCTCGCCTCGGTCACCCGCAAAGGCCGGCGTCCGCATCTGGTGCTGGAAAGTTTTCTCGAAAGCCTCGCAGCCACGCGCTGACGACCGGGGTTTTATTCGCCCGGGGCTTGTCGCAGGCCGATGGTTGCGCTATCAACGCAACTGGTTGCACCCCACAGACAAACCCGGAAGTGCCTATGACCTTTGAAGTCCCCGCTCACGGCGGCAAACCTGCCAGCCGCATTCGTCAGAAGAACGAAGAGACCATCATCAAAGCCGCCGAAGACGAGTTCGCCCGTCACGGATTCAAAGGCACCAGCATGAACACCATCGCCACCAAGGCCGGGTTACCCAAGGCGAATCTGCATTACTACTTCACCAACAAGCTCGGGTTGTACGTGGCGGTGCTGAGCAACATCCTCGAGCTGTGGGACAGCACCTTCAACACCCTGACCGCCGAGGACGATCCGGCCGAAGCCCTGACCCGCTACATTCGCGCGAAAATGGAGTTTTCCCGCCGTCAGCCGCAAGCGTCGCGGATCTTTGCGATGGAAGTGATCAGCGGCGGTGAATGCCTGACCGAGTATTTCAACCAGGACTACCGCGCCTGGTTCCAGGGCCGGGCCGCGGTGTTCCAGGCGTGGATCGATGCCGGCAAGATGGACCCGGTGGATCCGGTGCACCTGATTTTCCTGTTGTGGGGCAGCACGCAGCATTACGCCGACTTCGCCACACAGATCTGCCGAGTGAGCGGTCGCAGCAAATTGACCAAACAGGACATGGACGACGCTGGCACCAACCTGATCCGCATCATTCTCAAAGGCTGCGGCCTCACTCCTTCTCTATAAGACGTTTATGCCTTTCACCCTCAGCGACTTTTGCGAATTCCGCGAAGAGATTCGCAAAAGCCGTTTCATCACCTTCGCCGCACCGATCGGCAGCCCTGCCGACGCGCAAACCTTCATCGAGCAGCACAGCGACTTGAACGCGTCGCACAATTGCTGGGCATGGAAACTCGGTGATCAGTACCGTAGCAACGACGACGGCGAACCGGGCGGCACGGCCGGACGGCCGATTCTCGCGGCCATCGAAGCGCAGGATTGCGATCAGGTCGCAGTACTGGTGATCCGCTGGTACGGCGGCATTCAACTGGGCACCGGCGGATTGGCCCGGGCCTATGGCGGCGGGGCCAACAAGTGCCTGCAAGCCGCCGCGAAAGTCGAACTGATCAGCCGTGTGCCCCTGCGTTGTGCCTGCGGGTTTTCCGAGCTGGCGCTGGTGAAATTGCGAGTGGCGGATCTCGGCGGTCTGGTGGTGGAGGAAAACTTCACCGCCAACGGCGTCGAATTACAGTTGGCAGTGGGGGAAGCGCAGATCCCGTTGCTGCAAAACCAACTGGCCGATCTCAGCCGTGGACGCATCCTGCTCCAGCGCTGAACACCTGCAATATTTCGGGGCACGACACGATTCGCTTATTCCACCGAGTTGCCCACATCAGCTGTGCACCCGACTGTGGATAACCTGAGCACACACCGCTGTAACCCTTCTGTCACGTGGCTTTGCGCGTTTTGTTCACTTTTCGCCCAAACCACGTGAAAAAAGTTTAATTCCAAGCAAAAACAATCAGTTAGATCTGTTTATCGCCATTGGGAGATAGCACCGATGCGCTTATGCCAAGGTTTTCCGATTGCGCACAAATACTGTGGAGCAACCTGTGGATAACCCGTTCATGACTCCCTTAGCCGCAGGTGCTGCTTGGCTCCGGCGGGATTGCTCGTTTTTTAACCAGATTTTCACGAACAAAACTGGAGCCTGATCAACGGCTTTGCGCTCAATTGGTGCTGCCCATCCGGGCAATTTTGCATTCGATGCTCTACGCAAAGGGTCGCCGGGCAAGGGCCTGACGGGTTCCTGACTCAATGGCCAGGAAATTGCTTTATCCACAGGCACAACTCCAAGCAAGCCGAGCCTGTCATGCCCAACGCCACGCCCACCCCGCGCCTGCAACTGCGCCGCATCAGCAAACGTTATCCCGGTTGTCTGGCCAACGATGCCATCGATCTGAGCATCGCCCCCGGTGAAATCCACGCCCTGCTGGGTGAAAACGGCGCGGGTAAAAGCACGCTGATGAAGATCATCTACGGCGTCACCCAGGCCGACTCGGGTGAAATGCTCTGGCAAGGGCAACCGGTGAACATGCGCAACCCGGCCCAGGCCCGGCAGTTGGGCATCGGCATGGTGTTCCAGCATTTCTCCCTGTTCGAAACCCTGACCGTGGCGCAGAACATTGCGCTGGCAATGGGCCCGGCGGCCGGGACGCCGAAACAGCTTGAACCGAAAATCCGTGAGGTGTCCCGCCGTTATGGCATGGCGCTGGAACCGGAGCGACTTGTCCACAGTCTGTCGATCGGCGAGCGCCAGCGAGTGGAGATCGTCCGTTGCCTGATGCAGGACATTCGCCTACTGATTCTCGACGAACCCACCTCGGTGCTCACGCCGCAGGAGGCCGAGGAACTGTTCATCACCCTGCGTCGGCTCGCGGCCGAGGGCTGCAGCATTCTGTTCATCAGCCACAAGCTCGGCGAGGTGCGTGCCTTGTGCCACAGCGCCACGGTTCTGCGCGGCGGCCGGGTGGCCGGGCAATGCGTACCGGCCGAATGTTCCGACCGAGAGTTGGCGCAACTGATGGTCGGCGAGTCGGCGGCATTGATCAGCGAGTATCCGAAAGCCAGTGGCGGCGCGACATTTTTGCAGGTCAGCGGATTGAACTGGCACAACCCCGATCCGTTCGGCTGTTCGTTGATCGACATCGACTTGCAAGTACGCAGCGGTGAAATCGTCGGCATCGCCGGTGTGGCGGGCAACGGTCAGGATGAATTGCTGGCACTGCTGAGCGGCGAGCAAATCCTGCCCCGCGATGCAGCGCAAACCATCTGTTTCCGAGAACGCGCCGTCGCCGATCTACGTCCGGAGGCGCGACGCAAACTCGGCCTGGCTTTCGTCCCCGCCGAACGCCTCGGGCACGGCGCGGTCCCGGAGTTGAGCCTGGCGGACAACGCCCTGCTCACAGCCTTTCAACAAGGACTGGTCAGCCACGGGTTGATCGAGCGCAACAAAGTCGAATCCCTCGCCGAGTTGATCATCCAGCGCTTCGGCGTGAAAACCCCGGACACCCAAACCAGCGCCCGCAGCCTGTCCGGCGGCAACCTGCAGAAATTCATCCTCGGTCGGGAAATTCTTCAGCAACCGAAACTGCTGATCGCGGCGCACCCGACCTGGGGCGTGGACGTCGGCGCGGCGGCCGTGATCCATCGCGCCCTGATCGCCCTGCGCGACGCCGGCGCGGCGATCCTGGTGATTTCCGAAGACCTCGACGAACTGTTCCAGATCAGCGACCGCCTCGGCGCGCTCTGCGGCGGGCGGATGTCGGCGCTGCAAGACACGGTGCAAACCCGAATCAGCGATGTCGGTGGCTGGATGGCCGGCCAGTTCCACAGCCCTCAACCACAACCCGCCACGGTTTAACGGAGTTTCCCATGCTGCTTTCCCTCGAACCCCGTGGCCGGCAATCGCGCCTGATGCTGTGGTGCTCGCCGCTGTTGGCGGCGGTGCTGACCCTCGGTTGTGGCTCGCTGCTGTTCATCGCCCTCGGTCATGATCCGCTGCAAACCTTGCACACCTTGCTGATCGCGCCGGTCAGCGACTTGTATGGCGTCTCCGAATTATTGGTCAAGGCGTTGCCGATCCTGCTCTGTGCCCTCGGTCTGGCGGTGGCCTATCAGGCGCGAATCTGGAACATCGGCGCCGAAGGTCAATTGTTGCTCGGTGCGTTGGCCGGCAGTGCGCTGGCGGTGAACATCATCGATATGCAGAGCCGTTGGGCCTTGGTGCTGATCCTGCTCACCGGCACATTCGCCGGCGCCGCGTGGGCCGGGCTAACCGCCTGGTTGCGCACGCGCTTCAACGCCAACGAAATCCTCACCAGTATCATGCTCAATTACATTGCGCTGAACCTGCTGCTGTTCTGCGTCCACGGACCGTTGAAGGACCCGGCCGGGTACAACTTTCCCGAGTCGGCGATGTTCGGCGACGCCAGCCGCCTGCCGTTGTTGATGGAGGATGGTCGGGTTCACGCCGGGGTGTATTTCGCCCTGCTCGCGCTGGTGGCGGTGTGGGTGTTGTTGCAGAAAAGCTTCGTCGGCTTCCAGATCAAAGTGCTCGGGCTGGATAAACGCGCGGCGGGGTTCGCCGGGTTTCGCGAGAAGCGTCTGATCTGGCTCGCACTGCTGATCAGCGGAGGATTGGCGGGACTTGCCGGGGTCTGCGAAGTCACCGGGCCGATTGGGCAACTGGTGCCGCAGGTCTCGCCGGGCTACGGCTATGCGGCGATCACCGTGGCGTTTCTCGGCAGGCTCAATCCCATCGGCATTCTGTTTTCCAGCCTGTTGATGGCGCTGCTGTACATCGGTGGCGAGAGCGCGCAGATGACGCTGAACCTGCCGCAGGCGATCACCCAGTTGTTCCAGGGAATGATGCTGTTTTTCCTGCTGGCCTGTGACGTGCTGATCCTCTACCGACCCCGTCTGAACCTGCGCTGGGCCCGACGCACTTCAACCACCGCCGTAACCGCCGGAGCGCTGTGATGGACATCGATCTGCTGAGCAATGTTTTCTACGCCATGGTGCGTTGCGGTACGCCACTGCTGCTGGTGGCGCTGGGTGAACTGATCTGCGAAAAGAGCGGCGTGCTCAACCTCGGGCAGGAAGGGATGATGCTGTTTGGTGCGGTGATCGGTTTCATCGTCGCGTTCAACAGCGGCAACCTGTGGCTGGGCGTGGTGTTGGCGATGCTTGCCGGGATGCTGTTGTCGTCGCTGTTTGCCCTGGTGGCGCTGGTGTTCAACGCCAATCAGGTGGCGACCGGGCTGGCGCTGACGATTTTTGGTGTGGGCCTGTCGACCTTTGTCGGCGCTGCGTGGGTTGGCAAACCGCTGGCCGGTTTCGAGCCGCTGGCGATTCCCTACCTGAGTGAAATCCCGCTGATCGGCCGCATGCTGTTTGCCCAGGATCTGCTGGTGTACCTGTCGTTTGCGCTGTTTGCGCTGGTGGCCTGGGTGATCGTGAAAAGCCGTGTCGGACTGATCATTCAAGCGGTCGGCGAGAATCCTGATGCGGCCAGTGCCATGGGCTTGCCGGTGCTGACCGTGCGCACACTGGCGGTGTTGTTCGGCGGGGCGATGGCCGGACTGGCCGGGGCTTATCTGTCGCTGGCGTACACGCCGATGTGGGCGGAAAACATGACGGCCGGGCGTGGCTGGATCGCGCTCGCGCTGGTGGTGTTCGCCAGTTGGCGGGTGTGGCGACTGTTGCTCGGGGCGTATCTGTTCGGACTCGCCAGCATCCTGCACCTGGTGGCGCAGGGGTTGGGGCTGGCGATTCCTTCAAGCTTGCTGGCGATGCTGCCGTATGTCGCAACCATTCTGGTGCTGGTGTTGTTGTCGCGGGATGCGGTGCGTACACGGTTGTACGCGCCGGTATCACTGGGACAGCCGTGGCAGGCCGGACATTAAGCCGTGACGGCCCGCGACAGCGACCGAACAGGCAACGCCTGAGCAATGCCCCACGCCACTTCGAGAACCAGGAAACCCACCACCAACGAACTGGCGCCGTGGGCCAGGGCATACGTCATCCACGCCGCGAACAGAAATCGCGTCACCGCGTCATAGCGCCCATAAACCGGCTGCGGATCACGAATCCGCAGCACCGACCACATGCACACCACCGAACCGAACAGATTCGCCATCAACAGATGCGCAGGTTCGAACGCCGGCAACTCACCGGGCAATTCCAGCGCCTGACTCAACGCCGTCAACACCCCATGCAACACAGCAAAACTCCATGGCGTGACAAACGCCACTGTCACGATCAAGTCATACCAGGCACTGCCGCGCACCAACTGTCGATACTGCGTTGAAGTCCACATCATCCTTGCTCCGAAAATTCAGGGAGCAATCACGGTAAAGCCTGGAGTATGCTCCAGGGTCAAACACTTTCGAGATGTCTTTGATGCGCATCGGTGAGCTGGCCCAGGCCTGCGATGTCAGCCGTGACACGCTGCGATTTTACGAGGAACGCGGATTGATCGCGGCGCAACGCAGCGCCAACGGTTATCGCGACTATCCGCCGGAAATGGTGCAACTGGTGCTCTACATCAAAACGGCGCAGCGTCTGGGCTTTACCCTTGGCGAGATCGGCAGCAGCGTTGGCGCGTTGTGGCAATCGCCAAACCCCGACACCACCGTCACGCAACTGCTGCAAGACAAACTCAAGCTGGTCGAAACCCGCATGGCTGAACTCGGTGAGCTGCGCCAGGAATTGCAGCATCGGCTCGGTCAACGTTGTCCATTGAACCCGTGATCTTTCAACTTTCAAGGAAAGCCAATCATGTCCGCACTGAATCCTGCCAAGCACGCACTGATCATCGGCGCCTCCCGGGGCCTGGGTCTGGGCCTGGTGAAAACCCTGCTGGCCGACGGCTGGCAAGTCACCGCCACCGTTCGCAATCCTTCGAACGCCGAGGCGCTGAAAGCACTGGGCAACGTGCAAGTCGAAAAACTCGACATGGACGACCAGCAAGCGGTGATAGCCCTGAGCCAGCAACTCAAGGGCGAGACCTTCGACCTGCTGTTCGTCAATGCCGGGGTCAAAGGCCCTGAAGTGCAGACGCCAGGCGGCGCGACGCTGGCGGAAGTCGGTCAGTTGTTCTTCACCAACGCCGTGGCGCCGATCAACCTGGCCCAGCGTTTTGTCGGGCAGATTCGCGACGGCAGCGGCGTGCTGGCGTTCATGAGTTCGGTGCTCGGCAGCGTGACCATGCCCGACGCGCCGGAACTGGCGCTGTACAAGGCCAGCAAAGCGGCGCTGAACTCGATGACCAACAGCTTCGTCACTCAGTTGGGCGATCAGAAACTGACTGTGCTGTCGCTGCATCCGGGCTGGGTGAAAACCGACATGGGCGGCGAAGGCGCCGACATTGACGTCGACACCAGCACCCGCGGCCTGGTGGATCAGGTGGACGCGTTTGCCGGCAAGGGCGGCCATCACTTTGTGAACTACAAGGGTGAAACCATTCCCTGGTAAACACTGGACCCTGTGGGGGCTCACTCCCACAGGATTATCCCGGTGTCTGGTCGGGTTGGGCTTGCCCGTCGCAACATTTTGTTCGAAACTCCGCACCTCGTCCTTCGCGGCGACCCTGGATCAGCAGACAGGGCAACACTGAGCTGGCAACCCTGAACCCAACTTTCAGAGGAGCCGGCCACAATGCCTGCGACCCGTATCTGGTTAAAAAATCCCCTCGCCATTTTCACGGCCAACGGTCTCGATGCCCGTGGCGGTCTGGTGCTGCAGGACGGTGTGATCACCGAAGTGCTCGACGCCGGCCAGCAACCGTCGACACCGTACAATGAAGTGTTCGACGCCCGTGAGCACGTGATCCTTCCGGGCCTGATCAACACCCATCACCACTTCTATCAAACCCTGACCCGCGCCTGGGCGCCGGTGGTCAATCAGCCGTTGTTCCCGTGGCTGAAAACTCTGTACCCGGTCTGGGCACGCCTGACGCCTGAAAAACTCGCCCTCGCCACCAAGGTCGCGCTGGCCGAGTTGCTGTTGTCGGGTTGCACCACCGCTGCCGACCACCATTACCTGTTCCCGGATGGCCTGGAAAACGCCATCGACGTGCAAGTCGAAACCGTGCGCGAACTGGGCATGCGCGCCATGCTCACCCGTGGTTCGATGAGCCTCGGCGAGAAGGACGGCGGCCTGCCTCCGCAGCAGACCGTGCAGGAAGGCCAGGTGATTCTCGACGACAGCCAGCGCCTGATTCACGAGTACCACGAACGTGGCGACGGTGCGCAAATCCAGATCGCCCTGGCGCCGTGCTCGCCGTTCTCGGTGACCCCGGAAATCATGTCCGCCAGCGCCGAGCTGGCAAACAAACTCGATGTGCGCCTGCACACTCACCTCGCCGAAACTCTCGACGAAGAGGATTTCTGCCTGCAACGCTTCGGCCTGCGCACCGTGGATTATCTGGACAGCGTCGGCTGGCTCGGCCCGCGCACGTGGCTGGCCCACGGCATCCACTTCAACCCCGACGAAATCGCCCGCCTCGGCGCAGCCGGCACCGGTATCTGCCATTGCCCGAGCTCGAACATGCGTCTGGCGTCCGGCATCTGCCCGAGCATCGACCTGACCGATGCCGGCGCGCTGTTCGGTCTCGGTGTGGATGGCTCGGCGTCCAACGATGCGTCGAACATGATCCTCGAAGCCCGCCAGGCCCTGTACATCCAGCGCCTGCGTTATGGCGCCGAGAAGATCACCCCGAAACGCGTGCTGGGTTGGGCGACCAAGGGCTCGGCGAGTCTGTTGGGTCGTACCGACATCGGCGAACTGGCGGTTGGCAAGCAGGCGGACCTGGCGTTGTTCAAGCTGGATGAACTGCGCTTCTCCGGCAGTCATGACCCGATTTCGGCATTGCTGTTGTGCGGCGCGGACCGCGCGGATCGCGTGATGGTCGGCGGCAAGTGGCGCGTGGTTGACGGGCAGGTTGAAGGGCTGGATCTCAAAGGCCTGATTGCCGATCACAGCCAGGCGGCTCGACAGTTGATCGCCGGCACCTGATTCTCCTTCTGATCGTTCCCACGTCGAGGCGTCGAACCGTCCGCGTGGGAACGATCAATCACAACCCCAGCAGCGACAACATGATGAACGTCGCAAACAACACAAAATGGGTCATGCCCTCAATGGCATTCGTCTCCCCGTCATTGAGGTTGATCGCGCTGACGATCAGCGTGATGAAGATCATCACGGTCTGCACCGGGGTCATCGCCATCTGAAACGGCTGACCGGTGTAGAGCGCCATCGCTTCCATCACCGGCACCGTCAGGATCACTGTCGACAACGACGCGCCCATCGCAATGTTGACCACCGACTGCATGCGATTGGCCAGCGCCGCGCGCAACGCGGTCAGGATCTCCGGCGCCGCCGAAATCGCCGCCACCAGAATCGCCGTGATCACCGGCGGTGCGCCCGTCCCTTCCAGACCCAGATCGAGGGTCTTGGACATCACCTCGGCCAGTGCGCCGATCACCACCACACCAAACACCAGAATGCCGATCGACAGCGCCAGGCTGACCGGTTTCGGCTCCTGCTCCACCGGCTCTTTCTTGCGGCGTTTATCCGGGTAGCTGTAGCTGAAAAAGTAGCTGTGCGGGCCGACCTGCATGCGCAGGAACAACGTATAAAGCACCACCATCGCGCCGATGGTGAACGCCGAATAGATTTTCCAGTCGGCCTCGGGAATGAACTCCGGCACCACCATCGACACACCCATGGCGGTAAGAATCATCACGCTGTAACTGCGGGCCGAATCATCGTTGTAGGACTGCTCGCCATGCTTGATCCCGCCCATCAATGCGGCGAGACCGAGGATGCCGTTGATGTCGAGCATGACCGCCGAATAGATCGTGTCGCGCACCAGGGTCGGCGAGGCTTCGTTGCTCATCATGATCGCCAGGATCACCACTTCCACCAGCACGGCGGCGAGGGTCAGGATCATCGTGCCGTACGGGTCGCCGACTTTTTCCGCGAGCAATTCGGCCTGATGGGCGACGCGCATCGAGGCGGCGACGATGAACGCGATCAACACCAGCCCGCCGGTCAAGGCGACGACCTGGCCACTGTGCAGCAACCAGTGTTCCAGCGGATACGCCACGAGAGCAGCGATCAGGGCCAGCAGCAGAAAGCTTTCTTGCTTGAGGATCGTGAGCATGGCGGGCCTGCGGGCGCTGGGGACGAATGAGTGACTGACTGCGGGGCGGCGCTAATGGTTCGTTACACCTTAGCGCACCACGGAATGGCAGCCGGTTCGGCAGGTGCACTTTATTGGCCTTGGCGGCCTCATCGCGAGCAAGCACGCTCCCACGGGTGATCGTGCTCCCATGTGGGAGCGAGCTTGCTCGCGAAGGCCTCGCCGCGATTTCGACTCGATTTGTTGTCCGTTTGGTCAGCCTTTTGCATTGCCCTCCCCACACACAACAAAAGGGAGTTCGCGTTCATGCAAAAACGTCCACTGCAAACACTGCTGTGTATCGCCATGGGCCTTGGCCTCAGCCTGAGCGCCAGTGCCGCCGACCCACTGAAAGTCGGCTTCGTCTACATCGGCCCCATCGGCGACCACGGCTGGACGTATCAGCATGAACAGGGGCGCAAGGCGCTGGCGGAAAAACTCGGCACGCAGATCACCACCAACTACGTGGAGAACGTCGCCGAAGGCGCCGATGCCGAACGGGTGATCCGCAACATGGCCAAGGACAACTACGACCTGATCTTCACCACCTCTTTCGGCTACATGAACCCGACAGTGAAGGTCGCCAAACAGTTTCCCAAGGTGACCTTCGAACACGCCACCGGCTACAAGCAGGACAAGAACCTCGGCACCTATCTGGCGCGCACCTACGAGGGCCGTTACGTCGGTGGCTTCCTCGCGGCGAAGATGACCAAGACCAAGAAGATTGGCTATGTCGCCTCGTTCCCGATCCCGGAAGTGATCCGCGATATCAACGCCATCCAGCTAGCCCTGAACAAGTACAACCCCGGCACCGAAATCAAAGTGGTGTGGGTCAATTCGTGGTTCGATCCGGGTAAAGAGGCCGACGCCGCCAATGCGCTGATCGATCAGGGCGTGGACGTGGTGTTCCAGCACACCGACAGCCCGGCACCGATTCAGGCCGCCGAACGGCGCGGCGTCTATGCCGTGGGCTACGCTTCGGACATGGCGCACTTCGGCCCGAAAGCGGTGCTGACTTCGATCGTCAACGACTGGGCACCGCACTACATTCAGGCGACCCAGAGCGTGATCGATCACAACTGGAAATCCCAGGACTACTGGGGCGGGTTGAAGGAAGGCACGGTCGAACTGCCGATCAGCGATCTGGTGCCGGCGCCGGTGAAGGCCGAAGCCGAGCAGATCATCGCTGACATCAAGAGCGGCACCTTGCAACCGTTCACCGGGCCGATCAAGGATCAGGCCGGGGTCGAGAAAATCCCGGCGGGTGTGAGCGCGACCAATGTGGAACTGGCGTCGATGAACTACTACGTCGAAGGCATGAAGGCCGAGATGCCGAAGTAATCCACCTGACCCTGAGCGTTCCCACGTCGAGGCGTCGAACCGTCCGCGTGGGAACAATCGATAAAGAGCATTCGAAATGAACCAGCTTCCGATCATCGACATCTCGCCGCTCTACGCCGACGACCAGAACGCCTGGTCCGCCGTCGCCGAACAAATCGACCACGCCTGCCGCGAATGGGGTTTCTTCTACATCAAGGGGCATCCGATTTCAGCGCAGCGCATCGACGCCCTGCTCGACCACGCCCGGCACTTCTTCGCATTGCCGGCAGCGGAAAAACTCAAGATCGACATCACCCAGACCGCCCATCATCGCGGCTATGGTGCCATCGCCACTGAACAGCTCGACCCGGACAAACCCAGCGATCTGAAGGAAACCTTCGACATGGGCCTGCACTTGCCGGCCGATCATCCCGACGTGCTGGCGGAAAAACCCTTGCGCGGCCCCAACCGTCATCCGGCCATTGCCGGTTGGGAAACGCTGATGGAGCAGCACTACCTCGACATGCAGGCCCTCGCACAAACCCTGCTGCGAGCCATGACCCTGGCACTGTGCATCGAGCGCGACTTCTTCGACACACGCTTCAACGAGCCGGTCAGCGTACTGCGGATGATCCATTACCCGCCGCGTCACACCGCCAGTTCCGCGGAACAGCAGGGGGCCGGTGCGCATACCGATTACGGCTGTATCACTCTGCTGTATCAGGACGCGGCCGGCGGCTTGCAGGTGAGAAACGTAAAAGGCCAGTGGATCGACGCACCGCCCATCGACGGCACGTTCGTGGTCAACCTCGGCGACATGATGGCGCGCTGGAGCAACGACCGTTATCGCTCGACTCCGCACCGGGTGATCAGCCCGTTAGGCGTTGATCGCTATTCGATGCCGTTCTTCGCCGAACCGCATCCGGACACCCGCATCGAATGCCTGCCCGGTTGCCAGGACGACCGACATCCAGCGAAATATCCGACCACCACCTGCGCCGAATTCCTGCTGTCACGCTTCGCCGATACCTACGCCTACCGACGAGAGCAGGAAGCGGTGTGATGGATCGGTTGGTCAGGTTTTGCCAATTGTTTCGGCGCGCATCTGTAGAATGCCGTCATTGCACCTGATGAGAAAAGAATATGTACGACTGGCTCAACGCCCTGCCCAAGGCCGAACTGCACCTGCACCTCGAAGGCTCGCTGGAGCCCGAGCTGCTGTTCGCCCTGGCCGAACGCAACAAGATCGCCCTGCCGTGGAGCGACGTCGAGACCCTGCGCAAGGCTTACGCCTTCAACAACCTGCAGGAATTCCTCGACCTGTATTACCAGGGCGCCGACGTGCTGCGCACTTCCCAGGATTTCTACGACCTGACCTGGGCCTACCTGCTGCGCTGCAAAGAACAGAACGTGATCCACACCGAACCGTTCTTCGATCCGCAGACCCACACCGACCGTGGCATCCCGTTCGAAGTGGTGCTCAACGGCATCGCCGCCGCGCTGAAGGATGGCGAGCAGCAACTGGGCATCACCAGCGGTTTGATCCTGAGCTTCCTGCGCCACCTGAGCGAAGACGAAGCGCAGAAAACCCTCGACCAAGCACTGCCGTTCCGTGATGCGTTTGTCGCGGTAGGTCTGGACAGTTCCGAGATGGGTCACCCGCCGAGCAAGTTCCAGCGCGTGTTCGACCGTGCCCGTCACGAAGGCTTCCTGACCGTCGCCCACGCCGGCGAAGAAGGCCCGCCGGAGTACATCTGGGAAGCCATCGACCTGCTGAAAATCCAGCGTATCGACCATGGCGTTCGCGCCATCGAAGACGAGCGCCTGATGCAGCGGATCATCGACGAGCAGATCCCGCTGACCGTGTGCCCGCTGTCGAACACCAAACTCTGCGTGTTCGATCACATGTCCCAGCACAACATCCTCGACATGCTCGAGCGCGGCGTGAAGGTCACGGTGAACTCCGATGACCCGGCGTACTTCGGGGGTTATGTCACCGAAAACTTCCATGCCTTGCACGAACATCTGGGCATGACCCAGGATCAGGCCAAACGCCTGGCACAAAACAGCCTGGATGCGCGGTTGGTAAAACCGTAACAGCACAAAGCCGTTCGAACACGCCCGTGTTCGAACGGCTTTTCAGGTCTCAGCGCACAACCGCTTCAGTCAACTCTTCCAGCGTCTTGCCCCGGGTCTCCATCCCGAACAGCCACACCACCCCCGCCGCAATCGCAAAGCACAACGCCCCCAACGCAAACACCCCGCCCTGCCCGGTGATCGGGAACACCAGCCCGGTGACCAACGGCCCGAGCAGCGATCCCACGCGCCCGATGGCCGAGGCGAAACCCGAGCCCGTCGCCCGCGCCGAGGTCGGGTACAACTCGGGCGTGTAGGTGTAGAGCACCGCCCACATGCCGAACAGGAAAAACTGCATCAACAGACCCGTGCCGATCAGCAGCCCGACATTGCCGCCGAACACCGCACTCTGGCCGTACAGAAACGCCATCACCCCGCCGCCCAGCAACGTGACGATGCACATTGGCTTACGCCCCCAGCGCTCCACCAGCCACGCCGCCATCAGAAACCCGGGAATCCCGCCCAGGGAGATCAGCACCGTGTAATACACCGACTGAGTGACCGCGAACCCCGACTGTTGCAGCAACGCGCTGAGCCAGGACGTCAGTCCGTAGAACCCGAGCAATGCAAAGAACCACAGGCTCCAGAGCATCATCGTGCGCTGGCGGTACAGCGGCGACCAGATCTGGCCGAGGGCCGACAGGAAGTTGCCCGGAGGCGTGATCACCCGAGGCAGGCGAACCGGCTCCGGCAACGCAGCCCCGCCAAGCGACGCCCGCACCCGGTCCTCAATGGCGCACAGCACCTTGTCCGCCGCGTCATGCTTGCCCGCCTGTTCCAGCCAGCGTGGTGACTCGGGAATAAAAAAGCGGATCGCCAATACAAATACCGCAGGCACCGCCAACACCAGAAAGATGTCGCGCCAGCCAATCAGCGGCAGCAGGAAATACGACAGCACCCCGGCAGCAACAAAGCCCAGCGGCCAGAAGCCGTCCATCAAGGCGATGTAGCGCCCGCGACGCCGGGCCGGTATCAGCTCCGACAGCATCGACTGGGCAATCGGAAACTCCATGCCCATGCCGATCCCCAGCAGGATGCGGAACAGGGTCAGACTCTCGACCGTTTGCGCCGTAGAGCACAGGTAACTGGCCACACCCCACAACACGATGCTCCACTGAAACACCGGTTTACGGCCGAAACGATCAGCCAGCAATCCGGACAGCGATGCGCCCAGCACCATGCCGAAAAAACTCGAACTGGCGAGCAGCCCGGCTTCGGCGCTGCTCAGGCCGAATTCGGTTTTGATCGAGCCGAGCAGGAAGGTCATCATCGCCAGATCCATGGAGTCGAAGAAAAACGCCAGGGCGATGATGATGAATATGATCCGGTGATAACCGCTGACCGGCAGGCGTTCCAGTCGATCTGCCGCGCTGAAGTTTCCCGTGTCCATGCCACCTCCTCCATCCGAAATGTCTGCGGATCGAGTGTGCGCGATAGCCGTTCAGCCTTTGTGCCAGATGCGACCTGTTCGCAGTCGTAGGCGACGCCAGTCATCCGGACAATGGTGCGAAGCGCTCTACAATGCCATTTCCAGCTCGGTTTCCTGGGCGAATCGATGAATTTCTCGCTGTCCCGCCGCCGTCAGTTGCAGGGCGCGGGAGTCGTTGGGCAGCATCAACCAGCCGGACTGCATGAACAGCTGCAACAACGCCGCCCCCAGCGAACCGCCCATGTGCGGGCGTCGCTCGCTCCAGTCCGGGCACGCGCAAGCCACCTGAACATTGCGATGAGCCAGCGCCTGGATGAAGACCCCGCGACTGGCCAACTGTGTCGAGCCCTTGTGGGTGACGACCACCCGATGTTCAAGCTGTTCGATCCACCCGGCATCGAGCAGACGCTGGTACAGGTCGGCCGCCAGCGTACCGCCCAGATGATCGTCGCAAAAACGCGCACGCAGCAGGGAAGACGGCGCGGCCTGTGGTCTGGCGATGGGTGTGGCGCGCTTGAACACGTCGGGAACCTCCCGCGGCGCGCTGGCAAGCGTGGCGCTGGCCAGGGCCTCGATGGCCGCGCCGACTTCCGGAGCCGCCAGGCGAAAGAAGCGCTTGCGCCCGCGAGCCTCGACCTTCAACAGACCGCCCGTGGACAAGCGCCCCAGATGCGCGCTGGCCGACGAGGGCGACAGCCCCGCCAACAGAGCCAGTTCCTCGGTCTGCCGGGCCGAGCCATCCATCAACGCCCACATCATTGCGCTGCGTTTGGGATCGGCCAGCAACGTGGCGATCTGGCTGATGCAAGGTGCATGTTCCATGTATTCACTCCCTGTTGAATCGTATCGTCTACTGCTCAGAGACATCTTGACCAGTAATCAGTCGTCGGCCAAGCCGCGCAAAACGCCTTGATCCGAGGCAAGGCAACACACTGCCACCCGGCATTCGCAGTAATTGATGCAACCCTCACCGCTGCCCGGTCAGTGTCGGTCCGAGCGAGCCTGTTCCCGCGTGCCGGTGCAGGCTTCAGGCGGTCGCTAGTATAAGCGGGTTGCTCGCGGCGTCCTGCGCCGGAGCGGGTACGGCTGGTGATTGTTCCTGACAGAAATTTCGCTATTTACCTGCGACTAATGATCAACCTGCGGAAAAACGGGAAATCGGCTACTCAGTTCGGCGCAACGGCTGGCGAGCATCTCCCTCAACAGGTTCACCGGCTTACTCAATTGTGCGCGATGGGCGCACAGCAGATTCAGCGGAGCCCGCTCGCAGAGCAGGCCGGGCAGCAGCACTTTCAATCGCCCGGCGAGCACATCGTCGGCCACATCCAGCCAGGATTTGTAGGCGATGCCCGCCCCCGCGACGGCCCATAACCGCACCACGTCGGCGTCATCGCTGAAGCGGTCGCCACTGACGGTCAGGCTGACTTCGCGTTTGCCGTCATGAAAACTCCAGTGGTCATGCACCCGACTGCCCAGCATGTACAACAGGCAATTGTGCTGCGCGAGCTGTTCCAGCTGAGTCGGCTCGCCGTGTTTCGCCAGATAGCCGGGAGAGGCACACAGCACCCGCCGGTTCTGCGCAGCGATGGGCAATGCGACCAGACTGGAATCCTCCGGTTCGCCATAACGCAGGGCGATGTCCACCGGTTGGCGAAACAGGTCGGCAATGCGATCGCCCAGCAACAGGCGCACCGTCAATTTCGGGTGTTCACGCTGAAACTCATCAAGCCACGGCAACAGCAGGTTGCGGCCGAAATCCGACGGTGCCGACAGTTGCAGAATCCCGCTGACCTGGTCCTGACCGCTGGCCAGCAGACGACGGCCTTCATCCAGGTTGCTCAGCGCCGCCCGGGCGTATTCGAGGAAGCCTTCGCCCTCGGAGGTCAGGCGCAAACTGCGGGTGGAACGCGCCAGCAACCGTGCCCCGAGTTGTTGCTCGATACGCTTGAGCGCCGCACTGGCCACGGCGGCGGACATGTCCATCACCCGTGCCGCCGCCGACAGACTGCCCAGATCCGCCGCCCGGACAAACAACTGCAAGTCATCGAAACGCAGCATTTCAGCCTCGATTATCAAAAAAATATTGAAAGAGACTGCTCTTTTAGCCGGTTTTATCTCGCGTAGAAATAGCCAATCATGCCTCCCATCGAATTCATCCCGTTCCGGAGTCGAACATGTCCCAGCCCTTCACCGCCATCGCCACCCTGATCGCCAAACCTGGCCAGCAGGACGCCCTCGAACAACATCTGCGCGCATTGATCGAACCGACCCGCGCGGAAGCCGGTTGCGGCCAATACGACCTGCACCAGGACATGGCCAACCCGCTGGCCTTCTACATGATCGAGCAGTGGGCCAGTGACGAAGCCCTGCAGGCCCAC
The DNA here is from genome assembly GCF_058801405.1 of Pseudomonas sp. GW822-FHT03F04. Lineage (NCBI taxonomy): Bacteria > Pseudomonadati > Pseudomonadota > Gammaproteobacteria > Pseudomonadales > Pseudomonadaceae > Pseudomonas > Pseudomonas sp. GW822-FHT03F04. The sequence goes on from NZ_JBXANF010000003.1 coordinate 21,162, forward strand.
GACGACAGTGCGCATATCCAGCATTTCCGGGCGCAGGCCGCAGGCTTCCTCGAACACTTCGAGCTCAAGCGCCTGCGCGCCATCGCCTGAATCCTTCCTTCAAGCACCTTTCGGAGTCATCCATGAAAGCCATCGCCTATTACGCATCGCTGCCGATCAGCGACGAAAAATCCCTGCAAGACATCGAACTGCCGGAGCCGGTGGCCGGCCCACACGACCTGTTGGTCGAAGTCAAAGCGATCTCGGTCAACCCGGTCGACACCAAGGTTCGCCAGAACGTCGCACCAGAAGGTGGCGCCGCCAAAGTGCTGGGCTGGGATGTGGCCGGCGTGGTCAAGTCGGTCGGCAGTGAAGTGACGTTGTTCAAGGCCGGCGACAAGGTCTTCTACGCCGGCTCCATCGCCCGGGCTGGTGGCAACAGCGAACTGCACGTGGTGGATGAGCGGATCGTCGGCCATATGCCGAAAACCCTTGGTTTCGCCGAAGCCGCCGCCCTGCCGCTGACCGCCATTACGGCGTGGGAACTGTTGTTCGAACGCCTGCAGATCCGCGAAGGCAACACCGACGAAGGCCAGAGCCTGTTGATCGTCGGCGCGGCCGGTGGCGTGGGCTCGATCCTCACCCAACTGGCCAGCCAGTTGACCGGGCTCAAAGTGATCGGCACTGCCTCCCGCCCGCAAACCCGTGACTGGGTAAGTGAGCTGGGCGCCGACGTGGTGATCGATCACAGCCAGCCGTTGAGCGAAGAGCTGAAACACGCCGGCCTCGGCCACGTGACCCACGTCGCCAGCCTGACCCAGACCGACCAGCATCTGGACCAACTGGTCGAGGCCCTGGCGCCGCAAGGCAAACTGGCGCTGATCGATGATCCGAAGTCGCTGGACGTCACCAAGCTCAAGCGCAAGAGCCTGTCACTGCACTGGGAGTTCATGTACACCCGCTCGCTGTTCGAAACGCCGGACATGATCGAGCAGCACAAACTGCTCAACCGAGTGGCCGAGCTGATCGATGCCGGGACGTTGAAGACCACGGTGGGCGAGCACTTCGGCACGATCAACGCGAGCAATCTGCGCCGAGCCCATGAATTGCTGGAAAGCGGCAAGGCCAAGGGAAAAATTGTTTTAGAAAGTTTCTAAAACTTCGGAGGCCGCAGCCTTCGTCAGTGCCAGAAGTGGCTGACTCGGGGGCTGCGGTCGCTTTTTGCCGTCAGTCAGATGCTTGACCCTTGTCACAATTGCGATCGTATTCGGGTCTACAATCGAAACCTCTGCGATGCAATCTTTTACGTCCGGGAGGTCAGCAATGAAGATCCTGATAAAAGAAGTGGCAAAGTCCCAGTGGCAAGTTCGTCTCGACCAGCACGCCGTGACATTCCGCAGTGAGGCCGAAGCTCGGGCCTTCACCCGCACCCTCGAAGCGCGTCTGTACGCGCCCCATCAGATTCCCGACCTCGGCCAGCAACGCGCTGTCGGCTGAGTTCCTCCGTTCAGACTTCGGCCTGCGCCTTTGCCAGCGCCCGGGCATTCTGTATGCGCCGGGTAAGCATTGCCGCGCTGACCACCAAAAGACCGCACAGGCTGATGACCATGGCCATCGGCACGGCGGTGCCATCGTGCAAAACCCCCACCAGCGCCGAAGCCCCGGCGGCGACGCTGAACTGCATGCTGCCGAGCAATGCTGACGCACTGCCGGCGCGAGCGCCCTGCCCGTTCATCGCACTCGCCGCCGCATTGGGGCTGATGCAACCAAGACTCGCCACGCAAATGAACAATGGAATCAGCAGCGGCCACAGTGCCTCGGTGTGCATCGAGCTGACCGCAAGCAGCGTCAGCCCGGCGCCGAAGTAAACCCACACTGCCCGTGACAGCAGAAACGCCGGGCCGCGCTTGGCCAACAGTCGCGCATTGACCTGCGCCACCAGAATGAAGCCCGCCGCGTTGGTGCCGAACAGCCAGCCGAAATGCTCGGCCGGGACGCCATACAGTTTGATGAAAATGAAAGGCGAGCCGGCAATGTAGGCAAACATCCCGGCAATCGCGATGCCGCCGGTCAGGGCATGGCCCATGTAGACCGGGTCGGTCAGCAGTCGACCGTACTGACGCAGAGCACCGGACAGTGGCTGGCGCGGAACATGGGCCGGCAGACTTTCCGGCAGGCCGAGGGCCACCGCCAGGCCGGCCAGGGCACTGAACCCGGTCAGCACCAGGAAGATCGACTGCCAACCCGTCGTATTGACCAGCAGACCGCCGAGCATCGGCGCCAGGATTGGCGCCAGCCCCATCACCAGCATCAATTGCGAAAAGACTTTCGCCGAGCCCACAGCGTCACATTTGTCAGCGACCACCGCCCGGGAAATCACCATCCCGGCGCATCCACCCAGTGCCTGAACGAACCGCGCACCGATCAGCCACTCCAGATTCGGTGCATAGGCGCAGGCCACTGACGCCAGCGTGAACAGCGTCAGCCCCACCAGCAGCGGAATCCGTCGGCCAAAGCGATCCGCCACCGGCCCGTAAGCCAGTTGACCGATGGACAGGCCAAAGAAATAAGCCGACAGCGTCAGCTGGACGTGTTTCTCATCGGTGCCGAACGCCAGCGCCATGGTGGGAAACGCGGGTAGATAGAAGTCGATCGCCAACGGACCGAAAGCGGTCAAGGCACCGAGAATCAGAAGGGTACGGAAGTTCATCAGGCGTCCAGGTTCGGCAGGCAGTTGGGCGAGCACTTTAGTAGAGAGTGCAGCCCGACAGTCTAGCCGCGCGAGGACGCCTTGAACATTCCGGTAGCTCGCTAACTATTAAAAAGATCAGGCGAGTTTGATGACATAACCTTCTTCGCTGATCGCCTCGATCACCTGCTCGGTGCTCAACGCACTTTCGACGCCGACTTCCTTCGCTGCCAGATCGACCCGCACGCTGGCCGCTGGATCCTTGCTCTGCACCGCTTGCGTGACGGCTTTGACGCAGTGACCGCAGGACATGCCTTCAACAGTGAACACTTGCATGGAATGACTCCTTTGAGTGAGGTTGCCGGCAGTTTCGAGCTTGCCACGATGGCAAGGTCAAGTTCTGCAAAAAACTGCCGGGCTGGCAATCGGCGCCGCGCTCGGCCAAGCTGCGTGCATCAATGACATAAATTCAGGAGATTCAGCCATGCGCTGGTCAGCTTTCAGCCTGTTTGGCTTACTCAGCCTCTTTGCCGCGATCCCTTCGGTGCATGCCGCCGGGGAAGATTTCGGGGTGCTGATCATTTCCCGCGAGCGCCTGGAAGTCGCGACCTCCTGCGAGATCGGCGTGTACATCCAGGATCAACTGTCGGCGCGACTGTTCCAGGAACAGAGCACCTCGTTCAACCTGCCGCCGGGCAATGTCTCGCTGCGCCTGAAACTGCTGCCGGGGCAAATGCCGGGCTGCAACCCGGGCATGCTCGCGCCGGGCTCGCAGGAGATCAAACTGCATGCCGGCGACATTCTGAAGTTCCGGATTGCGATGAATGCGGAAGGCATGTACCTCAAGCGCACCGACCTCGGTTACTGAGTCACCCCGATCGTTCCCACATCGAGGCGTCGAACCGTCTGCGTGGGAACGATCGGGTAGCGGAACTGGTGCTTGACCTTGCCAGCATGGCAAGGTTGATCCTGTAGGCATCCACTACAGGGAGTACGACCGATGTCCGATTCCATCACGTTCGATCTGCCCATCAGCGGCATGACCTGCGCCAGTTGCGCCGGCCGCGTCGAACGCGCCTTGAGTAAAGTCAGCGGCGCCAGTGCCGTCAGCGTCAACCTCGCCACCGAACAGGCCCGCGTGCAGGCACCCGGCGACAGCCTGCCAGCGCTGATGGAAGCGGTTGAACGTGCCGGTTACAGCGTGCCGCAGCAAACCGTGGAATTGAACATCGACGGCATGACCTGCGCCTCCTGCGTCGGCCGTGTCGAACGCGCCCTGAACAAGGTTCCGGGGGTGAAAAGCGTCAGCGTCAACCTCGCCAATGAACGCGCCCACCTCGAACTGCTTGGCGCTGTCGATCCGCAGCTCCTGATCGCCGCCGTGAGCAAGGCCGGTTATTCGGCCAGCCTCTTCGAACTTGAACACCAGACCGACAATCGCCAGCAACGCCTGAACCATGAACGCTGGGCGCTGATCTGCGCGATAACCCTCGCCTTGCCGCTGGTGTTGCCGATGCTGCTGCAACCCTTCGGCATTCACTGGATGCTCCCGGCCTGGGCGCAATTCGCTCTCGCTACCCCAGTGCAATTCATCTTCGGTGCACGTTTTTATGTGGCCGCATGGAAAGCCGTGCGCGCCGGTGCCGGCAACATGGACTTGCTGGTGGCCCTGGGCACCAGCGCCGGTTACGGCCTGAGTCTCTATGAATGGGCGACCGCTGACGGGCGCATGCCGCATCTGTACTTCGAGGCCTCGGCGGTGGTCATCGCTCTGGTGCTGCTTGGCAAATACCTCGAAAGCCGCGCCAAACGCCAGACCGCCAGCGCCATCCGCGCACTGGAAGCCTTGCGCCCGGAACGGGCAATTCAAGTCATCGAGGGTCGCGAACAAGACGTCGCCATCAGCGCCCTGCGCCTCGGTGACCTTGTACTGGTCAAACCCGGCGAACGTTTCCCGGTGGACGGCGAAGTGCTGGAAGGCCAGAGCCATGCCGATGAAGCGCTGATCAGCGGCGAAAGCCTGCCAGTGCCCAAGCAACCGGGCGACAAGGTCACCGGCGGTGCAATCAACGGCGAAGGCCGCTTGCTGGTGAGCACCACGGCGCTCGGCGCGGAAAGCGTACTGGCGCGGATCATCCGCCTGGTGGAGGACGCTCAGGCGGCTAAGGCACCGATCCAGAAACTGGTGGATAAAGTCAGTCAGGTGTTCGTGCCGACGGTTCTGCTGCTGGCTCTCGCCACGCTGATCGGCTGGTGGTTGTATGGCGCGCCGCTGGAAACCGCGCTGATCAACGCCGTCGCGGTGCTGGTTATCGCCTGCCCCTGCGCCCTCGGTCTGGCGACACCGACCGCGATCATGGCCGGCACCGGCGTGGCGGCGCGTCACGGGATTCTGATCAAGGACGCCGAAGCGCTGGAGCGCGCCCATGAAGTCAGCAGCGTGGTGTTCGACAAGACCGGCACCCTGACCTCCGGCACCCCGCGCATCGCGCATTTCAGTGCGATCGACGGTGATGAGAACGCCCTGCTGACAGCGGCCGGCGCGCTGCAACGCGGCAGTGAACACCCCTTGGCCAAAGCAGTGCTGGATGCCTGTGCCGAACGCAATCTGACGGTGCCCGACGTCAGCGACAGTCAGTCCCTGACCGGTCGCGGCATTGCCGGCCATCTCGACGGTCGACGCCTCGCTCTGGGCAATCGTCGACTGCTGGAAGAAAGCGGTCTGGACGCCGGCACGTTGGCGGAGTCCGCCAAGGCGTGGGAAACCGAAGGTCGGACACTGTCCTGGCTGATCGAACAAAGCCCCGTTCCCCGTGTCCTCGGCCTGTTCGCCTTCGGCGACACCCTCAAGCCCGGCGCGCTGCACGCGGTGCAACAACTGGCTGCGCGACATATCCACAGCCACCTGCTGACCGGCGACAACCGCGGCAGTGCCCGTGTGGTGGCCGAAGCGCTGGGCATCGAAAACGTCCACGCCGAAGTGCTGCCGGCGGACAAAGCCGCCACCGTCGCCGAGCTGAAAAAGACCGGCGTCGTGGCCATGGTCGGCGACGGCATCAACGACGCCCCGGCACTGGCCGCTGCCGATATCGGCATCGCCATGGGCGGCGGCACCGACGTGGCCATGCACGCCGCCGGCATCACCCTGATGCGCGGCGACCCTCGGCTGGTGCCGGCAGCGCTGGAGATCAGCCGCAAGACCTACGCGAAGATCCGGCAAAACCTGTTCTGGGCCTTCGTCTACAACCTGATCGGCATTCCGCTGGCGGCGTTCGGCTTCCTCAATCCGGTGCTGGCCGGCGCGGCAATGGCGCTGTCGAGCGTCAGCGTGGTGAGCAATGCGCTACTGTTGAAAACTTGGAAACCCGAGGATCTGGAGGACAACCGATGAACATCGGCCAAGCGGCCCGCCACAGTGGCCTGAGCGCGAAGATGATCCGTTATTACGAGTCGATCGGCCTGCTCAAGGCCGCCCATCGCACTGACAGCGGCTATCGCGTCTATGGCGACGATGACCTGCACACGCTGGCGTTCATCAAGCGCTCGCGGGACCTGGGCTTTTCGCTGGAGGAAGTCGGCAAACTGCTGACCCTCTGGCAGGACCGCCAGCGCGCCAGCGCCGATGTGAAGGCCCTGGCCCGCCAGCACATCGACGAGCTGAATCAGAAGATTCGCGAACTCGGCGAACTGCGCGACACCCTGCAGGATCTGGTCGAACACTGCCAGGGCGACCATCGCCCGGACTGCCCGATCCTCAAGGAACTGGCGTCGGGCTGCTGCGCGCAACCCGCTCGCGCCTGAGCAGCAGGACTTTCATCGACAGCACCGTGGCGAGGGGAATGCCGTGGAACAGCAGCACCACGGCACCCGGCGCCCACCACGAATAGAACGGTGCGGCGATCAGCATGCCGACGCCGAACCCGGTCATCTGCAACAGCGTCAGGAAACTGAAGATTGGCAGGCGCAGGGGCTCCGGTTCCCGTTGCAGACGTGACATCAGGCCGACTTCCGAAAACCCGTCACCCAATCCGGCCGGCAGCGAAAACAGCAACAGCCCGACGACGCTGTGCTGCTGGAACATCAGGATGAAACCGCAGGACATCAGCAGCACCCCGCCAAAGTACCTGCGCTCCAGATGGATGTTTTCCGAGCCCTTCAGGCGACTGGCGATTCGCGCGCCCAGCAATTTCCCACTGGCCCACACTGCGAGCATCAGGCCCAGCGTGGTGCTCGCAGAATCCGGCGTAAGCAGTTTGGAAATGATCGGAAATCCGACGTTGTGTGCAGCGCTACCCAAAGTGTCGGCCATCGTGACAGCCAGCATCGCCGCCACCACCGGGGCGCTGCGCAGGCCTTGCAACAACGCCGACCATTCACCCTGTTTAGCGCTGGATTCGGCAACGGGTTCCGGTGCGCTGAACCGCAATGGCGCAATCAACACCGCCGCCAGCAGATAGGTCAGCGCATTCAGCGCGAACACCGTTTCAAAACCAAACCCTGCGACCAGTAGCCCGGACACCAGACTGCCACCGACCATCGCCATGGAAGAGGCGGACGTGATCCAGGCATTGGTTTTGAGCAACTGCGCAGGCTCGATCAGACGCGGCAACTGGCTGTTGAGGCCGATGGCGAACATCGAATTGCCAAAGCCCAGGCCGAACGCAATCAGCGGCAGCAACAACGCCTGCTGGCTGACCGACACGATCAGCAACAACCCGAGCACAGCGGCGCGCAGCAGATCGAAGGCAATCAACGGCAAGCGACCGCTGCATCGGCGATAAAACGCGGTGCCGATCAGGCTGGCGAAGATCCCGCCGCCCACGCGACTGGCCAGGAAAATCCCGACGCTCATGGCGCTGTTGCTCAGCAGGTAGACATAAGTGGCCAGCGCAACCATGTTGAGGAAAGCGCCGAAATCGGAAATCAGCCGCGCCGTGATGATCAGCCGGGCATTGCGGGAGGTGGTGGTCACAATCAATCCTTGAATGTGTAAAACCCGGCCGAAGCCGGGTTTTCTTTTTCAGATGCTTACTGCATCCACGGTGGCGGAGGCGGTTCGTCGGACTTGCCCTTGGGCTCGTCGTCCGCCGCACGGATGGCTTGCTTGCGCTCCTCATCCAGACGCGCCGCTTCGATCTCGCGCAGGACCCCGCCGACATCGGCCAGGTCCTCGGGATCGTCGAACTCGCCGGTCAGCACGCTGGCCGGGTGCAACGTACCCGCTTCGTACAACGCCCACATTTCCTTGGCGTACTTGGTCTTCTTCAACTCCGGGGCGAACCGGCCGAAGTACGACGCCATGTTGCCGACGTCACGCTCCAGCATGCTGAACGCGTGGTTGTTGCCCGCCGCATCCACCGCTTGCGGCAGGTCGATGATGACCGGGCCGGTCGGCGTCAGCAGCACGTTGAACTCCGAGAGGTCACCGTGCACCAGGCCGGTACACAACATCAGCACGATCTGCGAAATCAGGAACGCGTGGTATTCGCGGGCCTGATCCGGTTCCAGCACCACGTCGTTCAGACGCGGCGCGGCGTCGCCGTATTCGTCGGCCACCAGTTCCATCAGCAGCACGCCTTCGAGGAAATCGTACGGCTTGGGCACCCGCACCCCGGCGTTAGCCAGGCGGAACAACGCCGCGACTTCGGCGTTCTGCCAGGCGTCTTCGGCTTCCTTGCGCCCGAACTTGGAACCCTTGGCCATCGCCCGGGCCTGTCGGCTGTTACGAACCTTGCGGCCTTCCTGATACTCGGCCGCCTGGCGGAAACTGCGTTTGTTCGCCTCCTTGTAGACCTTTGCGCAACGTAACTGATTGCCGCAGCGCACCACATAAACAGCTGCTTCTTTGCCACTCATGAGTGGACGCAGCACTTCGTCGACCAGACCGTCCTCGATCAGGGGTTCAATGCGTTTTGGAGTCTTCATCAGCTTTTATTGTGGGTCCTTTATTACCAAACACGCGAATGTCATTCGTTATACGGCAATCCTCGCATCACGGGGAGGGGTTGCCGACCTGTGAACCTGTGGATGCACACACTGTGCCGGATCAAACGGGCCAATCCGCCGCTCTTGTATCGACCGCTGCGAATCATAGCCGAGCCTGCCGAACTTGTTGGCGCAAGGACTTGAGGGCATTTGCGACAGAATCTGACATCCAGCATCACTCCACCCGTAAGAATTTTCTCTTACAGCCTCAATTTCCCTCTCCGGCAGCCGAAGCCCTCAGAGACAGAGGAATTTGTCCGACAATCGTTCCAAAAAAGCTTCGATGTCGCACTCAGGGAATGGAGTGGAAAACACCGTTTTCGGCTGCCAATAAACCGCGAGTCATCTGCACTGCGTGGGCCTACAAGAAAATCTGGAGCGCGGATGAACATCAAACAGAAGTTGACGTGGGCGTTTGCAATCATCGCCTGCTTGCCCGTGGTGCTGGTCGCCACGCTGGTGGTACTCAACCTGCGCAGCGATGCCCGGGAAGGTTTTGTCGACGGCAGCGGACGCGAGATCCGTCAGGTCAGCAACGCCATGCAGCTTTTTTTTGACGGTATCAGCCAGAACGTCGATTACCTGGCGACGCAACCGCTGATCAAGAACACCGACGACAGCCTCAAGACTTACATGAGCGCCAACGCCGAAAGCGTCCCGCAGGGCGAGATGGACAAAAAGGTCTTTTCCTTCCTGCAGGATCTGGGCAACAGCCACCCGGCCTACGCCTACGCGATCGTCGGCACCGCTGCCGGTGGTTACGTTTCCTGGCCCGATGACCCCAAGCTGAGCAACTACGATCCGCGTCAGCGTCCCTGGTACAAGGCCGCTCAGGCCAAACCCGGCAAACCGTTGCGCACCGCCGCCTATTACTGGGCGCAGGACGATGCGACCTACGTCAGCACCGTGCGCACCATCGACAACAAACTCGGTAGCAACGGCGGCGTGGTCAGTATCGACGTCACGCTCAAGCAGCTCACCGAGATCGTCAAACAGATCAAGCTCGGCGAAACCGGTTACCTGATGCTGCTGGAAAACAGCGGCATGGTGCTGGTCGATCCGAAACAGCCCGAGCACAACTTCAAGCCCCTCGACAGCCTCGGCGACGGTTACGCGCAACTGGCCAAGGCCGGCAAAGGGCTGGTGGAAGTCGAACTCAACGGCGAGCGCTACATGGCCAACGTCTGGCCGTCGGAGCAACTGGGCTGGACCTTCATCGGCCTGATCAAACAGAACGACGTGATGAGCTCGGCCACTCAGTTGACCTGGCTGATCGCAATTATCGCGGCAGTGTTGGCGGTGCTGTTCGCCGTGGTCGGCGCCAGTTTCGCCAGCCTGATCGTGCGGCCGATCCGCAGCGTGGCCAGCGGTCTGGAAGGCATCGCCCAGGGCGAAGGTGATCTGACCAAGAACCTCGATATCCGTGGCAACGATGAAACCGCGCAACTGGCCAACTGGTTCAACCAGTTCCTGACCGCGATCCGCAGCCTGATCCAGCACATCGGTGGCGCGGCCGGGAAAATCCTCGCCACCTCGCAGAGTTCGACCCGGGTTTCCGGCGACATGGCCGAAGCCGCCGGACGCCAGCGTGAAGCCGTGGACATGGTCTCGACTGCGTTCCACGAAATGGTCGCCACCGCCAACGAAGTCGCCCGCTCGTGCAGTCAGGCAGCAGAGTCGGCCGACAGCGGCCAGCGCCAGGCTCGCGAAGGTCAGCAGCAGATCGACGCAGCAGTGCACAGCGTCGATCAACTGAGCCAGGAACTGGAGCAATCGGCGCAGTCGATGCAGCAACTGGAACGCGACAGTAACGACATTCAGTCGATCCTCGGCACCATCCGCTCCATCGCCGAACAGACCAACCTGCTGGCGCTCAACGCCGCCATCGAGGCTGCGCGGGCCGGTGAGCAAGGCCGTGGTTTTGCGGTGGTGGCCGATGAGGTTCGCGCACTGGCCAAACGCACGGCGGATTCGACGGCGGAAATCGACGGTCTGCTGGGCAACCTTGCCAAGCGCACCAGCGCCGTGACCCAACAAATGCGCGCCAGCCTCGATGTGTCGCAGCAATCGGTGACGCGAATCGGCGAGGCCCGGGCGAGTTTTGGTCAGATCCGTGAATCGGTGGATGTGATTCGTGACATGAATACCCAGATCGCCACAGCCGCCGAAGAGCAGCATCAGGTGGCCGAGGACATCAATCGGCATATCAGCCAGATTCACGGTGATGCGCAGTTGGTGGCGGATCTGGCCAATTCGGCGCGGCTGGATTCGCAGAGTCTGGCGGGGTTGTCGAATGAGCTGGATGGGTTGGTGCGCAGGTTCCGTACCTGAGTGATCTATGAAAGCCCCTCTCCTTTCAGGAGAGGGGCGTCTTGTTCTTTCAGCGCTCGATGATCGCCGTCACCCCCTGCCCCCCCGCCGCACAAATCGAAATCAACCCCCGCCCCCGCCCCGCCGCATCCAGCAGCTTCGCCAGATTGGCCACGATCCGCCCGCCCGTCGCAGCAAACGGATGCCCCGCCGCCAGCGAACTGCCCTTGACGTTCAAACGGCTGCGATCAATCGACCCCAACGGCGCATCAAGCCCCAGCCGGGATTTGCAGTACTCCGGATCCTCCCAGGCCTTCAGTGTGCATAACACTTGCGCGGCAAATGCTTCGTGGATTTCGTAGTAGTCGAAATCCTGCAAGGTCAAACCATTGCGCGCCAGCAAGCGCGGCACCGCATACACCGGGGCCATCAACAGTCCTTCGGCGCCGTTGACGAAGTCCACCGCCGCCGCTTCGCCGTCGCGCAGATACGCGAGGATCGGCAAGCCACGTTCCTTGGCCCATTCTTCGCTGCCCAGCAACACCACCGACGCGCCATCGGTCAGTGGCGTGGAGTTGCCGGCGGTCAGCGTGCCCTTGGCGCTTTTCTCGAAGGCCGGTTTCAGGGTCGCGAGCTTTTCCAGGGTCAGGTCCGGGCGCAGGTTGTTGTCGCGGGTCAGGCCGAGGAACGGAGTCATCAGGTCGTTGTGCCAGCCTTCGCTGTAGGACGCAGCAAGTTTGTGGTGGCTTTCGAGTGCCAGTTGATCCTGCTCTTCGCGAGGAATGTTCCAGGTCTGCGCCATCAGTTCGCAGTGTTGGCCCATCGACAGGCCGGTACGCGGTTCGCCGTTGCGCGGGAATTCGGGGATCAGGTGTTTCGGACGCAATTGCAGAAAGGTCTTGAGCTTGTCGCCGGTGGTCTTGGCGCGGTTGGCTTGCAGGAGGATCTTACGCAGGCCTTCACTGACGCTGATCGGCGCGTCCGACGTGGTGTCGACGCCGCCGGCAATGCCGCAATCGATCTGACCGAGGGCAATCTTGTTCGCCACCAGCAACGCGGCTTCCAGGCCGGTGCCGCAGGCCTGCTGGATGTCATAGGCAGGCGTTGCTGGCGACAGGCGCGAGCCGAGTACGCATTCGCGGGTCAGGTTCATATCCCGTGACAATTTCAGCACCGCTCCCGCGACCACTTCGCCCATGCGCTGGCCGTGCAGGTTGTAGCGTTCGATCAGGCCTTCAAGGGCGGCGGTGAGCATCACCTGATTGCTCGCGGTGGCATACGGCCCGTTGGAACGGGCGAATGGAATGCGGTTGCCACCGATGATCGCGACGCGGCGCAGCTGACTCATGAAAAACTCCTTGTGAAATATCCAGTCTGAAAATCGGGCACTGAAAATCCCGCCGGGCCCCAAAAACACCGGGGGCAAACTACTCTGCTGTTCTAGCGTAGGCCTTATTGCGTGGATCGAACGATTGATTGCCCTTCGCAGTCCACACTTTGAACCCCATCTTCTGGAGAGCGTTCCATGTCTGACCGCTATATCGACTTCGCCAACTCGTCCATCGGCCACCGTCTGGTCGGGGCCCTGGGCCTGCCGTCGCCGGTGCGGCTGGAACGCTGGCAGGCCGGGCGCCTGCGGCCGGTGGAGGGTGCGCTGCTGATCGGCGGCGGGCCGCTGGCCGAACGGGTCAGCGCCTTCGCCAACCGGCTGACGGATGCCATTTATCGCTACGGCGATCAGCCAGCGGCCGCCACCCAATGGATTCCCGGCCATGGCCCGAAACTCAAGGCGGTGGTGTTCGACGCCAGTGAATTGCAGCACACCGACCAGCTCAAGCAACTGCGCGAGTTCTTCCAGCCATTGATGAAGAACCTCGACAGCAGCGCGCATCTGGTGATCCTCGGCCGCGCCCCGGAAACCCTGCGCGAACCGTTCGCCGCCAGTGCTCAGCGGGCACTTGAAGGTTTCTCCCGCTCGCTGGCCAAGGAGCTGCGCAGCGGCGGCACCCTGCAATTGATCTACGTGGGCGAAGGCGCCGAGGATCAGCTCGAAGGGCCGCTGCGGTTTTTCCTCTCGCCGAAAAGTGCATTTGTCTCCGGGCAGGTGATTCGTCTGAATCCTTGTGCCACGCCGGTGACCGACTGGACGCGCCCGCTGGCCGGGCGCAAGGCGCTGGTCACCGGCGCGGCGCGGGGTATCGGCGCCTCCATCGCCGAGACGTTGGCCCGTGATGGCGCCGAGGTGATCCTGCTCGACGTGCCGCCAGCAAAAACCGATCTCGAAGCTCTGGCCGCTCGCCTCGGCGGGCGCGCCATCACCCTCGACATCTGCGCCGAGGACGCCGCCGCGCAGCTGATCGAACAGTTGCCGGACGGCCTCGACATTCTGGTGCACAACGCCGGCATCACCCGCGACAAGACCCTGGCCAACATGACGCCCGAGTTCTGGGACGCGGTGCTGGCGGTCAATCTCAATGCCCCACAAGTGCTGACCAAGGCGCTGCTCGACAGCGGCACCCTGCGCGATAACGCGCGGGTGATTCTGCTCGCCTCGATCAGTGGCATCGCCGGCAACCGCGGGCAAACCAATTACGCGGCGAGCAAGGCCGGGCTGATCGGACTGGCCCAGGCCTGGGCACCAACGCTGCTGGAGCGTGGCATCAGCATCAACGCCGTGGCGCCGGGTTTCATCGAAACCCAGATGACCGCGCACATTCCCTTTGGCCTGCGCGAAGCCGGGCGGCGCATGAGTTCGCTGGGCCAGGGTGGCCTGCCACAAGACGTCGCCGAAGCCGTGGCCTGGCTGGCGCAACCGGGCACCGGTGCCTTCACCGGACAGGCATTGCGGGTCTGTGGACAAAGTGTTCTGGGGGCTTAGGCATGAGCATCGAATGGCACACGTTGCACCGCGAACCGAGTCTGCCGGGTTTGTATGTCCGGGCCGCGACCCGGCGCAAAATCACCGGCACCCGTTTGCCCGACAGCGGTCTGCGCTGCGGGGTCGACATCGACGGTAAACGTCTGGCGGTTTATCGCAAGGTCTGCGGTTTTGCCGATGACGGTCTGCTGCCGCCAACTTATCCACATGTCCTGGCGTTTGCGTTGCAGATGCAGTTGCTCACGGCCAAAGACTTTCCATTCCCGCTGTTGGGGCTGATTCACCTGAGCAATTGCATCCGCATTCTGCGGCCGATGGGTGGAATCAGCCACGTGCAGGTCAGCGTTCGGGTGCATAACCTGCAACCGCATCCCAAAGGCGCAACGTTCGATCTGCTGACCAACCTCGACGATCAGCTCGGCCCATTATGGGAAGCCGAAAGCCAGATGCTCTGTCGAGGCGTGAAGCTTGAAGGCGAGGCGCTCGAACAGGCGTGGGAGCCCATGCTGCCACTGATGCAGGTGGCGCAATGGAAAGCCCCGGCGGACATCGGCCGGCAGTACGCCAAGGTCTCCGGCGACTACAACCCGATCCACCTGAGCGCCGCCAGTGCCAGGCTGTTCGGTTTCCCCACCGCCATTGCCCATGGTCTGTGGAACAAGGCCCGCACCCTGGCCGCGCTGGCGGATCACCTGCCCAGGGCCAACCTGGAAATCGCCGTGCATTTTCGTAAACCGGTGCGCCTGCCGAGCGAGGTATCGCTGTTCGCCAGCGCGGCGGGTTCCAGCGGTGAGTTGCGTCTTATCGGTGCCGGGGACCTGGAGCACATGGTCGGCCACTGGCAACCGATTGCCTGAATCAATAGGCCGCGCCGATCGTTACCGCGCCCCTCGCGGAGTTCGATCACAACAGAGAAACATGATCAATTGTGTGTATATAACTTAAGTTTCTGCCGCCGTTATCCAGCCCCCGGCCAAACATCAAGCCTTGATTCTCAAGGCTTTTTTTTGCGCGTTTATATCCTCGGCATTAGTCGTTAAGCAGCAAATCACACGCTTATATAAAGGCGTTAATACCAACTTGAGAATGGTGTGGATCCAACCTTGCGACTGATATGAGCACAACGGACGAAGGCATTGCCGGCAACAGAACCGGCTAGCCGTCGAAGACAACGAACGTTGAGACAGGTGCAAGGAATATCCCTCATGAAAACTCAAGTTTGGTGCAAATCAGCAACAGCGCTGGCATTGATCCTCTCACTCGGCCTGGCCGGTTGCAGCAGTGGCGGTGGCGGTCACCACAGCAGTTCCGGCAGCTCTTCGCCAGACAGTTCCACCGCAGGCACTGGCGGGACATCCGGCAGCGGCGGTACAACCGGGACTGGCGGCACAACCGGAACCGACGGCACCACAGTATCCGGTGGGACTGGTGGCTCGGATCCGAGCAATCCGACAAACCCGACCAACCCGACGAATCCGACCAATCCAACCGACCCGACCAACCCCACTAACCCGACTACGCCTCAGCCGCTGGTCACCTCAACCCTGGTGCAGGATGTCGGCGGCACCGTTGCCGGCGTCGGCAATGGCGTCGGTCAGGTCGGCGACTCACTCAGTGGCGTGCCGGTGGTGGGTGGTGTGGTGCAAAGCGCGGCCAGAACCGCCGGCAATGTGGTATCCACACTGGGCGACGGCATCAGTAACGGGATTGGCAAACTGGCAACCACCGATAACGGCCTGGGCGTCACCGCGTCGGCCGTCGGTGGCGTGGTGCAGGATGTCGGCAACGGCGTGTCTGACCTGAGCGGCAAACTGGCGACCGCCACCGGCAGCGTGCCTGTGGTCGGCGGCGTGGTCACCAAAGTGGCGCCGCTGCTCAACGGGGTTGGCGAAAAAGTCACCATGCTCGGCGACACCCTTAGCACCGCCACTACCACTGGCCCACTCGGCTCGGCGACCAAAGAGGTCGGCAGCAAACTGGTGCCGGTGATCGCCATGGTCGAAAGCACCACGGACAAACTCGGCGGCACCACCGGCGTGGGTGATTCACTGAACGGCTTGCTGCAGAAAGTCGGCAGCACGGTTGACGGTGTGGGCGACAAAGTCACCGGTGCAGGCAACGGCAATGCCCTGACCAACACCGTCGGCGGCGCCCTGAGCAATGTCGGTTCGGCGGTCGGCAAGACCGGCGGGCTGGCGGATAACGGCACCGGTTCCGGAACAGGCGTCGGCGGTGGCCTTGGCAACAATGGTCTGCTGCAAACCGTTGGTGGCGCGGTCGTGAATGTCGGCGCCGGGCTCGGTGCCGGCAACGGCTCACTCGGTTCACCGGGCAATGTCCTGGCATCGGCGGGCAATACTGTGGCCTCGCTCAATACAGCAATCGGTGGTTCGGGTTCACCGATCACCACGCCCACCACTCCCCTGGCAACACTGGGCAACAACGTAGGCACCGGCCTTGCACCGGTCACCGCCGCCGTCACCAACCTGACTCAGAATGTCGGCGGTGCTACCGGTCTCGGCGCCCCGATTGCCGGCCTCACCGGTCAGGCAGGTGGTGCGGTCAGTAACCTTGGCGGTGCCATCGCCGGTACCAACAGCAACCCGGTCGTGACCGCTGTCGGCAACACCGTCGCCACCGTGGGCAACACCGTCACCGCCGTCGGCGGGCTGGTCAACGGCGGCACCGCCGCTGGCACCGGTGGCGGTCTGGGCGGAGTTCTCGGTGGCCTGACTGGCACCTTGGGCGGCAACAAACGCTGAATTGCACCTGGCCGATTCGACGGCCTAACCTACAGCGCCTACGCTTGGTTGAGGGCGGAAGATTCCCACGAGTCTTCCGCTTTTTTCTTAGGAAAAAACCCGCCAAGTGCTGCGGTTTGAACATGGAGTGTCCTATGCGCGTTATGGCATCCCTGCTGTTCCTCAGTCTCAGTTCCGCTGCCCTCGCCGACACCCTTCCCAGCTTTCTCAACAGCAACGAAACCATCCGCAACCTGCCGGTGCCGAATCTGCCCGCCGACGCCTACCGTCCGAGCGCCGCGCCGCTGCAAGTTCCGGAACCCGGTGCCGCGGCTGCCGAGCCGTTGATGATGGGCACGAAGATCAACCTGAAAACCGTGCAGATCGAAGGCGGCACGATTTACCCGCTCAACGAACTGGCAGAGATCTACAAACCCCTGATCGGCCACGAAACCAGCCTCGCCGATCTGATTGAAGCGACACGCAACATCACCCGTCGCTACCAGAACGACGGCTACCTGCTGTCCTACGCCTTCCTGCCGCAGCAGACTTTCGACGACGGTGCCGCGCGGGTGGTGCTGGTGGAAGGTTATGTGCGGGATGTTCAGGTCCAGGGCGATATCGGCCGGGTCAAGGGACTGATCGACAAACTGACGGCGAAGATCCAGGCTGAACGCCCGCTGACCCGCAAGACCTTCGAGCGCTACACCACGCTGATGACCCGCATCCCCGGCGTCACGATCCAGGCCCAGGTGCCGCCGCCCGGCACCACCGACGGCGCAACGACCCTGATCGCCCAGGCCAGCCGAAAACCGTTCACCAGCACCCTGAGTACCACCGAAGACAACCGCAACGGCACCCAGGCCTTGCTCGGCGTCAGCAGCAACTCACAGACCTCGATGGGCGAACAGCTGAGCCTCAGCGGCCTGTTTCCGCCGGGCGATGACCACGAGCATTACTATCGCCTGGACTACAGCCAGTTCCTCGATGACGAAGGCACGCAACTGAGCCTTTCCGCCTCACGTTACCGCGCCGACCCCGGCACCAACGTGCTGCTGAACAACGGTCTGGAACTCAAGCCGCACCGCGAAAACGACCGTTACTCCATCGGTTTCAGCATGCCGCTGATTGCCGCCTCCAATGAACTGCTGACGGCCGGATCACGCTTGTACGCGGTCAACGACAAGACCCGCTACAACGTCATCGGCTATCCACTCAGCGCCGAAGAACGCACCGACATCCGCGCCCTCGCCTTCGAAAGCGACTGGCGCAAGGCCGATGCCCGGCAACTGCGGATTCTCAGTGGCGGGGTTTATCAAGGCTTCGACAGCATGGGCGCGCACACCAACAACAGCGCCATCGACCTGCATTTCTTCCGTCTGCGACTGTCGGGGGTACAGAGCGACAAGTTCTTCGACAACTGGCAAGGCGTGCTATCAGGGGCGTTGTACTGGAGCGACGACACCCTGCCCGACAGCGAGCGCGCGGTGTTCGGCGGGCAGAATTTCGGTCGTGGCTACCCCGACGACCAGGCGTCCGGCGACAAGGGCTGGGGGGTGGCTTACGAGATCAACTACAGCTTCAACCGCGACGGCAACTGGGTGCGCATCCTGCAACCCTACGTGGTGCTCGATCGCTCGCGCAGCTGGTTCAACCAGTTGCCGGTACAGGCCAACAGTCTGTCTTCGGCCGCGGTGGGCCTGAGGTTCGGCGATGCCAAGTACTACAACATAGCGCTGGAGGCGGCCAAACCGATGTCGGATGAAGCGCTGGATACGTTCAATCGCCGGCCACGTTACAGCATCAGTTTCAGCTATCAGTTGTAAGTCGCTGTCGCAGGCCACTCCGGTGGCCTGCGAAGCACGACTACTGCTTCTCGATCTTCCCGCCCGCATCCGGGTCATAGAAATCGGGAATTTCATATTTGTATTTCTTCAGCCAGCGCTGCATCGCCAGTTCTCGCTCGGTGGCCGTGGCCGCTTGCGGGTCAGGGGACGCGGCCTTGTTGCGGCTTTGCAGCAACAGCCAGCCTTCGGTTTCCTGCTGCTGGGCCGATGCCGGGCCGGCGTCGATGGCGAAGGCAGCGAGCGGCAGGCTCAGCAGGCTCAGGCAGCACAGGGTCTTGAACGTGTTCATGGCGCCTCCTGGAGGTTCACTTGATCGTCGCCGGTTGCGGGTCAGCCACCACCGCAACCTGATTGCTCGCGGCGGGTTTGGCCGGCACCGGAGCCTTGAGTTTTTCCGCGCGCTCCTGGGCATCGGTGAACTGTTCCGGGGTCAGGTGCGCGCGGCTGACGACTTCGGCGGCTTGTTGCCAGTTGTTCTGGTAGATCAACAGGGTGACCAGATTCAGCGTCGCCAGTTGATTGTTCTGCTTCAACTCGATCGCCGTCAGAAACTCGAACCGGGCGTCCTGGAGTCGCAGCTGATTGAGGTACACCACGCCCAGATCGTTGCGGATGTTTTCGTTGGTGGGCGCCAGTCGCACCGCCCGTTGCAAGTGGGCCTGCGCCTGACCGTTGTCGCCACGGGCGGCATACAGCTGGCCCAGGCCATGTTCGGCGTCGGCGCTCAGACAAGTACCGAGCAGGCCGCGATACAACGGCTCGGCTTCACTGCGCCCCAGCAGACGATAGACCCTGGCCTTGCGCAGCCGCACCTCGACGAGGTTGTCGGGCAGGCTTTGCAGGTTGGCCAGGCTGGCGTGCAGCTTGCCGTCGTTGGCCAGGTCATCGACCAGGTTCAGCGACAGCTCCTGCTCGGAACTCAGCTTGCTGCAACTGGCCGGCGCCAGCATCGTCGTCCACGGCGCCTGACCGTCCGTTGCGCAACCGCCGAGCAGCAACAGACTTGCCACAACCATCAGTGCTTTCATCAAATGCTCTCCATCGCCAGTGTCAGGACGCAAACGCCCGAGTGATTGCGGTAAAACCGGGGCCCGCCAATACAATCAGCAAGGCCGGAAACAGGAACAGCATCATGACCACCGACATCTTCGCCGACATCTTCGAGATGTATTCCTGCAAGCGCGTCAGGCGGCGGTCATCGAGCAGTTGCTTGAGCGCCAGCAGCGATTTCATTGCCCCGCCGCCCTGCTGAATCAGCTGTTGCAGGATCACGCTGGTGTCGGTGAACTCATCCACTGCCAGCATCGCCGCCGCCTTGTTCAGTTCCTGGCCGAGTTCCAGACCCGAGTCGACACGCGCCAGAATCAGGCGCAGTTCGCTGGTCAGTTCCGGCAGCAGCTTTTGCCCCTCGATGCTGAGCACGCGCAAGGCCTGCTCGACGGCCATGCCGGACTCGAACAGGATCCGCAGCAGAGGAATGAACGTCGACACTTCCACCGAAATGATTTTCTGCCGACGGCCAGCGGCATACGCCAGCAGGCGTTTGGGCAGCAGATAGCCGGCGCCGGTAGCGATCATCGGTACCAGCCAGCCGTTGGGGGCCTGGGGGAAAAACACTTCCTGCAAGAACAGCCCAAGGCCCAGCGTCAGTAACGGCGTGCCGATCTGGCAGGCGGCAAACAGCGAGCGTTCACTGGCCCGGCGCCAGCCAAGGCGGCTGAGCAGGGTCTGGGTTTCGCTGTCCATGCTCACCGAGCGCTGGCCGAAGCGGCTGTTGCCCAGCGCTCGCAACCAGGTGCGCAAGCGGCTTTCACGCACCAGATGGCCCTGTAGGCGCTGGTTGACCTGACGCACCCGACGGCGCTCGGTCAACAGGTGGCTGCCGACCAGCAGCAGGGCGCCGAGCAACAGCATGAGACTGGCCAGCATCACCATGTCAGACACTCCTCAACATGCGCCACAGCGCCAGGCAACCGAGCACCTGCAGCACTACCGCGATAATCAGCATCGTCTGGCCCCCGGAGTCGTTCCACATGCCGAGCATGTAGCCGGGATTGGTCAGCATGAAATAGCTCACCAGGATCAAGGGCAGCGATCCGAGCACCCAAGCGGTCATGCGGGTTTCGCCGGTCAGGGCGCGCAGTTGGCGGGCACCCTGGTCGCGCTCGCGAATCAGTTTGATCAGGTTCTCCAGCAATTCGCTGGCGTTGCCGCCGTAGCGATGATTGACCTTCAGGCCCAGGGCGAACATGCGCAGTTCATCCTGCTCGTAGAGTTCGGCGAAATCGCTCACCGCGTCCGGCAGGTTGACCCCCAGCTGCACGTTGCGCTGCACCCGGCCCATCGCCGACTTCAACGGATCGTCACTGGTTTCGATGCCGCCCATCACCGCGTCGCTCAGGGTCCGGCCGGACTTGAGGCTGCGCACGGTGTGGTCCAGCAACTGCGGCAGTTGTTCGATCATGCGATTGAGCCGGCGCCGGTACAGCCAGGCGATGTACAACCGCAGAATCAGGGGCGGCGCCAGCATCAGGATCAACAGGCCGATCCATTCGGCCATCAGGTAACCCAGCATCATGGCCAGGACCCACAACGCCAGCCATAACCCGAAGTGCTCGCTCGGACGGCCGAGACCCGCCCGCAGAAACATCCGCTCCAGCCCCGCCCAGGAGGATTTTTCGACCGCCGCCTGCGGTTGCCCGGCGGCCAGTCGCGTCAGCACCCGTTCATTGGCGGTCTTGCGCACACCATGCAGGAACAGGCGAATCGACAGCCCCAGCATCAGCAGGCAAATGACGATCAGGATCACCGGTCCGATCATGACGAAGGCTCCATGCGCTCAGCCCAGACTCGACTCGTGCCGTAACTTGTCGCCGGCCGGGTTGACCGCTTCACGCAGGAAGCCGAAACCGGTGCGTCGATCAAGACGGAACAGCGTGTTGGTGACATAAACGTCTTCACGCACACCGACCACCTCCACCACTTCGCTGACGCAGCGGCGGCCATCGGGCATGCGGGTCAACTGGATGATCACGTCGAGCGCCGCGCAGATCATCTGGCGCAGGGTGCGTTCGGCCACGGTGCGCCCGGTCAGACCGACCAGAGTTTCCAGACGCAGCAACGCATCCTGGGCATTGTTGGCGTGCACCGTGCTCATCGAGCCGTCGTGGCCGGTGTTCATTGCGGTGAGCACGTCGAGCACTTCGACACCACGGATCTCGCCGAGAATGATCCGGTCCGGGCGCATCCGCAGGGCGTTGCGGATCAGATCGCTGGCCTTGACCTCGCCATGACCCTCGGCGTTCGGCGGCCGGGTTTCCAGACGCACCACGTGCGGGTGGCCGAGCTGCAATTCGGCGACGTCTTCGATGGTCACCAGCCGTTCGTGGGGGTTGATCAATTGGCTGAGGATGTTCAGCAACGTGGTCTTGCCGGTGCCGGTGCCGCCGCTGATCAGGATGTTGCAGCGCTTGCCCACGGCGTCCTGGAAGCAATCGAAAATCGCCAGATCGATGGTCTGCATGGCGATCAGGTCGCTGCTCTTGAGCATGTCCTTGCGGAATTTACGAATCGACAGGCACGGGCCATCGAGGGCAATGGGAGGAATGATCGCGTTGACCCGGCTGCCGTCGGGCAGGCGTGCATCGACCATCGGCGAAGACTCGTCCAGCCGTCGCCCGAGCGGCGCCAGAATGCGCTGCATGACCCGTTCGACGTGATGCGCATCGATAAAGCGCAGATCACTCTGATGCAGTACCCCGTCGCGCTCGACGAATACCCGGTGCGGGCCGTTGACCAGGATTTCGGTCACGGCGGGATCACGCAGCAACACTTCCAGCGGACCGAATCCGGTCAGCTCGTCGACGATTTCTTCCGCCAGCCGCTCCATCTCGTAACGTGAAATCGCCAGGTGCAAACGGGCAATGTATTCGGCGACCTTGTCGGTGACGAATTGCGCGAGCAACTGCCGCGAACCTTCCAGCAGGTTTTTCCCGGACTCCTCGATGGCATCGATGATGTAGCGATGCAGGACCAGTTTCAGGCCTTCGTGATCACCGTTGCCCGACTGGCCTCGCGCGGGGGCGCCGAAGAGTTTTTCCGGACTCATGAGGTGCCTCGCAACCGGTCGAACCAGGTGGACTTGGGTTTGGTCAGGCCTTCTGAACGATTGACCATGTTTTCGGAGCGTTTGGCCAGGCGTTCGCCAAGCGCCCGCAGGCTCTGGGTGAGTTTTTCCCGGGGGGCCAGTTCAAACAGGCTGACGCCCTGGTTCTTGGCGTTCATGCGCAGCTCCGGACTCAAGGCCAGCACCGCGATCACTTCCAGATTGAAGGTCTTGCCGAGGGTGTCCGCATCCGGCGCGACGTTGCTCAGATAGCGGTCGACCAACAGCCGTCCGTGATCGAGCTTCATGCCTTTTTCCCGCCACAGATTGAACACCGCCAGGTTGCGCCGGCAATCGAGCACATTCTGGTCGGTGTACCACAGCAGCTTGTCGCAGTGGCTGACAAAGGTACGCAAGGCTTCGCTGTCGGGCTGGCCGGTGAGGTTCACGACGATGTGCTGGAAGTGCTGGCGCAAGGCGCTGAGCAGCATGTACAGCTCGGCGGCGCTGGTGCTTTCCAGTGGCTCGTCATTGTCGGCGTACGCCAGAATCCGCAGCCCCGCTTCAGCGCTGGTGAAGGCACTGTCGATCAGCGTGGCGTCGAGCCTTCGCAGGTGGCGCAAGGCATCACCGAAGTGGAACGAGCTCTCCAGTCCCAGCAGTGCAAGGCTGTCGCCACGGGGCAGGCCGAGATCCAGCAACAGCGTCTGCTGTCCGCTTTTTTGCACCACCAGCGCCATATGGTTGGCCAGTAACGCGCCGTCGGAACTGCTCTGCACGCCGTACAAAACGGTCAGGCCACCCAACTGGGCATTGTTGGCCACCGGTGGCAGGCGCTTGCTCAAGCGTCGTACCAACCCGGCCACTTCGCTGGAGCGCGAACCATAGGCGACAAAGTCTCGCGCTCCGGCGCGCATGGCGTTGAGCACCAGCTGGTTGTCCATGCCGTCGCCGAGGGCAACGATTGCCAGCATCGGCTTGGCCTCCAGCGCGCCTTCGATCAGCGCGCTTTGGGCCACCACGTGTTCGCGATCGAGACCGACAAACACCAGGCTGGCGAAGGTGACATCCACCAGTGCGAGCAATTCATCGAGGCTGCCGGCACCGGCGCTGACCACTTGGCCCAAGGGCGCGAGGGCGCTTTGCAGCCACTCCAGATCGGTGCTGTTGCGGGTGATGGCGAGAAAGGTCTGACTCAGGTTCTGGCTCATTGGGACAACCCGCTGCGCTTGTCGAAGTTGCCGTTTTCCAGGAAGAACATGCGGTAGAAATTCGGGTCGTAGTTGCGCAGTTTTTCGCCCGGCAACGACGGCAGTTGCGCGTCTGCCGACAACGGCCGCACCAGATGCGGGGTGACGATCATCAGCAGTTCACGCTCTTCGCGCTTGATCTGCGAGCTTTTGAAAAACGCCCCCAGCACCGGGATATCGCCCAGCCCCGGAAACTTGTCGACCTGGGAGCTGTTGGTGGTGCTGATCAAGCCGCTGATGACAAAACTCTCGCCGTCCGCCAGGGAAATGCTGGTGTCGGTGCGGCGGATGGTCAGGGCCGGCACCGTGGTGCCGGCGATCTGCACGGAGTTGCTGAAGTCCAGTTCGCTGACTTCCGGCGCGACTTTCAGGGCGATGCGGTCGTGGCTGATGATCGTGGGCGTCAGCGTCAGGCGGATGCCGAATTCCTTGTATTCGATGGACACGCTGTCGCTACCGGAACTGGGCACCGGAATCGGAATCTGCCCCCCCGCGAGAAAGCTCGCGCTCTGCCCGTTCAGCGCTACCAGGCTTGGTCGCGCCAGGGTGTAGGCGAAACCGCTGCCCTCAAGGGCGTTGATGATCGCCATGGTATTGCCGCCGATCCACGAGAAGTTGAACAGCGAGTTGTCCACCGGCAATCGCGGCTGCGGCACGCCATCGATGGGCGGCAATGTCCCGGGGGAGCCGAACAGGAAATTGCCGCGAGTGCCGATCAGCTTGGCCGAGGCCTGTTTGAGTTTGGTGCGGCTGACTTCGACAAAACGAATGTCGGTCTGCACTTGCGAGGGCAACAGCGCATCATCCGAAGGCAATGCACCGGTGCCGGTCAAGGCCGAGGTGGCGGCGCCCTTGACGAACACCATGCTCTGACGCGGTTCGCCGGAGCAGCCCGTCCAGACCATCAGGCTGGTGGCGCCCGGCGCCATGCCGGTGAGCAGGAACGAGGAACTGCCGTTGGCATGCACGTCGGCGATTTTCGGATCGCCGATGGCCAGGCGCGTGATCGCCACCGGTGATTGCATGTCCTGTTGCCAGCCTTCGTTGATTTCGATCACGGGCGGCAGGCGCCCGAGGGCCGAGCAGTTACTGCTGGCCGCATGAGCCGCGTTAATCGACAGTCCCATCAGCAGCAAGGCCCGGAGCACGGGATTGAAGGTCGGCCAGGAACGACTCTGCATGCACTTGGATCCTTGCTCAGTCATGGATTTTGTTGGTTGATCTGATTGCCGCGAATCACTTCCACCGCAGGCCGTATCGCCCCCGCGTGGTCGCCGCTCGGCGGCGCTTTCGGCGCAGTCCCCAGCGCCAGCTGAGTGAACTGGAAGAGTTGGCTGTTGGCGGCAACCAGTTTGTCCGGTGCCTGGCTTTCGCCGGCCCAATACTTGGCCAGGCGCTGTTCTTCGCTGCTGCGCACCGCCAGGCGCAATGTCCCGACCTGAGTGGCGAGCATCATTCGACTCAGCAGTTGTTCGGGCACCGCCAGCACCACGGTGCGCGCGGCAATCCGGCGCTGATCCTGTTTGATCTTGTCGTCGGCACTCAACGCGGGGGCGGACGGTTGACCGTCATTGGTCAGGCCGTATTGCTCGCCGACACCGAGCACGCGCATGGCCGGCACCACAATCTGCGCCGACTGCTGCGGGTTGCTGGCGTCCTGGCGCAGGAACAGCAGCACATCGACGTAATCCCCGGGAACCAGTTGCCCGGCCGCGCCGATGACTTCATCGACCGACACCGCCAGCGCGCGCTCATCGCGGTGGATCATGCGCGCCAGTGTCCCACCGGCCTCGAAGCTTTCATCGTTGAGCCAGGTCCCGGCACTCAGGTGGCGCCACGGCGTGCGGCCCACGGCCTGCTCGATGGTGCCGAGACTGCCGGCAGGCGCACTGCGCAGTTTTTCAACAGCCAGGTCGGCGGCGGTGAGGGGGGTGAACGGCGGGACGTCATGCACCAGGACCACCACTGGCTGGCGGGTCTGGTCTTCGGCGGCAGCGACGGTTTTTTCGACGGTGACCACCGCCGGCACGGGTGCCTCGGCAACCGGAGCAGGTTGCCGGCTGAGCACCAGGCCCCAATACCCGACAACAATGGCCCCCAGTAAAAGCACGGCGGCAAGGCCCATGGTGACACGACTGTTCATGACGGCTCTCCCTATCCTGCTGCACTACCAGCCCGCACTTCCAACCAAGGGAACATCGCAATCAGGCAGCTATGAACATCCAACTATTTCGCTATTTCCACGCTAGCTGAAACAAGCCAAAACGCCATTACTGGCGGGCAAATAACCTACGAAAGTATGGGTGTTGGCCAATTAGCAGTCGAAATACCGGAAATGACGAAGCGACTAATCCTTTGTGATTAGTTCGTTCTTACAGTTGTTGGGAGGGAGTTTGTTGACAATGCTCAAATGGCACGGTGGAACCTTGCCGCTGTCGCGTGACATCAGCGCCAAAGGCGCGAAGGAGTAGACGTATGTTTCGTATGAGTCTCGACTATCTGGCGGCCAGGGTGCGGCTGTTCCTCAAGAGCGATGAAGGAGCATCGGCTATCGAGTACGCGATTGTGGTAGCCATGGTGGCGGTGGTGGTCGTGGTGTTCGTCTCCCCGATGGGCACCAAGGTCTACAACATCTTCAGCACGATAATGACCTCGCTGAATGGTACGGTTCCGACCAAACCCACCATCCCCTGACCGAGTCCTTCTCTCCATCCATGCCTGCCGGCTGCCGAGAAAAAAGCGCGCAGGCATTGCCCGCCCATTGTCTTTCCGGTGCCCGGCAGCCCCTGGCATGTAAGGAGAACTCCCATGCTCTTTGAATACTTGATGATGCGTGCCCGGTTGCTTCTGACGAGTACCGAAGCCGCGTCGGCTATCGAATACGCGATTGTGGTGGCAATGGTCGCGGTGGTGGTCGTGGTGTTCGTGACGCCGGTTGGTGGCAAGGTGTTCGCGATCTTCAACAACATCCTCGTGGCCCTGGGCGGTTCGTCACAGAATGCGCCGACGCAGCTGCCCTGACTCGATGGTTGGTAAATCTCACACTACACTCGGACCCACCTTCAGTTTCTCAGGGATTGCCCCATGACTGCTTCCTCACTGCCCCGCCAACAGTTGCTTCTGGTTGACGACGAAGAGGACGCATTGCTGGAGCTGGCGGAGTTGCTGGAGGGCGAGGGCTTCGTCTGTCATACCGCGACCTCGGTGAAACTCGCCCTGCATCACCTGACCCGCCATCCCGATATCGCCCTGGTAATCACCGATCTGCGCATGCCGGAGGAAAGCGGCATGTCGTTGATCAAGCGCTTGCGCGAACACACCTCGCGCCAGCATCTGCCGGTGATCGTGACGTCAGGGCATGCGGACATGGAGGACGTGAGCGACATGCTGCGGTTGCAGGTGCTGGATCTGTTCCGCAAGCCGATCTATCACGTGCGTTTGCTGGAAACCCTCGACAACCTGTTTCCAAAACCGAAGGTGAATGCCGGGTAGAGCGATTACCCGGCAGTCGGTCTCAGTGTGCGGTCACTCGCTGACGCAAACCGGAGTTACCCGGCGACAACGCCAACGCCAACTGCGTGCGGTTATGCATGTGGGTCAGGCGCAACACCTGCGAAACGTAAAGCTTCACGGTGTTCTCGGTAATGCCCAACTCGCACGCGATCTGATAATTGGTCTGTCCCTTGCCCACCAGGCGTGCCACGTCCAGTTGCCGTGGCGACAGCTGATTGAAGATCGCCGGGATCTCCAGTGCATCGGCCTCGCTCGGCACCTCGTTACTGACGGGCGCAGGGCCGCGACGAACCTTGTCCAGATCCTGATAAAGATCATCGATGGACGACGACAGGTCCTGAAGCTTCTGATTCAGATGCCCCAGTTGCAGGGTTTTCTGCCGTTCCTGCAGCACCACCTCCTGACGCTGCAGACCCTCCAGCAACTCGTCCAGATTGACCGGTTTCTGGTAGTAGTCGGCAATCCCGGCGCGCAACGCCTTGATCACGTCCTGCTTGTCGGCGCGGCCGGTGAGCATGATCGCTTCGAACGCCCGGTGTTTGCCGGCCAGCCGTTGCAGTTCCTGCACCAGCTGAATGCCGTCCATGTCCGGCATGTGCAGGTCGCACAGCACCAGACCGATCGCGGTGTCGTCAGTAAAACGCTCGATCGCCTCTTTGCTGGACTCGCACGGAACACAGCGGTAGCCGCTGCTCTCGAGAAATTCACAGAGTTCTTCGACGATCAGAGGCTGATCATCGACAACGAGGACTTTTACCGCAGATGTAAGCTTGTTCACGTGCCACTCCATGCCCGGGCCAAAACTGACCATTCCTGTACTGTCAGCCGTTGGCCGTATAACCAGTACCTTTGAAAGTAGACGCACTTTCCGACTATGTACATAAGACTAGTGGCGTTTAGCGACTAATGGATCCAGGGTAGTGCAAGTAAAAACCCGATCAGCACGAACGGCGCAAATGGCAGCTTTTTTGACATCGATGGCGCCATATATCGAAGACGATGCCTAAGCCCTTGACTCATATGCAGCCAGACTCTTGGCGCCAGTAGAATCCAGATCAGGCTCGCCGCGCCGGCACCGATAAAAATCCCGAGCAGCGATGTGCCGTCCGTCGCAAGGCCAAGAGCTGTCATTAATTTCACATCGCCGGCGCCCATTCGCCCCATGAAATACCCGGGCAACGTGAACGCCAGCGCCACCAGGCAAGCCCAACCGCCCTGCCCCGCTTCGGCGCCCATCCAGGTGGTGCCGAAATACACCAGATAGACCAGCGCCAGGGTACCGACCCCCAGGGTCAGGGCATTGGCAATCCGTCGTTGCCGGGCATCCTGTGCCGCGCAGACCGCCAGCCAGATCAGTAGGACAAGACTTTGCATCCGGTAAAAACCGTCCGTTTTTGCTGAATGATTCTATGCTGATACTACGCAGTGACTGTCAGGGTAGACGCACGGATGAAAACCGGCTCTCGGAAGGCGCAAAAAGGTGCGGTGGCGATCGAGTTCGCCCTGGTATTCGTGATCTTTTTTGCGGTGTTTTACGGCCTCGTCAGCTACAGCCTGCCGTTTGTGTTGATGCAGACGTTCAACCAGGTCACGGCCGAAGCGATACGCCGCGCCGTAGCGGTCGATCCCACGATCCCCAACTATTCGACCGTGCTGGTCAGTACCGCCAATGCTGCGTTGACCCAGCAATTGTCGGTGCTGCCGTCGTCACTGAATGTGGTGGTCGGCACTGATACGTCAGCGGTCTATGACCCGACACTTGGCACCCTCACCGTCAGCGTCAATTACCCGGTCAGCAAACTGAATCAGGTCATCCCGTTTCTGGTGTTGCCGGGCGTCGGCACTGTGCCCAGCCTGCCCACCAACCTGACCGCCATCTCGAGCCTGAAATTTTGACCCCGGGTGACAACCTGCTCGGCCGCCTGATGAAGCGGGGCATGCTCGCCAACGATTTGCCGGACGTGCTCGGTTCGCCTTTGACGGGCCTGCATATCCACCTCGACAGCGAAGGCGGCGTGTTGCAAATGGCCGGCCCGCTGCGCCTGCTGCTGGCGCAACAGACGCCCCGTGACAAACCGTTGCCATTGCACGACTACCTGCTGCCTCACAGCACGCTGGCCATCGAGGGCCGGCCGCTGGACTGGCAAGGGCAACTGCTGGATCTGGATTTCCCAGGCCTGAGCGACCAGACCCTGCACCTGCGAGGTTGGGTCCAGCCGCTGGGCAGTGGCTGGCTGCTGCAACTGATGGACATTGCCGACCTGTTGCTCGAACGCCAGCAATCACGTCAGCGCGAAGCGTGCCATCTGATCGCCGAGCAGATCAGCAAACAGTTGCGCAGCTGCAGCCTGGGACGATTGCCGATGCTTGTCAGCGAACAATTGCAAGTGATCGCCCAGCGCTGGCAGATCCCGTGCCTGGCACTCGCGCTGCTCGATGAACAGGAACAGGGCTGGCTGATCCACCAGCAATTCCACGCCCATGACGCACCGGCGCTGTGGCATGACGGCCAGCGTCTGGGCACGCCGCTCGACAGCCTCAATGGCACCGGCCCGCAGCGCCTGGGTGCGCATTACGGCCAGTATGAACACTCACGGGTCCAGGGCCTGTTCGGCAATGCCGAAGGTTTCGCCGTGCCTTACAGCGATGACCGAGGCGTGATGGCGTGGTTGCTCTGCGGCTTTTATGCGGTGGACAAGACCGCGCCGTATCTGACCGATCGCGACTGGCTGATGCTGGCCGGCGCACTGGCGGGGCCGCTGCTCGGGCGCCTGCGTGAACAGCAACATCAGCTGCAACTGGAGCGATTGGAATCCTTGCAGACATTGCTCGGCACCGGCTGGTGGGAAATCGACAATGGCGAACAAATTCACCTGGCTCCGACGCTGGCCACCCTCCTGCAACAGGACAGGCTGACACTGACGCTGGAAAACTGGCTGATGCTGATCCACCCCGCTGACCGCGAAGAAGTCCGCAGCCGCCTGCAAGCCCTGCAACTGCACGGGGAAATCCTCGACCTGTGCGTGCGTTTGCATCATCCCGACGCCGGTCAGATGCCGGCATGGTATCGCCTTCAGGGACAAGTCACCGGCACCGGCGATCACCGCCGGCTGGTGGGATTCATGCTCGACATCAGCGACATCAAGAACCAACAGCAACTGGCCGCTGCAGCCCATGCGCGGCTGGACAACCTGATCGCCAGTTCGCCGGCGGTCATTTACGTCCAGCACTACGTCGAAGGGGCCTTGCTGCCAGCGTTCTTCAGCGCCAGTCTGCAACCGTTAATGGGCTGGAGCCTGGAAGACTGCGACGCCGGTGCGCTGGCAGAGCGGATTCATCCGGATGACCGGACCCTGTATTTCGAACGAACCCGACAACTGCTGCGCGAAGGCTCGGTGCGCGCCCGTTATCGGTTGCGCGACAGTCGCGGCGATTATCACTGGTTGCTCGACGAAGCCCGGCTATTGCGCAATGACCTCGGCCTGCCGGTGGAGGCCGTCGGTTTGTGGCTGGACGTCACCGAAGCGACGCTGGCCGCCGAACAGGTCAGACAGAGTGAAGAACGCTACCGGATTCTGGTGGAAGACTCTCCGGCGATGATCTGCCGCTATCGCCCGGACCTGATCCTGACGTTCGGCAACCGGCCGCTGGCGACGTACTTGGAATGCGCCCCGCAAGCCCTGGCGGGCGTCGATCTGGGCAGCTGGATGTCCGACGTTCAGCGCGCCGCCTTCGTTGAGCGCCTGGCGTTGCTGACCCCGCAATCACCCGTCAGCACCGCGGAAATCAACCTGCAATTGCCGGGGCGCGAACATGCGTGGTGGGTGTGGTCGGATCGCGGGGTGTTCGATGAGCACGGAAAACTGATCGAAGTGCAGGCGGTGGGCCGCGACAACACCGAAGTGCGCCGCTCCCAGCAGCAACTCACGCAAAGCGCGAAAATGGCCACCCTCGGCGAAATGGCCACAGGTCTCGCCCACGAAATCAATCAGCCGCTGAACGTCATGCGCATGGCCATCGTCAACGTGCAGAAGCGCCTGAGCAACGGCGATGTGCAGATCGATTACCTGACCGACAAACTCAACCGCATCGACGCGCAGGTCCAGCGCGCCGCGAAAGTAGTGGACCACATGCGGGTGTTCGGCCGCCGTTCCGAGATCGAGCAACAACTGTTCAACCCGGCCAGCGCCATCGAAGGCACGCTGTCGCTGCTGGCCGAAGGCATGCGTGGCAAAGGCGTGGATTTGCGCATCAGTGAAACCGCGTTCGAGGTTCAGGTACGCGGTTATGTCGATCAGCTTGAGCAGGTATTGATCAACCTGATGGTCAACGCTCGGGATGCGTTGCTGGGCAAGCGTGAGTCCGATTCAGCGTTCAAACCGTGGATCTCGATCTATGCCGAGCGCGACGAGCAGAAAGTAAGACTGTGGGTCGAGGACAACGGCGGCGGTATCGACTCGCGACTGCTGGAGCGGATTTTCGAACCGTTCTTCACCACCAAACCGGTGGGTGTCGGCACCGGTCTGGGGTTGTCGGTGAGTTACGGGATCATCGACAACATGGGCGGCCACCTCAGTGTGCGCAACTCGGTGGACGGCGCACGGTTCTGCATCGAACTGCCGATCGCCCCCGACGACTAAATCACCAGATACGCCTTGCCGGTCTGGCCGCAGGTCATGTTGGCGCCGACGTCGACATCCATCAGATTGATCCCCAGCCCGCTGAGCAAATTGTTGAGCAGCGGGTCGAGCAGCGGACTCACGAGGTTGGTAATGAGCGGCTGCAGGATCGTCGTGACGCTGCTGATGAGGCCCGCCACGCCAGCGACAACGGCGCCAAGGGGATTGCTGCCGACCGGTTGGTAGACAATCAGATTGATCCCGGCGAGGGTGCTCGCCAGGCTGTTGACGATGTTGCTGGAGGGCGCAGCGGAAATCACGCTCGGCGGCAGTTTCAGGTTTGGCGGCGTGGCGAACGGCGTGCCGCTGGAAAACACCAGATCCTGAGTATTCTGCGCCACGCTGGTGTTGACCATGATCGCAATGCCGCCGGCGGCGTATTGAACGTGGGTGCTTGGATCGCAGCCACCAATGCCCAAAATCGTATGGCAGGTCACAATACCCAGGTCCACCAGGGGCAACGGGGTGACCGTGGGCTCGGCAGAGGATGAAAACGCGTTGGTCGGGTCGATCTTGCCCAGTTTGAGGTCGGCAACCGACGTGATGGTGTGGGCCGTCAGGCTTTTGGTGCCGCTATTGTCGGTCGGGCAGCTGTAGTCGGTGACGTAGCTGATGGCGCCGCCGGCATCCAGGCTGATGTCGATTTCCGGTGATGGCAACAACAACGGGTCCATTCGCTCGCAACTGAGACAGACGAGTGAGTTCACCAACGAGACCAGATTCAGGGTCAACAACTGATTGATGGTCGTGGACAGCGTGCCGACCAGCCCCAATACCGCGTTGCTCAGCCCGGCCACCCCGGATAACACCGGCAGATTCACTGAAAGCATCGTGCGGATCTGCGCCGTGCGCACATAAATGCGGTTCGGCCCGGTGGGATTGGCCTTGGCCAGCGCCGGATCACCAATCGCAGAGAACTGCGGCGGCTCGATGACCTTGACCCGCACCGTGACATTCGCCAGCCCCAGCACGCTGATCGGCAAGGTCGCGGCCACCGCACTTTTGCTGTTGGCCAACTGAATCACCCCCTGAACCAGTTGCAGCAATTGCAGATTGGCGTCGAGTCCGGCCGCCGTGGTGCCGGTCTGCAGTTGCAGGATGTCACCGAGCTTTACCGGCGCGGCATTGGTTGCCGCCACTTGCAGCTGGCCCAACGCAGTGATCACGTCGGCTGTCGCGCCATTGAGTTGCACCACCGAGACAGCAGCCTGAATCAGTTGCGTCACCGTGGCCTGGGTATTGAGCAACTGGGTGTAGTTGCCAGCGGCCACGTTGAGGTTGATCGCCAGTTGATTCAGGTAGCTGAGCAGGTTGATGTCGGTGTTGAGCAAGCCGTTCCAGCCCAGGGCCGTCAGGTTGACGTTGCCGCCGAGCAATCCGGAAAACAGCGGGTTGAGGATGTTCGACTGGGCGGTGTTGATGCTGGCCAGGTTACTGCGGATATTCAGTTGGGCGACGGTCGGCTTTGGCAGGGCAGCCACCGCCGAGGCGTAGAGCACAGTGTTGAGACTGACCGGCGTGCTACTGAACAGCGCCTGCACGCCCCCGGCAAAACTGGTGGTCACGGTGTGGTTGACCGCGACCTTGACCGCCGCCGATTGCGTGGCATCCACCGTAAAGGTGCGCAG
The DNA here is from genome assembly GCF_058801405.1 of Pseudomonas sp. GW822-FHT03F04. Lineage (NCBI taxonomy): Bacteria > Pseudomonadati > Pseudomonadota > Gammaproteobacteria > Pseudomonadales > Pseudomonadaceae > Pseudomonas > Pseudomonas sp. GW822-FHT03F04. The sequence continues at coordinate 54,766 of NZ_JBXANF010000003.1, forward strand.
GCCGCTGGCAGCGGTCACCAGCGTTCCGCAATCGACCACGATGACGTTGTTGGCATCGGCGGTAAACCCGTTGCGGGTCGCACTTTGCCCGGCGTAACTGGCGGCGGTGAGGCCCGGCAGGCAATTGCCGCCACGGCTGACGGCTTCCAGGGCGGCGGTATCCACCAGTCGCTGCAGTTTGCGCTGCTCCATGTACAACCGGCCGGTATCCACCACCAGCAGCATCAGTATCAGCGCCAGGCTGAGGGTGGCAGCCGCCATCAAGCCGATGGCCCCCCGCTGCCGGGCCGGGCCGCCACACTGTGAATGACGCGACATGGCGCACTCCTTTGCCGGCGCACAGCCGGGCGCAACCTCCATGGGTGGGTGTCAGTGTAGACGTGGCACAACGAGACTGCTGGCAACGCGCCATGCAAAAAAAAAGGGAGCCCATGGCTCCCGTTTTTTGCACTGGCTTAGCGCGGTGGATAGTTCGACAGGATTCGCGTCACCGTCTCGCGAATGGCGTTGCTGCGATCCGCCGGGTTCGGCGTGCGACTGAGCATCTGTTCATCGCTGCCGCGCCACACCAGTTTGCCGTCCTTGCCGTCGAGCAGATCAACCTGAATGGTCGCCACCTTGTAGGTGATGTTGCGGGTTTCGTTGTACATCGGTGCGCCCCAGTAACCGTTCCACGGACCACCCCAACCGCCGCCGTAGTTGGTGGTCACCTGTTGCTGGCGATCCTCGACGATCAGGTAGGTCTGCACATTCAAGTCACCTTTGCTGCCCGCAGCGGCCGGACGCAGGCCGCGCTGGTCGAGTTGATCGGCGACAGACTGGCGGATGCGCTGTTCGGTCAGGTCGCTCTTGATCCGTGGGTCGTCGGGACGGTATTGCAGGGCGGGTTCTTTCCAGCTCCAGCTGCGGTAGGCGGCAAAGTCGCGGCTGGCGTCGAAGTCATGATTGACCTGGTTCGCGGCGCACGCACTGAGCAGCGCGGCCACGGCCAGTAAAGCGAGACGGCGGAACATGGTTTTTCTCCGGTGGAAGACATGAACCTGGGGAGCTTCTCATTGGCAGGAAGCTAACTGGGAGGATACGCCGACATTGCCTTTTCGACAGCCTCCCGGATCGCATCGGCCCGGTCACTCTGGTTGCCCTGGGTGCCGGTTTCGGCGCTGGCACTCCACACCGGCTGACCGCTGCCGGCATCGAACAGATCGACTCGAACCACCACGACCTGCTCCTGATAGGTGCGTACGATCGGCACTGTGTTGTACATCCCGTAGCCTCGGCCGTAACGGTCATAACCACCGTATCCGCCGTACCCGTAATCGTCCTGGGCCTGGCGCAGTCGGGTTTCCAGACTCAGGTTGGCACTGACAAACAGGTCGGCCGGGCGGTTGTCATGCAACGGGCGCAAGCCACGTTGGTCCAGCGCATTGCTCACCGCCTCGGCCACTTGCGCCGAATCCGCCCATGCGCTGCCCGCAGGCAGGCGCCCATTGAGCCACGCCCAACTGCGGTAGCGCCCGTAATCCCTTGGCGGTGCCGGGTAGGCGCTGCGGTCGAAAGTGGTCGCGGCTTGCGGTGGTGCCGGCGGCAATGGCCGCGACTGCGCCACATAGGGGTTGCTGCCCTGACACGCGGCCAACCCCAGACAGATCAGCAGTAACCCTGAATGACCTTTCATTTCACGCTCCGATCAGATCGGCCGGCAGATCCAGTGCAAGTAACGCCCAAGCCCGGCGAAGCTTGGGTGACGACGGTGGGCGAGCTCCATCTCGAGCAAATCGATCAACTCGGCGCGGGCCTGGAACTCCACCGGCATGTAATCGTGGAAAACCCGCACCCCGCTCTGAGTTTCGACCTGCCACAACCCTTCGAGTTGCGCGGCCAGCTCCCGTGGATCGAGCGGCTGCTGCGGGGTCAGGCTCTGCTTCTCGCCGGCGATGTCGTTCTTGCGCATTTTCTTGAAATGGCCTTTGAGCAGGTTGCGATAAACCAGCGCATCACGGTTGTAGAACGCCAGCGACAGCCAGCCGCCGGGCTTGGTCAGTTGATGCAGCACCGGCAGAATCGCGTGGGGTTCGGCCAGCCATTCGAGCACGGCGTGGCAGATCACCACGTCATAGGGTTCGGTGAGTTGACCGAGCAGTTCCTGCCACGGCGCCTGAATGAACGTCGCGGTCTGCCCGGCCTCGGCGAAACGCTGACGCGCGCCTTCGAGCATCGGCTCGGCCGGCTCGGTGAAGGTCACGTCGTGCCCACGCTCGGCCAGCCACAGCGACATGTGGCCAAGACCACCGCCGATGTCCAGCACCCGCAACGGGCGATCCGGCAGGGCTTCGGCAAGATCCGCCTGCAACACTGCGAGGCGGATCGCGCCTTTGGCACCGCCGTAGATTTTTTCGGCGAAACGGGTCGCCAACTGATCGAAATGACGGTCGCTCATCAACTGAACCGCCGTTCGCTGTCGGCGAGCTTGCTGCGCACCACTTCATTCATGTCCAGCCCCAGCTCGCTGCACAGCAGCAACAGATAAAGGACGATGTCACCGACTTCCTGGCCGGCGTGAGCCAGTTTGTCTGCGGACAGTTCGCGCGACTGGTCTTCGGTCAGCCACTGGAAAATTTCCACCAGCTCGGACATCTCCACGCTGGCAGCCATGGCCAGGTTTTTCGGGCTGTGAAATTGCCGCCAGTCATTGCGGTCGCGAATGGCGTGCAGGCGTTCGGTCAGTTCAACAAGGTTCATCGATTTCTCCTGAAGGCGTATAGCTTCGGGGGGATGCTGCGCGAAGGCAAGGGGCAGCCACCACCCGGCAAACCCTCTATGCTTGCAGGGAACTCGGCCGCCCCCGGCGCGGCCCAAGGCTCAGCTCTTTCATCAGGATGCAAACATGCAGGTAGAAAGCTTTTTCGAATGGCTGGGCCAGGCGCTCGGCTCGATCATCCGCTTCATCGTCGACGGCCTGAGCGGCCTGTTCAACATCTTGGGCAATGCCGGCGGCAACTTCGTCGACGGGCTGGCGAAGGCCTTGGGCATGGACACTTCGATCATCAGCATCATCGCGCTGATCGTCGGCCTGATGCTGCTGTGGTCGGCGATCCGCGCATTCATGAATGCGTCGATCATTGCGGGAATCATCTGGTTGCTGCTGGGGTTGTGGCTGCTGAGCTGGATCATTCACTGACCCCACCCGCTACAATGCCGCTCCCCAAGGAGCCCGCATGTCCAACCTGACCGCCGACTGGCGCGACCGCCCGACCCATCGCCGGGTCTGGGCCCTCGCCGCCCCCATGATCCTTTCCAACATTTCCGTGCCGCTGGTGGCGCTGGTCGACAGCACCGTCATCGGTCACCTGCCCCACGCCCATCAGTTGGGCGCGGTGGCGGTCGGGGCCAGCCTGTACACCTTTCTGGCCTGGGCCATGGGTTTCTTGCGGATGGGCACCACCGGGTTCGCCGCGCAGGCCGCCGGGCGCAGCGATGGTGCGGCGCTGCGGCAGATCCTGCTGCAAGGTCTGTTGCTGGCGATGGGGCTGGCGTTGCTGCTAGGTGCCGTGGGCGTGCCGCTGAGCGGTGTCGCCCTGCACTTCATGCAGCCTTCGCCGGAACTCAATCAGTTGACCCGCGACTTCTTCCACACCCGTCTGTTCGGGCTGCCGGCGGCACTGGCCAGTTATGCGCTGGTCGGCTGGTTCCTCGGCACCCAGAACGCCCGAGCGCCGCTGGCGATTCTGCTGACGACCAACCTGATCAACATCGTACTGAACCTGTGGTTCGTCATCGGTCTGGACTGGGGCGTGGTCGGTTCGGCCCGGGCTTCGGTGATCGCCGAATGGAGCGGTGCCCTGCTCGGTCTGGCGCTGACCCGCAAGGCTCTGCGCGCCTATCCGGGGCACATCGTCTGGGCCGCATTGAGGTTGTGGCAGAGCTGGCGACCGCTGCTGGGGGTCAACCGCGACATCTTCATCCGCAGCCTGGCGCTGCAATCGGTGTTTTTCCTGATCACCGTGCAAGGCGCACGGCTGGGTGACGCTACGGTCGCGGCCAACGCGCTGCTGCTCAATGGCCTGCTGTTGACCGCCCATGCGCTGGACGGTCTGGCCCACGCGGTCGAAGCCTTGTGCGGGCATGCCATTGGCGCCCGCGATCGCCTCGCCCTGCGCCGTTCGCTGGTGGTGGCCGGCGGCTGGTCGCTGCTCGCAAGCCTGGGCTTTGCCGCGCTGTTTCTTTTTGCCGGGCACCTGTTCATAGAGATGCAGACCGATATCCAGAGCGTGCGCGACACCGCGTTCATCTACCTGCCTTACCTTGCCGTCCTGCCGTTGATTGCGGTCTGGAGCTACTTGCTCGACGGTCTGTTCATCGGCGCCACCCGCGCCCGGGAAATGCGCAACGGCATGCTGCTGACGGTCGCTCTGCTGGTGCCGTTCGCCTGGGCGCTGAACGGGCTGGGCAATCACGGGCTGTGGATTTCATTCCTGCTGTTCATGGTGCTGCGCAGCCTGACTCTCGGCACATTGGCGTGGCGACTGCGGCGCAACGACGGCTGGTTTGTCGGCACCGTTCACTGAGGCGATGAAGGGGAGCACCTCACTCCGGATCGTTCTGCCAGCGTCGACGCAGATGGTCGAGCCGCTCTTGCTGGGTCAATCCTTGTGGCGGTTGCATCAGTTCTGCCCGGGGATGCTGCAAGCGTAGCCACAACCAGTCGTCCAGCACGGCCCGCTCGCTGAAACCCAAAGTCAGGCCCTGTTCAACGTGGGAGGACAACGTGCGGTAATCGGTTCCCGTCGATTGGCTCCAGCGCCAGATATGTTGCTCCAGCAGGCAGCGATGCAGGCGCTCACGTTGATGATGGGTAAGCCCCTGTTCAATCTTCAGTGGCTCGATGGCCAGTCCCGGATTTCGCAGCTGTTGCCAGCCCAGGCTGCCGCTCGCCCGGTCGGCCCAGGTGCCGCCGAACCAGCGCAGCCAACTGATCGGCCCGAGCCAGCGGCTCAACTGGCGGGCATCGCAGGCGTCGAAAAAGTAACTGGCGGTCTGCCGGTCGTAGTAACTGAGCAGCGCACGATGATTCAGGCCGACGGAAACCGTCAGCATCCGTTGCAAATGTTCACGCAGTGATTCGCTCGAGGCATCGCTGCCTAGCAGCAGCCCGCACCAGGTCTGTGGGTCTGTGTGACACAACGCCGACAACACCGGGCAATCGCGCAGATCGACCAACAACGGCCCCTGCTCGCACACGGGCTGAAACTCCGTGCCGTCAAACAGCTTCAGGCTCGGTACGCCGGAGAACGCCTGACGCAATACGCTCAACGCCTGCGGTGCATGCCCGACATCCAGCAACAGCCATTGCGCACGCTGCCCCGGCGCCTTGCCACTCATCGTCCATCGCCAGGGCTGAACCCGGCGACCAGTCGGCAGCTGCACACCGACTCCCGGCAGTGGTGATAACTGCCGCCTCCCGGCATCAGACACAGCAGCAGCAAGGGCTCGCCCGTCTTCAGCCATGGCGCCAGGCCTTCACTCGCCAGGGTGTCGGGCAGTGGCGGCGGTTCGTCATCCTCATGGCACTCAGTGGTTGCCGCCGACTGCAGAACACCACTGATCACCGGTTGCTCGGGATCGCCCTCGAGAAAGCTCACCACCACCTCGACGCCTTCACGCAATGACGTCAGCGTCGTATCCGCCAACGCAGGAGCCAATGGCAGCCAGCAGTGGCTGGGTTTTGCCCCTTCGCCCTGATAGAGCCAGTCGAACTGCACCGCGACCGGCCGCGAGCGATCCGGTTGCGGCTCGTCGACCGCCACCACCCAGGCCCGCTGCAAACTGCCCATGCGCAATGCCGAACGTTCGACGACCGGTTCACACGCCTGCAAGTGCTCGCCGGCACAGAGGCGGTTGCTGTAGGAGGGTTCGAGCATCTGATCGGCGCGGTGCTCGATACGGGTCAACAGCCAGTGGGTGTCGCACTCTGCAAACGGCCGCGGGGACAAACTCAGCCACCGACCGCAACGCAGGGTTGGCACATCGGAGTGTCCCTGCGCCGTTCGGGTCCGCAGGGCGTCATCACCGGGCTCTCGGACCCGCTCCCGCATCAGCCAGCGGCGCACCGCCGGCGCACGCCCCTGCGCCGCGAAACTCACCCTCCCCGTTTGCGGCAGCAACGCCGGATCGTCACCGAACACCAGGCAATGGTTCTCGCGCCCATGTTCGAAGTGATAGTGGATCCGCGACTGCGCGCACAAGCGCTGCACCAGTTGCAGGTCCGATTCGCCGTATTGAGTGCAAAACCTGCGTGACGGGTGGTCCGCCTGCAATTCGAACCGGCGCTGATGGCCGCTGATACCGTGCTCCCTGAGCACCTGATCGAGGATCTGCGGCACCGACCGGCCACTGAAGATTCGCTGGCTATGGCGCAGGCCCAGACAACTCAGCTTCGGGCCCAGTCGTGCCCGGCACAATCTGGCGCCATGCCCCTGTTCGTGCTGGACAAGACCCTGCAACTGTCCGTGCACGCCGTTGCCCGAAGGCCCGAAGCACAGACGCGCCGAGCGGTACAGCAGGCCGGCAAGGTCGAGATGAGGGTCGTCGATCAACAGATCGATTTCGAACGAAAAAGGCTCGCTGATCGCCTCGCAACCGGTAAAGGCCAGGACTTCGAGCGGGGCGGACAGACCCGTGACATCGAGACGAAACGACGACTCGTCGGCTGGATCGAACATGGGCGATTCTCTACAGGAGGGGCGGCCGGGGATTCTCGCCGAGAGCCATGGCCGAGTAGAGAGCCGAAGTACAAATTAGGAAATGGCCTACGCGAAAAGCAGACAACATCACTTTTCTTGTGAGGATGAAGGCCAATTCGCTAGCAGAAAAAGAGAAGTCTCATCAGGTCATCCGAAACTTCCGCTGCGTGCGGAACAATTTCAGACAACCTGATGGATTCGGAACCTGACGTCAGGAAGACAGGTAGGAGGAACGGGTCAGACCCAGGCGCAGCGCATCGAGGAACTGGGTACGTTCGGTAGCGCTGATACGGGCACTGGCGCACTTGTCGCGGTAGTGGGTCATCAGCTCTTCCGGCGACAGGTGCACATAGCGCAGCATGTCTTCGATGGTGTCATGAGTTTCGATCCCGGCGTGGTACACGCTGCCGTCGGCGTTCTGGTAGATGTTCACCGAGTCGGTGTCACCGAACAGGTTGTGCATGTCGCCGAGAATTTCCTGATAGGCGCCCACCAGGAAGATACCCAGCAGGTAATCCTCACCTTCATTCAGCCCGTGCACCGGCAGACTGGTCTCGATGCTCTGCTCGTCGACGTATTGTTTGATCTTGCCGTCGGAGTCGCAGGTCAGGTCTTGCAGGACAGCACGACGCAGCGGCTCTTCGTCGAGACGGTGCAGCGGCAGAATCGGCAACACCTGGCCGATGGCCCAGGTGTCCGGCAGGCTCTGGAACACCGAGAAGTTGCAGATGTACTTGTCGGCCAGCTTGTCGTTGAGCTCGTCCAGCACCTGACGGTGCGAACGCTGACGCGCTTTCAACGAGTTGTGCAGGCGACGGCACACGGCGAAGTAGCACTGTTCGGCCAGGGCTTTCTCGGCCAGGGTCAGTTTGCCATCGGCGTACTGGGCAGCCACGTCGCTCATGTAGTGAGTGGCGCGCCAGTAGGTTTCGGTGACCATTTCGATGTCGGTCGGGCCCAGCAGATCAACCAGCCATTGCACGGTTTCCGGCAGCGACTCCTTGTTCTCGATCTGCGGCACGTCGTCGTTGTGCTTCTCGACGTCGGTGACTTGCACCACCAGCATGGCGTGGTGTGCGGTCAGCGAGCGGCCACTTTCAGAGAAAATGTTCGGATGCGGCAGGCTCTGCGCATCGCAGAATTCCTTGAGCATGCCGACCACGACACCGGCGTAGTCGTCCATGTCGTAGTTGATCGAACTGGCATTGCGCGAGTGGGTACCGTCGTAGTCGACACCCAGACCGCCACCGACGTCGATGTGATCGACCGGCAGACCCAGGTTGCGCAATTCGCCGTAATAACGGATCGCTTCCTTGAAGCCGTGCTGGTAGTCGGCCAGGTTGGCGATCTGCGAACCCATGTGGAAGTGCAGCAGGCGGATGCCCTGATCCAGGCCGGCGGCGCGGAATCGCTCGACCACGGACAGCAGTTGCGCGGCCGACAGACCGAACTTGGATTTCTCGCCACCGGTGTCCGCCCACTTCGACGAAGCCAGCGACGACAGGCGAACACGCAGGCCGACCTGTGGCTTGACCTTCAGCGAAGCCGCTTCTTCGATCACCAGACCGACTTCGGATTCTTTCTCGATCACGATGAACACGTTGTGGCCGAGCTTCTGGCCCATCAGCGCCAGACGAATGAACTCGCGGTCCTTGTAACCGTTGCAGACGATGGTGCCGCCCTTCGGTGCCAGCGCCAGCACGGCCAGCAGCTCAGGCTTGGAGCCGGCTTCCAGACCGATGGAGACGTTCTGGGTCGCGATGATGTTTTCGATCACCGCTTCCTGCTGGTTGACCTTGATCGGGTACAGCGCGGTGTACTTGCTCTGGTACTCCAGACGCTCGATGTTGGCATCGAACGCACCGGTCAGCTGACGGACGCGGTCTTGCAGAATGTCGGGGAAACGCACCAGCAGCGGCAAGGACAGACCGCTCTTGCGCAGCTGGTCGACTTGTTCGAACAGGTCGATCGGTGAACTGCTCGGGCCGTTCGGACGAACTTCGACGCGACCGGCGTCATTGATCGCGAAATACCCGGCCCCCCAATGGCGAATCCCGTAAACACTGCGGCTGTCCGCAACTGTCCATTGGCTGCCATCGTCTTTGCGTGTGCGTCGTACGGACATCGAAGTCCCCTATAAAGAAGTCATAGTGCGTCGCCTGATTGCAGGCCGGCGCAGTCTAAAGAATGAAAATGACGGTTCGTCAGCGGGGCGGTAGACCGCGCTGACAGCGTTGAGTTTAGAAACCGGTCATGAACAGGCTCTGTGAAAACCATGGAGACGACGCCGGGACTGATGACAATCAGAGCCGGATCAAGCCGCTGGTGGTTTTCACAGAGGCTGCTAGCCGCCGGACTTCTTCGCCTTGAAACCGTGCTTGATCAACTCGGCCAAGAGTAGCTCGACATGATCGCCCTGGATTTCGATGATCCCGTCTTTCAACGCACCGCCGGTGCCGCAACGTTTCTTCAACGTTGTCGCCAGCTCCTTGAGTGCGTCTTCGGCCAGGGGCACGCCGGTGATGGTGGTCACCGTCTTGCCGCCACGGCCCTTGCTCTCGCGGCGCACGCGGGCAATACCGTCGCCGGCCGGGATCACGGTTTGTCTGCAGATACAGGCGTCCACCGGCTTACTGCATTCCGGGCAATGACGACCTGCGTCGGTGGAAAATACCAAGCCGCCCAGGGCGGCGAAGGATGCGGCTTTTTTGGCCACCGGCAATCCTCTTGGGAGGACAAAGACTGATCGCAGCCTTGGGCAAGGCTATCGACCGCGAAGCCCCACTCAGGCAGGGGCAGCGCTACTGTGCCGGTTGCTCCTGTAAAGCAGGCCGGCACAGCTTGAAAAGGTCGCGCAGTGTAACGGCAAAAACGCCGATTGCTAAGTGCCAATCGGCGCCATTTTATGAGTTCTTTGCGACGTTGCTTTGTTGAGCCTTCAGATAGCGCTTCAAGGCTGCCAGAGAGTCCGGGCAATAAGGCTTTTGCTCGATTTCCAGCATGACCTGGGCGACCGGAATGAAGCGCGCTTCGAGCACTTCTTCCGGCTGCAGGATCAACGGCCCGTCCCACACCGCCGAGAACGCCGAGCACCACAGGCGATTGCCGGTGTCCTCGAAGTAGAAATGGTCGTGGGCCGTCAGCTCGACACCGCTCACCCCCAACTCTTCTTCCAGCTCACGGGCCGCCGACTCGGCGTAGGACTCGTTCGCCTGCACCATGCCGCCCGCCGCCACATCCCAGTAGCCGGGATAAATGGCTTTGCTCAGGGTCCGCCGGTGGACACAGAGTTCACCGGCGGAGTTGAACAGCATGATGTAGGTGCCACGCCCGATCAGCCCGCGCTCGCGCAAGTCGGAGCGCACCAGGGCGCCGAGCAGGTTGTCCTGCTCGTCGACCCAAGCGATCTGTTCGGCATCCGAGGCCGCCCGGTGGGCCGCCTCTCTGGCGTTGTCGCTCATGACTCAGCCCTGATTGAGCAGTTGACGAAGATCGATCACGGCGGCGTTGGCCCGGGAAATGTAGTTGGCCATCACCAGCGAGTGGTTGGCCAGCACCCCGAAGCCGCTGCCGTTGAGGATCATCGGGCTCCACACCGGCTCCTGGGATGCCTCCAGTTCACGAATGATCTGGCGCACGCTGACCGTGGCGTTCTTCTTCGCCAGCACGTCGGCGAAATCGACTTCGATGGCACGCAGCATGTGCGACAGCGCCCAGGCCTGACCGCGGGCTTCATAGAACACGTTGTCGATCTGCATCCACGGGGTCTCGACGATTTCCTCGTCGACCTGTGGCACTTCACCCACCGCCGGCACTTCGGTTTTCAGCGCGGTGTTGAGCTTGACCCGGCCGACACTGGCCGACAGGCGTTGCGACAGCGAACCGAGACGAGTCCCGACATCACCCAGCCAGTTGTTCAGGTTGTCGGCGCGAGCGTAGAACAGCGCGTTCTTTTGCGTCGGGTCAGACAGGCGCGCCTGATAACGGCTCAGGGAGTTGATGCCTTCCTGGTATTCCGACTCGCTGGACGGCAGGATCCAGCTCTTGTTGTCAAAGTTGAAGCGCGGTTCGGCCTTGGCCAGATCGGCGTCTTCAGCCGATTGCGACTGCGAGCGGGCGAAGTCCTTGCGCAAGGCACGGGTCAGGTCACGCACCTGCACCAGCACGCCATATTCCCAGCTCGGCATGTTGTCCATCCACAGGCCCGGCGGGAAACGGTCGTTGGAAATGTAGCCGCCCGGCTTGTTCAGCAGCGTGCCGGCGACGGTCTTCAGGGTTTCGACGGTGGTGTAGCCAACCACCATCTGCTTGCCTTCTTTCTCGGCGGCAAGCTGTGCGTTCTGCGCCACGGGGAACAGGGCCGGCTCTTCACTCCAGTACCAGCCCAGGCCGATGGTCACCAACAGATAAATACCGACCAGCGTGGCCAGCGCGCGGCTGAACAACAGGCCGCCAACATAGCTGCGCGCGGCCGACTTCGGCTCGGCGGCACGTTCGGGCGCGCTGCCCGCGCGATTCTTCCAGTCCAGCATGGCGATATCCTTTCAATCTTGGGTTCAACGGTTCGACAGCAACCATACAACAACGTGCCTCTGGCCCGCACCCGTCAATAATGACAGGGGGTGACTCTTTGGGCCTGCCGTCGTGCGCTAAGGGATTCCCTGATACCCGTCGCCCTGAGAAAACCTTGTCGATACCGATGGAAAAATTCGTGAACCCTCAGGTTTTCGTTTCGCGCTTTCGGCAGAAGCTGGTTCTCGATGCGCCACGAAGTGCCCTGTTCACGGGGACTTTCCCGACGATCCGGTTCGGATTGAAACCCGCCGGTCGGAAACTGAATGGTGACGCACCGCAGATTATTGACGTACGACACTCATGTAACCGGAAAGAGGTGCTAGCATAGAGCCACCAGTCGATCTCAGCATGCACCCTAACTAGTAGTCAGGATATGACCGAGCCAGAAGACCCCAGCCGTGAGCGCCTCAAGCACCACTTTGCCCAGCGGGTAATTCATCAGGCACGTCAGATTCTTGAGATATGGCAGCGCCTGCAACGCAGTGAGTGGTCCACTGCCGACCTCGCCGAACTGAGCGAGGCCAACCTGCGCCTGCTGCGTTTTGCCGAGCGCTTCGAACAGCCCGAGCACACTCAACTCGCCCACCACATCAGCCAGTCGCTGGAAGCGGTGGACGCCAATCGCGGGCGCCTGAGCAGTGGCCTGATCACCGACCTCAACCGTTTGATGCAGCGTTTGTCGCGCACCGGCCTGCGCCATGGCGATCAGCTCGACCAGACCTTTCTGCCGCCCCTGCGCAAACCGATCTACGTGATGCTTCAGGATCACGACCGCGCCGAGCGGCTGGCCAAGCAACTTGAGTTTTTTGGTCTCAGTGCCCAGGCGCTGGACAGCGTGTCGGCGTTTCGCTCCTCGATGGTCGAGCGCCTGCCGGCCGCCATCGTCATGGACGTGGACTTCAGCGGCGCCGGCGTCGGCCTGAAACTCGCCGCCGAAGCCCAGCAAGGTCTGGAAGAACCGTTGCCGCTGCTGTTCTTCAGCTTGCATGAAACCGACACCCCGACCCGCCTCGCCGCCGTGCGCGCCGGTGGTCAGGAGTTTCTCACCGGCACCCTCGAAGCCTCGAGCCTGCTGGAAAAAATCGAAGTCCTGACCTGCGTCGCCCAGTACGAACCTTATAAAGTGCTGATCATCGACGACTCCCGCGCCCAGGCGATGCACACCGAGCGCCTGCTCAACAGCGCCGGGATTGTCACGCGCACATTGATCGAGCCGATTCAGGCCATGGCCGAGCTGGCGGATTTCCAGCCGGACCTGATCATCCTCGACATGTACATGCCAGCCTGCACCGGCACCGAACTGGCCAAGGTCATCCGCCACAACGATCGCTACGTCAGCGTGCCGATCATTTACCTGTCGGCCGAAGACGACCTGGACAAGCAGCTCGACGCCATGAGCGAGGGCGGCGACGACTTCCTGACCAAACCGATCAAGCCGCGTCACCTGATCACCACGGTGCGCAACCGCGCGGCACGGGCGCGCAATCTCAAGGCGCGAATGGTCCGCGACAGCCTCACCGGCCTGTACAACCACACGCACATTCTTCAGTTACTGGAAGACTGCTCGTTCCGCGCCCGCCGCGAAAACAAGCCGCTGAGTTTTGCGATGCTCGACATCGACCACTTCAAACGGGTCAACGACAGCCACGGCCACCCCATGGGCGACCGGGTGATCAAGAGTCTGGCGCTGTTCCTCAAGCAGCGTCTGCGCAAGACCGATTTCATCGGCCGTTACGGCGGCGAAGAATTCGCCATCGTCATGCCCGACACCGATATAGAAGCCGCGCACAAAGTGCTCGACGAAATTCGCCAGCGCTTCGCCGAAATCCATTACCCGGCCCAACCCCACGATCTGTGGTGCACGTTCAGCGCCGGGGTGGTGGAGATGCACGACGATTCCGACAGCCTGATGATGGCGAGCCAGGCCGACGAGGCGCTGTACCGCGCCAAGGGTGAAGGCCGCAATCGGGTGCAGACCGCGCGGGACTCAAAGCAAAGTGCCACTTTTTCACCGGATTCCACCGATTCGGTCATAACCCTGTAACAGAACCGCAATAAATTCAGGCGCTTACCATTTCTGCCGTTGGTAGCCGTCATGCGCCTGAAGTTGCTCACCAATCTCAACACACTGTTGCTGGTCGCCGTCTGCGTGGCCCTCGGCGCCACGCTGTGGTGGTCGCAGAAAGCCCTCGAACGCCCTTATCTGCTGATGGAGCGCTACCTCGGGCTGTCCCAGCAATTTCAGAATGAAGTCGCGCGCAACGTCGAGGACTACCTCGGTAGCGGCGACGCCCTGCGCCTGAGCAGCGCCAGCCAGGCCATCGACAGCCTGCAGAAAGAGCTCGGCGAACTGCCGCCGGCATTGGCCGATACCCTGCGCCCGAGCCTGTCGAGCCTCGACGAATTCAGCAAGACCGACCTGCTCGCCGCCGGCAAACTGGCCGGGGATCCACAGGCGTTGCTGTTGCAGGCCGAGCGCGAACTGAGCGCCAGCCTCGATCAGCTCAGCACCTATGCCGGAGGCAACGCGACTTACCTGACGCCGCTGCTCGCGGCGTCTCAACACCTGGGCAAGTTGTCGCTGGCCCGGGACAAACTGGTCAGCAGCGGGCGCAGCGAACTGGCTGCCGATGTCGAACGCGAAGTCACCAACATCCGCACCCAGGCCCAGGCGATCGATGCCCTGCCCTTGCTTGGCGTGGTCACCCGCAGTGAATCCGGCAGCGACGATTTCGCCTCGATGATGGGCATTGAAAGCACTGAAAAAGCGGTCGCCGAAGATGCCGGCGTCGGCCTCAAACGCGAACTCAACAGCTTGCTCGGCCGTTACCCTGCAGAACTGGCCCGCACTCGCGACCAGATCCAGAAACGCACCGAGCTCAGCACCGCCACCCACCAGAAAATCGCTGCCGTTCAACAAGCCATCGCCGGTCTGGAGCCAGTGGTGCGCGCCCAGCACGGCCAGATCCAGAGCGAAGTGCGCCTGATGCAAGGCGTGATGATCGGCCTGATCCTGTTGATCGCCCTGCTGATCGACACCCTGCAACGACGCCTGGCCCGCACCCTGACCAATCTCGCGCCCGCATTGTCGACTTGGGCCGAAGGTGATTTCAGCCAAGACATTCACTTGGGTAAAACCAACCGCGAACTGCACGACATCGAAGCCTCGCTCAACCGCCTGCGTGCCTATCTGGTGGATCTGGTCGGGACGATTCGCGGCAATGCCGAACAAGTGGCGGGCAGCAGTCGCACCCTCGCCGATCTGAGCAATGACCTGCACAGCGGCGCGGAGCATCAGGCCGGCGATACAGCGCTGATCCGCGACTCCCTGAGCGAACTGGAAGCGACCATCCAGCAAGTGGCCGGTGATGCACGTCAGGCCGCAGACGCCAGCCGTCACGCAGGACAGGCTGTCGAGCATGGGCAAAAAGTCATTGGCCTGAGCCTCACCGGATTGCATGCGCTGGTAGAGGAAGTGCAAGGCAATGCGCAGATGATCGAGCATCTGGCCGAAGAGTCGGCCACCATCGGTGGCGTGCTGACGGTGATTCGCTCGATTGCCGACCAGACCAACCTGCTGGCGCTGAACGCAGCGATCGAAGCCGCCCGCGCCGGGGAAATGGGCCGCGGCTTTGCCGTGGTGGCCGAGGAAGTCCGCTCACTGGCGCAACGCACCGCCGGCGCCACCGCAGAAATCCAAACCTTGATCGCCGGCCTGCAAACTGCGGCCCGACAATCGGTCGAAGGCATGCGCGCTCAGGTTGAACACGCCGAAGCCACAGCCAATCAGGCGCAATCGGCGGACGGCGCGCTGGACAAGATCGTCGGCGCAATCCAGACCATTTCCGACACGGCTGTGCGCATCGCCGATGTCACCGCGCAGCAAAGTGGCGCGGTCAGCGAAATCCGCGATCACAGCGAACGGATTCACCAATTGGGTGGGGATAACTTGCTGCGCATCGGCGAAGGACGCGAACAGGGGGAGAATCTGCTGGTATTGGGTGGGCAACTGCATACAGCGGTTCAGGCTTTCCGCGTCTGATCGCAACTCTGCGGGGTTTGGCGGTGCGAATGACCGGATCTGATCACTCAGTCACATATTTCGCGCAAACATCGGAGATCGTGCTGGCTATTGCAGAGAACTGGACAGTCACAAAGTCTTTGCGGCATAGTCGCCGGGTTCTGACGAAGGCTCACCCATAACAAGGAACACGCAGATGGCAACGCTACTGGTGCTGCACGGCCCCAACCTGAACCTGCTCGGCACCCGCGAACCCGGGACCTACGGGTCGACGACCCTGGCGCAGATCAATCAGGACCTGGAACGCCGCGCCCGTGAAGCCGGCCATCACCTGCTGTACCTGCAAAGCAACGCCGAGTACGAATTGATCGACCGCATCCACGCCGCACGCGGCGAAGGTGTGGACTTCATTCTGATCAACCCAGCAGCTTTTACACACACAAGTGTCGCATTACGTGACGCGCTGCTGGCGGTGAGCATCCCATTCATCGAAGTGCATTTGTCCAACGTGCACAAACGCGAACCTTTCCGCCATCACTCTTACTTCTCCGACGTAGCGGTGGGAGTGATCTGCGGCCTTGGCGCCAGCGGTTATCGACTGGCCCTGGAGGCTGCACTAGAGCAGCTTGAACAACAAGCTATACGCCCCTGACCGACCCTTGGGAGTTGATGATTCATGGATATCCGTAAAGTTAAGAAACTGATCGAATTGCTGGAAGAGTCCGGCATCGACGAGCTCGAGATCAAGGAAGGCGAAGAGTCCGTACGCATCAGCCGCCACAGCAAGACCCCGGCGCAGCAGTACTACGCACCGGCTCCGATGCAGGCTCCGGCCGCTGCACCTGTTGCCGCTGCCGCTCCAGTCGCTGCCGCCGCTCCGGCTGCCGCTGCTGCTCCAGCGCTGAACGGCACCGTTGCCCGTTCGCCGATGGTCGGCACCTTCTATCGCAAATCTTCGCCAACCTCGCCGTCCTTCGTTGAAGTCGGCCAGACCGTGAAGAAAGGCGACACCCTGTGCATCGTTGAAGCCATGAAGATGATGAACCACATCGAAGCTGAAACCAGCGGTGTGATCGAGTCCATCCTCGTCGAAGACGGCCAGCCGGTTGAGTACGACCAACCGCTGTTCACCATCGTTTGAACTGCGGAGAGCCTTTGATGACTGCGAAGTTGGAAAAAGTTCTGATCGCTAACCGCGGTGAGATCGCCCTGCGGATTCTGCGTGCCTGCAAAGAGATGGGCATCAAGACCGTCGCCGTTTACTCCAAGGCCGACAAAGAGCTGATGCACCTGGGTCTGGCAGACGAATCCGTCTGCATCGGCCCGGCTTCTGCCGCGCACTCTTACCTGCACATCCCGGCAATCATCGCGGCCGCTGAAGTGACTGGCGCTACCGCCATTCACCCAGGCTACGGTTTCCTCGCGGAAAACGCCGACTTTGCCGAGCAGGTCGAGAACTCCGGTTTCGCTTTCATCGGCCCGAAAGCCGACACCATTCGCCTGATGGGCGACAAGGTATCGGCCAAGCACGCGATGATCGAAGCGGGCGTTCCAACCGTTCCAGGCTCCGACGGCCCACTGCCCGAAGACGAAGAAACGGCGCTGCGCATCGGTCGTGAAGTCGGCTACCCGGTGATCATCAAAGCCGCTGGCGGCGGTGGTGGTCGCGGCATGCGCGTGGTGCACAAGGAAGAAGACCTGATCGCCTTCGCCAAGCTGACCCGCACCGAAGCTGGCGCGGCGTTCGGCAACCCGATGGTCTATCTGGAAAAATTCCTGACCAACCCGCGTCACGTCGAAGTGCAGGTTCTGTCCGACGGCCAGGGTAACGCCATCCACCTGGGCGACCGTGACTGCTCGCTGCAGCGCCGTCACCAGAAGGTCCTCGAAGAAGCGCCGGCACCGGGCATCGACGAGCAGGCCCGCAAGGAAGTCCTCGCTCGCTGCGTCAAGGCGTGCGTCGACATCGGCTACCGTGGCGCCGGCACCTTCGAGTTCCTGTACGAGAACGGTCGTTTCTACTTCATCGAAATGAACACCCGTGTTCAGGTGGAGCACCCGGTTTCGGAAATGGTCACCGGTATCGACATCGTCAAGGAGATGCTCAGCATCGCCGCTGGCAACAAGCTGTCGTTCACTCAGGATGACGTGGTCATCCGCGGTCACTCGCTGGAATGCCGGATCAACGCTGAAGACCCGAAAACCTTCATGCCGAGCCCGGGCACGGTCAAGCATTTCCACGCACCAGGCGGCAACGGCGTTCGCGTCGATTCGCACCTGTACAGCGGTTATGCAGTTCCGCCGAACTACGACTCGCTGATCGGCAAGCTGATCACTTACGGCGCCACCCGCGACGAAGCCATGGCACGCATGCGCAATGCCCTGGACGAAATCGTGGTTGACGGGATCAAGACCAACATCCCGCTGCACCGTGACCTGACCCGCGACGAAGGCTTCTGCAAAGGGGGCGTGAACATTCACTACCTCGAGCACAAGCTGGCTGGCGAGAAGCACTAAGCTTCAGCCCGCACATGACAAAGCCGCCTTCGGGCGGCTTTGTTGTTTCCGAAGGTTTCATCTGCTCACACATTACCCGCTCCCACAAAACCGTCGCGCTCGCGTAAACTTGCGCGCTTCTCGCAGGCCGCTAGGCTGCAATCAATCTTTTTCACAGGTGCCCGCCATGCCTTGGCTGCAAGTCCGTCTCGCCATCAGCCCAGAACAAGCCGAAACCTACGAAGACGCTTTCCTTGAAGTGGGCGCCGTTTCGGTGACCTTCATGGACGCCGAAGATCAGCCGATCTTCGAACCGGAACTCAATACCACCCCGCTGTGGGCGCACACCCACCTGCTGGCCCTGTTCGAGGGCGGCACCGAAGCGGCGCCGGTACTGGCCCATCTGGAACTGCTGACCGGCAGCCCGCTGCCCGAGCATCACAGCGAAGTGATCGAAGACCAGGACTGGGAACGCAGCTGGATGGACGGTTTCCAGCCGATGCAATTCGGCCAGCGCCTGTGGATCGTGCCGAGCTGGCACGCCGCGCCACAACCTGACGCAGTCAACCTGCTGCTGGATCCGGGCCTGGCATTCGGCACCGGCACCCACCCGACCACGGCCCTGTGCCTGGAATGGCTGGACGGTCAGGATCTGAAAGACTGCAACGTGCTGGACTTCGGCTGTGGCTCGGGAATTCTGGCCATCGCCGCGCTGCTTCTGGGCGCGAAAGAAGCCGTCGGCACCGACATCGACGTGCAGGCGCTGGAAGCGTCCCGCGACAACGCCGGTCGCAACGGCATTGCCGACGAGCTGTTCCCGCTGTATCTGCCGGAGGATCTGCCGCAGATCAAAGCCGACGTGCTGGTGGCCAATATTCTGGCCGGTCCGCTGGTTTCCCTGGCGCCGCAACTGTCCGGCCTGGTCAAGTCCGGCGGGCGTCTCGCACTGTCCGGGATCCTCGCCGAACAAGGTGAAGAAGTCGCCGCCGCCTACGCGCAGGACTTCGATCTCGACCCGATCGCCAATCGCGATGGCTGGGTGCGCATCACCGGCCGTCGGCGCTAGAATGACCGCCTGCTCAATCCGGATCGCCGCATGACCGACAGCTTCGTCACCCAGTGCCCGCATTGCCAAACCAGTTTCCGCGTCAGCCACACTCAATTGAGCGTGGCCCGCGGGGTGGTTCGTTGCGGCTCCTGCCTGCAAGTGTTCAACGCAGCCAAGCAGTTGCTCGAACAACGCGCAGGCAAGGAAGCAGTCACGCCGGTAGCGCCAGCCATCGTCGAACCGGCACCGATCACCGAAGCACCGGTCGTCGCCAGACCACCCGAGCCAATCGAACCGCCTGAGCCGCGCACCATCAGCCAGAAGCAGTGGAGCGCCGCCGAGCTGGATCTGGACAGCCTGGACCTGGATCAGGAACTGGCCCGCCTCGAGCAGCGGGAAATCCAGCCGACCACCGAATTCGGCCGCCCGCGCGAAGAGTCTCTCAGCGCTCGACGCGACAGCCATGAGCCGGAAGACGAGCCGTGGTCGGACAGCCTGTTCAGCGAACCGGCGGACGAACGGATCAGCGAACCCGAGCATGAAACCGAAGCCGTCGACCTCGAACCGGTGAAGCAGGAACGCACCGAACCTTCGTTGTCACTGGAGCCGGTGGACCTCGATGACGAGCCGCCCATCCCGCAACTGCGCCTGCACGACCCGATCGATCATTCCGCGCGCCACGAACGCCTGTCGGCCAGTGACGAGACGGACGACGACCTGACACCGGTCGAGCCTCCGCGCAAAAAGCGCGAACGCAGCGAGCCCGGCGTACGTGCCGAAGTGCTGCAGGACCTGACCGACGATCCGCTGCAACTGGACTGGCAGAAACGCCGTTCGCCCTGGGGCCGACGCCTGCTCTGGCTGTTGTTGATCCTGCTGGCCGCCAGCGCCCTCGCCGGTCAGTACATCGCCTATCATTTCGATGAGCTGGCCCGCCAGGATCAATACCGCCCGTGGTTCCAGCAACTGTGCCCGCAGATCGGCTGCACGGTGCCGTCCAAGGTCGACATCGCCAAGATCAAGAGCAGCAACCTGGTAGTGCGCAGCCATCCGGAATTCAGCGGAGCGCTGGTGGTGGACGCGATCATCTATAACCGCGCGCCCTTCTCGCAACCGTTTCCGCTGCTGGAGTTGCGCTTCGCCGACCTCAACGGCCACCTGATCGCCAGCCGTCGCTTCAAACCCGGCGAATACCTCAACGGCGACCTTGAAGGCATGGCGGAGATGCCGCCGCAGACGCCGATCCACATCGCCCTCGACATCCTCGACCCGGGGCCGAAAGCGGTGAACTACAGCCTGAGTTTCCACTCGCCCGAGTGAAACGCTTCACCGCTCCGGGTTTGACGGCAGTTTTCTGACTGGGCATCGACCGACCAAACCGGCGGTAATAACAGAATAACTGTTCAGATTTTGTTCAATTCAGCCTTTATCCAGTCATCGAGAGCGGGTATCATGCCAACCCTTTTTCGAACTCTCATGATCCGGCCCCACTTCAGGGAAGTCCTATGTCGGCGGTACGCATCGGCCCATATACATTGCAGAACGGCTTGATCCTCGCCCCCATGGCGGGTGTCACCGACCAGCCCTTTCGTCAGTTGTGCAAGCGATTGGGCGCAGGGCTTGTAGTCTCGGAAATGGTCACCAGTGACATGAGCCTGTGGAATACCCGCAAGTCGCGCATGCGCATGATCCACGAAGGCGATCCCGAGCCACGCTCGGTACAGATTGCCGGTGGCGACGCGCAGATGCTGGCGGATGCGGCCCGGGCCAACGTCGAACTGGGCGCACAGATTATCGACATCAACATGGGTTGCCCGGCAAAAAAAGTCTGCAACAAGGCTGCCGGCTCCGCGTTGTTGAAGGATGAAGCACTGGTTACCGAGATCCTGCACGCCGTGGTGGCTGCGGTTGATGTGCCGGTGACCCTGAAGATCCGCACTGGATGGGATCGCGACAACAAGAACGGCCTGACCGTGGCGAAGATCGCCGAGCAGGCCGGGATCACGGCGCTGGCGGTGCATGGCCGCACCCGCGCCGACCTGTACACCGGCGAAGCCGAGTACGACACCATTGCCGCGATCAAGCAGGCGGTGTCGATTCCGGTCTTTGCCAACGGCGACATCGTATCGCCGGAAAAGGCCCGCTACGTGCTCGACGCGACCGGTGCCGATGGCCTGTTGATCGGCCGGGCCGCCCAGGGGCGGCCATGGATTTTTCGTGAGATCGAACACTTCCTGCGTACCGGCGAAAAACTGCCGGCGCCGGAGCTGATCGAGGTGGAACGCATTCTGCTTGAGCATCTGGCTGCCCTCCACGCCTTTTATGGGGACGTGATGGGTGTACGCATTGCCCGAAAGCATGTGGGCTGGTATCTCGCAACCTTGCCGGGCGCCAAGGAGTTTCGCGCCCGTTTCAATCGTTTGGATGGTACGGAAACACAATGCGCCAACGTTCGGGAGTTCTTCGCCGAACGTTACAAGAGCCTGACAGGGGACGGAGAAGGGGTGGCCGCATGACGATGATGACCGAGACTTTAGTGAGTGGAACAACACCCGTGAGCGACAACGTGAATTTGAAACAGCACCTCAATACACCGAGCGAAGAAGGCCAGACCCTTCGCGGGAGTGTCGAGAAGGCGCTGCACAATTATTTCGCCCACCTTGAGGGCGCAGCCGTCACGGACGTGTACAACCTGGTGCTCTCCGAAGTCGAGGCTCCCCTGCTCGAAAGCGTGATGAACTACGTCAAGGGCAACCAGACCAAGGCCAGCGAGCTGCTCGGACTCAACCGCGGCACGCTGCGCAAGAAACTCAAGCAGTACGATCTGCTGTAAGCATTCAATCAAACCAGAAAGGCGCCCGCGTAAAACCGGTCGCCTTTTTTGCTGACTTCCCTTGCTTTTGATGGAAATTGAGATGACCGACCAGACTACCCGCCTGCCGATCCGCCGCGCCTTGATCAGTGTTTCCGACAAGACCGGGATCCTCGAATTCGCCAGGGAGCTGGAAGCCCTGGGCGTGGAAATCCTTTCCACCGGCGGGACCTTCAAACTGCTGCAGGACAACGGCGTGGCCGCAGTGGAAGTCGCGGATTACACCGGTTTCGCAGAGATGATGGACGGGCGGGTGAAAACCCTGCACCCGAAAATCCACGGCGGGATCCTCGGTCGTCGCGGTATCGATGACGCGATCATGAACGAGCACGGCATCAAGCCGATCGATCTGGTAGCCGTCAACCTGTACCCGTTCGAAGCCACCATCAGCAAACCAGGCTGCGACCTGCCGACCGCCATCGAAAACATCGACATCGGCGGCCCGACCATGGTCCGTTCGGCCGCGAAAAACCATAAAGACGTGGCCATCGTGGTGAATGCCAGCGATTACGCCAACGTCCTGGAAAACCTCAAGGCCGGCGGCCTGACCTACGCTCAGCGTTTCGACCTGATGCTCAAGGCGTTCGAACACACCGCCGCCTACGACGGCATGATCGCCAACTACATGGGCACCGTGAACCAGGCTGCCGAGACCCTGAGCACCGAAGGTCGCAGCGAATTCCCGCGCACCTTCAACAGCCAGTTCATCAAGGCCCAGGAAATGCGCTACGGCGAGAACCCGCACCAGAGCGCGGCGTTCTACGTGGAAGCCAAGCCGGCCGAAGTCGGCATCGCTACCGCCACCCAGCTGCAAGGCAAAGAGCTGTCGTACAACAACGTGGCCGACACCGACGCCGCGCTGGAGTGCGTGAAGAGCTTCGTCAAACCAGCCTGCGTGATCGTCAAGCACGCCAACCCGTGCGGCGTGGCCGTGAGCCCGGACGCCGAAGGCGGCATCCGTCAGGCCTACGAACTGGCCTACGCCACCGACACCGAGTCGGCGTTCGGCGGCATCATCGCCTTCAACCGTGAACTGGATGCCGAGACCGCCAAGGCGATCGTCGAGCGTCAGTTCGTTGAAGTGATCATCGCCCCGAGCGTCAGCGAAGAAGCCCGCGCCATCGTTGCTGCCAAGGCCAATGTGCGCCTGCTGGCCTGCGGCGACTGGTCGGCTGACCGCGCTGCTGCCTGGGACTACAAGCGCGTCAACGGCGGCCTGCTGGTTCAGAGCCGTGACATCGGCATGATCGGCGCCGACGACCTGAAAGTGGTGACCAAGCGCGCACCGACCGAACAGGAAATCCACGACCTGATCTTCGCCTGGAAAGTGGCCAAGTACGTTAAATCCAACGCCATCGTCTACGCCAAGAACCGTCAGACCATCGGTGTCGGCGCCGGCCAGATGAGCCGCGTGAACTCGGCACGTATTGCCGCGATCAAGGCTGAACACGCCGGTCTGCAAGTCGCCGGTTCGGTGATGGCATCCGATGCGTTCTTCCCGTTCCGCGACGGTCTGGACAATGCGGCCAAGGTGGGTATCACTGCAGTGATCCAGCCAGGCGGTTCGATGCGCGATGCTGAAGTGATTGCTGCTGCTGACGAAGCCGGTATCGCGATGGTATTCACCGGCATGCGCCACTTCCGTCACTAATCAGACAACGGCCGCACTGAAGCCGGCATCTGCTGCGTTGGAGCCGACCTCGATGATGCTCATTGCCAAAAGGCAACTCCGCTCACCGAGGTCGACTCCGCCTTGCATCTACCGGCTTCATTGCGACCTCCTGGAGCGTGAAGCGCTTCAGGTTCCAAAACAGAATTAGCGTCATCCGAGGTTTTTGAAATGAATGTTTTGATCATTGGCAGCGGTGGCCGCGAACACGCCCTGGCCTGGAAAGTGGCTCAGGATCCGCGTGTGCAGAAGGTTTTCGTCGCACCGGGCAACGCCGGCACCGCGATTGAAGCCAAGTGCGAAAACGTCGCCATCGACGTACTGGCCCTCGAGCAACTGGCCGACTTCGCCGAGAAGAACGTTTCCCTGACCATCGTCGGTCCGGAAGTGCCGCTGGTTGCCGGCGTCGTCGATCTGTTCCGCTCCCGTGGCCTGGACTGCTTCGGTCCGACCGCCGGTGCTGCGCAGCTGGAAGGCTCGAAAGCCTTCACCAAGGATTTCCTGGCACGCCACAAGATCCCGACCGCCGACTACCAGAACTTCACCGAGATCGAGCCAGCCCTGGCTTACCTGCGTGAAAAAGGTGCGCCGATCGTGATCAAGGCCGACGGCCTGGCCGCCGGTAAAGGCGTGATCGTCGCCATGACCCTGGCCGAAGCCGAAGACGCCGTGCGCGACATGCTCGCCGGCAACGCCTTTGGCGACGCTGGTTCGCGCGTCGTCATCGAAGAATTCCTCGACGGCGAAGAAGCCAGCTTCATCGTCATGGTCGACGGCAAGAACGTCCTGCCGATGGCCACCAGCCAGGACCATAAACGCGTCGGCGACGGCGACAGCGGCCCGAACACCGGCGGCATGGGTGCCTACTCCCCTGCCCCGGTGGTCACCGCCGACGTGCACCAGCGCGTGATGGATCTGGTGATCTGGCCGACCGTGCGCGGCATGGCCGAAGAAGGCAACGTCTACACCGGTTTCCTGTACGCCGGTCTGATGATCGACAAGGCCGGCAATCCGAAGGTCATCGAGTTCAACTGCCGTTTCGGCGATCCGGAAACCCAACCGGTGATGCTGCGTCTGCAGTCGAGCCTGGTGTTACTGGTCGAAGCGGCACTGGCCCAGGCCCTGGATAAAGTCGAAGCGCAGTGGGATCCACGTCCGAGCGTCGGCATCGTGCTGGCCGCTGGCGGTTACCCGGGCGACTACGCCAAGGGCGCGACGATCAACGGTCTGGACGCGGCAGCGAGCCTGGAAGGCAAGGTCTTCCACGCCGGCACCGCGCTCAAGGACGGTAACGTCGTGACGGCCGGTGGTCGGGTGCTGTGCGCTACTGCCATGGGCGCCAGCGTGGGTGCTGCCCAGGAGCAGGCCTACAAACTGGCCAAGGCCATCGACTGGGAAGGCTGCTTCTACCGCACCGACATTGGCTACCGCGCCATTGCCCGTGAACGCGGCGAAACCCGGTAATAAGCTACGCTGTGTTTCCGGCAAGGGCCCTTGGTCCTTGCCGGACTGTTCCGACGCTGCGCATCGTTATATTCTGGCATCAACCTACGAAGGGATTTCGCCGTGCGCTGGCTCAGGATTGCCATAGGCTTCACCGTCACACTGTTGACCTTGCTCTGCATGCTCCCGGCCCAGGCCGCGCAAGGCAGTGGCTGGTCGGTATTGCTCGACGATCAGGGCAACCTCCAGCTGAGCGACATCCGCTCCGCCCGCTACACCAATCAATTCAGCCCTATCGAGCTTGACCGCCTCACCGCGGCCGAACCCGATGGCGCGTTATGGCTGCGCTTCAGACTGGCGCCCGGCAAGCACGAACAAGTGCTGCGCATCTTCGCTCCCGACCTGTCGCACCTCAATCTGTACGTGCTCGATGGCGACAGACTGATCGAGCAACGGGAAACCGGCACCGTCCAGGCCCAGGCCGAGCGCCCCCTGCCGAGCAGCGACTTTCTGCTGCCGCTGCCGCAAAGCGACAAGTCCCTCGACATCTACCTGCGAATGGTCTCCGACCACCAGTTACGTCCGTACATCACCCTGCAATCGGCGGTGATGGGCGCGGCCAATCATAACCAGACGCTGATCTACGGCTTGCTGTTCGGCTGCCTGGCGATGCTGATCCTGCACAACCTGATCCGCTACGCCTACACCCGCTCGCGCAGCAGCCTGTGGCTGGCAGTCTGTGAAGCGCTGCTGAGCCTGAGCCTGTTGCTGCTGCTCAACCTCGCCGGTCCTTGGCTGCCGAACTGGCACGCGATCCAGACCCCCGGCGCCTATCTGGCCCTGTTGCTGACCGCGCCGGCCGGCCTGATGTTCGCCTACCGCTTCTTCGCCCCGCTTGGCCCGCACCCGCTGAACAAACTGCTGCTGGGCGACATCCTGTTCATCGTGATCTGCAGCCTGCTGCTGTTGTTCGTCAACACCCTGCCGCTGAACATCATCACTTACGCGCTGGTGGCCCTGGCCGGGCTGAGCATGTTGCTGGTGGCGTTCTATCACTGGCAGAAAGGCTACCGCCCTGCCCGCTTGTTCGTCGCCGCGATGGTGGTGTTCAACATCGGCACGCTGATCATCCTCCCGGCCTTGCTGGGGCTGACCCTGGTGGCGCCGCAAGGCCTGATCATGACCCTGATGGGCTTCATCTGCATCAGTGGCCTGCTGATGAGCATTGCCCTCGGCGAGCGCCAGCGCAGCATCACCGAAAGCCGCTTCAGCATCAGCCGCGACCTCGCCGCGAGCAACGCCGAGATCAATGCCAAGGCCGAATTCCTCGCCAAGATCAGCCACGAGATCCGCACGCCGATGAACGGTGTGCTGGGCATGACCGAATTGCTGCTCGGCACGCCGTTGTCGGTCAAGCAACGCGACTATGTGCAGACCATCCACAGCGCCGGCAACGAACTGCTGACCCTGATCAACGAGATCCTCGACATCTCCCGCCTCGAATCCGGGCAGATCGAGCTGGACGACGTGCAGTTCGACCTCAACGCCCTGATCGACGATTGCCTGAGCATCTACCGCGCCAAGGCCGAACAGCAGAACGTCGAACTGATCAGCTTCATCCAGCCGCAGGTGCCACGGGTCATCAGCGGCGACCCGACGCGTCTGCGCCAGACGCTGCTGAGCCTGCTGGAAAACGCCCTGAAGAAAACCGAAGAAGGCGAAGTGCTGGTGGTGGTTGCCCTCGATGAGCGCAGCACCAAACCGCGCCTGCGTATTGCCGTGCAGGACAGCGGTCAGCCGATGGACCAGGAAGAGCGTGATGCGTTGATGCACGCCGAGCTGCACAGCAAGCACTTCCTGTCGGCCAACCGGCTGGGCGGCAATCTCGGGCTGGTGATCGCACGGCAACTGATTCGCCTGATGCAGGGCGAGTTCGGCATCAAGAGCGGCGCCAGCCAGGGCAGCACGCTGTGGCTGACCCTGCCGCTGGACCCCGATCGTCTGGAGCATCCGACCTCCGATCTCGACAGTCCGCTGCAAGGCGCGCGGGTACTGGTGGTCGACGACAACGACACCTGCCGCAAAGTGCTGGTGCAACAGTGCAGCGCCTGGGGCCTGAACGTCAGCGCGGTACCGTCAGGCAAGGAAGCGCTGGCCCTGTTGCGCACCAAGGCGCATTTGCGTGATTACTTCGACGTGGTCTTGCTGGACCAGAACATGCCCGGCATGACCGGCATGCAACTGGCGGCCAAGATCAAGGAAGACCCAAGCCTGAACCACGACATCCTGCTGATCATGCTCACCGGCATCAGCAATGCGCCGAGCAAGATCATCGCGCGAAATTCGGGGATCAAACGCATCCTGGCCAAACCGGTGGCCGGCTATACCCTCAAGACTACGCTGGCCGACGAACTGAACCAGCGCAACCGTGGCCAGGCGGTGTTCCAGCCTCAAGCAACCGGCCCGGCCACGGCAGTCAAGGTCCCGAGCGATTTCCGCATTCTTGTCGCCGAAGACAACACGATTTCCACCAAAGTGATCCGTGGCATGCTCGGCAAGCTCAATCTGCAACCGGACACCGCCAGCAATGGCGAAGAAGCCTTGCAGGCGATGAAGGCCCAGCGGTACGACCTGGTTCTGATGGACTGCGAAATGCCGATCCTCGATGGTTTCTCCGCCACCCAGCAACTGCGAGCCTGGGAAGTCGGCAATCAGCGCATCCGTACGCCGATCGTCGCGCTGACCGCGCACATCCTCGCCGAACACAAGGAGCGTGCGCGCCAGGCTGGCATGGACGGGCACATGGCCAAACCGGTGGAGCTGTCGCAACTGCGCGAGCTGATCGAGCACTGGGTGGCCCAGCGTGATCAGCAAAACCGCAGCACCGCACGGACGTCTTGATCAGCGCTGGATGCCAGCCTCTACCTCTGGCTTCCCGGGCATTTGCCGGATCAGCTCAGCGAACGGCTCCAGGCGCTTTTCCAGCACGCCTCGGATCCGCTCCTGCAGTACGGCAGACATATCCGCCTGGAAAAACTTTTGCTCGACGACGCCCTGCACATCAGCCGATGTGAAGACCCTGGAAAACGGATTGACTGTACCGCCCTCTGAAGACTTCAGGGTGATATACACCGCACTCAGACGAGGGCCCGGTTGCGCAACGACGACCAGAAAACGAAGCAGGTCAACCGGCCCGGCCTTGTCCTCCGGTGCCAGTACAGGTTGCTGGATCCTCTCCCGAAGAAACCCGATCAGTGGATCTGCCGCCGGCAACCCGGCAATGTCTTGCAGTACCGGCAGCCATTCACGGGCATCGACATCATCGAGCGACTTCTCCAGCAGCAGGGTCATCCAGTCCATGGCCGACGCCATGGCGTCCAGTGGCGGGGTGAAGGTGTCCCATGCCACTTTCCGTTGCAACCAACTGTCTTTCAAAACTTGCTGCCAGATTGAATACCATTCGACCTGGCCGGATTGAAGCCATTTCCGGGTGGCTGCCAATTGTGCAAACAAGACGGAGTGCTGAACATCTTGCTGTTCCTGGGCAGACATTCCTGAAGGTAGCAAAACCAATGCTCCTGCATTGGCATAAACCGAGTATTGCATATTCATCCATACCTCCAGCACAGGGGATAGATGACGGCGTATCGCACCGCCATCTACTTTTATTAAGTCAGATTTCCCACTCACTGATTTGCCTGACCGCACGATCGCCCAACTTTCCAGCAATAATGGCGCGAGTCTTTTCAATGATGGACGGCACCATGGTCATATGCGATTCGCCGCGATACAGATCCACGGAACTGCTATCCCAATTAACGAACAGCACTTTGGTCTGATTGGCTCGATTGATATAACGAACAGCACCCAATGTCAAAATAACTTCCTGGCCTGGGGTTTCAAGGCAAGAACCCACGGCAAAACCCCCGGTGCCTTTTTCCTTAATGTTCTGGTCGAATACTTTCAACGGTTTATCCGAGTTCTGCAGC
This sequence comes from Pseudomonas sp. GW822-FHT03F04, assembly GCF_058801405.1. Lineage (NCBI taxonomy): Bacteria > Pseudomonadati > Pseudomonadota > Gammaproteobacteria > Pseudomonadales > Pseudomonadaceae > Pseudomonas > Pseudomonas sp. GW822-FHT03F04. Next base: position 83,619 of record NZ_JBXANF010000003.1, read on the forward strand.
GAGGCCATCGCATCGGCAGCCACTTTCAGCAACAGTGCCGAAGTCGGCCCCGGAACCGCTGCCGCAGCGACTGCCGAGCTCAGGATCGTCAGGGCCAACTGGTCCATCGTGAAGCTTTTACCGGAGGCGGTGGTCGAGTCGTAATAACGCTTCAACACGATCCAGCCAGCGTCCTGCATGACCTGCAGGAATGTTTGATACCACTCCTTGCCTTGATGATCGGCAGGGTACTTCTTGTTCGCCGCCAACGATGCAAACAGATAAGTATTGAGTACATCGGCACGGTTCTGATCGGACATGCCCGAAACAAAAGAAAGAATCGCATCGCCCACAATCGAAGCCCGACTCGGTTCTTCAATATCGAAAGCCATCACGCCGGAAGCACTGCGCGAATTGATAATGATCTTTTCAGGCGTTACATCATAAGTACTCAGACGCTCCAGGCGATCGGCGAGAGTAACAACAGTATTTTTTTCCATGAGTAATTTCCTTAGTTTGTTTTTTTCAACGAACCCTTCCTGAGTTCGCAAAACAAAACTACACGGCAGAAAACCAACTAACAAGCCAACAACCATTACCAATAGATAACAACAAACAGTCACAACAATATTTGTACAAAAACAACAAGCAGCAACTTCATAATTACCATTCGTTCACCCATAACGATCTTGCCGACAGACCGTGCGGCGCCTGATAGACTCCTTTCAACTTCCGCCCGCGCGAGCTTTAACCATGCTCCATGTGTTGTTCAGCGTTTACCTGAAGATGCTGGTGCTCTACAGCCCGTTCTTCGTGTTGTCCTGCTTCATCAGCCTGACCCGGGGTTACTCGCGCAAGGAACAACGGCGCCTGGCCTGGAAAGTTGCGATCGCCACCCTGGTTTCGAGCGTGTTGCTGTACCTGTTCGGGCGGGTGATCTTCGACGTGTTCGGCATCACCGTGGATGCCTTCCGCATCGGTGCCGGCAGCGTGCTGTTCATCTCGGCGCTGGGCATGGCGCAGGGCAAGTCGGCCGTGCAGACCGACAACGTGCAGCAGGATGTGACAATTGTTCCGCTGACCATTCCACTGACCGTCGGGCCCGGCACCATCGGTGCATTGCTGGTGATGGGCGTCAGCCAGCCGCACTGGGATGACAAGCTGATCGCGATCATGAGCATCGCGCTCGCCAGTTTCACGGTGGGAGTGGTGCTTTACCTGTCGAACCGCATCGAGCGGATTCTCGGTGACCAGGGCCTGCAGATCGTCAGCCGCCTGATGGGGTTGTTCGTATGCGCGCTGGCGGCGCAGATCATCTTTACCGGGGTCAAAGGCTACCTTGTGCCTTGAACCCTGAAACGAAAAGACCGCCGACGGTAACGTCGGCGGTCTTTTTTCGTCAGTGCCCGTAAGCCCTCAATCGGCAGACTCGACGGTTTTCTTCGCGCCAGCCTGATCGATCAAGGCTTTCAACGTCACGCTTTCGGTTTCATCCTTGCGCGCCTTCAGCCAGCGCACCAGGGTCGACACCTGACATGGACGCAGCCCCTTGACCTCAAGCATGGCATCACCACGCAGCGCCGGATCAGGCGCATCCGCATTGCGCACCAGCACACAGTGCTCACTGTCGGGATCAATTACCACCAGATGCTCCTCGACCATCCCCACTTCGAGCTTGTGCGGATCTGTCATGGTCAGGATCAAGCGGCCCATGAACTGCGGAAAACCCACCAGCGGATAACGGCAATCCACCACCAGCGAATCGAGCTTGCGCATGAGCGCCTCGGTCACATGCCATTTCATCGAACCGCGTCCCACCCGCAGAACCAGTGTGCGCACATCGTCCGGCACCAGCGGCAGCAGATCGTAGGCATCCACCCGCCCTTCAAGCACCAGTACCTCACCCGTGCGCTGGACATAATCCAGCGGTTTGATCTGACGCAAACTCGGGTAGCCCTGAACGACCCGTTCCTGCGGCTTATGTAGCAGGACATCGGTATTTCGCCGGGTTCCGAGCAGCTCGAAATCCTCCGGCAAATCGGCAGCGGGGATCTGGATCAGCCGTGCGCTTTCGGCGATGTACCACTGAACACTGGCGTCCTGCGCAGCGATCGAAATGAACGGACGATGCGCCTCGTTCGCCAGCAAGGCCTGCAAGTTGCCGATCAGATTGTCGCCATGGGCCGCCAGCCAATCATGCTGCACGCCGGTGATCAACGGGGGGACCTGATGTTCCAGTTGCAGCACCACCCCCTCCCGCGTCGTGCCCACAAGACCGGCACCGTCGATCCGGACATCGGCAAAACGCCAGGCAGTCCACTGTCGTTCGGGTTTGGGCACCAAGGAGGCCTGTAACAATTGCGTGCCTTTTCCGAAGGCCTGGTCGAGTTGCTCTTTATCGATAAAGGTCTGGCGCCAGACCTCGCCGCTTTCGGGTTCGAACAGCCATGCCGATTGATTGTCCGGCGTCATGCCGAGCAATCGGAGCTGCGTCTGTTGCGCCTCACACAGCAGCAGGCGGCCACCCACGTACCAGGCGTGCAAGCGTGCATCGCCAGCGGCGTTGGCAATGCCGACAATCGCGAACTGTTCAGCGGTGTATTGCCGGGCCACCACTTCGAGCGCCAGCCACCATTGCCCTCGTCCCTTGAGCCACGGTTCGGCCAGACCCGCAAAACGCACTTCGCCGTCGGTACCGATCTCGAACGACAACCCGTCCTCGGTCCGCACCTGATACCCCTTGTGCTCAGCAGTCACCTGTTTCAAGCCCTCAGGTTGCACCCAGCGGTGCGACCATTGGCCCTGCCCTTCCTCCACTGTGCGCTGCACCCGGCACAGGTTCTGAAGCGGGCGGTCGTAGACGACGAACACGTCGACGTCATCAGCCAGCGTCAGCAGCATCAACTCGTTCAGGTTCTGGACCGAGTCGGGCCAGCCGCGTGCATGACGACGACGCGGTACCGGCCGCACGATCAGATTGTCACGGGTACGAATCCAGGCCATGTCCCGGGCGTTCTCTTCGATCTTCCAGCAGATCGAAACGTAAGGCGCGAACTGCCAGTCGACCATGGCATAACCCTTGTCATCGTGAACCGGTTTGGGCACCACCCACTCGCCCAGTATCGGAGCCCAACCGGCCAAGGGAGTGCTGTCATCGAGCAGCGACTCGAAGGTCGGTTCAAGTCCGCGAGTAACCGAACTCAACCACAGCTCACCTTCGTGAATCAGGTAGTCAAGGCGTTCAAGCGCGCCGTTTTCAAAGGCATATTCCTGCACCACATGCACGACGCCCTGACCATCGACCTCCACACTGCGAATCGTGCTGACACCTGTGCGACGGAACATCAAACGATAACGATGGCTGAGCAGCCCGGTGCCGGCATCGACCTGGCAGATCTCGTAACCGAACGGATCATGGAAAAACGCCGAGCCGCCGACCACCACCGACAACAGGCCCTCATCATCGAACACCTCGTCATTGCGGATGTAGAGGATCCGGTCATCCTCGGCGTCATACCAGCCATTGGTGTAACGCGGCGCCTTGATGTTTTCGAACGGAATCAGATAGTCGTGGATCGGCGTATAACGCAGCGCCAATCGATGAGCCCGCGCGAGTTCTTGCAGATGATCCTGCAGGATCTGCCCGTCCAGCCCTTTGGGCGCCTGCTCTTGCAGCAGCTCCAGCTCATTGCGTTTGGCGCCGGCGACCCTGAAGAGCCGGCCATTTTCGATCAGCAGGGAAATGTCCGGCGCAATGGCCGCCGTCACCTTGAACTGGCAGCCCCTGACACTGAACTGCCCGTCCTTGCCGAACGTAATGTCCTTCTCGCCGGCCCAGGGGGCGACGATGATCCAGCGATTCTGTTGAACGTCCACTGACACCAGCTCAAGGTTTACACCGGGGTTGAGCACCAGTGTGCAGGTGCCGCCACCACCCTGAATCCGATAGCTGATTTGCTCGTGCCAAGGCTTGGGAATTACCGGCACAACCAGTTTGCGCGCCTGCGCATCGAGTGTGACGCTGATCTCGGTCGGCCGGTAATCAGGGTACAGCCGATGGACGATGTGGTGGCTGGGAAACGAGTAGAACGAAAACAGGAACAGCCACTGACCGTCCGTTTTTTTCTTCTCCAGACGCCGCGCAATATCGAAGCCCTTGTCGTGGCGTTGCGATGAAAACGGCAGGATCTGGTACTCGTAGCGGTAGCAGGTGAGCGGCGTGCACGGCAACACAATGGCCTGATCGGCCGGTGGTGCGAACGCCATTTCGGCGGGGTAGCCAAGTTCCTTGCTCAGGTGGATGGCTCGCGGGTAATCGACCTCGAATTCCGGTACGCCGAAATGATCGTGCAGCGGATACAGACGGGTGCTATCGAGCAGCAGCTTCCCGGTGTTCAGATCCAGACCGTTGATAATCAGCGACGGACGCGGCAACCAGGCACCTTGCTCGCCGCTATAGCGATACCCGGCACTGTGATGCGCCTGTTCCAGTTCCGCGAAAAACAGCCCGACCGCTTTCGCTTCTTCTGCGATGGTTGCGAAGTTCTGCGCCAGTGCAGCCACGCCGACCGCCAGGCCCCCCAGAATCACCCCGGCGCCGCCCAGCACCGCAGCCGCCGTACCCGCGCCGGCGAGCGCCGCACCAAGTCCCGCTCCCGTCAGGGCCAGACTGCTGGCGTCGAAAGTCAGTTGAGTTGCATAGGTGGCAGTCTCGACATCATCGCGGGCATTCGCCAGCTGATAGATATCGAAGCCAACATTGGCCAGACCCAGCACGGCACCGACGCCCTCGTTGACGACATGTCCGGCCACTGCGCCGAGGGTTCTGCCGGTCAATGGCTCAAGTGCTTCGCCGACCACCTTCGCACTGGTGCGGGCAATCAGTTTTTCATCGCGCAACGTGGCTTGAACCAGACTGATCAGCCCTGCCACATCGACCACATTGCCATGCACCAGTTGTGCGTAGTTGACGTAGGCATGCCACTGCACCGCAGTGGTCAATGTGCGCTCGTCGCCTTCACGCCCGCGCAACGCATTCATCAGTGCCTGCACCGCAAACCCGGCATTGAGCGTGTGCACCGCTGCCGCCTCGGTCGGATCCACCACCGCGCCGGTCGCACGTTTGCGCCCCAGGGTCGAGAACAGGTCAGTCAGGTAGCTCCTGATTCGCAACAGGCGATCATCCCGGCTGGTGACCATGGCCACCGACTCGCCACTCTGCGGATCGATCATGTTCACCCGATAGCCGCCCTCGGGTATCACCTCCAGCGAATCGAACAACGGCACCAATGGAGTGACCGAATCATGGCCCTCCTGCAAGCGCGAAGTTGCCTCAGCGATCTGCTCCGCCCACCAGTGATTGTCTGAAGACAGCAGCGCACTACCCAGGCGCGAATTCGCCATCAGCGACTGGCCGTGAGCACTGTTCACCCTCTGGCGAATGGGCCTGAACGGTTTGTCCGGCAGTGGTTCATCCTTGAGCAACTGAGCCACCTTGAAGCCGCTCGACAGCTCCAGACCGGCAACCTGCTCCCCCTGGACATCGATCAGATCGAACAGCGGCCGGCCAGATTTGCCATACACCGCATAGTGTCGGGCCATGTTTGTGTCCTTGAAGAACTGCTTCAAGGCCATTTTGAAGGTCGCTGGACTGTCGAATTCGAACAGGCCGAAGTTCGGATCATAAAAGTGGTAAGCGTCTGTCGCCCCACTCACTGTCCGGGCCACCAGCATCGAGTGGTTGTCCGAGTTGAGCATCAGGGTTCGAGTCCCGACGGACTCCTCGAGGGTTGTGACGACCTTGTCCAGATCGACCCGCCCCAGTGCCGTGCCCAGTTCGGCGGCGTTTACGCCACGCATGTCCTCCAGTGCACCGAGAAACGCTGTCGAGTCCGATTGCTCCGGTTCAAGTACCGCAAGGAAAAACCGCTCGCGTAACTGTCGGGTCGCCGTATCACTTTGCGTAAGGGCAGCACTCATCGCCAACGCCAGCGGAAAGCAGCGCCCGGCAGCGGTATCACCCGGCCCGTGCATCAACAGATCCTGAGGCACCAGTTTGGCGGTTCCGGCCTCGAACTGGTTCAGCACTTGCTCCACCCGTTCCTGAACCTTTTCACGGTGTTCCCGCGTCGCGAGTCGCTGGATCTGCGCCACCTGACGCCCCCAGTCGAACAGCGTCACAGCGTTGGCCAGCGCGTTTTTCTTCAGGCCCAATGCGCTGACCGAGTTCGCCGGCAAGCCATCCTCGACACTCGCCATCCCCGCCAGAAACGCGGGTGCCCGACGCTGATAGAGATGCTGTTCGATCACCGCGTAACGCCCGGAGGTTCCACGCTCCCTGACGCTGTTGATCAGATTGTCCAGCGCACCGCTCAGGGCAGAAAAGCTCTGACTGTCCAGTGACTCGACGCCCAGCAATGCTCCTATCGTCAAACGCTGCAATGGGTTGAGCTGCTCAAGGTGCCAGGAGCCAGCACCAAGACCGATCAAGATTTCATCCAGCGCAAGATTTTGCGCGAGCTGATTTTTAGGGAATGCCGGCGGTCGCAGGCGCGTGTCCTGATTGCGGATGGCCTGACGATCATCGAAGCTCAGTGGCATCCTTTCAGCGAACACGACCGGGCCGTCGTGGCCGCTCATCATCGCCTGGGTAAACGGTTCGCCGAGGCGCTCGGCCATGCGCTGCAACAGCTCGGTGTTCAGGACATGGCGTCCTTCGATGAGCGGCCAGCCGAGTTCGAATTCGACAGTCGCCTGCTTCAGCAACTCAGCGATGTTCCCGGCGTAGCGGGTTTTGTATTGGCCATCGCGCCAGTTCTGCTTCTCGGTTTCCACCCACTTGTCAAAGTCGGTTTCATTGTCTTTCCAGGAGTGATCCTGCTCCTCTTCGGTTGTGCGATTGACTGTCGTCAGGGGATCTATTGCCATCTCCGCACGGGAGGCTTCTGCGCCGCGAGACGTTAACCGAGCCTTTTCGAAATCGCTCGTACCGTCCTTGATGCCGACCGGGCCGGTCAAATAGATCGTCCCCTCACCTTGCGGACGGATGCCGTCGTTGTAGTAATTGGCGGCGGCGTCTGCAAGATAGGCAGCGAAAATCGACTCCTCCCCTGGTAAGTCAATGAGAGGCCCGTAGGCTTTTTCCAGAACCTCGTTCGCCAGTGAAGACATCGCCTCAGAATCTTCAAGTCTGACACCTCTCTGAGCAGCCAGCCGGGCAGTGTCTTCAACCAACCGATAATTGAACCGGAAGCGATCAAACACGGACTCGATGACTGTCGAACCGGGATGGGCCAACATGAAGGCATTACTGATCGTGGAACCCTCTGCCACGGCCCTTAAGGTGTAAGGTCGGGCGAGAAGGTCCCGGGGAGGCTGGAACACTTGATTGAGGTCTGGCTGGCTACTGGCGAAAGCTTGCAGTTCTGGACGATGCTGTTCAGGAATTCGCACCGTGTAATCGGTGTATCGACTGCGCAGAGCTTCACGGCCAGGCATCCAGTGGGGGTTGTGATCCAGCAGCAACTGCAACACGCCCAGTCGTGCTCCGTTGTCGAAGCCGCTAATGTCGACACCACCGATCTCTTGCAGTAACGGAGGCAAGTTATCGACATCGGAATAACTGCCGCCTTCCGGATACAACGCTTCCACTCTGACAATGTCCGACGCTGCGGCGAAGTTGCCACGCAGACGCATTTCGCGCTCGTAGATATCTCGCAACTGCAAAGGTGTTTCCGTACTCGCCAGGTCGCGCAGTCGTAAACCTCTGTCAACCAAGCCCTTTACGCTTTCACGATTTCGGTTCTTCAGCTCACGTAAACCCCCTGCGTCTTGTCCATAAGCACGAGCCAGTAACTGAACTCTCGCGTCATCGGCCGATTCGCCTCGTGCGGTTGCATCATTGATGTAATCGTACATCTGCTGTTTCAGAACAATGGCGCGGGCGACATACGATTCGCCCAATACCCGCTCAGACGTACTTTCGGTTCCACCCTGCAACATTGCATCTGCTTTGGCGGCCTCGATAATCAAACGGTTGGTTTTATGGGCCAGTAACGCATCGCTGTCGTACCAGAGATTGATTGTGTAGTCGTGTCCAGTCAGCACCTGTTTCCACAGGTTGATGTAATCACGCTGTATATCCCCGACGCCTCCTCCGACCCAGACGAAGTGCAGTATCTTCGGCACCTGCGTCGCCGAGACCTTCATCAGTTCTATGCCGTATTGCAGTCGCGCGTCGAAGTCATCCACTCTTCCAAGAATTTGCGTCAGACCGGGCGACGCCTCTTTATCGGGGCTCGGCGCGGGATCCTGTTCCACATCGCGGCGTACACGATGCTGCCCCAACTCTCCCAGCGCCTGTCTGAACAGCGCCAGCGGGTGCTGTAGCCGGGGTGAGTCGAGCAAACCGATGCAGGCGAAGTAGTAACGGATAACCGCGTCATATTGACGAGTATTCTTGTAGGGCAAGAGTGCCTGTTCAAGCTCCGTCAGCTTAAACAGTTTGACAAAATTCAAGTGCTTGCCATCAACCGCCTTTATCTTCATATCTTGCATAAACCACCTTCCTTGAAACACTCGATGACATACGCACAACAAAGTGCGCACAGCTGTACCCAACCGAAAAGAACAATGCCTTTTTGGCAAACCGAAACAGTGAACAATTCGAGAGATAAAAACCTTCAAGCAAAACTAGTACAACGCATCTCCAAAGACAAAAAACAAAGCCATTCAAACAATGTCAACAGAAACATCCGACAACATCAACTCAACATTTTTTACCTCAATAAAATACAAACCCGCATAACTTACCCACACAAAAAAGGCCGCAAACTTCCGTTCGCGGCCTTGTTACTTAGATCCATAAGTGTTTGCAACAATTTCCGACTACACCGTTATCAACTGACCGGTCTTTCCCCATACCAGCGCGGCGTATACACCCACTCCCCGCCCTCGGTGCGAGGGAAAGTGCATGTGGTGGACGAACCGATCAGCACCATCGTGCGCATGTCGACCTGATCCGGTGTCAGCGCGCCCAACGTCGTCACTCGCAGCGTCTGCCCCGGCCGACCGATATCGCGGCCCAGCACCACCGGCGTTTGCGGTGTGCGATGTTGCGCGACGATTTCCAGCGCTCGCCCCAGTTGCCACGGACGGGCGCGGGAGATCGGGTTGTAGAACGCCAACGCCAGATCCGCTTCGGCAGCGAGATCCAGACGCTTCTCGATGATCGACCACGGCTTGAGGTTGTCCGACAGCGACATCACGCAGAAGTCGTGGCCCAGTGGTGCACCGGCCTGAGCGGCGGTGGCGAGCGACGCGGAAACACCCGGCAGGATTTCCAGATCGACGCTGTGCCACGCCGGATCCGTCGACTCGTGCAACGCCTCAAGCACCGCCGCCGCCATAGCGAACACGCCCGGATCACCGGACGAAACCACAATCACCGAACGGCCCTGAGCGGCCAGTCTGAAGGCATGGCGAGCGCGCTGCATTTCTTCGCGGTTATCGGTGCAGTGCTGCACTTGATCGTCGCGGAACGGGCCGGCCATGCGCACATAGGTTTCGTAACCCAGCACATCGGTAGCCCGAGCCAGTTCTGCTTTCACCGCTGGCACCATCAACTCGGCGGCACCCGGCCCGAGACCGATGACGGCCAGACGTCCGCGCGGACGACCGACCTGCGAAACATCCAGCGGCTGTTCGGCCACGGCGATGGCAATATCGTGGGATGTTGTGATGATTCGAGCGTCTGGGACGGCATGGCTTGCCAGCTCCACGATGTCACTCGCTGGCGCAACAAAGCGTAGCGGCACCGCCAATTCAAGCGCAGCTTCACGCAATGTCGGGCTGGCCATCTGAACGTCAGCGGCCACCAGACAGGCCAGCGATTGAATCGCCACACCGGCCTGCCGCAACGCATTGCGAATCGCATCCGGCAGGTCGGCCACATCGGCACCGACCGCCACCGCCACGCTGCGCGGATAAATCAGCAACTCACTAGCGCTCGCCACGCGGGCATCGCTGCCGACGTGAATCGATCGCTGCGCCTGTGGATCTTCCGGCAGTTGCGCCTGCTCAAGCCAAGGCGCGGCGCCATCGATGCGCACGCTGTGGCCGGCAAGCAGATCGGACACAAAGCGCTTGCCCTGCTCCAGATCGCCGAGGGCATAACCGCCGGGCGGGTTGAGCAGGCAGGTGCCAAAGCGCAACTCGCCGCTGGTGGTGATCGCCGCTGCCACTTCAAGTGCAGCCGCCATCTCACGGGCCATGACATTCACCCCGCCCAGGCCGCCGAGCAGCGGCACCACGGCGCTGCCATCTTCAGCCACGGCGAGCACCGGTGGCTCGACGCCTTTTTCCAGCAGCAGTGGCGCCAGCGTGCGGATGACAATGCCGGCCGCGCACAGGGCAATGATCGGCGTGTCTTGTTGATACAGCTCGCGCAGGGTTGCGCCGAACTCGCTGTAAGTCAGATCAGCCCCTTCGACACGTACTTTGAGCCCGTGGATCTGCGCAGCCGGATAGACCTGTTGAAGGCGACGGGCCGTGGCCAATGCGCCCTGGCCGAGAATGACGATGGCCGGTGTGGAATGGGTCATCAGCCTTGCCACCGTTCGCCGGGAACAATGATCAGCGAGAAGTACGGCGACGACATCGGCTCGACCTCATCCAGCGGCACGATCTTCTGATTGGCCATGGTTGCGCGCTCGACGTACAGCGCACGCTCGGCCAGGCCCAACTCTGCCAACACGTCGCGCACTTTCGGGAAATTGCGCCCCAGTTTCATGACCACTGCCGCGTCGGCATCGGCCAGACGGCGCTTGAGTTCGTCGTGAGGCAGCACGCCGGACAGCACCGACAGGCTCTGATTGCGATACACCAACGGCGCGCCCAGCACCGAAGCACCGCCAAGCATCGAGCAGACGCCCGGCACCACTTCGGCTTCGTAACGGCTGGCGAGGCGATCGTGCAGGTACATGTAGGAGCCGTAGAAGAACGGGTCGCCTTCGCAGATCACCGCCACGTCGCGACCGGCATCCAGATGCGCGGCCACTTCCTCGGCAGCGTCATCGTAGAAATCGCTGATCACCTGTTCGTAGGACAGCGGCGCCGGCAACACTTCGGTGGTCACCGGGTACACCAGCGGCAGCAGGTTCTGCGCGTCCTGCAGGTGCGCTTCAATGATGCCGAACGCGTTGCCCTTCTTGCCCTTGGCCACGAAATACGCCACCACCGGCGATTCGCGCAGCAGGCGCAGGGCCTTGACGGTAATCAGTTCCGGATCACCGGGGCCGACGCCCAGGCCAATCAAACGTCCTTTAGCCTGCATCATTCGATCTCCGTGGCGAGGGCATTGACGGCAGCGGCGGCCATGGCGCTGCCGCCGAGGCGGCCCTGCATGATCACGAACGGCACGCCACGGCTGTTGGCGGCCAGCTCGGCCTTGGATTCGGCAGCACCGACGAAGCCCACCGGGAAGCCGAGGATCAGCGCCGGTTTCGGAGCGCCGGCGTCGAGCATTTCCAGCAGATAGAACAGCGCGGTCGGCGCGTTGCCGATCACCACCACGCTGCCTTCCAGATGCGGACGCCACAGTTCCAGCGCCGCTGCCGAGCGAGTGTTGCCCAGCTCACGCGCAAGCTCCGGCACGCTGTCGTCGCGCAGGGTGCAGATCACCTCGTTGTTGGCCGGCAGGCGTGCACGGGTCACGCCTTCGGAGACCATCCGCGCATCGCACAGGATCGGCGCGCCAGCGGCCAGCGCATCGCGCCCGGCCTTGCCCGCGCCTTCGGAGAATTGCAGCCCGTCGATGGCCTCGACCATGCCGCAGGCGTGGATCACCCGCACCGCGAGTTTTTCCAGGTCGGCCGGGATGCGCGAGAGGTTGGCCTCGCGGCGAATGATCGCGAAGGAGTTGCGATAGATCTCCTGACCGTCGCGGATGTAATCAAGCATCAAGGGGGCTCCGTGAGCGGGCGGCGAGCAAGGTCGCGGCCGCTTCGATAGTAAGGTTGTGGGCGTGCAGCGCGCCGAAACCCGGCAGAGCTGCATCGCGAAAATAGAGATCGTAGTGACCGGGGCCGACCGCCAGCAGAGTCACGGCAGCCCGGTGTGCGGCGGCGCAGGAACGCGAACAGCCGGACAGGTGCACATCCACGGTGCGTGGCAACAGCGTAGCCAGCAGGCGGGCATCGTGTTTGGTGTCGGCCAGGCCTTTGCCGCAACCGTTGGAGCCGGTGCAGGCGATCAGGTGTGACAGCGGATCTTCGGTCCGGGTCAGCAGGTTCAGCTTGCCCAGCGCCTCGAGGGTCTGGGCCGCATCCGCGTCCCGCACATTGGGCAGCAACAGACTTTGCCAGGGTGTGAAACGGAGGCTGCCGTCGCCAAAGGTTCTGGCCAATTGCGCGGCACCTCGCAGCATGTCCGGATCGAGACGACCGAGCGCCGGTACAGCACCGACATAGACCTGACCTGCCACTTGCTGAGGATGAATGCCGATGTGCAAGCCTTCCTGCACGGCTCCACGTTGCCAATCACCTACGGCTAGCAGGCTGATCCGCTGAGCGAGTTTTTCAAGGAGTACGGGGACCGGGTATTCATCCAGCAGATGGCGCATTCGCGTCTGCTCAGGGTGGGCCAGATCAAGGAACAGTTCCAGTACGGCGACCACCAGCGCATGTCCGTCCGCAAGCGTCACGGCGGCCAATGGTCGATCCGCCGGGCAACCCGCCAGGCCGAACGCCAACAGTGTGTCGCCGCGTGCTTCGTATGCAGACAACCACAGATCGTGGGGATGTTCGAGCATCGCCAGCGCTTCACCGCCATCCAGTTGCACGGCGAACTTGGCGCTCAACTCATGGAAACGCGGATGACGTTGCAGGGTCTCGAGGATCTGCCCGGCCAATGGGCGGGTATCAAAGTGCATCTGCCGGTCGATGCCGGCGGCCGGGCTGAGCATCAGGTTGCGCACATCGTCGCCCGCAGCGGTTCGCGGCCCGAGACCGGCGGCCAGCAGGCTGTCGATCAACGCGGCGGACTGATCGCCGATGCCGCGAATCTGCAGATTGCCCCGGTTGGTCGCCTCGATCGCCCCGCCGGCAAACCGCTCGGCGGCATTCGCCACCGCATCGGCCTGATCGGCCGAGATCGAACCGCCATCGAGCTTGATCCGGCAGATACCGCCATCCAGCGCCTGGACGATACGCAGCAACCCCGGACAGGCCGAGGGGCGAATAGCTGTGGATATCGGGCGTTCGTTCAAGGGATGACCGGCTGACGGGCAGCGCCAGGATGGGCGAAAGGTCGCCATTATGCCTGCTTTGCCCGAGTGCATGAAAATGCCTGCCGGTCGGAATAATCACGAACGCCCGATATTCTGTCTCCTCGGCGGCTATATTTCGTAATGAGCAAAGTCGAACGACATCCCTTTTATTGCCTTTTCCACCAATGGCCGACGAACTTCGATCGCGCGACGGCTCATCGACACGCGTCGAGCACGGATATCCAGTTGACTCATTGGCTGATGAACTTTCCAGAACAGGTAACTGGTCGTCAGTGTGGACTTGATGAACCTGACATTGGTAATGACAAGTTCCATATCTCCGTTCGCGTTATAACTGACGGGGATCAGTTTGAAATCGAAGGCCTTTCCGCTCAGCCCCCTGATTGTTTTCAGCAGATCAACCTCCGCTTCCAGACTCGACAATCCCGAATTCACACCACTGACTTGTTCAGGGCTGAGCCAGGGTCTTGCCAGTGTCATCCACACCTCGCCGACAGTTCCCGAAAAATTCGGCTGGACGTATTCGATATCCATCTCGTCCTTCTTCCAGAAATACGAATACAGCAGGTCGGCGAAATAATCGATCCAGGGCCCGGGTTGCGTATTGCTGTTGTACTGTTTATCCGCTTCTTTCTTTGCGATGTAAGTACAGTTCAATGCGAAGTCGTAATCCTCTTTCGATTGCCCTTCTACCCCCGTCAGCAAAATATCCCCTACCAGCGTCGCATGATGGGTGAGCGTTCCTGTTTTCAAATTCATATCCCTATGTCTTCCTGCCAATCCTGGCTTTTGTTTGAGTTGATCTGAACCATAACAAACACACCCAATCCGACAATTCCTGTTCAACGACAGGAAGTTTCCGGGATCGGCAACAGACCAGCGCGAGAGAACAGCCGCCGCGTTATCATGCAGCCCTGGTACGCGCGCACAAATTGAGGAACGGCATGACGGTCTGGCTGACAGTAGTGGGAATCGGTGAAGACGGCTTCAAGGGCCTGGGCAAAAATGCCCGGCGTGCCTTGATGGGCGCCTCGCGGATCATCGGCGGTCAGCGTCAGCTGGATCTGTTGCCGGTGTGCATCCGTGGCGAGCGCCAGTTGTGGCCGAGCCCGTTTTCCCTGGCCCCGGTTCTCGAGCGCCGTGGCGAAGCGGTGTGCGTGCTGGCCAGTGGTGATCCGATGTTCTACGGCGTTGGCGCGAGTCTGGCGCGGCAGGTGCCGGGGGCCGAGATGCTGGTTCTGCCAGCCCCGTCCTCCTGCTCGCTGGCGGCCGCCCGACTGGGCTGGCCGTTGCAGGACGTCAGCGTGCTGTCGCTGGTGGCTCGTCCGCTTGCGGCCCTCAATGGTCAGTTATCCAGCGGCGTGCGCCTGTTGCTGCTGAGCAACGACGGTCAATCCCCGGCAGCTGTTGCGGCATTGCTGCGCGAACGCGGGTTCGGCGCCAGTCGCCTGAGTGTTCTGGAACATCTGGGCGGCAGCGCCGAACGCCGGATCGACGGCACCGCCAACGACTGGAACGATCCGGTCATTGCCGACCTCAACGTGATCGCCCTCGAGTGCCTCGCCGATCCGCAGACACCGCGCCTGTCGCGCCTCGCCGGCCTTCCGGACTCGGCCTTCCGGCACGACGGTCAACTGACCAAACGCGACGTTCGCGCGATCACCCTCGCCCGCCTCGCCCCGACACCGGGCGAACTGCTGTGGGACGTCGGCGCCGGCAGCGGTTCAATCGGCATCGAGTGGATGCGCGCTCACCCGAGTTGCCGCGCTCTGGCTATCGAGGCCGATGACGGTCGACAACAGTTGATCGAACACAACCGCGATGCGCTGGGGGTTCCCGGTCTGCAACTGATTCGCGGCAGTGCACCGCAAGCCCTCGCCGGGCTGGAACGTCCGGACGCGATTTTCATCGGCGGCGGCGTTACCCGCGAAGGCGTGCTGGAAACCTGCTGGGAGCAACTGAAACCCGGCGGCCGACTGGTGGCCAACGCCGTGACCCTGCAAAGCGAAATGACCTTGATGAGCTGGCGCGAACGCCATGGCGGCGAGTTGACCCGCATCCACATCGCCCAGGCGCAGCCGCTGGGCGAGTTCGACACCTGGCGTCAGGCCTTGCCGATCACCCTGCTCGATCTGGTCAAACCCCTCGATGCGTGACGAAACCGCCGAACAACCTGCGCCCCTGCGCAGCGGCCTGACCACTGGCAGCTGCGCCACGGCCACCAGCCTCGCCGCCGCCCGCCTGTTGCTCGGTGGAGTGGTGGCGGACGCCGTGCAAATCGTATTGCCCAAGGGCAAGCAGGTGCAGATGCGTCTGGAGTTCTGCCGGCTGACCGAAGATGGCGCCGAAGCCGGAACCCTCAAGGATGCCGGCGACGACCCGGACGTGACGCATGGCGCCCTGCTCTACTCCCGCGTGCAACTGATGGCTGAGCCGGGTATCCGCTTCATCGCCGGCAAAGGCGTCGGCACCGTCACTCGGCCGGGGCTGGTGCTGGCCGTCGGCGAACCGGCGATCAACCCGGTGCCGCGCAAGATGATCAGCGATCACCTGACCCTGCTCGCCGAAGAAGCCGGCTATCGCGGCGGCTTCGAGGTGACGGTGAATGTCGAGGGCGGCGAAGCCCTGGCGCTGAAAACCATGAACCCGCGCCTGGGGATTCTCGGCGGCCTGTCGATCCTCGGCACCAGCGGCATCGTCCGGCCGTTTTCCTGTGCGGCGTACATTGCCTCGATCCATCAAGGCATCGACGTGGCAAAAACCAACGGCTACCTGCACATCGCCGCCTGCACCGGCAACGCCAGCGAAGACACCATGCGCCGGGTCTACGACCTGCCGGAAATCGCCCTGATCGAAATGGGCGACTTTGTCGGCGCCGTGCTCAAGCACCTGCGCAAAGTGCCTGTGGATAAACTCAGCCTGTGCGGCGGCTTCGGCAAGATCAGCAAACTGGCGGCCGGGCACATGGATCTGCACTCGCGCCATTCGAGCATCGACCTGCCGCAACTGGCCGAATGGGCGGCGGCGATTGGCGCCGATGACGCCTTGCAGCAAGCCATTCGCGAGGCGAACACCAGTCAGCAGGCGTTGGCGATGGCCAGTGCGGCGGGCGTTGCACTGGGCGACGAGGTCTGCCGTCATGCTCTGGAATTCGCACGCAGCGTGGTGCCGGCGCAGGTGCAGGTCGAGGTGTTTGCGATTGATCGTCAGGGCGGCATCGTTGGCCATGCGGGGGCTTTTGTATGAAACGGATTCTATTGCTGGGCGGCGTGACTGAAGCGCTGGCCATCGCGCGCACTTTGGGGCCGGAACACATTTACAGCCTGGCTGGAGTGGGCCGTGTGCCGACCGATCTGACGTGTCAGGTGCGCGTCGGCGGCTACGGCGGTGCCGAAGGTCTGGCGCAGTTCATTCGCGATGAAGGCATCGATCTGCTGCTCGACGCGACCCATCCGTACGCCGCACAAATCAGCCAGAACGCCGCCACCGCCGCGCAACTCACCGGCATTCCCTGCTGGGCCCTGCGCCGCCCGGCGTGGCAACCACAGCCGGGCGATGACTGGCGCGAAGTCGCCGACTGGGCCGAACTGATCACCGCCCTCGAACCCTTCCGCCGCCCCCTGTTCACCCTTGGCCGCGAACCGCTGCAACACCTCGATGAAATCCCGGCACACCACTTCTGGACCCTGCGCGCCCTCGACGTTTATCCCGGCAACGAACGCTGCGAAGTCATCGGCGCCCGTGGACCGTTTCTGCTGGAGGATGAGCGGGCGCTGTTCGAACGCCGGCAGATCGACGTGCTGATCAGCAAGAACAGCGGCAGCACCGCAACCGAGCCGAAACTGGAAGTGGCGCGGGAGCTTGGGGTGCCGGTGATGGTGTTGAAGCGGCCGGGGTTGGCGGGGGTTGATCGGGAGTTTTCGACGGTTGCTGACGTCATCGCGGCTCTTGAAAAACCTTGATCGGGACGGAGCTTTTTTCATCTCGCGATAGCTTCAGTTGTTGACGCAAGTCCCATGCAATGCAAATTCGAGCCGCTACACTCTCTTGAAAGTGCGCTGCGACACCAAACCGCACGACGCTTTTTTACTTATCGGCCCTGATCAGGCTAAATAGCCGCGCCTGATCGCCCACCCTACGGACCTGTCCCATGAACCGACACCGGCTCGCATTTGCCTGGATCGCCTGCTTTGCAGTGCTGTTCAACATGCTCGCCATGCCGTTGACGGGAGCGATGGCGCAGGCGGCGCAGACACCGGCCGAGCAGTTGCTGTGGAGCAGTTTCTGCACCGGCAGCGGGACGAAGATGGTGGCGATCGACATCGGCAGCCTCGATCAGAAAGCACCGCAAAGCGGTGACAATCATTCGACCATGCAGCATTGCTGGTGCTGTTCCGGATCGGCGCCGGTGGTGGCGTTGCCGGGGCATTCGCCGCAGCTGTACTTCGCCCGATACGAAAGCAATCGCAGTGTGGCGCCCGCCTTGCTGCAATCCCCGACACCGCGCCAGCAGTGGCCGAGCCTCAATCCCCGCGCCTCTCCTCTGGTTTGATTTGTTCCCGCATTTGACCTGCGTTTCAAATCGTTCTGGAGAACTGCCATGTTGAACAAATTCATCGTCATCGCTGCGCTGTTGCTGCCTGCGTGCTTCGCCCATGCCCACGAATACAAGGCCGGCGAGCTGGAAATCGCCCACCCGTGGTCGCAGGAACTGCCGCCGAATGCGCCGACGGTTGCCGCGTATTTCATCATTCACAATGGCGGCAAGACCGCTGACCGCCTGCTCAGCGTGGATTCGCCCATCGCCCCGACTGCCGAACTGCACGAACACGTGATGCAGGGCAATCTGATGAAGATGCAACAGGTGCCGAACGTAGCGATCCCGGCCGGCGAGAACGTGACCTTCGCGCCGATGGCCTATCACGTGATGCTGATGAATCCGACCGACCGCAGCCTGCTGACCGACGGCAAGCGCTTCCCGCTGACGATGCATTTCGAGAAGGCCGGTGACGTGACCGTCGAAGTCGCCGTGCAGAAGAAACCACCGCAAGACATGCCGGAACACGCGCACGCCCAGTAACCCCTTCGGCAGACTCCGCCCATGCGCCCGCGCAGCGCCAGGTCGTCCGTGCAACGCCGTCAGACTGAACACCTGACACGCGGCAGCTGGATCGCCCTGTTCGCCATGTTGATGATCTTCATCGGCCCGCTGATTTCTCAGTCGATGCCGATGGATCAGCACGCCTCGACTTCGATGCCGATGAGCATGGACATGTCGATGGACATGGATCATTCCGCGCATGAAGCGAAACCCTCGGCCGAACACTGCCCGCCGCAATCGTCGCACCATGTGTTGTGGGAAAAATGCGGCTATTGCAGCCTGCTGTTCAACTGCCCGGCACTGACCGGTGGTGGCAGTTTTGCCACGTTCAGCATCGCCCACGTCAACACCTTCACCACGCCCTCCCCACGTCTGGGCCATGCCCGGCAGACTTTCTTCCCCGGCGCCCGCACCCGCGCCCCGCCCGTCGCAGCGTAAACACCCACCTCTGATTGCACACGGTTGAGAAGACAGCTTCAGGCTGCCGGCCGTGTCGTTTACGACTGTTTGATGGAAATTGTCATGTCCAGGTTTTCTGCTGTCCCACGCTCGGGTTCTGCCCCGGCGTCCTTCGCCCTGAACGAATCGCGCATTCGTTTCAGGCACGCTACCGCCGTCCTTTGCGGCGTTCTGCTGTCCCCGCTGGTCCACGCCGATGAACACGCCGGCCACACAGAAGAACTGAGCCCGACGGTGATCACCGCCATCGCCCCGAGCTCGCCGCTGACCATCGTCACCAACCCGAAAGACCCGCGCCAACCGGTGCCGGCCAGCGATGGCGGCGACTATCTGAAGACCATTCCCGGCTTCGCGCTGGTGCGCAACGGCGGCACCAACGGTGATCCGGTGCTGCGTGGCATGTTCGGTTCGCGGCTGAACATCCTCACCAACGGCAGCATGATGCTCGGCGCCTGTCCCGGCCGGATGGACGCGCCGACCTCGTACATCTCGCCCGAGACCTACGACAAACTCACCGTGATCAAAGGCCCGCAAACCGTGCTCTACGGACCGGGCGCATCGGCCGGCACAGTCCTGTTCGACCGCGAGCCAGAGAGCTTCGGCGAACTCGGCACCCGCGTGAATGCCAGCGTGCTGGCCGGCTCCAACGGACGCTTCGACAAAGTCGTCGATGCGGCGGCCGGCGGCTCGCTGGGCTATGTGCGCGTGATCGGCAACACCGCGCATTCCGACGACTACCGCGATGGCAACAACGACACCGTCGCCTCGCGCTACGACAAGTGGAACGGCGATGTGGCGGTGGGCTGGACGCCTGACGCCGACACCCTGATCGAGCTGACCGCCGGCAAGGGCGACGGCGAAGCGCGCTACGCCGGGCGCGGCATGGACGGCTCGCAATTCCTGCGTGAAAGCCTCGGCCTGCGCTTCGAAAAATCCAACATCACCGATGTGCTGGAGAAGCTCGAAGCGCAGGTCTACTACAACTACGCCGACCACGTGATGGACAACTACACCCTGCGCACGCCATCCGGCACCGGGATGATGGCAGGTCCCATGGCGTCCAACGTCGACCGCCGCACCCTCGGCGCGCGGATCAAGGCGACCTGGCGCTGGGCCGATATCCAGCTGATCACCGGCCTAGATGCGCAGACCAACGAACACCGTCAGCGCGCGGCCATGGGCATCGACGCCTACAAGGATCTGCCGCGCAACAAGGACGCCGACTTCCATAACTACGGGGTATTCAGCGAAATGACCTGGTACGCCGCCGACCGTGACCGCCTGATCACTGGCGCCCGGGTCGACCGTGCCTCGGCCAAGGATTATCGGCAGACCACCGGATCGGGAATGATGTCCCGCCCGAACCCGACCGCAGGCGATACCCGCGCCGACACCCTGCCGAGCGGTTTTATCCGTTACGAGCATGACCTGGCCGACAGCCCGACCACGCTCTACGCCGGTCTCGGCCACGCCCAGCGGTTCCCGGATTACTGGGAACTGTTTTCGCCCAAGTCCGGCCCGGCCGGCTCGGTCAATGCGTTCGATTCGATCAAACCGGAAAAAACCACTCAGCTCGACTTCGGCGTGAACTACAAGGACGCCGACCTCGAAGCCTGGGCCTCGGGCTACATCGGCGTGGTGCGCGACTACATCCTGTTCGACTACACCCCGACGATGATGGGCATGAGCACCTCCCGTGCCGAGAACATCGACGCGCGGATCATGGGCGGTGAACTCGGTGCCGCTTACAAACTCACCGACCACTGGAAAGCCGATGCGACTCTGGCCTACGCCTGGGGCAAGAACAGCAGCGACGGCAAGGCACTGCCGCAAATGCCACCGCTGGATGCACGTTTCGGCCTGACCTACAGCGAAGACAACTGGAGCGCCGGCGCACTGTGGAGGGTGGTTGCCGCGCAAAACCGTATCGACCAGAACAAGGGCAACGTGGTCGGCAAGGATTACGACAAGAGTTCGGGCTTCGGCGTGTTCTCGCTCAACGGTGCCTACCGGATCAACAAGAACTGGAAGGTCAGTACCGGCGTCGACAACCTGTTCGGCAAGGCTTACGCCGAACACCTCAACCTGGCGGGCAACGCCGGGTTCGGCTACCCGGCCAACGACCCGCAAGCCATCAATGAACCGGGGCGCACGCTCTGGACCAAGGTGGACATGAGTTTCTAACCCTCAAGGGCACTCGCTCTCCTTGAGGGAGCGAGTGACAACAGACAACTAGAAGATCCAAGCCAAGCGGAGCACTCGTGATGAAACAGCCCAAACCGAATTTCTACAACCTGGCCTGGCGTTGGCATTTCTATGCCGGATTGTTCGTCGCGCCATTCATGGTGATGCTGGCCCTGACCGGCATCATTTACCTGTTCAAACCGCAACTCGATTCGCTGATGTACAGCAGCCTGCTGAACGTCCCCGCCGGGCATCACACCGTGCCGGCCGATGACTTGCTGCAAAAGGTCAAAAGCGCTTATCCACAAGGCCAGGTCACCCAGTACCTGCCGCCAGCGAACGCCGAGCGCAGCGCGCAATTCGTGGTGAAGAACGCCGGCCATGAGCTGAACGTGTTTGTCGATCCGTACCACGGCGACATCCTCGGCGAGCAGGACGCCAAGCAGAACCTGCAAGCGCTCGCCCGGGCGATCCACGGCGAATTGATGATCGGCACCGTCGGTGACCGGCTGATCGAACTCGCCGCCGGCTGGGGCGTGGTGCTGGTAGTGTCCGGGGTTTTCCTGTGGTGGCCGCGAGGTCAGGCCGCCGGAATACTGTGGCCACGCCTGAACAGTCGCGGTCGCGTTCTGTGGCGTGATCTGCATGCCGTTACCGGGTTCTGGGGTGCGGCATTGCTGCTGGTGATGCTGCTCAGCGGCATGACCTGGACCGGGTTCTGGGGCAAGCAATACGCCCAGGTGTGGAACGTGTTCCCGGCGGCGATGTGGGACAACGTGCCGACCTCCGACGTCGAGGCCGGCAGCCTCAACAACGCCGCGCGCCAGACCGTACCCTGGGCGATGGAAAACACCCCGATGCCAATGTCCGGCGACCACGCCGAACACATGGCCCACGGCGGCATGCAACACGGCCCCGCCGCGCCGATCATCAGCCTGCAGGACGTGCAGAACATCGCCATCGAGCGCAAGGTCGAGCCGGGCTACAGCATCACCCTGCCGACCACCGCCACCGGCGTGTTCACCATCGCCGTATTCGCTGACGACCCACGCAACGACGCCACCCTGCACATCGATCAGTACACCGGCAAAGTGTTGGCCGACGTGCGTTTCGAGCAATACGGCGCCGTCGCCCGGGCCACGGAAATCGGCGTGATGCTCCACGAAGGCAAGATGTTCGGCACCTTCAACCAGATCATCGTGCTGCTGATCTGCCTGATGATCCTGCTCAGCGCCGTCAGCGGCGTGGTGATCTGGTGGAAGCGTCGCCCGCAAGGAAAATTCGGCGTACCACCGCTGCGCCACGATCTGCCGAAATGGAAAACCGGCGTGGCGATCATGCTGGTTCTGGCGGTGGTGTTTCCACTGGTGGGCGCTTCGCTGGTGGTGGTGTGGTTGCTGGATCGGCTACTGCTGTCGCGTCTGGGCCGACAAGCTGAATCTGCCTCAACTTCATCATGAAACAGGCGAGATGCGCGACCTAGACAGATCTTTAAACTGCCGGGGCTTAAACTCCGGCAATTTTTAGTGTTACTGTATAACACTAATTTGCTGCTCTGCCCGCAGCCATGCATTGCCATGAGCCTGCGGGCTTTTCTTTTGAAGAAGTGATTCACCACCCCGATGAACAAGTACCTCTTGTCCAGCCTCTGCCTGTTCGCCCTGAACAACAGCGCCCACGCCGACAGCGCGCCGCTGACGCTGCCCACCGGCACCATCACGGCTCTGGCCAATGACGACCAGACCGTCAGCCTGACCACGCCGACCAGCGCCGGCTCACGCCTGAACCTCAGCGCGATGGAAACCCCGGCCAGCGTCGAAAGCCTGAGCGGCGAGCAAGTCCGCACTCGTGGCGACCGCAGCGTGCAGGACGCGGTGTCGCGCAGCACCGGCATCAGCCGAACCGGCACGCCGGGCGATGGCGGCACTTCGTTGCAGGCCCGGGGCTTTACCGGGCAGAGTTCGGTGATGCAGTTGTATGACGGCAACCGGATGTACACCGGCATGGGCACCGTGACGTTCCCGGTCGACACCTGGTCGGTGGAGCGCGTCGACGTCCTGCGCGGCCCGGCCTCGGTGCTGTACGGCGAAGGCGCGACCGGTGCGGTGGTCAACGTGATCCCGAAGAAACCGTTCGAAGGCGAAATCGAAAACCACGTGCGCGTCGGTTACGGCTCGTTCGACAGCCAGCAACAGGCGTTCGACAGCGGCGGTTCGCTGACCGACACCCTGAGCTATCGCCTCAACCTCAACCGCCTGCGCAGCAACGGCTGGATCGATCGCGGCGACTCGTCCAGCGACTTCATCAGCGCCGCCCTGCGCTGGCAGGCCACCGATGATCTGACTTTCACCCTCGCCCACGATTACGGCGACCAACGCCCGCAGAACTACTTCGGCACACCGCTGATCAACGGCCAGTTGAAGGACAGCCTGCGCAACAAGAACTACAACGTGCGCAACGACAAGCAGCACTACAACGATCAATGGACACGCCTGACCACCGATTGGCAGATCAACGACGCGGTCAGCGCCAGCAACGAGTTGTATTACCTCAAGGCTCAGCGCCGCTGGCAGAACGCCGAGAACTACAACTTCGACGCTGGCAGCCAACAACTCAGCCGCAGCGGTTACTTCGGCATCGGCCACCAACAGGAACAGGTCGGCGACCGCCAGACTTTCACCTTCAAGCATTCGCTGTTCGGCCTCGACAGCCAGACCGTGACCGGCGTCGATTACAACCGCATCCGCTTCCAGCTCAACAGCAACTCGCCGTTCAACGACGTGTTGCCGAACGGTCAGCCGCTGGATCTGTATCACCCGCAAACCGGTTATTTCGAGAGCGCCGACCCGTATCGCGATCAGTTCGACAGCACCACCAGACAGATGTCGGTGTTCGCCGAAAACCGCACGCAACTGAGCGAGCGCTGGTCGCTGGTGACCGGTGTGCGCCGCGATTACGTGCAGGTGGATCGCAACAACCTGGTCGACGGCAGCCAGAGCGACAAGACCCTGACCGGCAACAACTGGAAGGCCGGGCTGGTGTTCGCGTTGACGCAGGACACCTCGTTCTACGGTCAGGTCGCTACCAGCACCGATGGCATCGGCGGTTTGATTTCTCTGAGCCCGAGCCAGCAGCAATACGACTTGTCCACCGCGCGGCAAACCGAGATCGGCATGAAGCAGCTGTTCTGGGACCAGCGTGGCGAATTCACGCTGGCGGCGTATCGCATCGTGAAGAAGAAGCTGCTGACCGACGATCCGGGCAACCCGACGCTCAAGCAGCAGGTCGGCCAGCAATCGTCGAACGGCCTGGAAGCCAGCTTCGATCTGCAACTGCCAAACGCCTGGCAACTGCAAGCCAACGCCGCCATCGTTAAAGCCAAGTACGACGATTTCGAAGAGGTGGTCGGCGGCGTGCCGGTGTCGCGCAACGGCAATCGCCCGGTGGACGTGCCACGTCGCACGGCGAACCTGTGGCTGAGCAAGGCGCTGAGCGATGACCTGAAAGCCGGCGCCGGCGTGCGTTATGTCGATGCGCGCTACGCCGACATGGCCAACCGCAACGAACTGCCGAGCTACACCGTGGTCGATGCGACGCTGTCGTGGAAAGCCCTGCGCAACACCACGCTGGGGTTGCAGGTGAACAATCTGTTTGACCGGACCTATGCGCAAAGCCAATACAATGAGGGGCAGCAGTGGATTCTGGGTGAGCCTCGTTCGTTCTTTGTCACAGCTGACTACACCTTCTAGAACAGGAACGAAATGACCTCACTGACCCTCACCGACCTGAGATGGTCCCCCTTGGGCCACGACCACTGCCATCACCAGTTCCAGCTGCGTGACGCCTCGTTGCAAGTGGCCGCCGGTGAGTTCGTCGGGCTGATCGGGCCCAACGGCAGCGGCAAGACCAGCCTGTTGCGCTGCGCCTACCGTTTCAGCCAGCCGGAGCACGGCGAGGTCAGACTCGATCACCACAACGTGTGGAAGCAATCTTCACGCTGGTGTGCGCAACGCATCGCCGTGGTGCTGCAGGAATTCCCCGACGCCTTCGGCCTGACCGTCGAAGAAGTGGTCGCCATGGGCCGCACGCCGCACAAAGGCCTGTTCGATGGCGACACGCTGGAAGACCGCCACCTCGCCACCCAGGCCCTCAAATCCGTGGGCCTCGATGGTTTCGAAGACCACGCATTCGCCACGCTGTCCGGCGGTGAAAAACAACGCGTGATCCTCGCCCGCGCCCTGACCCAGCAACCGCAACTGCTGATCCTCGACGAGCCGACCAACCACCTCGACCCGCGCTATCAGCTGGAACTGCTGCAACTGGTCAAGCGCTTGCAAATTGGCACCCTGGCAAGCATTCACGACCTGAACCTGGCCGCCGCGTTCTGCGACCGTTTGTATGTGATCAACCACGGTCGCATCGTCGCCAGCGGCACCCCGCAAGAAGTCCTCACGGTTGAATTGCTGCGCGACGTGTTCGGCGTCGAAGCACTGATCGATGCCCACCCCCTCCACGGCTACCCGCGAATCACCTGGATAACCCGACCATGACTGTGCGCTCCCTGCTTTGCCTCGCCCTGTTGCTGGGCACCACCCAAGCCTTCGCCGAGGCCACCAAGTACCCGCTGACGATCCACAGCTGCAACCGCGAAGTGACCTTCAAGGAAGCGCCGAAACACGCGGTCAGCCACGACATCAACATGACCCAGATGATGCTCGCCCTCGGCCTCAAGTCGAAGATGGCCGGCTACAGCGGCGTCAGTGGCTGGAAGTCGGTAACACCCGAAATGCAGTCGCTCCTCGATGGCCTGCCGGAACTGGCGGCCAAATACCCATCGGTGGAAACGTTACTCAACGCCAACGTCGATTTCTTCTTCGCCGGCTGGGATTACGGCATGCGCGTCGGTGGCGATCTCACCCCGCAGACCCTGCAACCGCTGGGTATCAATGTCTATGAACTGACTGAATCCTGCGCCTTCGTGATGAAGCGCCCGGCCGCCACGCTGGAAGACACCTACAACGACCTGCGCAACCTCGGCAAAATCTTCGACGTGCAGGATCGCGCCAACGCGCTGATCGCCGACATGCAAAGTCAGGTCGCCGACATCCGCAAAGACCTGCCCGCCGAGAAGCCACGGGTGTTCCTGTACGACAGCGGCGAAGACCGCGCCATGACCTCCGGCCGCCTCGGCATGCCGCAAGCGCTGATCGACGCATCTGGTGGGCGCAACATCCTCGATGACGTCGATGCGAGCTGGACCCGGGTCAACTGGGAGACCGTGGTCGAGCGCAATCCGCAGGTGATCGTGATCGTCGACTACAGCGAAATCACCGCCGAGCAGAAGATTGAATTTCTGCTGAAGAACAAGGCGCTGCAATCGGTGGACGCGATCAAGAACCAGCGTTTCATTGTCATCCCTTACGTGCAGGCCACGCCGGGGATCGACAACGTGCTGGCGGTTGAAACTCTGGCCAAAGGGTTCCACGGCGAATGATCAATCGTCGTTACGCCTGGCTGCTGATCGCCCTCGGCGCGGTGCTGCTGGTGTCGTGCGTGGTGTCGCTGGGCTTCGGCCCGGCGCGGGTGCCGGTGGACGTGGTGTGGCGGATTCTGCTGCACAAGTTGTTCGGTTTCGGCGTGCCCGACTGGAGCGCTGGTCAGGAGCACATCGTCTGGCTGATCCGTGTACCGCGCATGTTGCTCGGTGCGTTGGTTGGCGCCGGGCTGGCGTTGATCGGTGCGGTGCTGCAAGCGGTGACGCGTAACCCTCTGGCCGACCCGCACCTGCTCGGCGTTACCTCCGGCGCGACCCTCGGCGCAGTGATCGTGGTGCTGCACGTCGGCGAAATCGTCGGTCTGCTGACCTTGCCGATTGCCGCGTTTATCGGCGCGTTGTTGAGCATGTTTCTGGTACTGGGCATCGCCAACCGTCACGGACGACTGGACAGTGATCGCCTGCTGCTGTGTGGCGTGGCGGTGTCGTTCGTGATGATGGCGATCGCCAACCTGCTGCTGTTCATGGGCGATCACCGCGCCAGTTCGGCGGTGATGTTCTGGATGCTCGGCGGCCTCGGCCTGGCGCGCTGGGAGTTGTTGGCCGTGCCGGCGCTCAGCGTGTTGCTCGGGCTGATTCTGCTGCTGGGCATGGCCCGGCCATTGAACGCTTTGATGGCTGGCGAACAGACGGCTGTCACCCTTGGCCTGAACGCGCGGGCGGTCCGTCTGCGGGTGTTCGTGATTGCTTCACTGATGACCGGGGTACTGGTGTCGATCAGCGGCTCAATCGGGTTTGTCGGGCTGATGGTGCCGCACATTGCGCGGCGCTTGATCGGTGCCGAGCACCGGCGTCTGCTGCCGGTGTGCGTGTTGCTCGGCAGCGTCTTCCTCGTTTGGGTGGACGTCGCCGCACGCACGCTGATCGCCCCCGAAGACTTGCCCATTGGTGTTGCCACCGCTGCCCTCGGCGGATTGTTCTTCATCGGCCTGATGCGCCGCCGCTGAGCCTGCCTTAGACTGCGCACCCGATTTTTCTCAGGATGAGTGTCATGTTGAAAGCAGCTGTTGTCGCGTTGTTGTTTGTGGGATCCAGCGCGGTGCTGGCCGATACGACCGTCGATGTCTCGAAGATCTACGGCAAGATCAAATTCGTCGACAGCTTCCCCGATTACAAGGTGAAGGTCGTGGACTCGTTTCCCGACCTCAAAGTGAAGAAAGTCGACTCGTTCCCGGACTCGGCCGGTAAATGGAAAACCGTCGACAGCTTTCCCGACTACAAAATCCAGATCGTTGATTCCTTCCCTGATTTCACCATCAAGTACGTCGATTCGTTCCCCGGTGTGAACTGAGTTCCACCCGACACTGCTGCCGCCTCGCGGCAGCACCACAATGAAGCACTTCCCCGCACCACACCCTGCCGTCTGTCCCCTCCTGGTGCGCCGTCCCTGCGCACAACCGCTCTAAACCGACCTTTTGCTGCCCGATCCCGACCGGGCACAGCCCTTGCAAAACACCCTTCAGTCGTTCGCATCTGCCAACCATAAAAAACTTTAACGTTCGTGGAGATCGCACAATGAAGCGTCGCAGTTTGATCAAGGCTTTCACACTCACGGCATCCATTGCCGCGATGGGCATGACCTGGACGGTACAGGCCGCCGAGACCATCAAGGTCGGGATTCTGCATTCGTTGTCCGGCACCATGGCGATCTCCGAAACATCGCTCAAAGACATGGCGTTGATGACCATCGACGAGATCAACGCCAAGGGCGGGGTGAACGGCAAGATGCTGGAACCGGTGGTAGTCGACCCGGCGTCGAACTGGCCGCTGTTCGCGGAGAAGGGCCGGCAGTTGCTGACTCAGGACAAGGTCGCGGTGGTGTTCGGTTGCTGGACCTCGGTGTCGCGCAAATCGGTGCTGCCGGTGTTCGAAGAACTCAATGGTCTGCTGTTCTACCCGGTGCAATACGAAGGCGAAGAGATGTCGCCGAACGTGTTCTACACCGGCGCCGCGCCGAACCAGCAAGCGATCCCGGCGGTTGAATACCTGATGAGCGAAGAAGGCGGCAGCGCCAAGCGCTACTTCCTGCTCGGCACCGACTACGTGTACCCGCGCACCACCAACAAGATCCTGCGTTCGTTCCTGCATTCCAAAGGCGTAGCCGACAAGGACATCGAAGAGGTCTACACCCCGTTCGGCCACAGCGACTATCAAACCATCGTCGCCAACATCAAAAAATTCTCGGCCGGCGGCAAGACCGCTGTGATCTCCACCGTCAACGGCGACTCCAACGTTCCGTTCTACAAGGAACTGGCCAACCAGGGCCTGAAGGCCACCGACGTACCGGTGGTGGCGTTCTCGGTGGGCGAAGAAGAACTGCGCGGCATCGACACCAAACCGCTGGTGGGCAACCTCGCGGCGTGGAACTACTTCGAGTCGGTGGAGAACCCGGTGAACAAGAAGTTCGTCGATGACTGGAAAGCCTACGCGAAGAAACACAACCTGCCGGGCGCCGACAAAGCCGTGACCAACGACCCGATGGAAGCCACTTACGTCGGCATCCACATGTGGGCGCAGGCGGCGGAGAAAGCCAAGTCCACCGACGTCGACAAGGTCCGCGAAGCCCTCGGCGGCCAGACCTTCGCCGCGCCGTCCGGCTACACCCTGACCATGGACAAGACCAACCACCACCTGCACAAACCGGTGATGATCGGCGAGATCCAGGCCGACGGTCAGTTCAACGTGGTGTGGCAGACCGAGGGGCCGATTCGTGCGCAGCCCTGGAGTCCGTTCATTCCGGGCAACGACAAGAAGCCGGAGTATGCGGTGAAGAGCAACTGAGTTAACCCGCTCAACCTGATCGTTCCCACGCTCTGCGTGGGAACGATCAATACAGGAAGGCCCGTTATGCCCACTGCCCTATACCGTTTGCTCCTGGCCCTCGCACTTTTGCTGCCGATAGCCGCCCACGCCAGCGACGCCGAAGACTTCGTCGCCGCCAACCCCGTGCAACAAGCCAAACTGCTGGAAGCCTGGGCCGCGCAGCCCGATCCGGCGCGTGTCGAACTGATCAACGCCCTGCAACAAGGCGAACTGACCGTCGACGGCCAACCCAAAACCCTGCGCCTGAACAACCGCCTGCGAGGTCTGATCGACACCGCACTGGCCAGCCACCAATTGCTCGCCGTCGACGCCAAAACCCGTCTGACTGCCGCGCAGCAATTGCAGAAAAGCGCCAAACCGGCGCAGCTGAAATTCCTCGACCAGCAACTGGCTGGCGAAAAAGACGAAAGCGTCCACGCCGCCCTGAGCCTGGCGCTGGCTAACCTGCAACTGGTCGACACCGACCCGGCAGTGCGCCTCGCGGCCGTGCGGCTGCTCGGTGAAACCGGCGACCCGTTGGCCCGCACTCGCCTCGAAGGTTTGCTCGAACCCGGCGTCGAGGCTGACGCCAATGTGCGCACCGCCGCCGAAACCAGCCTCGCCCAGGTCAAGCGCAAACTGCTGATCGGCGAACTGCTCGGCCAGGCCTTCAGCGGCATGTCCCTCGGTTCGATTCTGTTGCTCGCGGCGCTGGGGCTGGCGATCACCTTCGGCCTGCTGGGTGTAATCAACATGGCCCACGGCGAGATGCTGATGCTCGGTGCCTACTCGACCTACGTCGTGCAGTTGATGTTTCAGCGCTACGCACCGCAGGCCATCGAGTTCTATCCTTTGATCGCGCTGCCGGTGGCGTTCTTCGTTACCGCCGCCATCGGCATGGCACTGGAGCGCACGGTGATTCGCCATCTCTACGGCCGCCCACTGGAAACCCTGCTCGCCACCTGGGGCATCAGCCTGATGCTGATTCAGCTGGTGCGCCTGGTGTTCGGTGCACAGAACGTTGAAGTGGCGAACCCGGCATGGCTGTCCGGCGGGATTCAGGTGTTGCCGAATCTGGTGCTGCCGTACAACCGCATCGTGATCATCGCCTTCGCATTGTTCGTAGTGGTGCTGACCTGGCTGCTGCTGAACAAGACTCGCCTCGGTCTGAACGTGCGCGCCGTCACCCAGAACCGCAACATGGCCGCCTGCTGCGGCGTGCCGACCGGGCGTGTCGACATGCTCGCCTTCGGTCTCGGCTCGGGCATCGCCGGGCTCGGCGGCGTGGCGCTGAGCCAGATCGGCAACGTCGGCCCGGACCTCGGCCAGAGCTACATCATCGATTCGTTTCTGGTGGTGGTGCTCGGCGGCGTCGGCCAATTGGCCGGTAGCGTGTTCGCCGCGTTCGGCCTGGGCATCGCCAACAAGATTCTCGAGCCGCAGATCGGTGCTGTGCTCGGCAAGATTCTGATCCTCGCGCTGATCATTCTGTTCATCCAGAAACGTCCGCAAGGCCTCTTCGCACTGAAAGGACGGGTGATCGACTGATGAACCAGCCCCTGCTCGTTACGGCCACGCAAAAGGCCGGCCCCAAAGTTTCCCTCACTGTCGGTGCCGTTGTTCTCGCGTTGCTGATCGCCCTGCCGCTGCTGTCGCTGTTGTCGGCGGACAGTGCGCTGCACGTTTCGGCCTACACCCTGACGCTGGTCGGCAAGATTCTCTGCTACGCCATCGTCGCCCTGGCGCTGGATCTGGTCTGGGGCTACGCCGGTCTCTTGTCCCTCGGTCACGGCCTGTTCTTCGCCCTCGGCGGTTATGCGATGGGCATGTACCTGATGCGTCAGGCCGCCGGCGATGGCTTACCGGCGTTCATGACCTTTCTGTCGTGGAGCGAATTGCCGTGGTACTGGAGCGGCACCGGCAACTTCCTCTGGGCAATGTGCCTGGTGGTTTTGGCACCGGGATTGCTGGCGTTGGTATTCGGTTTTTTCGCCTTCCGCTCGCGGATCAAGGGCGTGTATTTCTCGATCATGACCCAGGCCTTGACCTTCGCCGGGATGCTGCTGTTTTTCCGCAACGAGACCGGGTTCGGCGGCAACAACGGCTTTACCAATTTCCGCACGATCCTCGGTTTCGGCATCACCGAACCCGGCACCCGCGCGGTGCTGTTTCTGGCGACGGTGTTGCTGCTGGTGGCGAGCCTGTTCATCGGCTGGCGGCTGGCGCGCAGCAAGTTCGGCCGGGTGCTGACCGCCCTGCGTGATGCAGAGAATCGCCTGATGTTCTGCGGCTACGACCCGCGCGGTTTCAAGCTGTTCGTCTGGGTGTTGAGCGCGGTGTTGTGCGGATTGGCCGGCGCGCTGTACGTGCCGCAAGTGGGGATCATCAACCCGAGCGAAATGTCGCCGACCAACTCGATCGAGGCCGCGGTGTGGGTGGCGCTTGGCGGGCGCGGCACCCTGATCGGCCCGCTGCTCGGCGCCGGCGTGGTCAACGGCATGAAGAGCTGGTTCACCGTGGCCTTCCCCGAATACTGGCTGTTCTTCCTCGGCGCGCTGTTCATCGTCGTGACGTTGTACCTGCCCAAAGGCGTGATCGGTCTGCTGAAGAAACGAGGTGAATCATGAGAGTCACGGCGAGCGCTGAATTCATGCTGGAACCGGCCTTTTTCCCGGTGGAGCCCAACAAGGACGAAGGCACCAGCCGCGACTCGATCGGCCTCGGACAACGCGTCGGTCCGGGCCTCGACACCCGTCACGGCACGATCCTGACCCTGGAAGACATCAGCGTCAGCTTCGACGGTTTCCGGGCGCTGAACGCTCTGAACCTGTACATCGGCGTCGGCGAACTGCGCTGCATCATCGGCCCCAACGGCGCGGGCAAGACCACGCTGATGGACGTGATCACCGGCAAGACCCGCCCGAGTCATGGCAAGGCGTGGTTCGGCGAAACCCTCGACCTGACGCAGATGAGCGAAGTGCAGATCGCCCAGGCCGGCATCGGTCGCAAGTTCCAGAAACCCACGGTGTTCGAAGCCCTGAGCGTGTTCGAGAACCTTGAGCTGGCGCAGAAAACCGACAAGTCGGTGTGGGCCAGTTTGCGGGCGAAGTTGAGCGGCGAGCAGAAAGACCGGATCAGCGAAGTGCTCGACACCATTCGCCTGACCACCTCGGTCAATCGCCCGGCGGGGCTGCTGTCCCACGGGCAGAAACAGTTTCTGGAAATCGGCATGTTGCTGATGCAGGACCCGCAACTGCTGCTGCTCGACGAACCGGTGGCGGGCATGACCGACGCCGAAACCGAATTCACCGCCGAGCTGTTCAAGTCGCTCGCGGGCAAGCATTCGCTGATGGTGGTGGAACACGACATGGGCTTCGTCGGCTCGATTGCCGACCACGTCACCGTGTTGCATCAGGGCAGCGTGCTGGCTGAAGGCTCGCTGGAACAGGTGCAGGACAACGAGCGCGTGATCGAAGTCTATCTCGGGCGCTGAAGAGGAATTCCAACATGCTGCAAGTCGACAAATTGCATCAGTACTACGGCGGTAGCCACATCCTGCGTGGCCTGAGCTTTGACGTGAAGGTCGGCGAAGTGACCTGCCTGCTCGGCCGTAACGGCGTGGGCAAGACCACGTTGCTCAAATGCCTGATGGGCCTGTTGCCGGCCAAGGAAGGCGCGGTGAACTGGGAAGGCAAACCGATCACCGCGTTCAAGCCGCATCAACGGGTGCACGCCGGGATCGCCTACGTGCCGCAGGGCCGGGAGATTTTCGGCCGACTGACCGTGGAAGAAAACCTGCTGATGGGCCTGTCGCGCTTCCCCGGCAGCGAAGCCAAAGAGGTTCCTGCGTTCATCTACGAACTGTTCCCGGTGCTGCTGCAAATGAAACAGCGGCGCGGCGGCGACCTGTCCGGCGGTCAGCAACAACAACTCGCCATCGGCCGAGCGTTGGCCAGCCGTCCGCGACTGTTGATCCTCGACGAACCCACCGAAGGCATCCAGCCGTCGGTGATCAAGGAAATCGGCGCGGTGATCAAAAAGCTCGCCGCCCGAGGCGACATGGCGATCCTGTTGGTGGAGCAGTTCTACGATTTCGCCGCCGAACTGGCCGATCAGTACCTGGTGATGTCCCGGGGCGAGATCGTGCAGCAGGGCCGTGGCGAAAATATGGAAGCCGAAGGTGTGCGCGGGCTGGTGACTATTTGACGTTACGGTCTAATCTGTAGCGTCCTAACGATAATCAGAAAACATGAACTTACCTTTAGCGACTGCCCTGTTTACCCCGAGCTGGCACGCCGAGCTTGAGCTGGCCTACGCCCGCTTCGGCGATTGCACGCGGCCGACCCGACGCCGACACCTCGGTCCGTTGCGGGTGCAAAAGCATCTGTATGCCGAAGGGCCCGAGGTCTGCCAGCACATCATCGTCCACCCGCCGGGCGGCATTGCCGGCGGTGACCGGCTCGACATCAGCGCCCGCGTCGAACAGGGCGCCTGGGCACAGATCACCAGCCCCGGCGCGGCCAAGTGGTATCGCGCGGCAGGCCCCGCTTATCAGTCGCTGGACCTGCACGTCGCCGCCGGCGCGACACTGGAATGGCTGCCGCAGGAAACCATCGTCTACAGCGCCGCCCAAGCGGAACTCACGACCTCGATCGACCTTGAAGGCGATGCACGACTGTTCTACTGGGACGTGGTGGCCCTCGGGCGCCCGGCCAGTGGTGAGCGTTTCGACCTCGGGCATTTCCAGGCGCATCTGGATATTCGCCGTGATGGCCGGCTGTTGTGGCATGAACGCCAGCGCATCGTCGGCAATGACGGCTTGCTTGATTCGCCGATCGGACTGGACGGTAATCCGGTGTTTGCGACGTTGCTGGTCACCGGTGAGATTGATGCCGAACTACTGGAGCGCTGCCGCTCGCTGGGCCATGAAGTGCGCGGGGATCTGACGCAATTGCCCGGACTTTTGGTCGCCCGTTGCCTGGCCAGTGAAGCGTTGCTCGCGCGGGCCTGGCTGATCGAACTCTGGCGATTGCTCAGGCCTGCGCTGCTTGGCCGCGAAGCCCTTCCTCCCCGAATCTGGAACACCTGATTTTCTTCAACTGCCGACAATGGATTTCAAACGATGGACCTGACCCCACGCGAAAAAGACAAGCTGCTGATCTTCACCGCCGGCCTCGTTGCCGAGCGGCGACTGGCCCGTGGCGTGAAGCTCAACTACCCGGAAGCCATGGCTTTCATCTCGGCGGCGCTGCTCGAGGGCGCCCGGGACGGCCAGACCGTGGCCGAGCTGATGCATTACGGCACCACCCTGCTGACCCGCGATCAGGTGATGGAAGGCATCCCGGAAATGATCCCGGAGATTCAGGTCGAAGCGACGTTCCCCGACGGCACCAAACTGGTCACCGTTCACCAACCGATCGTCTGAGGCCGCGCCATGACTTACACCATCCGCGATGCACTGCATGCCGACCTGCCGGCGATCCGCGACATCTACAACGACGCCGTGCTCAACACCACGGCGATCTGGAACGAATCCCCGGTCGACCTCGGCAACCGTCAGGCGTGGTTCAGCGCGCGCCAGGCCCAAGGCTATCCGATCCTGGTGATCGTCGACGCCGACAACACCACCCTCGGCTACGCTTCGTTCGGTGACTGGCGGCCGTTCGATGGTTTCCGTCACACGGTCGAGCACTCGGTCTACGTGCGCAGCGACCAGCGCGGCAACGGCCTCGGCCCGCAACTGATGACCGCGCTGATCGAACGTGCGAAAACCTGCGGCAAGCACGTCATGGTCGCCGCCATCGAAAGCGGCAACGCCGCGTCGATCCGCCTGCACGAACGCGCCGGGTTCATCAGCACCGGGCAGATGCCGCAGGTCGGCACCAAGTTCGGCCGCTGGCTCGACCTGACGTTCATGCAACTGACCCTCAACCCTGGCGCGGAGCCGCCGCTCGCCAACAAGGAGTGACACCGATGAACCCCGCCCAACTGCGACGCGTCAATGCTGAAAGTTTTGCGCACTATCGTCAGGGCCTGATCGACCTGCTGCTCGACGCCGTGGGGTATGGCGCCAGCGTCGGCTTCATGGCCGATCTGGATGCCACTCAGGCCCGCGCCTATTTCGATGAAGTGCAGGACAACCTGAACAAGGGCAACGTCTTGCTGTGGGTGGTGGTCAAGGACGAACAGGTGCAGGCCAGCGTGCAACTGGGCCTGTGCCAGAAGGCCAACGGTCTGAACCGCGCCGAAGTGCAGAAACTGCTGGTGCGCGAACAGGCCCGGCGGCGCGGCCTCGGTCAGCAGTTGATGGAAGCGCTGGAACTGACCGCTCGCCAGTACAAGCGCGGCATGCTCTACCTCGATACCGAGGCCGGCTCCCCCGCCGAAGATTTCTACAAGGCCCTGGGTTACACCCGCGCCGGGGAAATTCCCGATTACGCCTGCGACCCGAGCGGCACGTATCGCCCGACAGCCCTCTATTACAAGATCCTGCAAGGAGCCCACTGATGATTCCCGGCGAATACCGGATCCAGCCCGGCGACATCGAACTCAACGTCGGTCGTCGCACGATCAGCCTGAAAGTGGCAAACAGTGGCGACCGGCCGATCCAGGTCGGTTCGCACTACCACTTTTTCGAGACCAACGACGCCCTGACCTTCGACCGCGCCGCCAGCCGTGGCATGCGCCTGAACATCCCGGCGGGTACGGCCGTGCGTTTCGAGCCGGGCCAGAGCCGCGAAGTGGAACTGGTGGATTACGCCGGGCACCGGCGGGTGTTCGGGTTTGCCGGGCGGGTCATGGGTGACCTCTGAGTCCGCGTGTGTCGTTATTTTCCTGAAGGACGCTAGATGAAGATTTCCAGACAAGCCTACGCCGACATGTTCGGCCCCACCGTCGGCGACAAGGTGCGCCTGGCCGACACCGAGCTGTGGATCGAAGTCGAACAGGACTTCACCACCTACGGCGAAGAAGTGAAATTCGGCGGCGGCAAAGTGATCCGCGACGGCCAGGGCCAGAGCCAGTTGCTGGCGGCCGAAGTGGTCGACACTGTCATCACCAACGCGCTGATCATCGACCACTGGGGCATCGTCAAGGCTGACGTCGGCCTCAAGGACGGGCGCATCGCCGCCATCGGCAAGGCCGGCAACCCGGACGTCCAGCCCGGCGTGACCATCGCCATCGGCGCCAGCACCGAAGTGATTGCCGGCGAAGGCATGATCCTCACCGCCGGCGGCATCGACACGCACATCCACTTCATCTGCCCGCAGCAGATCGAAGAAGCACTGATGAGCGGCGTCACCACCATGATCGGCGGCGGCACGGGGCCGGCCACCGGCACCAATGCAACGACCTGCACTTCGGGACCGTGGCACCTGGCGCGGATGCTCCAGGCGGCCGATGCGTTCCCGATGAACATCGGCCTCACCGGCAAGGGCAACGCCAGCCTGCCGGAGCCATTGATCGAACAGGTCAAGGCCGGCGCCATTGGCCTCAAGCTGCACGAAGACTGGGGTACGACCCCGGCGAGCATCGACAACTGCCTGAGCGTCGCCGACCAGTACGACGTGCAGGTGGCGATCCACACCGACACCCTCAACGAATCCGGTTTCGTTGAAACCACCCTCGGCGCATTCAAGGGTCGGACCATCCACACCTATCACACCGAAGGTGCCGGCGGCGGTCACGCGCCGGACATCATCAAGGCCTGCGGTTTCGCCAACGTGCTGCCGAGTTCGACCAACCCGACCCGGCCGTTCACCCGCAACACCATCGACGAACACCTCGACATGCTGATGGTCTGCCACCACCTCGACCCGAGCATTGCCGAAGACGTGGCGTTCGCCGAAAGCCGTATCCGCCGCGAAACCATTGCCGCCGAAGACATCCTCCACGACCTCGGCGCGTTCTCGATGATCAGCTCCGACAGCCAGGCCATGGGCCGCGTCGGCGAAGTCATCACGCGCACCTGGCAGACCGCCGACAAGATGAAAAAGCAGCGCGGCCCGTTGCCTAAGGACGGCGAAGGCAACGACAACTTCCGCGCCAAACGCTACATCGCCAAGTACACCATCAACCCGGCGATCACCCATGGCATCAGCCACGAGGTAGGTTCGGTGGAAGTCGGCAAATGGGCGGATCTGGTGCTGTGGCGCCCGGCATTTTTCGGCGTGA
The DNA here is from genome assembly GCF_058801405.1 of Pseudomonas sp. GW822-FHT03F04. Lineage (NCBI taxonomy): Bacteria > Pseudomonadati > Pseudomonadota > Gammaproteobacteria > Pseudomonadales > Pseudomonadaceae > Pseudomonas > Pseudomonas sp. GW822-FHT03F04. The sequence goes on from NZ_JBXANF010000003.1 coordinate 121,155, forward strand.
AACCGACGCTGATCCTCAAGGGCGGCGCCATCGCCGCGAGCCTGATGGGCGACGCCAACGCGTCGATCCCGACCCCGCAACCGGTGCACTATCGCCCGATGTTCGCCAGTTACGGTGGCTCGTTGCATGCCACCAGTCTGACGTTCATCAGCCAGGCAGCGCAGGAATCCGGGCTGCCCGAAGCGTTGGGCCTGAAAAAGAAAATCGCCGTGGTCAAAGGCTGCCGCGACGTGCAGAAAACCGACCTGATCCACAACGATTACCTGCCGAACATCGACGTCGACCCGCAGACCTATCAGGTCAAGGCCGACGGCGTGTTGCTCTGGTGTGAGCCGGCCGAAACCCTGCCGATGGCGCAGCGTTACTTTCTGTTCTGATGTCTGGCCCCGGTCGTCGAGCCTCTCGACGACCGAGGCTGCCAGCGCTTCAGCGGTCTGAGGTGTCCATCAGATACCGCGAAGTGCCGGACCGCTCCCCCTCAAGCCCGACCGTCACCGGCTCGCCGGTTTCCAGGCGTGACAAGGCAATCAGTTGCTGGTTGCGCTCAATACTGCGTTCAACCTCGAGCATCTGCACCGCCTCCTGGTACGCCGCGCTGGTGACGTCTTCGTATTCATCCTCAAGTCGCTGCAATTTTTCATCCGAACTGCGCTTGAGCGCGCCGAGTTCATCCGGGTACTTCTCGGTCAGGTATTGCACCCAGTAATCACGGCTGATCAGTTCCTCATAAAACCCCTCGCCTTTTTCAGCCTTCACCACCGCAGCGCGAGCGGCTGCCAGATCCTCGCCCCTGAGCGGCCGGGCAAACCGCATGTGGCTGGGTTGCCCCGGCAGTTGCAGACCATCCTCCCAACCCGACGTCAGGCCGATTCGATACTGCAGGCGCACTTCCGCAGGATCGGCGTGACGGCCCATGCTGCGCGCCGCGAGTTTTTCCACCTCACCCAGGCGAAACAGTTGTCGCGACAGGTCGAGCAAGGCACGCCCTTTCGCCGCAAGACCTGGCTGCAGGTGTCGCAAGGCGTTGTACTCATACACTTTGACCTCGATTTCGCTGAGCGCCAGGGTTCGCCCGTCGACGCAGGTCGTGTGCGTGGTCGCCATGGAAAACAGCGTATCGCGCAGCTCCTGGCTGCCATCGGCCGCCTCGACGATTTCCCAGACCCGTCGGGTCAGGTCGGCGCGAAACACCCGGAATTCCTCGGTGTCCGGCATCCGCGACAGCAGATGGAAGAAGGCCTCGTTGTCGGGTTCGACTGCCAACCGCTGCCACATCGCCCGATAACGCACGGCGTCCTCCTGGGGGATGTTTTCAATCCACGGCGTCATTTGCTGCTCGAGAACCGTTTCGGTGAGTGCCGCAATGACCTCATCCGGCTCGGGATCGCTATCGGTGCCCGCGCCCTCCGCATCGCTTTCGGTGGTGCTGCCCAGATCGTCGATCATCCGGTCGATATCGGCATACGTCATGCCCAGCGCATCACGACGCCCATTCGCATCAGCGTACTCGCGCAGCCGAACGAGACTTTGCTGCGACATTTCGTAGTTTTCCGAAAGATTGCTGCCGGCAATCAGCGCAGCATGGCTGCCGTCATACAGCTGCGTTGGAATTGACGATATTTCGTTGTTGCTCAAGTCGATCGCCTGCAAGTGCGGGGCTTGCAATACTCCCTCTGGCCAGCCCGTGAGCAGGTTGTCGCGCAGATCCAGCCGCTCCAGCCGCCCGAGGCGAGCGACACTGAACGTGCGCAGGCTGTTATGGCTCAGATCCAGCCATTGCAATTGGGTCAACCCCTCAAGCGTTTGAGACAGCGCCGCAGAATCCGCAAGGCCGGTGAACGACAGTTCCAGTCGCGCCAGCTGACGCATTTGCCCGACAGGTTCGGGGAGAGCCGGCAAGTGGTTGCCGCTGAGATTGAGTCGGCGCACCTGCGTGAATGCCCTGAGGAACGCATTGGAGCCATCGGTGGAAAGCTTGACCCCCGCCAGGTTCAGGGTGCTCACCGCAGGAAACACGTCCGTCAGCTCGGGCAGATTGCCTACTTGCAGACCGTCGAGGTTCAGCTCGCGATCAGTGACGCCATTCCAGTCGACCGTACCGTCCCGCCAGCATTCGATGATGCGCTGCGCAGCAATCTGGCGGGTGCGCGACGACACGACCCAATCCATACCGCGGGTTTCGTGGGTGAACAACCAATCGTTGAGGCGCCGCGTCAGCGACTCGAATGTCTGTTCCCAAGCGTCGATTCGCGCACTGATCTGCACCTCGGTCAGCCCCGCGCCCTGCATCCGTTCGATGGCCTGTTGTGCCCGAGTGTTGTCGTACTGCGGGCGCAGGCGGCGTAAGCGCGCGCCCCATCCGGCCGGCCCTTCAACAGCAGGCAACCGTGGCGGCAACGGCAACAGGCGTCGCGCGATGACCGAACCGCTTTCGGTGGGCGGTGTACGGTGACGCGGTTCCTCCAGCGCAAAACGCTGCAACGATCCGGGGGCCAGGCCTCGGGCGCCTTCGATCCTCTGCCGCGCAGTAGCGAGAGCGGCTTTGGCTTGCGGGTTCAACGGGGTGCCGGTCAGGCTGGTATCCAGCAACAATGCATCACGCGTCAGCAGCGCATCCGGCAGCGAGGTCAACTGACTGTCACTGAGGTCCAGCCAGGTCAGTTCCGGAAGATCCTCGGCACCGGCCGGCCATTCGCGCAGGGCCGTCGAACTCAGGTCCAACGCCATCAGGCGATTCATGCCGCGCACGTCGACACGCTCCAGAGGGTTATCGTGCAGGTTCAGGGTTTCGAGCGCCGGCAGATCGCTCGGCTCCAGCGGCAGTTCGGTCAAGCCACAATGGCTCAGGTCGAGGGTATCGACCCCGCGGAAGGTGCGGATGAAACCGCGCAACTGTTCGACCGGGGCCTGCAACCCGGCCAGATGCAGGCTTCTGACGTGGCTGAAACCTTCAGCAGACAAGACCGGCAGACTGTCCACGGGAGAACCCAGAAGATCCAGCACCGACGGATCGGTGGGCAAACTGACGTACAGGTTGAAAAACACGCTTTCGGTGCGCGCGCCGTAGCGCTGGAACAAGCCACTGCGCCAATTGCTCCGCAAGGTTTCGGCGACTGCCGAGCGTGCGGCGCCGCCGTTGGCGATGGTCGGTTCGGAACCGACCCACTCCGTCAGCCGGTTGAGTTCGCTGAACTGTTCACTCAGGGCTTCGATGGCGACGAGCCGGCTCCCGGCATCTGTCCATTGCGTCTTGAAACCATTGCTCAGGACATCGAACAGGCTGGACTCCATGCCGACAAAACGCTTGAGCTCACCGCGACAGTAGTCGGCAACCATTTCGTCCAGATCGATCAGATGCCGAGGTTGACTGCGGACGAATTCGTAGATCGGTTTGAACACCCGGCGCGGGAACTTCGACCAGTCCAGCGACAGACCGGACAACAGTCGCTGATGACCTTCATAGATTTCCATCGGCAGCGCATTGATCGAGGTTGATCGCAGGTTCAGACGCTCCAGTCGTGGTAAATCCAGAACGCCGCGCGGCCATTGGTGCATTGGCGGGCTGCCGACTTCGAGCCTGCGCAGCTGGCGCATGCCGCTGACATCCAACTGCATCGGTATCACTGTGTTGATGCCGCCGCCCGTACAGTGCAGTTCCAGTTCCTCGAGCCGGATCAGTTCCCTGACCCTCGACGCCACCGCGCCCGTGATGGGTGTGGCCAGTTTCAGCCGGGTCATGTGCCGCAGTGTCTTCAACGTCGCGAGGACCTTGTCGAATTCCCCGACACCGGCGCTCATCACCAGTTTTTCAACATTGGGGAACGCTGCAAGCGTGTCACCCACTACCGGGGCACGCAATGTCAGTTCGCGCACATGAGAGAAATCCGCCGTCAATGACGGCAACGGAGCATCACTGATGATCGTGAGGCGCGCCGCTTGAGCGTTGTGTTCGGCCAACGGTGCGTTGCGCCAACAGTCCTTTATGTTTTGCACCACGCTGACGAATTCGTCGCGGGTACTGCGCAGGCGCAGGTTCTGCGACATCAGCCATTGATCAAGCGTTGTTTCCAGCTCTCGCCATTCGCTCATTCGATTGTTGAGCAGATGAAAGATCTGTTGGTCGGTCTTGCCCAGCCGCCATTGCTCAAGAATGAAGCCGCGGGCCTGGACGTCGGTCAGTCCCGGATAGACGTTCTGCACGTGCCCGGTCAACACCGAGTCCGGCCCCGGTCCATCGCCGCTGGCGGGATAGCCAAGCAGTTTGGGGGCAATGCGTTGCGGCGGCTTGAACCAAGGTTTCTCGACGGCACCTGCGCGAAGAATCTGTGCCGACTGACTGCGCTCGGCAAGCGCCCGATCCATGATCGCGCCTTGCAACTCGACACTCTGCCCGACATTCGGCAGCCCCAGCGCATGACGTGCCTGATCAGGCAAGGCGTGCATCAACGAGGCGAAAAAGTTGTCGCCCCTGAACGGAATGCTGTTGAGCGGCTCGCCTCGTTCATTGGCGGCTTGATAGGCGTCCCTGTACTTGACCAGATACTTGTGTTCGGCGGCCGTTTCGCTGCCGATGGCATCCAGCATCGGGCCGCTGATACTGCCCTCGCGGATTTCCAGACGCACGTCATTGGACCAGCCCGGTAGCCGTCCCAACGTCTGCAACGCGAGATGGCGGCTATCGGCAGAGGCCATGGTTTCACTGCGCAATCCGGCCAGGGCCCGGCTCAAGCGCCCTGCCTGGCCATACCAGCGACCAAGTTCCTGTAAATGCAAGGGGACCTTCGCTGCGCTGTCCAGCCGTGCCAGTTCCCCGGCATTGGCTTGCCCCAACACGGCTGCGGCCGCACGGTCGGTCAGGCCGGGGATCACTCGTTGCAGCTTTGCTGTCCGAGGCTCTACAGGCTCGGTTCCCTTGAGCAGGCTGTTGAATAACGCAGGCTGACGAGCGCTGGCGAAGTCGGCAATCTGTCTGGAGAACTCCTGCGCCCGTGCCGACCGAACGCGTGCAGGCTCGCCACCCAACAGGCGAATCGTCTCCGCTTCATCCAGCGCCGCGAGTATCCGGGTCGGCATCTGACCGTTCAACACCTCGGCCCGGCTGATCCGGATCGGCGCCTTGCCGCCGCGCTTCGTCCCGTAACTGCGCGCCTTCCCCGAGAGTTCAGGGCTGTCGTAGATCTTCAGCACTCGTCCGAACGGCCAGCGTGGCATGTCGGGAAGCAGCGCCAGCAGATGCAGAAAGCGACTGTCGATCGCCTGTGCACCAGCGGCCTGCCCGACGATCAGTCCGGCGTCACGCTCGGCGTTGAACAGGCGCATGGCGTCCGCCAGTTCCGGCGGCGGCAAGGCATTGTCCAGGTGCATCTTGCGCAAGGCGTTGTCGCTGACACCGGCGACATCGGCCAGCGTCAGCAATTGTTCGTCAGCGAAGGGCTCGGTGCTGTGGCCGATGCGCCGCAACAGCGTCAATCGATCCCAGTCCTGTGGGCGTTCCAGGGTATGCCGCCATGCGCCGGCGCCGTTGTGCGTCAGGGACGGCTGATAAGCCTGCGGATCGCTCGGATGCTGGATGCGCCAGGCCTTGAGCGATTCGTCATAAGCCTGCTGGTAGGTCTTGCCGTCGAGCCGGATGCAGGTTTTTTCTCCGGCCTCGTATTGCCCCAGCGCATTCGGCATCGCGTGCGGATCCAGCCTAACCGGACTCTCGTAGCCACTCAGGTCAGGCTTCCACAAACGGGTCGTGCCGTCGGGCAATTCCACCTGATGCAGGTTCTCGATGACCGGCACCGATCTGGCTGCCGTCAACCGAGCAACCCCCTTTCCCGCCCCCGCCATCAAGGCAATCAACGCGAGATTCTGCGCGACATCGATCAGATGGGCCTTGGCAGCCTTGCGATCACCTTCGCTCCACTCGATGGCGCCTTCAAAAGTTTCTTCGAACAGTTGCCCGGCCATCACTACCATCATCACTTCGCCCAGCACCGGCACGAACATCGAGACACCCATCAGCACCAGCATGCCAATGTTCAACAACGCGGCGAGCTTCTCCGAGCGTACCCTGGCGTCGACATCCGCCGTGGGCACGGCATGGCTGCGGGCATCGGCGATCAACCGCTCACGATGCTGCTCGAACTGGTAATTCCACAGGTCGACATTGTCCGACCAGATCCCGCCCCCCTTGCGAGACAGGTCAACCGGGTTCAGATACGGCTCAACATTCGGCACCTGCTCGACCGGCGGCGCAGGCGGCAATTCGCGGATCCCTGTCAGCGCGGCGTTGATCGGGTTGAGTGCCTTGAAAAACTCGTTGAGCAGCGGCTCGTAGGGCGCCAGTCTTTGCGTGAACGTGCGGTTCGGCGTGTCGTCGGTGAACTGGTCGAAGTAGCGCGGCCGGTCGGCATAGGCGACGAACTGACTGAAAAAGCGCTGGTAGGCATTCGGTTCGGCGGGATGAGTTTGAGTCGCGTCACGTGCGGTAAACCGCTGCTTGAACATTGCTGCTATTTCCCGCCCCTTGTAGCGTTTAAGCGGGTGGTAAGGATCACCCGGGATATACAGGATCGAGTCGTCGCTGTAGCGATACTTCTCGCAGATTGTGAACATCACGCAGCCAGTCATGCGCCGGCCCATCAGGCCCAGATCACGGAACCAGATCTGCCGACGGCCCTGACGCGGCGCCAGTTCGCCGTTGAGGATGGAGCGAATCGAGGCGTAGTCTTCGTGTCCGATATCACCTTTGACCAATGCCAGTTCGGCCGCCGCACGCAACGCGGCTTTATGCGCGGCGACGAATTTGTCGCGCAGCACGTGTTCGGCCACCGCGTCCTTGGGGCGCAGGAAATCCTTGAGGTAAGCCTGATATTTCGCCCCGATGTCTAGCGAGCGGCACAGACCGGTGAATTGCTCGACCGTCAGGGGCGAGTTCAATGGCACAAGCGTGCCGGGTGTCGAGGTTTCCCTGCGAAATCCCGAGGTTTCATGAAAGGCGCCACGTTTACATTCACGATCTTCGAAGTTGTGCAGGGCCGCTTGCAGCAATGGCAGTTTCAGGACTTCGAAGAAATCGATGTCGATGGCAAAAATCCCCATTTCCACCGGTTTGTTCAGCAGCAGCCAGGTCTTGTTGAGGTCCAGCGTCACGTTGAAGCGGTCCTTGAGGGCCTTGGTCAGCAACGGCGCGGCGAAGCTGTCGATGTCCTGGAAACCCGACATGGCCTTGTCCAGGCGAGCCTGGGCAGCGAGGCTGGCAGTCACGGCGTCGCCCACCGCCTTGCGCTGATCGCGCGAGGCGCGCCTGTACCAGTCGGGTGTGGCGTTATCGGCACTTTTCAGCCCTTCACGCTGCTGAACCGGTGCGTTGATCAACCAGTCGGGGCTGGCCTGCTGGAGGAAACCGGCGTGCAGACTTTGCGTTACAACCGGCCCGGGAGGCGGTGCAGCCTTATCTGGCGAAGGTGGGGTGAGAGGGATTTCGGGCATGATTCGCTCCTTGAAATGGAGCGAAAGCAGACCATGGCGAACCTCCGTGGCTGCGGTACATATGTCTCGCAGTACGGCGTCTTGTCAGCGGAAATGTCAGGCTCGAGCGGCGCTATCTTTCCCGCGCAAAGGGACTAATATTCGAACGCCCCGCCTTGAATTTCCAGGAACCCGGACATGCGTTTATCCGAATTCATCAGGCAACACGCGGATCACATCGTCGAGGAATGGGAGCAGTTCGCCCGTACGATCACGCCGGCGGCCGACAATATGGATCAGACGGCGCTGCGCGACCATGCCAAGGCCATCCTGCTGGCCGCCGCGCGGGACATGGACACCGCACAAACCGCCAGCGAGCAAATCGCCAAGGCCAAGGGCGAAGGCCCCGAGAAAACCCCGAGCCTGGACGAGGCCGGCGCCAGCCACGGTGAGTTGCGGCATACGGTGGGGTTCGACCTGGTGCAGATGACCTCGGAGTTCCGTCACCTGCGCGCCTGTGTGATTCGCTTGTGGGTCAATTCGCTGCAGTCGCCGGACATGGCATATTTTCAGGACATGATCCGCTTCAACGAAGCCATCGACGAAGCGCTGGCGGAATCCACGGCAGCCTACGCCGAGCAGGTCAACCGCTCGCGCGACATTTTCCTCGCCATCCTCGGTCACGACCTGCGCGCGCCGCTGCAAGCGGTCAGCATGTCGACCGAAGTGCTGATGCGCAAAACCACCCTGGAAGGCGATGCGCTGACCTGCGCGCTGAACATCAAACACGGTGCGCGACACATGGCGGCCATGGTCAGCGACCTGCTCGAACTGGTGCGCAGTCGCCTCGGCAAAAGCCTGCCGATCAACCCTGTCCCCATGGACCTGGCAGACGCCGCGCGCCGGGCGATCGCCGAAGCCTGCGCCGGGAATCCGGAATGCGATCCGACACTGACCATCAGCGGCGATACCCGGGGTGCCTGGGATGCCGGACGGATCGATCAGCTGTTACAGAACCTGATCGGCAACGCCTTGCAGCACGGCTCCGATCCCCGCGAGGTGAGCGTTGATCTGCGCGGCGACACCGACAACGTGTGCCTGAGCGTGCATAACGACGGCACGCCGATCCCCGAAGAGGCCATCGGCACGATTTTCGATCCGTTGGTACGCAGCGCCGACGAAGAACTCGGGCAGCCGTCGACCAGCCTCGGTCTGGGGCTGTTCATCGTCAAGGAAGTGGTGACCGCCCACGGCGGGACGATCGAAGTCAGTTCAAGCGAAGCCGACGGAACGCTGTTCAGCGTGACGCTGCCCAGACAGGTTTGAAGCGCTACTCAACCACCAGCCGCGCCAGACGCTGACGAAGCATCCGGTTCTCGGCGCGCAGTTCCTTCACTTCTTCCAGCAGGTCCAGCGCCAGGGCGACGCCTTCCCATTCCAGCTCCAGGTCGCGCCGCAGCTTGACGGCGCGTTTGGCCAAGGCCAGTTCGTAGTCGGTGAAGCGCCATTCCCGGGGCTGCGCGCCCTGAGGTTCGAGGATGCCGTGTTCGACGATTTCGATCACGTAGACGTCCGACAGGTCGGCCGCCTCACAGAATTCTGCCATGTCCAGTTGAACGATCAGGGGGCTGCTCATGATGGGCTACTCCGTCGCCGGGTTCAGAAGTTCTCTCGCGGGTTGAAGGCGGCTTTCTTCGCCAGTTCCTGCCACAGCGCCTTGACGTCATCGCCCGCAGCCTTCGGCATCACGGCCTTGAGCTGGACGAACAGATAACCGCGCTCGCCGGCCTTGTTCTGCAGACCATGGCCCTTGGCGCGCATGCGCTGGCCGTTCTGGCTGCCGGCCGGGACCTTGAGGTTGATCTTGCCGGTCAGGGTCGGCACGGCCACTTCGGCACCCAGCGCCAGTTCCCACGGTGCCAGCGGCAAGGTGATGATCAGGTTTTCGCCTTCGACATCGAATTTCGGGTGCGGCGCGAAACGGATGGTCAGGTACAGATCGCCATTGGCACCGCCACCGATGCCCGGTGCGCCCTGGCCCTTGAGGCGGATGCGCTCGCCGTCGGTCACGCCCGCCGGGATCTTCACGTTCAGGCTCTTGCTGGTGTTGCTGACGTGCTGGCCGGAACCGTTGTATTGCGGCACCTGGAAGCTGATTTTTTTCGATTCGTTCGAAAGCGTCTCTTCGAGAAAGATCGGCAGTTCCAGTTCCACGTCTTGCCCTCGCCGTCCGGCGCTGCGGGATTGCCGGCCTTCGCCGCCACCGAAACCGGGGCCGCGATTGCCGAAGATCGAACTGAAGAAGTCCGAGAAGTCACCGGTGTCGCCACCGCCGCCACCAAAGCCGCCACGGCTCTGCCAGCCCGGTGGGCCCTGGAACGGCTGACCGTGCTGGCCGTAGCGGCGCAGGTCATCGTATTCGGCGCGCTTGTCGGCGCTTTTCAGCGCTTCATAGGCTTCCGAGGCATCCTTGAACTTGGCCTCGGCGTCTTTTTCCTTGCTGACATCGGGGTGGTATTTGCGCGCAAGCTTGCGATAGGCCGCCTTGATTGCCTTGTCGTCAGCCGTCGGCTCCACGCCGAGTATCTTGTAATAGTCTTTGAAGTCCATTGAAGGAGTCACCATCCGTTATCGATTTCGCGCCGCCGTCAGCATGCGCCGATTCGCGCGTGCCAGGTTGACCGATCTCAAACTTGTGACCGGGTGGCGCAGCAGAAGTTTATCGGCAGTGGACGGCGGTTCTTGCGACCGCCGGTATGTCTGCCGGCCCATGCCAGCAAGTTTGGGGCAAAGCGGCGACTTTCAAGCAAGCTTAGTCGTGAAATAGCAGATGACTGGCCTTCGAATCTGTCGCGCACTGGCATACACTGCGCGGCCGTTTTTTTGACCGGAACCGAAAGACCATGAAAGACGCCTCTCCAGCCCGTGCCTGCGGCATCGACTTCGGCACGTCCAACTCCACCGTCGGCTGGCTGCGCCCCGGCATGGAAACGATGATCGCGCTGGAAGACGACAAGATCACCCTGCCGTCGGTGGTCTTCTTCAACATCGAGGAGCGCCGCCCGGTTTACGGTCGCCTGGCGCTGCACGAGTACCTGGAAGGCTACGAAGGCCGGCTGATGCGCTCGCTCAAGAGCCTGCTCGGTTCCAAGCTGATCAAGCACGACACCAGCGTCCTCGGCACCGCGATGCCGTTCAAGGACTTGCTCGGGCTGTTCATCGGCCAGCTCAAGAACCGCGCCGAAGCGGCCGCCGGTCGTGAGTTCGAGCAGGTGGTGCTGGGACGTCCGGTGTTCTTCGTCGACGACGATCCGCTGGCCGACCAGGAAGCCGAAGACACCCTGGTGGAAGTGGCGCGCAAGCTCGGCTTCAAGGACGTGTCGTTCCAGTACGAGCCGATCGCTGCGGCCTTCGACTACGAGTCGACCATCGAAAAGGAAGAGCTGGTACTGATCGTCGACATCGGCGGTGGTACGTCGGACTTCTCGCTGGTGCGCCTGTCGCCCGAGCGTCGGGGCATGGATAACCGTCACGACGACATCCTCGCCACCGGCGGCGTGCACATCGGCGGGACCGATTTCGACAAGCAACTGAGCCTGCAAGGCCTGATGCCGCTGTTCGGCTACGGCAGCCGCATGAAGAGCGGCGCGTTCATGCCGACCAGTCACCACATGAACCTGGCGACCTGGCACACCATCAACTCGGTGTACTCGCAGAAATCGACCCTGGCCCTGGGCAGCATGCGTTATGACATCGAGGACACCGGCGGCATCGACCGTCTGTTCAAGCTGATCGAACAGCGCGCCGGGCACTGGCTGGCGATGGAAGTGGAAGAAACCAAGATCCAGCTGACCCACAACGACAGCCGCCACGTGCCGCTGGACCGGATCGAATCCGGGCTGAGCGTCGAGCTGACCCGGGCCTTGTTCGAATCGGCGATCGATACGCAGCTGGAGCGCGTGCGCGGCAGCGTCACGCAATTGCTGGCGGACGCCAATGTGGCGGTGGGTCAGGTCGATACGGTGTTCTTCACCGGTGGTTCCAGCGGTATCCCGGCGCTGCGCAACAGCGTCTCGGCGATGCTGCCGAACGCGCGGCATGTGGAAGGCAATATCTTCGGCAGCATCGGCAGCGGCCTGGCGATTGAAGCCATGAAACGCTATGGCTCGATGAACTGACACTGCACTGATGATCGTTCCCACGCAGACGGTTCGACGTGGGAGCGATCAAATCGCTTAAACCATCCCGCCCAGCTTCAACTCACTCTTCAGATACGCGTAATAAATCGGCCCCGCCACCACCCCCGGCAGGCCGAACGCGGCCTCGAACACCAGCATCGCCAGCAGCAACTCCCAGGACTTGGCACTGATCTGCCCGCCGACGATGCGCGCGTTGAGGAAGTATTCGAGCTTGTGGATAAAGATCAGGTAGCCCAGCGCGGCAATCGCCACCCAGATCGACAGCGACAGGCCGACGATAGTGATCAGCGTGTTCGACATCAGGTTGCCGATCACCGGCAGCAAGCCGAGCAGGAACGTCAGCACGATCAGGGTCTTGGTCAGTGGCAGCTTGATCCCGAACAGCGGCAGGATCACCGCCAGGAAGATCCCGGTGAAGAAGGTGTTGAGCAGGGAAATCTTGATCTGCGCAAAAACGATATTGCGAAACGCCTGAACCAGCAGGTGCAGACGATCGAACAATGCGGCCGCCAGCGGCTTGCGCTTGGTGACGTCCGGTACGCGCTGCAGCGCGATGATCGCGCCGAGCACCATACCGATCAGCAGGGTCACGAACATGTGCGCCGCGTCCTTGCCCACCAGTTGCAGGTCGGACAAGTGCTTGCTCAGCCATTCACCGATGGCCACGCGAAACTCCGCGGCACTGGCCGGCAGATACGCATCGACAAACGGCGGCAGTTGCCCGCGCGCACGATCGACCACGCCCATGAATTTGTCGAGGGAAGCCCCGGGATTTTCCGCCTCGTGCAGCAGGAAACTGATGGCCCCGGCAAAGATCAGCGCCAGCACACTCACCACCAGCGTGCCCAGCAACGCCACCGCCAGCCAGCGCGCGCGGCGGCCTTCGATCAGCCGTTGCAGTTGTGGGGTGAGCATGTTGACCAGCTCGAACACCAGCAGACCGGCCAACAGACTGGGCAACAAGCGCAGCGGCAGCACCAGCAGCAAACCGCCGAAAATGATGATGCAACTGACCCAGAACACAACATGACGCTCAGAAAACGTTGGCATACAGCCTCAAAACGAACGGCGTAAAAGGATTGGCAGTCTGCCAGCGATCCAGCGCCGAAGCGAGCGGATGCCCTGCCGCTCGCTGCGATCTGTCGATCTTATTTTTTCTTCAGGCAATCACTCATGAAGGTTTTGCGCGCATCGCCGGTCAGGGCCTTGGTCTTGGCGTCGGCATTACAGGTTTTCATCTTTTCCTGCTGCGGGGTCAGGGTCTTGGCGTCGTTGGCCGCCGGCGCTGCCTTCAGGCAAGTGCTCATGAAGGTCTTGCGCTCATCGCCTTTCAGGCTCTTGGCCGTGGCGTCGGCGTTGCAAGTGGTCATCTTGTTCTGTTGCGCCGTGGCGGCAAAACCCTGGGAGCACAGCAGCAGACCGATCATCAACAAAGGGACACGCAACATCTTCATGGAGTTTTCTCCTTGTTGCCGCATCGATGGAGGCGGCCTCCGGCTGAGTGTAGTCAAAGCTTGTTACACCTTCCTAGTCTCCAGATGGCTACGCCGGTATTGTTCCGGCGTACATCCGGCCTGCCGGGCAAACATGGCGATGAACGCCGAGCCGCTGCTGTAGCCGAGATCGAAGGCGATTTCCTGCACACTGCGCGTACTTTCCAGCGCCTCGATGGCCGCGAGATAGCGCAGCCGCTGGCGCCATTCGCCGAAACTCATCCCCAACTCCCGCACGAATTGCCGGGCCAGGGTGCGCTCGCTGACATGCACCTGCGCCGCCCAGTGCGCCAGCGGTTCATTGTTGCCGGGCTCGGCCTGCAGGGTTTCGAGGATCGTCAGCAACCCGGGACTGCTGGCGTATGGCAGATAACACTGATGAACCGGCGCCTGCCGCAACTGATCGACCAGCACCTGGGCCAGGCGCTGGTCGGCATCGAACGCGGGGATCTTCACATCCCGGGCGGCGAAGTCCTTGAGGATTGCCTTGAGAATGTCGCTGATCGCCAGGGTGCAAGCCTGCGCCGGCAAATCCGCGCACACCTCGGGCGCCAGGCACACCGCCCGATAATTGACCGGCTGATGACTGTAGAAACTGTGCTCGACCTGTGGCGGCACCCACACCGCGTACTGCGGCGGCGACATGAAACGGCTGCCGTCGACATCCATGTGCAGCACGCCGTGGGCCGCGTATTCCAGCGTGCCCCACGGATGGCGGTGCGGCGCGGCGTATTCGTGGGCGTTGAAGTCGGCATAGCGGAAATACACCGCCGACGGCAGTTCGCTGAAATCCAGCAGATCGATGTGTTTACTGTTCATGCTGTCCGGAATCAGAGGCAGGTTGTCCGGTTCGCAGTATAGGCCTGCATCCAGACAGGGGATAATCACCGTTCATCAACGTACTGGTTTCTCCTCCCATGCAATACGCGTTTCCCCTGCTGGCGATTTTCATCTGGGCCGGCAACACCGTGATCAACAAGCTGGCTGTCGGTGCGATCTTCCCCGCCGAAATCGGCTTCTACCGCTGGCTGCTGGCCGGTTTGCTGTTTACCCCGTTCATGCTCAGGAAGGTGATTGCGCATTGGCCGCAGATCCGCCCGAACCTGGGCAAGATTTTTATCCTCGGCGTGCTCGGCATGGCGGTCTACCAGAGCCTGGCCTACTTCGCCGCGACCATGACCACCGCCACCAACATGGGCATCATCCTGTCGCTGATGCCGTTGATGTCGCTGGCGATGGCAATCATCAGCCTCGGCCAGCGCCTCACCGCCGGCGCGCTGGTCGGTGCGGTGCTGTCATTCGCCGGTGTGCTGGTGGTGGTGTCGTCCGGCAGCCTCGGCGCTTTGCTGCAACACGGGGTGAACCTGGGTGACGCGATGATGCTGATCGCTACCCTCGCCTACGCGATCTACAGCACCCTGCTGAAAAAATGGCAGCTGCGCCTGCCGCCACTGGTGTTGCTGTACTTGCAGGTGCTGGTGGCGGTGGTGGTGCTGTTTCCGCTGTACGCCGTGTCGCCGAAAACCGGCCTGACCCTGCAGAACATTCCGCTGGTGCTGTACGCGTGCCTGCTGGCCTCGATGCTCGCGCCGCTGGCGTGGATGCAGGCTGTGCAGCGTCTGGGGCCGAGTCGGACCACGCTGTTCTTCAACCTGCTGCCGTTGATCACCGCGCTGATTGCCGCGGTGGTGTTGAAGGAACAACTGGCGATGTATCACCTGGTAGGCGGTTTGCTGACCTTGGGCGGGGTGATTCTTTCCGAGCGCTGGACGACCGTCCTCGGCCGCTCCCGCACCCCGAGCGCCGCCTAGACCCCGGCGGCTTTCAACCGCGCCGCGTGCTCGACGAACAGCCGCACCGGGTCCGCCCCTTTGCCGACCAGTCCCAGCGACTGGTTGACGATGTCGAAGTGATCCATCGGGTAGTCATCACCGATGACCGTGCCCAGGTGCGAGCTGTAGCGTCCGACCATGCCGTCGCACTGCCCCGGCTCGCGCACGAAGGTCTTGGCAAACAACCGGCAACTGCGATTGGTACCGTCGAACAGGTTGCCGCCACGGTCGGTCTTGCCCGGCTGCAAGGTGCCGGACCACGAGTAATAACGCACGCCGTTGACCTCTTCCGCCCCGTGCCCGCCCCAGGTTTCCGGCAAGCCCTGTGGATAACGCTGGTTGAACAGCGCCACGCCTTCGGTGGTCAGGGAATGGTGTGAGGCGTGGATATCCACCGGCAGTTTCGGCCCGTGGTAACCGGTTTCCATGAGTGCCATCAACCAGCCGACAAAACGCAGCAGCGCCTCAAGAATGCGGCCCCGGGCACTGTCTGCCGGATAGTGTTTCGCCAGATAGTCGGCCAGTTCCGAACCGTGATTGGGTCCGGCCACCGACGTCACCGACGCCACCAGATCCGGGCGCTTCGCCGCCGCGTAACGCGCCGTCAGCGAGCCCTGGCTATGGCCGAACAGATTGACCCTGGCGGCGCCGGTCTCGCGCAGGATTTCATCGATGCGCGCCAGCAACTGCTCGCCGCGCACCTCGGTGGAATTGAGCGGCGACACCTGCACCGCAATCACCGTCGCCCCACCCCGGCGCAACGCGGCGATGATCCCGTACCAGTACGGGTACAGCACCAACCGGATAAACCCGAGCATTCCCGGCACCAGCACCAGTGGATAACGTGTGGCCGAATCCTGCGACATGGGCAGACATCCCTGTGGTCGGTGGGTGGATGCATGACGTGCAAAACGCCCGCCAAGCATCCTCCTCGATGATGACAACTCCACGACCAGCCTACTTCAGCCCCACCTCCCCCGCCACAATCAGCCCCACCGACAGCAACTTCACCAACGTCAGGCTCTCGCCCAGCAACGCGAAACCGAGAAACACCGTGCCGAGCGAGCCGATGGCGGTCCAGATCGGGTAGGCGATGCTCACCGGCAACTCGCGCATCGCCAGGGTCAGGAAGTAAATCCCGCCTACCGCAGCGACCACGGTGATCAGCGACGGCCACAGCCGGGTGAAACCCTCGGCGTACTTCATGCCCATGGCGAAGGTGACTTCGAACCCGGCGGCAATCAGCAGAAACAGCCAGGCCACTTAGAACTCCCGGGCCAGGTCGAGCAAACGCTGCTCGGCCTCGGCCACCGACACCGCGAAGGTGCGTTCGGCGGATTCCTCGCCCTCGGCTGCGACCACCGTGACGTCGTTGATGCCGATGAACCCCAGCGCCGTGCGCAGCCATGGATCGGCGTGGTTCAACGCTTCCAGCTCGCCACCCGGGCCGAAACCGAAACCGCCGCGACTGGTGACGATCAGCGCTTTCTTGCCGCGCAACAGCGGCGTGTACTGGGCGATGCCATTGTCCAGGGTGTGGTCGAACGTCAGGCCCAGACGCACGATCTGATCCACCCAGGCCTTGAGGCCGCTGGGCACGTTGAAGTTGTACATCGGCGTGGAAATCAGCAGCAGATCGTGCTCGAACAACTCGCCCACCAGTTGATCGCTGAGGGCCAGATCGGCCTGCATCGACAGCGGCCGTGCTTCAGGCTCCGGATAAAACGCCGCTGCGACAAACGCTTCATTCACCGCCGGAATCAGCGCCCGCCCCACCTCACGACGGGTGACCTGAGCCTGCGGATGACGGACTTGCCAGGCGCTGAGAAAACTTTCCGCCAGGCGCCGCGAATGGGAGCGCTCACCGCGTGGGCTGGCATGGATCGCAAGAATCTTACTCATCTGTATCTCCTTGGGACTAGACTTGAGTGGCTGTGTGGCGCCAGATTGCTGCCATCCAGTGATCGCCTCAAATGAGCAAAAATCAGTCTTGATGAATTGATTTCATCCATGGAGTTTTCATGTTCGCTTCATTGCCGCTGACCGCCCTGCGCGCGTTTGAATCCGCCTCACGGCTGTTGAGCTTCAAGGCGGCCGCCGAAGAACTGGCGGTGACGCCGACGGCGATTTCCCATCAGATCCGCTCGCTGGAGGACTGGCTCGGCGTGGCGTTGTTCGAACGTCTGCCACGTCAGGTGCGCCTGACCGAGGGTGGCGAGCGGCTGTTCCGCAGCCTGCATGGGGCGTTTCTGGAGGTGGCGCAAAGCGTTGACACGCTGCGCCCGCAGCGCAGCGGCAGCAGCCTGACGCTGTCGACCACTGCCGCCTTCGCCGCGCTGTGGCTGGTGCCGCGACTGGGAAGGTTTTACGCGAAGCATCCGAACATCAATGTGCGGCTGGACACCCACTGCGAAGTGATCGACCTGCATCAGGACGCCAGCGTCGATCTGGTGTTGCGCTACAGCCTCGACGACTACCCGAACCTCTACGGGTTGTGCCTGTTCGATGAATCGTTCGGCGTGTACGGCTCGCCGGAACAGGTGGCGCTGGCCGCCCGCCGCACCCCGGCGCTGATCAGCGTGCGCTGGCACAACTCGAAGTTGTATGCCCATGGTTGGGAAGCGTGGTGCGCGCAGTCGGGCGAGCACTGGCTGAATCAGCACCCGGCCGTCCGCGAATACGACGAAGAACATTACGCGCTGCAAGCCGCCATCGCCGGGCAAGGGCTGGTGCTGGCGAGCAATATTCTGGTGTCGGAGAGCATCGCCAGCGGTCTGCTGGTGCCGTACAAGGGCGAGGTGCAAGTCGATGGCGCCGGTTACAGCGCCCTGTGCGTTCCGGGGCGCGAGCGACATCCCCCGGTGAAAGCGTTTTTTGCCTGGCTGCGCGAAGAGGCGCTGTTGTCGGGACTGTCGCCGCGATCGTAGCCTCGGCCCGAAGCTACGATCATTTGGGGTTTATCGGGTGGGTTTGACGGTCACCGGCGCCTTGCCTGCCTTCATCTGCTCCAGCAACGGCGCGCACTGATTCGGCTCGCCGCCGCTCGGCGCCACCAGCGCCAGCAGCCCCGCCGCCGGCGCGGCGATCACGCCCAGCGCCACCATGCCTGCTCCGCGCAGGATCAGCGGCACCGCTTTCACCCCGGCATCCGGCTTGATGAATTTGCCGCGCACGTACAACGGCGAGCGCAGGGAGATCAGACGCCAGCCCTTGGATTCCGGGGTCACGGTAAGGTCCAGTTGCTCGGTGGCCATGTTCGCCGTGCCGTCGATGTAGATGATCGCGTTCTCGGTATCGAACACGAACAGCCGCGTGGTCGCCAGCCCGGTCTTGATGTCGAAGTCCGCCGCCGCGCAGTTGATCTTCACTTCCTTGTCGCCAAAGACTTTACCGACCACGTAGTTGCCGACGTTGAGGCCCGCCAGTTCCATCAGCTCACGACTGATCGCCCCGTCGTTGATCAGCATCTTCAGATTGCCGTTGGCACCGCCCAGCAGCTTGGCCACCGAGTTGCCGCGACCGCTGATGTCGGCGTCACCATTGAGTTCACCGAAGCTGGTCTTCATCGGTTCAAAGGTCGGGAACAGCTGCTTGAGCTTGAACTTGCGCGCGGTCAGTTTTGCCCGGCCTTCCAATGGTTCAGTGCGGCCATTGAGGCGGATCTGCGCATCAAGGTTGCCGCCGGCCACGCCGAAGCGCAGCGGCTCCAGGCTCAGTTCGCCGTCGTTGAGTTTGAGGTGGGTATAGAGGTCGGTGAACGGCAGTTTCTCGCTGTGGACGATGCGTTTGCCGGTGAATTCGACGTCGGCGTCCATATCGCGCCAGCGCTCGGTCTTGAACTCTTCCACCGGCAGCACTTTGTCCGCCGGTTGTTTGCTTTCACCGCCGCGGGCCTTTTGCTTGTCATTGGAGTCGGCACCGATCAACGGTGCGAGGTCGGCGAACAGCAGTTGATTGGACAGCAGCGCGCCACTCAGCTTGGGCCGTGGCTGACTGGCGACGTAGGCGAGGTCGCCGTGAATGTCGCTGCCGCCGATCTTGCCGTTGAACTGTTCATAGCGGAACTGCGCGCCGTCCGGCTCATGCAGTTTGGCGATCAAATGACCGTCGGTGGCGTATGGCGGTGTGTCCGGGAGGGTGACACCGGTCAGCGGATAGAGATTGCCCAGGCTGGCGCCCGCCAGTTTCAGGCGCAGGTCGAGGGCGCCGAGGTTCAGCGGATCGGTCAGCGTGCCGGCGAGTTCGATGCTGGTGTCGCCGATTTTTGCCTGGGCCTGCAGCGGGAACGGTTTGGCCGCGTCCTGCAAGGCGAGCAGACCGCCGATCTTGCCCTGGCCGGCGAGTTTCTGACCGTGGTACTGGCCGGTGACTTTCAGTGCGAAGGCATAATCCTGCGGTGCGCCGCCCTTTTCCAGCGCGGTTTTCGCCGCTTTGTCGCCGACGATTTCGCTGAAGGGAATCGGTTTGCCCAGCGGATCGATCAACAGGTCGAGGTTGGTCTTGAGGGTCTGGTCGTCCAGAGTGACGTGGCCCTTGTCGAAACCGATGGCGCCGATGTCCACCACCCAGCTCGAGGGCTCGGCATTCGGGTCCTTGGGATCGAACTTGAACGTCCAGTTGGCACGACCGTCAGCCAGACGCTGCAATTGCGCGTTGGGTTCAGTCAGGTCGATACGCGGGATCGTCACCCGTTGTGCCAGCAGCGCCAGCGGCGAAATGCGCAGTTCAACCCGTTTGAGGGTGACCATCTGCGGCTGCTTCGACCAGTCCGGGTTGCCCAGGGTCAGGTCTTCGGCCACCACATGCGGCCACGGCACCCAGGCGCGCCAGCCGCCCTCGTCCGGCTCACGCTGCCAGACCACGGCGAGGTTGCCGTTGATGGCGAACGGTCGGTGCAATTCTTCCGAGACTTTGGCGTTGAGGGGCGGTTTGATCCGGTTCCAATCGAAGAACACGATGATCAGGACCAGCACCGCCAGCAACAGCACGAGGGTGGCGAAGGTCCAGGCGAAGATTTTACGCGTGCGCGTCATTGCACAAAGCTCCTGAAAACGACGGCGGATCGACACCGCTGATACGACGGGCCGTTAACGGCCCTCATGAAGTCTACGACTGACAAACAGCCCGCAGGTTTAATCGAAAGCCCCATCAGGGCCAAAAAACGGTCGCCATTCTGACCGATCGGTCGAGTCGGCGTTACCGGCCCCGCACTTTTGCGAGGCGCAAGTGGGTGGAAAATACCCACTGCGGTGCAAAACCGCTCGCCTGAAACGCCCGAGCTAGAGCCTCCCGAGCGAACAATCAATTCTGTTGATTATTACCATTGTGTTTATGAACTTTTATATCGACTTATCGAGAGTAGCATTAGCTTCGTACCCACTTTATCGCCCTCCCAAGGAGCAACCCATCATGAAACGCCAACTTCTGTTCAGTCTTACCCTCTCGATGCTGGCCAGCACCGCTTTCGCTCTGCCAGCCGCCGACCAGGCTACCCCGCAAGTGAAATCCAGCCACTCGGTGTTCAGCCAGACTGTTGCCGCTGACGGTTCTGACCGCACTCCACAAGGCCAGACCCTGGCTGAAAACGGTCGTAACCGCCTGGAAGAAAAAGGTCTGGTTCAAGATGGCTATGACAAGACCCCACAAGGTCAAACCGTAGCTGAAGGTGGCCGTGATCGTCTGGAAGAAAAAGGTCTGGTTCAAGACGGCTCGGATCGCACTCCACAAGGTCAAACCCTTGCAGCCGATGGTTCCGATCGCACCCCACAAGGCCAGACCCTGGCTGCTGATGGTTCCGACCGCACTCCACAAGGCCAAACCCTGGCTGCAGATGGCTACGACAAAACCCCACAAGGTCAAACCCTGGCCGAAGGTGGTGGTGACCGCGTGATCGAACGCAACAGCGC
This sequence comes from Pseudomonas sp. GW822-FHT03F04, assembly GCF_058801405.1. Lineage (NCBI taxonomy): Bacteria > Pseudomonadati > Pseudomonadota > Gammaproteobacteria > Pseudomonadales > Pseudomonadaceae > Pseudomonas > Pseudomonas sp. GW822-FHT03F04. The sequence goes on from NZ_JBXANF010000003.1 coordinate 142,043, forward strand.
TTTGAGCTAAGCCCGTGGCGGCCTGGAAAAAAAGCCCAATCCCCGGATTGGGCTTTTGACTTTTCAGCAGCCTGTATAAAGAAGTCGCGATTTCCCGCTTCCATCTCCCCCGCTGCCGTTCGACGCCGACAAAGCCGATTTGCTAGAGTGCGGCGCTTGTCTTGCCTAAGAACACACCCTTGCGATGCTGCCCCGCGCCGAACAGAAACAACAGACCCGCAACGCCCTGATGGACGCTGCCCGCCACTTGATGGAAAGCGGCCGAGGATTCGGCAGCCTGAGCCTGCGTGAAGTGACGAAAACCGCTGGCATCGTGCCCACCGGTTTCTACCGGCATTTCGCCGACATGGACGAACTCGGCCTGGTACTGGTCAGCGAAGTCGGCCAGACCTTCCGCGAAACCATCCGCCTGGTGCGCCATAACGAATTCGTCATGGGCGGGATCATCGATGCGTCGGTGCGGATCTTCCTTGACGTGGTCAGCGCCAACCGTTCGCAGTTCCTGTTTCTGGCCCGTGAGCAGTACGGTGGATCGCTGCCGGTGCGTCAGGCGATTGGCCGTTTGCGTGAAAACATCAGTTCCGACCTGGCGGCGGATCTGGCCTTGATGCCCAAACTCCAGCACCTGAACCGTGAAGGCTTGAGCGTGATGGCCGACCTGATCGTCAAATCGGTGTTCGCCACCCTGCCGGACATCATCGATCCACCGGCCGAAGCCCTGCCCGAGCATCTGACGCCACAGGCGAAGATCACCCAGCAGTTGCGCTTCATCTTTATCGGGCTCAAACACTGGCAAGGGCTCGGGAGTACCGAGTAAGCAGACCAAAATCGCAGCCTGGAGCTGCGATTTTTTTTGCGCCGTAAATTGGTGCATGTAAAAACCTTCATGCACCAAAATACCTCACAATCCTGCAACATCTTGAAACATCCGCTAGGCTCCGACAGGGTTTTCCTACGTCTCGTCCGATTGGCAAGCCCCTTGCTCTAACCTGAGCATTGTCCATAGCAGGAAGCTTTCCGATGCTGGTGATTCATCGCAGAATCGACCCTCAACCCGTCTGGGCCGCCGAGTTGCACCTGACTTTCGAAGCCCGGAGCAAAAGCCGCCTGCGCTGTTTCAGTGCCGAAGGCGAAGACGTCGGATTGTTTCTGGAGCGCGGCCAGCCGCCGCTGCATGACGGCGAATGCCTGCAAGCCGAAGATGGCCGGATCGTCCGGGTCTGCGCCCGCCCCGAACAACTGCTGCACGTCACCTGCGCCAACGCCTTTGAACTGACCCGCGCGGCCTATCACCTGGGCAATCGCCACGTCGCGCTGCAAGTCGGTGACGGCTGGTTGCGTCTGCTCGACGATTACGTGCTCAAGGCCATGCTCGAACAACTGGGTGCGCAGGTCGAATCCATCGAAGCCCCGTTCCAGCCGGAACACGGCGCCTACGGTGGCGGCCATCACCATTCGCGACACGGTGACGAGGACTTCAACTACGCGCCGAAACTCCACCAGTTCGGCGTCCGTTTGTGAACCCGGCCTGGGCGCTGCTGCGCCTGGCCAGTCCGCAACTGCCGATTGGCGGCTACAGCTATTCGCAAGGCCTGGAGATGGCGGTGGATAACGGCCGCGTCGACAGCCCGGACAGCGCCCGCCGCTGGATCAGCGATCAATTGCTGCTCAATCTCGCGCGGTTCGAAGCGCCCATGCTGCTTGCCCACTGCCAGAGCGCAGCGGACGAAAACTGGGATGAATTGCGCAAACTCTGCGAAAGCCACCGCGCCAGCCGCGAAACCCGTGAACTGCATCTGGAGAGCCGGCAGATGGGCTACTCGTTGCAGCAATTGCTCAACGGCTTGCCCGAACTCGACGCACCGGCCCGCGATTTTCTTGAGCAATGCACCGAACCGCACCTGGCCCTGTGCTGGGCACTGGCGGCCCGCGCCTGGCAGATCAGCCCGCAGGACGCCCTCGCCGCCTGGATGTGGAGCTGGCTGGAAAACCAGCTCGCGGTACTGATGAAAACCCTGCCGCTGGGCCAGCAAGCCGCCCAGCGCCTGACCAGCGAACTGCTGCCGCTGCTGCAACAGGCGCAGCAGGACGCCACCCGAATCAATCCCGAACACCTCGGCAGCGCCGCGTTCGGTCTGTCCCTGGCGTGCATGGCCCATGAGCGCCAGTACAGCCGCCTGTTCCGTTCCTAGGGCCTTTTATCTGGAGAATCACATGAACACACAACCCCTACGCGTCGGCATTGGCGGCCCGGTCGGTTCCGGAAAAACCGCGTTGACCCTGGCCCTGTGCCTGGCGCTGCGCGAACGCTACAACCTGGCGGTGGTCACCAACGACATCTACACCCGCGAAGACGCCGACTTTCTGGTTCGCAATGAAGCGCTGGCGCCGGAACGCATCATCGGCGTGGAAACCGGTGGCTGCCCGCACACGGCGATTCGCGAAGACGCCTCGATCAACCTTGAAGCGGTGGATCAACTGAACCGGCGTTTTCCGGGACTGGACCTGATTCTGGTGGAGTCCGGCGGCGACAACCTTTCCGCCACCTTCAGCCCGGAGCTGTCCGACCTGACCATCTACGTGATCGACGTGTCGGCCGGCGACAAGCTGCCGCGCAAGGGCGGGCCCGGCATTTGCAAATCCGACCTGCTGGTGATCAACAAGATCGACCTCGCGCCGCTGGTCGGCGCCTCGCTGGAGATGATGAACAGCGACACTCAACGCATGCGCAACGGCAAGCCGTTCGTGTTCAGCAACCAGAAAACCGGTCAGGGCCTGGAAGACATCATCGCCTTCATCGAACGCCAGGGCCTGCTGACTGCAGCCTGATTCATTGATCAACACGGAAGCTTATTCATGACACTCAAACGCATTCTCGGCGCCATCGCACTCCTGCTGACACCGGCACTGGCCTTCGCCCACCCCGGACACGGCGACTCTGGCCTGGTGGCCGGCATCAGTCACCCGATCGGCGGCCTCGACCATTTGCTGGCGATGGTGGCCGTCGGTCTGTGGGCGGCGCAGCAGCAAGGCGCGGCACGCTGGGCGCTGCCGTGCACCTTCGTCGGCACCATGCTGATCGGCGGCCTGCTCGGGTTTGAAGGGCTGGAGTTGCCGGCGCTGGAAAGCGGGATTGCCGCGTCGGTGCTGGCGCTGGGCCTGGCGGTGGCGCTGGCCGTACGTCCGCCGTTGGTGATGGCGGTGGCGGCGACGGCGCTGTTTGCGCTGTTCCATGGCGTGGCCCACGGTCTGGAGTTGCCGGATATGTCGAGCCCATGGGCGTATGCCGCCGGTTTCGTGGTCGCGACAGCTGCCCTGCATGCAACGGGTTATGCGGTCGTGCGTTTTCTGCCTCAGGCGGCCGCGCCGCTGGTTCGACTGGCCGGAGCCGCTTCGGCCGTGACGGGCGCGTGGTTGCTGGCCGGCTGAATGGCACCTCTGATCGCTCCCGCGCATGGCGCGGGAACGATCGATCGCCACTCTCTGCTACCATGTCGCGCAATCGCCCCTGCCGTGACGACGTCCGCCCATGCCCCACGCTTCCCGCTCCACCTCCCTGCCTGAATTGACCACCCTGTTCAGTGAAGTGCAACAGCACTTTCTGGACGTGATCGTGCCCCTTTGGCAAGGACCGGGCTGGAACGCCGACATGGCGTTGCCTTACGAGGCGCTGGACGCCGCGCATCAGCCGCTGCCACCGCAGCGCTATCGGGCCATGGCCTGCGCACGGCAGCTGTATCTGTTTTCCAGCCTGATCGGGGTTGTGGATAACGCCGAAGCTCGGGCGGCCGCACTGTTCCGCTCCCTGCAACGGCACTTCCACGATGCCGAGCACGGCGGCTGGTTCTACAGCATCGATCCGCAGGGCAAACCGCTGGATCAGCGCAAGGACCTCTACACCCACGCCTTCATCCTGTTCGCTTGCGCGCATTACTGGGAAAAGTCCCGCGAGCCCTTGGTCGAATCGACCCTGAACGCTGCGCTGGAAGTCATCGGCCGGCGTTTCGCCACCGGTGACGGCCTCTATGAAGCCTGCCTCGACCGTGACTGGATCACCCTGGAAACCGGCCCGCTGCAAAACCCATTGATGCACCTGGCCGAAGCCTTCCTGGCCACGCTGGCCGTGCGCGAAGACGCACAGGTCAAGCAAGCGCTGAGCGAGTTATGCACAGCCATGCACAAGCGTTTCGTCGATCCGCAACATGGCGTGCTGATGGAAAAACCGCTGGGGGCTGTGGATAACTGGTATGAGCCGGGCCATCAGTTCGAGTGGTATTTCCTGCTGGAGTCCTCGCCCCTGCTGCGCGGTTCGAAACTGCATGCCGCCCTGGACCGGGCCTTTGCGTTCACCGAGCAGTTCGGTGTGGTGCAGCCGTCCGGTGCCGTGCGGGCCATGCTCGATCTGAATAGGGACGGACGCCCGAAAGATTCGACCCAGCGCATCTGGGCCCAGGCCGAATACCTGCGCGCGCTGACACTGCGTCCGGACAGCGAAACCGCCGTGCTGCGCCAGTTGCAGGCGTTGCAGCAGCGCTTCCTGCATGCAGGTGGCTGGAACGAGTGCCGCGACGAACAGGGCGAGGTCAGCCGCAAGGACATGCCGTCGACCACGCCGTATCACCTGGCGACCTGCTATCGCGGCCTCGCCGACTATCTGAGCTGACAGCCGTGGCGAGGGAGCAAACTCCCTCGCCACATAACATCAGGCAATCCACTTCCTGTCGCCAGTGAAGCTGATGGTCAGCCAGCGCGCCGCATCCGGTTTGCCCAGCTTCGCGGAAATCGCCTCACGCAGCAGATCCAGCTGGCCGACGCTCTGCAGTCGGTAATCCGCCGGCAACACCACATGAATCTCGATGAAGCGCGCCCGTCCGTGCTTCTGCACGTAAGACACGTAGTCATCAAAACCATGTTCGACCTTGGCCGCGTCCATTACCTGACGGACTTGGTCGTCCAGCGTGTCCGGCGCAATACCGAGCACGTCACGCAGCGCCGGGCCAAGGATCTTGAAGGCCGGCGGCAGCATGGTCAGGGCCAGCACGATGAGAATCAGCGGGTCTACAAATTTCGCCCATTCGCCATAGCCCTGGGACTTGAGCAGCAGCGCCGCGAGGAAACTGATCAACAGGCCCACCGACAGCATCGCATCCACCAGCCAACTGATGTTGTCGAACTGGATCAGGCTCGACTTGAGCTTGCGATTACGGTGGCGCACGTAGAAGAAGTAGGCGAACTCGACAACGGTAAACACCGCCGCGTAGATGATCACCAGACCCAGCTCGATTTCACGACCGCCGTTGATGATGCCGAACACGCCGTTGAGAAACGCATAGATCGCGATCAGCAGCAGGAAACTGCCCTCGATCAGCAGCACCATCGGCTCCAGATGCCAAAAGCCGAACTGGAAGCGCTGGTTGCTTTGCTTGGCGATGAGCTTCGCCGTGATCAACATCAGGACTTTGATGAACGTTGCAATCAACGAAAAAAAGCCATCGAACAGGATGGACTGGGAACCCGAAACAAAACCGGTGACGATCCCGGCGATCGCCACGGCGAACATCAGGATGGTCGATTGTTTGAGCAGCGACTGCTCACCTCGGTTACTCACTTGAACTCCTCGAAAAACCTTGAAAACCGCAGGGTGCGGCGGGGTTGTTGAGGGATGAGTCTACCTTACTGCCAGATTCTGGCCGATTTGCCCTCTTCGCCAGCCCGCTGGCGAAGAGGGCAAAACCGTATCAAGCCTTGTTACGCTCGATGGCAAAACCCGCCCAGGTCTGGCTCACCGGCATCAGCTCCAGGCTGTTGATGTTGATGTGCGCCGGTGCGTTCAGCACCCAGAAGATGGTCTCGGCAATGTCCTGCGGCTGGATCGGCTCGGCACCGGCGTAGGTCGCGTCGTAACGCGCCTGATCGCCCGCGAAACGCACCAGCGAGAACTCGCTCTCGCACAGGCCCGGTTCGATGTTGCTGACACGCACGCCGGTGCCCTGCAGGTCACAACGCAGGTTCAGCGAGAACTGCTTAACGAACGCCTTGGTCGCACCGTAAACGTGGCTGCCTGGGTACGGGTAGTTACCGGCGATGGAACCGAGGTTGACGATACCGGCGCCGCGACCGTGGGCGATCAGGCGTGGCAGCAACAGGCGAGTGCTGTACATCAGGCCTTTGACGTTGGTGTCGACCATGGTGTCCCAATCGTCGAGGTCGCACTTCGGTGCAGGGTCCACGCCCAGCGCGAGACCTGCGTTGTTGATCAGGCCGCGCAGCTTGGCGAAGGACGGCGGCAGGTTGGCAATCGCCTCCTCCATCGCCTTGCGATCACGCACGTCCAGCACCAGACCATGCACTTCGGTCTGCTTCGACAGCTCGGCACACAGCGCGTTGAGGCGTTCTTCACGACGACCGGTCAGCACCAGTTTCCAGCCGGCCTCGGCAAAACGACGGGCACAGGCTTCACCAAAACCGGACGTCGCGCCGGTGATAAACAGGGTGTTGGACATCGTGTTCTCCTTGCTTCGGCCACCCGGGGCAGCCATTGGAATAGAAAATCAGCAGGCAGCATGCCCGGCCCCGCATTCACGAGCAACCACCGACTGGCGTGCATTTCTGCTCATAATTTGATCAACCCTCGCAACGCCTTGAATGGCGTGGCCTGTAGCCACATGCACGCACGTTATCCACAAGCCCTTCCACAGTTTCCGGGGGCAAGTGGAAATGCGCAAAGCCGCGCTACACAAGGCTTTGCGCCGCAAAAGCAAAGTTTTTCGCTTGACCCTGATCCGCCGATTGTGCCGGGCAAGGCATTTTGCACGACCGACCGGTCACCGCCGTGATTGCGCAGGGCCAGTAATCACGGCCCTTAGCGCAGTCTTTCCAGAGTTTAATCACAGACTTATCCACAGGCTTGCGCACATGCATTCGCCTGTTTTGCCATGGCCATAAAAAGGTTGACAAACGAACCCTCAGCAACTGGGAAAAGGCCTGATCAAAAAACAATCACACGCCTGCAAGCCACGGTTTGAAAGGCTCTCAGCCAGCTACTCCCACGTTATTCACAGCCGGCTCCACAGCAAACGGGGACAAGTCAAAACTGTGGAAAAACAGCGATTTGCAGCGTCTATATGTCGCGCTTTGGCAGGTTGGGGATTTTGTTTTCCACAATTTCGGGAATGGCGTGGATCGTGATGGATTCTGGATACAAAAAAGCCCCGGGACTGGCGTCTCGGGGCTCTGTATCGCTGTGGAAAACCTGAAAACTCAGTGCCCGCCGAGATAGGCGTTACGCACCTCCTCATTCACCAGCAGTTCCTTTCCGGTACCCGTCAGGCGGATCTCGCCGTTGACCATCACGTACGCCCGGTCGGACAGTTTCAACGCATGGTTGGCGTTCTGCTCGACAAGGAAAATGGTCATGCCGGTTTTCGCCAGTTCCCGCAGGGTGGCGAAGATCTGTTTCACCACGATCGGCGCCAGCCCCAGGCTCGGCTCATCCAGCAGCAACAGCTTGGGACGGCTCATCAGCGCCCGGGCAATGGCGAGCATCTGCTGTTCGCCACCGGACATGGTCATTGCGCGCTGAGTGCGACGCTCTTCAAGCCGCGGGAACAGCTCGAACATGCGCTGCATGTCTTCCTTGGCGTACTTGTCGCCAATCGGGATGGTGCCCATCAGCAGGTTTTCCTCGACGGTCATGTCGGGGAACACCCGCCGCCCTTCCGGCGACTGCGCGATGCCGTTGGAGGCGATGTAGTGCGATGACTTGTGGGTGATGTCCACGCCTTGATAAACGATCTGTCCGCCTGCCGCCCGTGGCTGGCCGAAGATCGACATCAGCAGCGTCGACTTGCCCGCGCCGTTGGAGCCGATCAGGCTGACGGTTTCCCCTTCGTTGATCTGCAGCGAAACGCCTTTGAGGGCCTGGATCGGGCCGTAGAACACGTCCAGATCCTTGAGTTCGAGGATGGGTTGCGTCATACGACTTCCTCTTCGTCGGCGCCCAGGTAAGCCGCAATCACCTTCGGATCGTGGCGGATAGCCTCCGGACCGCCCTCGGCGATGACGATGCCGTGGTCCAGCACCACGATGTGATCGGAAATGCTCATTACCATGCCCATGTCGTGTTCGATCAGCACCACGGTCAGATCGTGCTCGTCGCGCAGCAGCCGGATCATCGCGCTCAGCGCTTCGGTTTCCTGAGGGTTGAGGCCGGCGGCCGGTTCGTCGAGGCAGATGATCTGCGGCCGCGTGCACATGGCCCGGGCAATCTCCAGACGGCGTTGCTGGCCGTAGGACAGTTCACCGGCCAGACGGTTGGCGCAGTCCACCAGATCCACCACTTCCAGCCAGTAGAACGCGCAGTCCAGCGCATCGCTTTCGGCCTTGCGATAGCCCTTGGTGTTGAGGATGCCGGCCAGCATGTTGCGGTTGACCCACATGTGCTGGGCCACCAGCAGGTTTTCCAGCACCGACATTTCCTTGAACAGGCGAATGTTCTGGAACGTCCGGGCCAGACCCGCGCGGTTCACCAGGTGGGTGCCGCCGAACATCTTGTAGTACAGACGACTGGCAAAGTTTTTCGGCGAGACGAAGTCGGTCGGCTTGAACGACTCGCCCAGCAACTTGATGACGTTGGTCTGCTGGCCACGCACGTTGAGTTCGATCTTGCCGCCAGAGGCCTTGTAGAACCCGGTCAGGCAGTTGAACACCGTGGTCTTGCCGGCGCCGTTGGGGCCGATCAGGGCGAAGATCGAATTGCGTTTGACCTTCAGGCTGACGTCGCTCAAGGCCTTGATGCCACCGAAGTGCATCATCAGTTTTTCAACAGAGAGTACGACTTCACTCATGGCGCAGTCCTCTCATAGTGAATGGCACCTTTGCGTGGAGTGACCCCGGTACGGCTGATGCGGATCAGCCCGCGAGGTCGCCAGATCATCATCAACACCATCAGGATCCCGAACAGCAGCACGCGGTATTCGGCGAAGCCGCGCAACAGTTCCGGGGCGACGGTCAGCACGAACGCTGCGATTACCACACCGATGGTCGAACCCATGCCGCCGAGCACAACGATGGCGAGGATCAGCGCCGATTCGAAGAAGGTGAACGAGGTCGGGTTGACGAAGCCTTGGTAGGTAGCGAAGAACACACCCGCCAGACCGGCGGTGGATGCACCGATAGTGAACGCCGAGAGTTTGACCAGCACGTGGTTGAGGCCCATCGAGCGGCAGGCGATCTCATCTTCACGCAGGGCTTCCCAGGCGCGGCCAACCGGCATCTTCACCAGACGATGCTTGATGTACAGCACGGCCAGCACCACCAGGAACAACACCGCATAGATGAAGTAGTACTTCACGTCCGGGTTGTAGGCGATGCCGAAGAACTCGTGGAACGGCACCCCGCCATCCTTCGCCCGCTTGCCGAATTCCAGGCCGAAGAAGGTCGGCAGTGGCGCCGGCATGCCGTTCGGACCGCCCGTCAGGGACAGCCAGTTGTTGAGGATCAGACGAATGATTTCTCCGAAACCGAGGGTCACGATCGCCAGGTAGTCGCCGTGCAGTCGCAACACCGGGAAACCGAGGATGCATCCGGCCAGCCCGGCGGTGATCGCCGCCAGCGGCAGCACGGTCCAGAAGCCCAGGCCGAGGTACTGATAACCGAGCGCCAGACCGTAGGCACCGATGGCGTAGAACGCCACGTAACCGAGGTCGAGCAGGCCGGCCAGACCGACCACGATGTTCAGCCCCAACCCCAGCAGCACGTAGATCAATCCGAGGATGACCACGCCCAGCAGGTAGGAGTTGGAAACGAACGGCACGGCCACGGCCAGCACGATCAGCAGCGGGATGATCCAGCGCAGCTTGGACTTGTGATCGGCGGGCAGCACATGCACGCCGGAACCGGTGCTCTCGAATCCTTCGAGGATTTTCAGGCCCTTGGGGGTTTGCAGGAACAGGCTCAAGGCAAACCGGCCGGCCATGACGATGGCAATGATCCACGCCACGCGGGTCGGTTCGAGGTTGAAGCTGTAGCCGTCGAGTACCACGCCGACAATCGGCCCGAACACGATCAGGGCAATCAGACCGGCGAGAATCGCCTCAACCAGGCTTTTTTTGACATCAATGGATTTTGTAGTGGTTGAAGACATCGCTTACACCTTCGACACAAGAGGACGGCCCAGCAGGCCCTGAGGCCGGAAGACCAGAACAAGTACGAGCAGCGAGAAGCTGAACACGTCTTTGTAGTCGGAGTTGACCAGGCCCGAGAACAGCGACTCGGAGATCCCGAGGATGATCCCGCCGAGCATGGCGCCAGGCAGCGAGCCGATCCCGCCGAGCACCGCAGCGGTGAACGCCTTGATGCCGATGACGAAGCCTGCGTAGAAGTCGAACGTGCCGTAGTTCATGGTGATCAGCACGCCGGCCAGGGCCGCCATCGCTGCACCGATGATGAACACGTAGGAAATCACGCGGTCGGTGTTGATCCCCAGAATCGAAGCCATCTTGCGGTCTTGCTGGGTCGCGCGGCACATGCGGCCGAGCTTGGTGTACTTGATCACGTAGGTCAGCAGGCCCATCCCGACGAACGCCGCGACGAGAATGAAGATCTTGGTGTAGGTCAGCTGGACGAAGCCCGAGCCGACGTCGATGCGCCAGGCACCGGTGAGCAGCGTCGGAACACCCTGTTGACGGGCGCCCTGGCTGATCTGCGCATAGTTTTGCAGAATCAGGGAGATACCGATGGCGCTGATCAGCGGTGCCAGTCGGGTGGAGTTGCGCAGTGGTTTGTAGGCGATGCGTTCGATGACCCAGCCATACACCCCCGTGACGACGATGGTGAAGACCAGTGTGCCGAGCATCAGCAGCGGGAAGGATTCGATACCGAAGTAAGCCAGCAGAGCCAGACTGATTGCCGCGAGGTAAGCGGAAATCATGTAAACCTCGCCGTGGGCGAAGTTGATCATGCCGATGATGCCGTAGACCATTGTGTAGCCGATGGCGATCAGGCCATAGACCGACCCGAGGGTCAGGCCGTTGACCAGTTGCTGCAGGAAAATACCATCCATAACGCAATCTCACGCAGTGAGAACCTGCACACCCTGGGGCGCGCGGTTCTTCTAGGAAAAATACAGATGTACGTCGGAGCAATGTCAGCCACGACCGGGCTGGCCCCCACAGAATTTCTGCAGAGGTCAGCCGATCGCGTCAGCCCTTACTTCTGTTTTTCCAGCTGGTGATATTTGCCGTCCTTGTCCCACTGGTAAACCACGTAGTCGGAGACTTTCAGGTCGCCCTTGGCGTCCCAGGTCTTCTCGCCCATCACGGTTTTCACAGGGTTGGCTTTCAGCCATTTGGCAGCGTCTTCGCCCTTGTTGGACTTGGCGCCGTTGAAGCCCGCAGCCAGTGCTTGAACCGAAGCGTAGGCGTACAGGGTGTAGCCTTCAGGCTCGGTGCCGGCCTTGCGGAAGGCATCCACTACAGTCTTGCTTTCCGGTAGCAGGCGCGGGTCGGCGCCGAAGGTCATCAGCACGCCGTCGACGTATTGCGGGCCGCCGGCGGTGGTCACCAGTTCGTCGGTCACGATGCCGTCGTCAGACATGAACTTCACGTCTTTCAGGCCTTCGGTACGCAGTTGCTTGACCAGAGGACCGGCTTCCGGGTGCAGGCCGCCGAAGTAGACCACGTCGGCACCGGCCGCGCGGATCTTGGTGACCACGGCGCTGAAGTCTTTCTCGCCACGGGTCAGGCCTTCGTACAGCACCGGCGTCACGCCGCGCTTGGTCAACTGTGCCTTGGTCGCATCGGCCAGGCCCTGACCGTAGGTGTCCTTGTCGTGCAGCACGGCCACTTTCTTGCCCTTGAGCACGTCGACGATGTAGTCGCCGGCGACGATGCCTTGCTGGTCGTCACGCCCGCACATACGGAACATGGCGCTCAGACCGCGCTCGGTCACTTGCGGGTTGGTGGAACCCGGGGTGATCGCGATGATGCCGGCTTCGTCGTAGATCTCCGACGCAGGAATGGTGGAGGACGAGCAGAAGTGGCCAACCACACCGGCGACTTTCTGGTTGGTGAGGTCCTTGGCGACCGTCACCGCCTGTTTCGGTTCGCAGGCGTCATCGCCTTTGACCAGGACGATTTTCTCCCCGTTGACGCCGCCCGCCGCGTTGACCGCATCGGCCGCCGCTTGTGCCCCCTTCATGTACTGCTCGCCAAATGCCGCGTTGGCGCCAGTCATAGGGCCCGCCACACCGATTTTCACATCAGCTTGTGCAAACGCAGAAACACCCAGCGCAGTAGCCACTGCGAGGGCCAGAAAGCCTTTCTTGTAAAACGTCTGGGACATGAGGTGGTGCTCCAAGGTTTTTTTTAGTTGGCACTGCGACTTCACTGGATTGCTCAGAGCAAGGGCCGTGCCATCGGTTTTTTATTCTTCAAAAAGTCGCTGCTTTCTTGTTATTTCGACTGTTTCGTTCCCATTTTCATTGGGCGTGCAACCGTCTAAACCGCGGAAGGTGAAACCATTTATTTTTTCAGGCGCAACCCGCACGCGCCATCATTGCAACCGCGGCGCCAAACGACGTGCAACCAGCCTGTAACAGCCCGCGTCACCGAACTGCACACTGCTGGTGCGGGACTGCTACAACCCGCACCATTACAGGCTAGTCGCTACGCCGAAAAGCGCCGCTTCACGCAACATATTTCAACACTCAAATGACAATGCGTAGGCACTGGCCCGCGTGATACAGCGAGAACCCGGCCTCGTACAGACAACTGCGCAAACCCACGCCCGCCAGGGGCTGCATCGGTGCAAAGGGAATCGGCAACGCTTGAGGATTTCCGTTACACAGGTAGTCGGCGAAGGCTTTGCCGACCACGGTGCCGGTGGTCACGCCACGGCCGTTGTAACCGGTGACGGCCACCAGTCCCGGCGCGGGCTCGAACAGGCGCATCAAATGATCGGGAGTAAAAGCGATGCGCCCGGTCCAGGTGCATTCCCACTCCACAGGTTTGAGGTTGGGGAAGTAATGCTGCTGCACCCGGTCGGCCCAGGCCTTGAGGAACCAGGTCGGTTTCTGATTGCCGTTGCCAAGGCTGCCCAGCAACAGACGCCCGTCCTTGTCGCGACGGATGCTGCTCAGCACCTGGCGGGTATCCCACGAGCCCTGACCGCCCGGGAGGATTTCATGAGCAGCGTCTTCGGTGAGCGGCACCGAAGCGACCTGATAGTAGTAACCGGGAAAGAAATTGCGCTTGAGTTCGGTCCAGTCGCCTTCGGTGTAGGCGTTGGAAGCGATCACCACTTGTTCGGCGAGCACCGAACCCTGCTCGGTCTGCACCGACCATTGCTGGCCCTGACGTTCAAGGCGTGTGACCGGGGAATGATCGAACATCTGCCCGCCGAGCCCCGCCACGGCTTTCGCCAACCCGGTGACATAAGCCATCGGATTGAGGGTACCAGCACGCCGGTCGAGCAACGCGGCGGCAATCTTCTGCGTACCGGTCGCCTGTTCACAGGCCTTGCCGGTCAGCAGTTCGACCGGCGCACCGCGGCGTTTCCACTGTTCTTCGCGACTGCGCAGATCCGCCTCACCCTTGGCGTTGTGCGCCATGTGCAGGGTGCCTTCGCGGCGCAACTGGCAATCGATGTTGTATTTATCCACAAGGCTGAACACCAGCGCCGGCGCCGCACCGAGCATGCGGTTGAGCTGACTGCCGACGGCCTCGCCGAATCCCGCCTCGATCTCGTCCGGCGGAATCCACATCCCGGCGTTGACCAGGCCGACGTTGCGCCCGGATCCGCCATGCCCGGCGCGATGGGCTTCGAGCACGCAGACGCTTTTGCCCTTTTCCAACAGATGCAGCGCCGCCGACAGCCCGGTAAACCCGGCGCCGATCACGCAGACATCGACTTTGACCTCGCCCATGAGCGCCGTGTTATCCGGTCGTTGCGGCGTGAGTTTTTCCCACAGACATTCTTCGCGTAACGGCATTGCCAGACTCCAACAGAAACCTGCCAAACACACCAAAATGACCGTTCCCATGCAGAGCGTGGGAACGGTCGATAGCTTTGAGAAAACTGTCAGTCGAACGTAATGCCCTGTGCCAGCGGCAACTCCAGCGAGTAGTTCACGGTGTTGGTCTGCCGGCGCATGTAGGCGCGCCATGCATCCGAGCCCGACTCGCGACCACCACCCGTCTCTTTCTCGCCACCGAACGCGCCGCCGATTTCCGCGCCGCTCGGGCCGATGTTGACGTTGGCGATGCCGCAATCACTGCCGACTGCCGACATGAATTTCTCGGCCTCGCGCACATCGGTGGTGAAGATGCACGACGACAGACCTTGCGGCACCGCGTTGTTCAGGCGCAGCGCCTCTTCGAAGTCGCTGTAGCCAACCACGTACAGGATCGGCGCGAAAGTCTCGCTGCACACCACATCGCTCTGCTCCGGCATTTCAACGATGGCCGGCGACACGTAGTAGGCGTTGGGGAATTGGTCTTCCAGTTGGCGCTTGCCGCCGAACACCCGGCCGCCCTCGCTCAGCGCTTGTTCCAGCGCGTCCTGCATGTTTTCGAAGCTGTGTTTGTCGATCAGCGGGCCGATCAGGTTACCTTCCAGCGGGTGACCGATGCGGACCTTGGAGTACGCGGTTTTCAGGCGGGTGACGATTTCTTCTTTCACCGATTCATGGGCGATCAGGCGACGCAACGTGGTGCAACGCTGACCGGCGGTGCCGACGGCGCTGAACAGGATGGCGCGCACGGCCATGTCCAGATCGGCGCTCGGGCCGAGGATCATTGCGTTGTTGCCACCCAGCTCAAGAATGCTGCGGGCGAAGCGTGCGGCGACTTTCGGCGCCACTTCGCGGCCCATGCGAGTGCTGCCGGTGGCGCTGATCAGCGCGACACGCGGGTCATCCACCAGCGCTTCGCCGGCATCGCGACCACCGATGATGACCTGGCACAGATTGGCCGGCGCATCGCTGAAGTTCTTCACCACGCGATCAAACAGCGCCTGACAGGCCAATGCGGTCAGTGGGGTTTTCTCCGAAGGCTTCCACACCACCGGGTTGCCGCAGACCAGCGCCAGCGTGGTGTTCCACGCCCACACCGCGACCGGGAAGTTGAACGCGCTGATCACGCCGACCACGCCCAGCGGATGCCAGGTTTCACGCATGTGGTGACCCGGGCGCTCGGAAGCGATGGTCAAGCCGTACAACTGGCGGGACAGGCCGACGGCGAAGTCGCAGATGTCGATCATCTCCTGCACTTCACCCAGGCCTTCCTGAGTGATCTTGCCGGCCTCCCAGGAAACCAGTTCGCCAAGATCATTCTTGTACTCGCGCAGCACTTCGCCGAACTGACGCACCAGCTCGCCGCGACGGGGGGCCGGCACCTTGCGCCATTGTTCGAACGCATGATCTGCGCGACTGATGTGCTGCTCGACTTCGGCCGGGCCTTCCCAGTTCACGGCGGCGATGCGGCTGCCGTCGATGGGCGAATGCACCGGCACTTTGCCGTTTTGGTACAGGGCCGGGTTCACACCAAGACGATCAAGCAATGCGGCAACCATGGGTCACTCCTCAAGCAAAAAACTGAATGTGTGCGGGCGCGTTTTCACGACCGGGCAGACCTTTAGTTGTAGCGTCAGGAAGGCTGTGCAACAAACGACCTTTACGCGAGATATCATTCCGTTTATTCATGCTGCGCAGAAAGACAAGAAAAGGATCGCCCATGCTGAACAAACGCCACTTGCCGTCGATCACCGCGTTGCAGTGCTTCGAGGCCGTGACCCGGCACCTGAGTTTCACCCGGGCCGCCGAGGAACTGAACCTGACCCAGAGCGCCGTCAGCAAGCAGGTGGCGCAACTCGAAGAATTGTTACAGCACTTGTTGTTCCGTCGGGTACGCCGCCGTTTGCAGATGACCCCGGCCGGCGATCTGTACCTGGTGGAAGTCAGAAAAATCCTGACCCAGGTCGAGATGTCGACCCATTACCTGCGTTCCTACGGCGGCGAGACCGAAGTCCTGCGCGTCTCCACACCCTCGACCTTCGGCGCACGCTGGCTGGTGCCGCGCCTCAAGGGCTGGCGCCTGCGCCATCCGTCGATTCATCTGGACCTGTGCAACGAGCAGGAGGCCGATGACTTGCTGCAAGGGCGCAGCGACCTGGCGTTCTATTTCGGCCAGGGTTCACGCCCCGGCACCGAATGCCTGAAGTTGTTTGGCGAGGAACTGGTGCCGGTCTGCGCACCGAGCAGTCTGCCGGACACTCCGTTGACTGATCCAACGCAACTCACCGATCTGGTCCTGCTGCAGAATGCTTCGCGCCCACAGGCGTGGCACGACTGGTTCGACAGTCAGGGCTACCAGACCGAACACAGCTACCACGGTCCGCGTTTCGAAACCTTTTATATGTGCATCCGCGCCGCGCAGGTCGGCTGCGGCGTCGCGCTGTTGCCGAGGTTTCTGGTGGAAGAGGAATTGGCCGACGGCAAACTGGTCATTCCCTGGCAGCATGCAATGCCCAGCACCGATGCGTATTACCTGGCCTACCCGGAACACGCGGCGGAAGTGCCCAAGGTGCGTGATTTCGTGAAGTGGATGCTGGAGCAGATCGACAGTCCTGAGGCGGTCTGAGGCTCAGCGCCGGGATAAAAATCGCTGGCAATCCACACCCCGGATATGAGCCACTAGCGCCATTGATTGATACCGCGCCAATGCGCGGTCCGCCTGGAGACCCCGTTATGAGCGAGAGTGTGTTTGCCGATCGCATCGTGCAGAACCTGCTCGACACCGACTTCTACAAACTGACGATGATGCAGGCGGTGCTGCACAACTACCCCAACGTCGAAGTCGAATGGGAGTTTCGTTGCCGTAACAGTGAAGATCTGCGGCCCTATCTGGCGGAGATCCGCTTCCAGGTCGAGCGTCTGGCCGAGTTGAGCCTGAGCGCCGATCAGTTGAGTTTCCTGGAGCGCATCAGCTTCCTCAAACCTGACTTTCTGCGATTCCTCGGTCTGTTCCGCTTCAACCTGCGCTACCTGCACACCGGCATCGAGAACGGCGAGTTGTTCATCCGTCTGCGCGGGCCGTGGCTGCACGTGATCCTGTTCGAAGTGCCGCTGCTGGCGATCGTCAGCGAAGTGCGCAACCGCTATCGCTACCGCGAAACCGTCCTGGAACAGGCCCGCGAACAGCTCTACCGCAAGTTCGACTGGCTGACGGCCAACGCCTCGGCCGAAGAGTTGTCGCAGTTGCAGGTCGCCGATTTCGGCACACGCCGACGGTTTTCCTACCGCGTGCAGGAAGAAGTGGTGAACGTGCTCAAGCATGATTTCCCCGGGCGTTTCGTCGGCACCAGCAACGTGCACCTGTCCCGCGAACTGGACATGAAACCGCTGGGCACCATGGCCCACGAATGGATCATGGCCCACCAGCAACTCGGCCCGCGACTGATCGACAGCCAGATTGCCGCACTCGATTGCTGGGTTCGCGAGTACCGCGGCCTGCTGGGGATCGCCCTGACCGACTGCATCACCACCGATGCCTTCCTCGGTGATTTCGATCTGTTCTTCGCCAAGCTGTTCGACGGCTTGCGTCATGATTCCGGGGATCCGGTGCAGTGGGGCGAAAAATGCATCGCTCACTATCACAAGCTCGGCATCGACCCGATGAGTAAGACCCTGGTGTTCTCCGACAGCCTGACGCTGCCCAAGTCGCTGGAGATCTTCCGCGCGCTGCGCGGTCGGATCAATGTCAGCTTCGGCATCGGCACCAACCTGACCTGTGACATTCCGGGTGTCGAACCGATGAGCATCGTGCTTAAAATGACCGCCTGCAACGGCCAACCGGTGGCGAAGATCTCCGACGAGCCGGGCAAGACCCACTGCAAAGACCCGAATTTCGTCGCCTATTTGCGACACGTTTTCCAGGTTCCTGCCGTTTCCAGCCTTTCTAGCAAGGAGTGAATTCATGCAAGCCGTACAGCGTGAGATTGCTGAACAGCTCAACGTTCAGCCGCCGTTCGCCGATTACCAGGCCCTCGAAGCGGAAGTCGCCCGACGCATCACCTTCATCCAGGATTGTCTGACCAATTCCGGGCTCAAGACCCTGGTGCTGGGCATCAGCGGCGGTGTCGACTCGCTGACCGCAGGCCTCCTGGCCCAGCGCGCCATGCGTGAACTGCGCGAGCGCACTGGCGACAACGGCTACAAGTTCATCGCCGTGCGCCTGCCGTACGACGTGCAGTTCGATGAACACGACGCCCAGGCCTCGGTGGACTTCATCGCCCCGGACGAACGCCACACCGTCAACATCGGCCCGGCAGTGAAATCCCTGGCCGGCGAAGTCGCAGCCTTCGAAGGCAAGCACGCAGTGTCGGTGGATTTCGTGCTCGGCAACACCAAGGCGCGGATGCGCATGGTCGCTCAGTACACCATCGCCGGCGCGGCCCATGGCCTGGTGATCGGCACCGATCACGCGGCGGAAGCGGTGATGGGTTTCTTCACCAAGTTCGGTGACGGCGCCTGCGACCTGGCGCCGCTCAGCGGTCTGGTGAAAAATCAGGTCCGGGCCATCGCCCGCAGCTTCGGCGCACCGGAATCGCTGGTGGAAAAAGTGCCGACGGCGGACCTGGAAGACCTGTCGCCGGGCAAACCGGACGAAGCCTCCCACGGCGTGACCTACGCCGAGATCGACGCCTTTCTGCACGGCGAGCCGGTGCGTCAGGAAGCGTTCGACATCATCGTCAACACGTACAAGAAGACCCATCACAAACGCGTCATGCCGTTTGCGCCTTGAATCCAGGGCATAAAAAAAGCGTCCCTCGGGACGCTTTTTTTTGACCGTGTTTTTCTTACTTCACGGTCACTGTGCCTTTCATCATCGAGATGTGGCCCGGGAACGAGCAGAAGAAACCGTAATCGGTGCCGGCTGCCAGTTTCGATACGTCGATGGTCAGCGAATCTTTCTCGCCGGCGCCAATGATCTTGGTGTGGGCAATGACGCGCTCGTCACCGTCCTTCAGGTAGTTCTTGTCGATGCCCGCGGCCAGGCCGTCAGTGGCGATCGGCTGCATGTCAGCGGTCTTGCTGACCACCAGGTTGTGGCCCATGACGTTCTTCGGCAGGCTGCCGGAATGGGTCAGTTCGACGGTGAAAGTCTTGCAGCTCTTGTCGATCACGATCTCCTTGGTGGTGAAGGACATCTGGTCGGTGGAGTCAACGGTAGTTTTGCACTCGGCAGCCATCAATTGGCTGCTGGCCAGCGCCAGCAGGGATACCGCAACAACTTTGGAAAACATGGTGAATCTCCAAGGCAGGGTTAACAAAAACACGAATGGGGGAAAGACTGCCTGAAATCTTCGCAAGTTCCTATGACTTGAGTCAAAAATTGTATACAACTTTCAGGCTATGACACTCATCGAAACAATCTAACAGCCAGACGTTTGGCCGGGCCGTATCTTCAGGGCTCAACTCTCATCTGGAGCATCAGTCATGTCCTTCAACAGTCTGTTGTGCAGCCTGCTCGCCGCCTACGCCTGTGGCGCCAGCGGCACCTATGAAACCCCGAAACGCGAAGTCTAGCCCTTGGATCAAGGCGTGCCAGCCATTACCCTGTGACGGATTGACCCAGGAGGAAGGCATGTCTCTCACATCCGTTTGTGTATTTTGCGGTGCCAACGCCGGCACCACCCCGGCGTACACCGAAGCCGCCATCGCCCTCGGCACAGCCATTGCCGAGCGCAAACTGACTCTGGTTTACGGCGGTGGCGCTGTCGGCCTGATGGGGATTGTCGCGGATGCCGCACTGGCGGCCGGCGGTGAAGTGATCGGCATCATTCCGCAGAGCCTGATGGACAAGGAAATCGGTCACAAGAGCCTGTCGCGCCTGGAAGTCGTCGACGGCATGCACGCCCGCAAGGCGCGCATGGCCGAACTCAGCGATGCGTTCATCGCCCTGCCGGGTGGCCTCGGCACGCTTGAAGAGCTGTTCGAAGTCTGGACCTGGGGCCAGCTCGGCTACCACGGCAAGCCGCTGGGCCTGCTGGAAGTGAACGGTTTCTACAGCAAACTCACCGCATTTCTCGATCACATCGTCGGCGAAGGCTTCGTTCGCGCACCGCACCGTGACATGCTGCAAGTGAGCGAATCGCCGCAATCGCTGCTCGATGCTCTCGACCAGTGGCAGCCGACCGTCACGCCAAAGTGGGTCGACCAGAAACCCGGTTAACCCCCGGGCACCGATACAGGGCAGAATACGCGCCGCTCAACCTCACCTTCGACCCAAGAGGATCGCCCATGGCCAAACCCAATTACTCCTTCGCCAAGCGTCAACGTGACCTGGCCAAGGAACAGAAGAAAGAGGAAAAGCTTCAGCGCAAGAAACAGATGGCTGAAGAAGCGGCACTGAACCCTGACGGTGAAGTGGCGACCGATGATGATGTTGATGCACCGAAAGACCCGGCGCCCGACGCCTGAGCAACACCGCAGGACCACTGAACGCAAAACCTGCAGGATCGGGCTTGCCCGCTCCTGCAGTGTGCCTCATCACTCATTCAGTGGCATCACCGTGACCCGGACCTCGGGATCATGGCTCCCCCCTCCCAGAATCACCCCGCGCAACGGCGACACATCGGAAAAATCCCGGCCCCAGGCCAGGGTAATGTGCTCCAGTGCCGGTTGCACATTGTTGGTCGGATCGAAATCCACCCAGCCCAGCACCGGGCAAAACACCGACACCCAGGCATGGGACGCATCGGCGCCGATCAATCGCGGCTGCCCCGGTGGCGGTCGTGTCAGCAGATAGCCGCTGATGTAGCGCGCCGCCAATCCTCGGGAACGTACGCAGGCCAGCATCAGGTGGGCAAAGTCCTGACAGACCCCGCGCCGCCGCTCCAGCACCTCGACCAGCGGAGTCGCGACTTGCGTCGCCTCGGCATCGAAGGTGAATTCGTCGAAGATCTTTTCCATCAACGCCTGCACGCCCAGCAGCAACGGTCGCCCAGGCGGAAAACAGCTTTCGGAGAACTCGACGAAACTGCGTTTCAAGTGAACGTAGGGTGACTGAAACCGGTAGCGACAAGCCTCCAGCAGCTCAGCGGACAACGGCTGACTGCTGTAGGTCAGCGCATTACGGGTCAATTCCCAAGCCGGGGACAGATTGAAATCCAGCGCCGGCCTCGCCAGCACCTCGACCGTCAGCCGTGCGTTGACCTGCAATTCATCATGAGGCCGTTCGAACGCCAGGCGTGTCAGCGGATTGCCGAACACATCCTGTTCGTCACGACGTGCGGTCGGCTCCGGACTGATCAGTAATTGCTGCTCGGTGCAGCGCTGCCAGGCACATTCCCGGGGCCACAGGTGCGCGAGTTGCTGCGCCAGCGAGACCGGGCTGTCGTAGTGATAGCAGGTGTCGTGGAGGATCTGGTAGTGGGCATTCATCAGACGGACACCGTGCGCTGGCTGACATCATCGACATGGGCGAAATGGCGCAGGGCCAGACGATCGGACACCTGGCCGCTGGCGTCGGCGATGTCTTGCAGCAGATCCGCCAGCCCGTCGAGGGCCGCGCGTACGCTGGACTCGCCGAACAGGGGATTTTCCAGACAACCCAGGTCGAAGCGCGCCAGACGCTCGACCAGTTCTGGCAACCCGGCCTCCCTCGGCACACCGAAATCATCGTTCAGACGCTTGAGGGTGCGCGTCACCAGTTTCAACTGGAACAACACCGCATGGGGGTTCTGCTCGTCCAGCAGCAACAGGTCGAGCACCGGGATCAACTGCGCTACCGCCAGATAACGCGAGCGATAGGTGATGCTGCTGTTGCCCAGTTCCAGCAACCACTCAAGCCCCGCTTGATCGAACGCCCCGGCGCCGCGCAGGAAACCCGCGAGACTGCTGCTGAGAAATTGCAGACGCTCGATGCGCCGGCCGATCATCAGGAAGCGCCAGCCTTCGTCACGGGTCATGTCGTCGAGGGCAAACCCGGACAGCGCCGCCAGCGACATCACCAGCCGGTTGAGAAAATCCAGCAGCTCGCCGAAGTCCGGCTCGTCGGTGTCCAGTTCCGTCGCCTCGCGCTGCAACTCCACCAGCGCCTGCCAGTTCTCCCGCGAGAGCTTGCCGCGCACCTGCGACGCCGCCCACTGCAAGCGTTGCAGGTTGGAACGCAAGCTGAACGACCAGTCCTCGCCGAGCAAAGCCGCGAGCAGGCGCTCCGGCAACTCGCCTTCGTCTGGCAGCAGCATCAGGCGCTCACCGAGCTCCACGGCAGCCTGCAAGGCTTGTGGATCGTCACCGTCGACGTACCGCGCCAGCATGATCCGCAACAACCGCGCGCTGTCGTCACAGCGCTCGCAGTAACGGCCGAACCAGAACAGGTTTTCCACCACCCGCGACGGCAGATAGGGATCGCGCCGCACCAGATCAGGCACACCGATGTTGCGCTGGGCCTTCCATTGTTCACCGCTTGGCGGCCGCTCGCCCAGCACCCAGGTGTCCTTGCTCGCGCCGCCGCGCTGCATCGACACCACTTCGGCATCGGCTTCAGCCGCCACCCGGGTCAGGCCACCGGGCAGCACTCGATAGCCGTCGCGACTGGCCACCGCGTACATGCGCATGCCGATGGCTCGCGGTTGCAACTGGCCGTCCTCGGGCTGCCAGATCGGCGCGTGGGACAGTTGCGCAAGTTCTTGCGCGACATAGGCATAAGGCCGGGCCTGCATGCGCTCGGCGAGACTCTGGCGCTGTTTTTCGCTCAAATCACGTCCGAAAACGGGCGAAAAACTCTGGGATGGGAAAGCCGGTTTGATCAGCAGTTCCGGCAATTTTTCCAACGCTTGGGCCAGTACCGGCGCCTCTCCACACCACCAGGTGGCGATGGAGGGCAGGATCAGTTCTTCGCCGAACAGGTACTGATTGATCTTCGGCAAGAAACCCAGCAGCCCCGGCGACTCCAGCACGCCGCTGCCCAGCGCGTTGGCCACCAACACCCGGCCCTGACGCACGGCCTCAAGCAGCCCGGGAACGCCCAGCGCCGAATCCGTGCGCAGTTCCAGCGGATCGCAGAAGTCATCGTCGAGCCGACGCATGATCGCGTGAACCCGACGCAGGCCACTGAGGGTTTTCAGGTAGACCGTGGCATCGCGCACCGTCAGGTCACCGCCCTCCACCAGCGGATAGCCGAGCTGGCGCGCGAGATAAAGATGTTCGAAATAGCTTTCGTTGAAACGCCCCGGGGTCAGCAACACCACCAGCGGCGCGTCATCGTCGCAGGGTGCCTGACGGGCCAGGGTTTCCTGCAAGGTACGGAAGAATCCGGCCAGATGCTGCACTTTCAAGTCCCGGTACAGCTCGGGGAAGGCCCGGGACACGATGGTGCGGTTTTCCAGCGCATAGCCGGCACCGGACGGCGCCTGGGTACGATCCGCCGTCACCCACCAGCGCCCGTCCGGCGTGCGCGCCAGATCCACGGCATACAGATGCAGAAAGGCCCCGTCCGGTGGCGAGATACCCTGACAGGGCCAGAGGAAGTTGTTGTGGCCGAACACCAGCTCCGCCGGCAGCAACCCTTCGCTGATCAGCCGCTGCGGACCGTACAGATCCGCCAGCACCGCATTGAGCAGGCGCGCGCGCTGGGCGATCCCGGCCGACAACTGCTGCCACTCGTCAGCGGCGA
Source organism: Pseudomonas sp. GW822-FHT03F04 (assembly GCF_058801405.1). Taxonomy (NCBI): domain Bacteria; kingdom Pseudomonadati; phylum Pseudomonadota; class Gammaproteobacteria; order Pseudomonadales; family Pseudomonadaceae; genus Pseudomonas; species Pseudomonas sp. GW822-FHT03F04. The sequence goes on from NZ_JBXANF010000003.1 coordinate 165,721, forward strand.
TCACGTGGGGCAGCAGGTCGAGTTCCCACGGACGATCCGCGCCCTTGGGGTCGGCATAGACGTTGTAGGTGACACCGTTTTCCTGAATCTGCCGGGTCAGCAATGCCTGACGCTGCACCAGTTGCGTCGGGGTGCTGCGCTGCAATTGGTCGAACAGTCGCTGCCAGTGCGGACGCACCGCCCCGCCGGCGTCGAGCAGTTCGTGGTAAGTGCCCGCCGTCAGCGGGTAGCGGTCAAGCAGGTCAGGCATGGAAAGCTCGGCAGCCAGCAAGGAACTGTCAGACTAACGCAGGCACATGACGCCCGGATATACGAAAAATCCGGGCGTCGCGTACGATCTAAAAGCGTCGCAAATCGAGAGTCATCGGTAGCTCGTCGTTCGTTTCGACAATGGGTACAGGAAGTTTCCCCGGCGTGTGCCCGATGCGGAAGAAACGCGCCATGCGCCGGCTCTCCGCTTCGTTGGCGTTGACCGGCAACGTCTCGTAATTGCGCCCGCCCGGATGCGCGACGTGGTACTGACAACCGCCCAGCGAGCGCTGCATCCAGGTGTCGAGCAGGTCGAACACCAGCGGCGCATGCACCGGGATCGTCGGTTGCAGGCAGTTGGCCGGTTGCCACGCACGGAAACGCACACCGGCGACAAACTCGCCGACCCGCCCGGTCGGTTGCAGCGGTACCGGGATGCCATTGCAGGTCAGCAGATAACGCTGCGGCGGCAGCCCCGTGAGCTTGACCTGCAGACGCTCCAGCGATGAATCGACGTAACGCACCGTGCCGCCCGCCGCGCCCTCCTCGCCCAGCACATGCCAGGGCTCAAGGGCCTGACGCAACTCCAGCTCGATGCCGTTGACGGCGTAATCGCCGACCTTGGGAAAACGGAACTCCAGATGCGCAGCGAACCATTCGGCACGCAGCGGATAACCGGCATTGTTGAGTTCGACGATGACGTCGGCAAAGTCCTGTTCGATGAAGTGCGGCAGCAGGAAGCGGTCATGCAACTCGGTGCCCCAGCGCGCCAGTTTCGGCGGCGCATAGGGCTCGCGCCAGAACCGCGCCACCAGTGCCCGCAGCAACAGCTGCTGAGCCAGGCTCATGCGCGCATGGGGCGGCATTTCGAATGCACGCAACTCCAGCAGACCGAGACGCCCGGTGGCGCCATCCGGTGAATACAGTTTGTCGATACAGAACTCGGCGCGGTGGGTGTTGCCGGTGACGTCGATCAGCAGATTGCGCAGCAAGCGATCCACCAACCATGGTGCGCACGCTTCTCCCGGCGCCGGCATTTGCGCGAAGGCGATTTCCAGCTCGTACAGCGCATCGTTGCGCGCTTCATCGACTCGCGGTGCTTGAGAAGTCGGGCCGATAAACAGTCCGGAAAACAGGTAGGACAGCGACGGATGGTTGTGCCAATAGCTGATCAGGCTGCGCAGCAGATCCGGGCGGCGCAGGAACGGGGAGTCGGCCGACGTCGCCCCGCCGAGCACAAAATGGTTACCGCCGCCCGTACCGGTGTGGCGCCCATCGATCATGAATTTCTCGGTGGACAGTCGGGTCTGGCGCGCCTCCTCGTACAGGAACTCCGTGCGCTCGACCAACTCGTCCCAGGTCGCGGACGGCTGGACGTTGACCTCGATCACGCCGGGATCCGGCGTAATACGGAAGTTGCTCAGACGCGGATCGCTCGGCGGCTCGTAGCCTTCCAGCAGCACCGGACAGTGCAGTTCCTCGGCGGTGGCTTCGATGGCTGCCACCAATTCCAGATAATCCTCGACCCGTTCCAGCGGCGGCATGAACAGATACAACCGGCCTTCTCGTGCCTCGGCGCAGAACGCGGTGCGGGTCAGCCAGTCGGCGGATTCGTCGATCTTTGGCGCCCGTTCATCCGCCGCAGCCGGCGCATCATGGCGATTGAGTTGCGCCGTGTCGGGCAGTTCGGGGAAATCCTGATTCGGGTCGTTCGGATGAATGAACGGATACTCCGCCGCCTTCACCCAAGGCTGCGAACCCAATGGCAGGCGATAACCGAGCGGTGAATCCCCCGGCACCAGCCGGCAATGCTCATCGCGCAGATACCAGCGCCCGCTCTGCCATTGATCGCCCTTGGCGGTGCGTGCCAGCGGCAGCACCTGACCGATGACCTTGTCCAGCCCCTGACTGAACACCTTGCGCAGGCGCGCACGTTCCAGCGGCTCCTCCAGACGCGAGTCTTCGGCGCTGACGTTGCTCGGCAAGGCGCCCTCGCGCCAGAGGTAATAGAAATTGTCTTCGTAGGCCGGAAACACAAAACGTGTCGGCAGTTTCAGGCGTTCGGCGACACTCGCCAGAAAGCGCCCGGCCAATGCGCCATCGGCGCCGTAGTCCTGCTGCTCATCGGCGATCAACGCGGTGTTGTGCCAGATCGGCAGGCCGTCGCGGCGCCAGTAGCAATTCAGCGACCAGCGCGGCAATTGCTCGCCCGGATACCACTTGCCCTGACCGAAATGCACCAGCCCTTTTGGCGCGTAGTGTTTGCGCATGCGCTGGAACAGTTCGGCGGAGAGCCGGCGCTTGTCCGGGCCCAGCGCGGCGGTGTTCCATTCGGCGCCATCCGGGTCATCGATGGACACGAAGGTCGGCTCGCCGCCCATGGTCAGACGCACATCGCCTTCCAGCAGGTCGGCATCAATCTGCCGGCCCAGCGCCTGGATCGCCAGCCATTGCTCATCGGTGTAGGGCTTGGTGACCCGAGGAGCTTCCCAGATCCGCTCCACGGACATTTCGTGGCTGAACTCACATTCGCAAGGCTCCACAAGACCGCTGATCGGCGCCGCCGAGGACGGATCGGGACTGCAGGCCAACGGGATATGCCCTTCCCCGGCGAACAGCCCGGAGGTGGCATCGAGGCCGATCCAGCCGGCGCCGGGCAAGTACACCTCGCACCAGGCATGCAGATCGGTGAAGTCCACTTCGGTGCCGGAGGGGCCGTCGAGGCTTTTCACGTCGGCGGTCAGTTGAATCAGGTAACCGGAGACGAAACGCGCCGCCAGCCCGAGATTGCGCAGCAGTTGCACCAGCAACCATGCCGAATCGCGGCAGGAGCCGGAGGCGTGTTCGAGGGTGTACTCCGGGGTTTGCACGCCCGGTTCCATGCGGATCAGGTAATTGATGTCCTCGCTCAGGCGCTGGTTGAGCGCCACGAGGAAATCCACCGCCGGTAGCGGCGTGCGGTCGATGGCGTCCAGGTAGGCCTTGAGTTTTGGCGTCAGCGGCAGGGTTTCGAGGTACGGCGCCAGTTCCTTGCGTTCATCGGCGGCGTAGGCAAAGGGGATTTTCTCGGCGTAGGGCTCGAGGAAAAAGTCGAACGGGTTGAACACCGCCATCTCGGCCAGCAGGTCGACCTCGATCCGCAGCTCGGCGGTTTTCTCGGGGAACACCAGCCTCGCCAGGTAGTTGCCCTGAGGGTCCTGCTGCCAGTTGATGAAGTGCTGCTCGGGCGAGACTTTCAGCGCATACGACAGAATCCGCGTGCGGCTGTGGGCAGCCGGGCGCAGACGCACGATCTGCGGGCCGAGTTCGACAGCGCGGTCGTAGCGGTAATGCGTGACGTGATGCAATGCGACATGAATCGACACGGCGTGCCTCCTGCGAGCCTAAGCGTATTGGAAAGCGCGCAAGACTTATGCCATGCAGAGGCTTGGGCGCTTTCCCGGAATGCTCAAGGCAGTACAGCACCAAAATCGGGCGATGCGGTGAAATGGTTTGGCACAGTTGCACGCAAATGTTGCTAGGCACAACGCAAAACGCCAACCCGAAGGTTGGCGTTCTGTTTACATCAACAACGATTCAGCGTGGCACTACAGGCTTCTTCGTCGGCTTCGGCCCCTTGCCTTTCGCCGCGTCCTTGCGCTCCTTGGCAGCCTGCTGGTTGCGGGCGAATGCCGCAGCCTTGGCCTGCTCACGCTTGTCCCACGGGTTGCCGCCATCGCTGGCGCGGGGTGGCAGACCGGTGTGCTGGGTGAGGATCTTGGTGGTCTTCTCTTTCACGTCCTTCGCCACTTTATGGCTGCCGGACGGCGTCGAGTTCTTGCGACGGGCACTCTGATAGCTGTCGGTGGCCGGCTGATGCGTCGGGATCAACTGGTTCTTGCCCGGCCCGATCAGGTCGGCGCGGCCCATGCGGATCAGCGCTTCACGCAGCATCGGCCAGCCTTTCGGGTCGTGATAACGCAGGAACGCCTTGTGCAGACGACGCTGCTCCTCGCTCTTGACGATGGTCACGCCGTCGCTCTTGTAGGTGACCTTGCGCAGCGGGTTCTTGCCCGAGTGGTACATCGCGGTGGCGGTGGCCATCGGCGAAGGGTAGAACGCCTGCACCTGGTCGGCACGGAAGCCGTTGCCCTTGAGCCACAAGGCGAGGTTCATCATGTCTTCGTCGGTGGTGCCCGGGTGCGCGGCGATGAAGTACGGAATCAGGTACTGCTCTTTCCCCGCTTCCTTGGTGTACTTCTCGAACATGCGCTTGAAGCGATCGTACGTGCCGATCCCCGGCTTCATCATCTGGTTGAGCGGACCTTCCTCGGTATGTTCCGGGGCGATCTTCAGGTAACCGCCGACGTGGTGGGTCACCAGCTCTTTGACGTACTCCGGCGACTCGACCGCGAGGTCGTAACGCAGGCCAGAGGCGATCAGGATCTTCTTCACACCCGGCAACGCACGGGCGCTGCGATACAGCTGAATCAGCGACGAGTGGTCGGTGTTCAGGTTCGGGCAGATGCCCGGGAACACGCAGGACGGCTTGCGGCACGCGGATTCGATTTCCGGGCTCTTGCAGGCGATGCGGTACATGTTCGCGGTCGGGCCGCCGAGGTCGGAAATGACGCCGGTGAAACCCGGCACCTTGTCGCGGATCTCTTCGATTTCGCGAATGATCGACTCTTCGGAGCGGTTCTGGATGATCCGGCCTTCGTGCTCGGTGATCGAGCAGAAGGTGCAGCCGCCGAAGCAGCCACGCATGATGTTCACCGAGAAGCGGATCATGTCGTAGGCCGGGATCTTTTCCTTGCCGTACGCAGGATGCGGGATACGTGCGTAAGGCATGCCGAACACGTAGTCCATTTCTTCGGTGGTCATCGGAATCGGTGGCGGGTTGAACCAGACGTCGACTTCGCCGTGTTTCTGCACCAAGGCACGGGCGTTGCCCGGGTTGGTTTCCAGGTGCAGCACGCGGTTGGCGTGGGCGTACAGGACCGCATCACCACGCACTTTCTCCATCGACGGCAGGCGGATCACGGTCTTGTCGCGCGTCATCTTCGGGCTGGCCAGGATCTGCACGACCTTGGCTTCTTCCGGATCTTCAACCGGCCCCTTCTCTTGCTCGATGGCGCAAGCCTGAGTGTCCTGGGTGTTGACGTACGGGTTGATGATCTTGTCGATCTTGCCCGGACGGTCGATGCGCGTGGAGTCGACTTCGTACCAGCCCGCAGGGGTGTCGCGACGGATAAACGCGGTGCCACGCACATCGGTGATGTCTTCGATCTTGTGACCGTAGGACAGACGCTGGGCGACTTCGACGATCGCGCGCTCGGCGTTGCCGTACAGCAGGATGTCGGCGCTGGCGTCGATCAGGATCGAGTTGCGCACGCGATCCTGCCAGTAGTCGTAGTGGGCGATGCGGCGCAGGGAGGCTTCGATGCCGCCGAGCACGATCGGCACGTGCTTGTAGGCTTCCTTGCAGCGCTGGCTGTAGACCAGGCTCGCGCGATCCGGACGTTTGCCCGCCATGCCACCCGGGGTGTAGGCGTCGTCGGAACGGATTTTCTTGTCCGCGGTGTAGCGGTTGATCATCGAGTCCATGTTGCCGGCCGCGACGCCGAAGAACAGGTTCGGCTCGCCGAGCTTCATGAAGTCGTCTTTGGACTGCCAGTTCGGCTGGGCAATGATCCCGACGCGGAAGCCTTGCGACTCCAGCAGCCGGCCGATGATCGCCATGCCGAACGACGGGTGATCGACGTAGGCATCTCCCGTCACAATGATGATGTCGCAGGAATCCCAGCCGAGCTGATCCATCTCCTCCCTGCTCATCGGCAGGAATGGCGCCGGCCCGAAACATTCGGCCCAGTATTTTGGATAGTCAAATAACGGCTTGGCTGCTTGCATGTCGATGACCGGTGTTGAGGTGAAAAATCGCGGGCGCGGAATATAGCACAAAAAATAACCAATTCCGACGACTGTGGTCGGAAATATCAGGAGCACTCAGACGACGGAGCGCTTACTCGTCGTCGTCGAAGTTATAGCTGCCCGGCGCAAGGTTTTCGAAGCGTGTGTATTTGCCGATGAAGGCCAGGCGGATGAAGCCGATCGGGCCGTTCCGCTGTTTGCCGATGATGATTTCGGCGATGCCCTTGTGTTCGGTTTCCGGGTGATAAACCTCGTCCCGATACACGAACATGATGACGTCGGCGTCCTGCTCGATCGCTCCGGATTCCCGCAAGTCGGAGTTCACCGGACGCTTGTTGGGACGTTGTTCCAGGGAACGGTTGAGCTGCGACAGGGCAACCACCGGGCAGTTGAATTCCTTGGCCAGGGCTTTCAGGGATCGGGAGATCTCGGAAATCTCGTTGGTCCGGTTGTCACCGCTGGAGCCGGGAATCTGCATCAGCTGCAGGTAGTCGATCATGATCAGGCCGACATCGCCGTGCTCACGTACCAGACGCCGGGTCCGGGCGCGCATCTCCGACGGACTGATGCCAGCGGTGTCATCGATGAACAGCTTGCGGTCGTTGAGCAAATTGACCGCCGAGGTCAGGCGTGGCCAGTCGTCGTCTTCCAACTGACCGGAACGTACCTTGGTCTGGTCGATACGACCGAGGGACGAAAGCATACGCATGATCAGCGATTCGCCTGGCATCTCGAGGGAGTACACCAGAACCGCCTTTTCACTGCGTAGAACGGCGTTTTCCACCAGGTTCATCGCGAAGGTGGTCTTACCCATCGACGGACGGCCGGCGACGATGATCAGGTCGGACGGTTGCAGGCCGCTGGTCTTCTCGTCGAGGTCGGTGTAACCGGTGGACAGGCCGGTGATCGCGTCGGCGGTGTTGAACAGGGTGTCGATGCGGTCGATGGCCTTGGTCAGCAATTCGTTGACGCCCACCGGGCCGCCGGTCTTCGGCCGCGCCTCGGCAATTGCGAAGATCTGCCGCTCGGCTTCGTCGAGGATCTCTTCGGCGGTACGGCCTTCAGGGTTGAAGGCGGCGTCGGCGATGTCGTTGCTGATACCGATCAACTGGCGCAACGTCGCACGCTGGCGGACGATTTGCGCATAAGCCTTGATGTTGGCGACGGACGGTGTGTTTTTCGCCAGTTCGACCAGATACCCAAGCCCCCCGACTTGCGAAGTCTGACCTTCCTTGTCCAGTTGCTCGGAAAGGGTCACGACGTCGATCGGCGAGTTCTGATCGGCGAGTTTGGCGATCGCACGGAAGATCAGACGGTGGTCATGCCGGTAGAAATCGCCGTCGGAGACTTGATCAAGCACGCGTTCCCAGGCGTTGTTGTCCAGCATCAGACCACCGAGTACAGCCTGTTCGGCCTCGATGGAATGCGGCGGCACCTTCAGGGATGCGGTTTGCAGATCGTATTGCTCGGGAGCGGAGATTTCGTTCATGGCCACTTTTTTATTCAGGAAAAGCAGGGATTACAGAAAGACAAAGGGCACGACCTGTAAACAGGATCGTGCCCGATGTTAACCGTCTGACGGACAAGCCGCCAGCCGATCAGGTGTTGCTTAAGCTGCTACCACAACAACGCGTACGGTGGCTTCAACTTCGGCGTGCAGGTGCACAGCCACGTCGAATTCACCCACGTTGCGGATGGTGCCGTTCGGCAGACGAACTTCGCTTTTCGCAACTTCAACGCCGGAGGCGGTCAGTGCGTCAGCGATGTCGTGAGTACCGATCGAACCGAACAGCTTGCCTTCGTCGCCAGCGGTGGCAGTGATGGTCACTTCCAGCTCGGCCAGTTGGGCAGCACGGCTTTCAGCCGATGCTTTACGGTCTGCAGCAGCTTTTTCCAGCTCGGCACGACGCTCTTCGAACGCAGCAATGTTTGCTGGGGTCGCGGCGGTAGCCTTGCCGTAAGGCAGCAGGTAGTTACGACCGTAACCGGCCTTAACGTTCACTTTGTCACCCAGGTTGCCCAGGTTGGTGACTTTTTCCAGAAGGATCAGTTGCATGTGAAAATCCTCTTAACTTTTAACCTTCACCGTTCGCGCTATCGGTGTCTTTCGACACGTGACGACCGCGAAAATCAATCAGGCTGTCGACGATGGCCAAGACCACCAGTAACGGACCGAGCAAGTGCATGAAAGGCACGAGCGTCACGTATATCCCCACCAGCCAGAAACCGGCCAACCGCTTCTGCGCCACCAGCCCGTGAACCAAGGCCAGACCTGCGAAGAACAGCGGCACGCTGCACAACGGCAACAGGACCAAGGCATGCAGACCGAAGAACGGTGCCACACACATGACGGCCAGAAGCGACAGCGCAACGCTTTTCGGCAGTCGGATGGCGCGAAACTCGCGACCGAAACCGCCGGGGTTATACAACAACGCCTGCCAGTAGCGCCCAAGAATCAGGCACAGCACGCTAAAAACCTGCAACGACACCGCTGTCGAAATGATCGACAGTGGGACCGCCAATGCAGTGAGAATTGCCTTCTGATCTGCCGAGAATTTCTCGTAGACCTCACCCATCGCCAGCGGCAAGACTTGTTCAAACGTCTGCGCCAGAGTCTCGGTGAAGGAACTGAATACAGTCCCCAGGCTCACGGCAATCAACAATCCCACGGCCACGCTGACCAGCAGCGCGCGATTCCAGGTGTGGCCGGCGCGTAAAACCAGCGCCAGACCACAGGACCCGAGCAACACAATCAGTGCCGTCGGGTCTTTCAGGTAGTGCCAGCTCACTAACGCTGACAACACTCCCACACCCAGGACGCTCAAGGCGTCCGAACCGCGCCGCAGGAGCACAAGGCAACCTGCAGCGGCACTCAACCAGAACAACAGCGGCAATGCCGCAGATCCGGCCACGACCAGCGTGGCCTGCATACGCCCCCGCATGATGAATTCAGCTAAGGCACGCATGCATTCGATCCCTTACTTACTTGTCGACTACCCGGTCTCAGCGGCCGTGGCTGTCGGTGTAGGCCAGCAGGGCCAGGAAGCGGGCGCGCTTGATAGCGGTGGCCAGCTGACGCTGATAACGAGCTTTGGTACCGGTGATGCGGCTTGGAACGATTTTGCCGGTCTCGGATACGTAGGCTTTCAGAGTGTTGAGATCTTTGTAATCGATCTCCTTCACGTCTTCAGCGGTGAAGCGGCAGAATTTACGACGACGGAAGAAACGTGCCATTTGATAGGCTCCTTAAAAGGTCCGTGGATTACTCGTCAGCGTTATCGCTGTTGTCGCTGTCGCTATCGCTGTCATCGCCATCGGCGCTGCCATCGTGCTCAGGACGTTCGCGACGCTCACGGCGCTCACTGCGGTTTTCTTCAGCCTTGAGCATCTCGGACTGGCCGGTAACGGCTTCGTCGCGACGGATGACCAGGTTACGGATCACTGCATCGTTGTAGCGGAAGTTGTCTTCCAGCTCGGCCAGGGCCTTGCCAGTGCACTCAACGTTCAGCATCACGTAGTGAGCCTTGTGAACATTGTTGATTGCGTAGGCCAGTTGACGACGGCCCCAGTCTTCCAGACGGTGGATTTTGCCGCCGTCTTCTTCGATCAGCTTGGTGTAACGCTCAACCATGCCGCCGACTTGCTCGCTCTGGTCAGGGTGGACCAGAAAGATGATTTCGTAATGACGCATGAATGCTCCTTACGGGTTGTAGCCTGCCGCTCAAAAACGGTCAGACAAGGAGTGAATGACACTTATGGACTTGCCGGCGCGGGGCACATGCGTGCCTGCCGTCACAGCAAGGGGCGCAATTGTAGAGAAGGGACAGAAGAGGTGCAAGGCAATTGGTGATTATTTGAACAGCCACCAAAACTTCGCTCTGCCATAAAACGCTGCGGGAGCGCAGTCTGCTCGCGATTGGGTGAAACACTCAGCAATGATGCCGAATGTAACTCCGCTTTCGCGAACAGACTCGCTCCCACACTTTGGACGGCGTAAGGCTTAAGGCTTCTTGGCAGCCGCCTTGGCCTTGGCCCCGCGCTGGCGCTGGGCCTCGAACAGGCACACGCCCGTCGCAACCGACACGTTGAGACTGCTGACGCTACCGGCCATCGGCAGGTTCACCAGGTAGTCGCAATGCTCACGGGTCAGGCGACGCATGCCTTTACCTTCGGCGCCCATGATCAGGATGGTCGGGCCGGTCAGGTCCTGGTCGTAGATGCTGACCTCGGCCTCACCTGCCGTGCCGACAACCCACAGCCCGCGCTGCTGGAGCTTTTCCAGGGTGCGCGCAAGGTTGGTGACGGCCACCAGCGGAATCACTTCCGCCGCGCCGCAGGCCACTTTACGCACGACGGGCGTCAGGGTGGCCGATTTGTCTTTCGGCACGATGACCGCCAGCGCACCGGCAGCGTCCGCCGAACGCAGGCAAGCACCGAGGTTATGCGGATCGGTCACGCCGTCGAGCACCAGCAACAGCGGCGCGCCTTCAGTGCGATCGAGCAGCTCGTCGAGCATCGCTTCGCCCCAGACCTGGCTCGGGCTGACGTCCGCCACCACGCCCTGGTGCACGCCTTCGACCCAGGCGTCCATTTCACGGCGCTCGGCCTGACCGATCTGGACCCGGTTTTCGTTGGCCAGCTCGATCAACGTCTGCACCCGCGGATCGTTGCGGCTTTCGGCCAGCCAGATCTGCTTGACGCGTTTAGGGTGGTGACGCAGCAACGCTTCTACCGCGTGAACGCCGTAGATTTTTTCCAACTGACTCATGACTTCGCCTTCGGTTTACGTGCCCCGCCGCTTCTGGCTGGAGCGGAACCCGCTTTTGGCGGGCCCTTGCGGTGTTTGCTCGGTTTGGCTGGCTTGCCGCCGGAGGCCTTTTCAGGCGCCGACCGCCCGGTCTTTCCCCCGGACGCCGCTTTACCACCGTTTTTGGCGTCGGCCAGCAAGGCCTTCTTCATTTCACGGCTTTTGCGCAGCTCGGCGTTTTTCGCCACGGCATCGCTCGGGCGATAAGCCTCGGCCACCTTTTCCTTGGCCAGACGACGGCTGGCGGTTTTTGCCGGAGCCTTTTCTTCCACAGCCTTGGCCGCTGGAGCAGCCGTTTCGGTGCCACGCTTCTTGCGGCCGATTGGCGCGCTGATGGTTTTTTCGGCCATCTCGAAGTCGATCTTGCGCTCGTCGAGATCGACGCGCATGACCCGCACTTCAACGGTATCGCCAAGACGGAAGCTGCGACCGGTGCGCTCGCCCGCCAGGCGGTGATGCACAGGGTCGAAGTGGTAGTAATCGCCCGGCAGCGCCGTAACGTGCACCAGACCTTCGACGTAGATATCGGTCAGCTCGACGAACAGGCCAAAACCGGTCACGGCAGTGATCACGCCCGGGAACGACTCGCCCACGCGATCCTTCATGAACTCGCACTTGAGCCAGTTCACCACATCGCGGGTTGCTTCGTCGGCACGGCGCTCGCTCATCGAGCACTGCTCGCCGAGCTGTTCCAGGGCCGCCTCGTCGTACGGATAGATGCGCGCCTTCGGAATGGTCATCGCGCCGGCACGGCGAACGTGCGGGGTGTCCTGTTTCGAATGGATCACGCTGCGGATCGCCCGGTGCGTGAGCAAGTCCGGGTAACGGCGGATCGGCGAGGTGAAGTGGGTATAGGCTTCGTAATTCAGGCCGAAGTGGCCGTCGTTCTCGGCGCTGTACACCGCCTGGCTCAAGGAGCGCAGCATCACGGTCTGGATCAGGTGGAAATCCGGACGGTCCTTGATGCTGGCCAACAAGGCCTGATAGTCCTTCGGCGACGGGCCGTCCTTGCCTTTGTGCAGGGACAGACCAAGCTCGCCGAGGAATGCACGCAGTTTTTCCAGACGCTCCGGTGGCGGACCGTCGTGGACACGGTACAACGCAGGGATTTCGTGCTTTTTCAGGAATTCGGCGGTGGCCACGTTGGCCGCCAGCATGCATTCCTCGATCAGCTTGTGCGCGTCGTTGCGAGTGGTCGGGCGGATTTCGGCAATCTTGCGCTCGGAACCGAAGATGATCCGGGTTTCCTGCGTTTCGAAATCGATCGCGCCACGGACGTGACGGGCAGCCAGCAATACCTTGTACAGCGCGTAGAGCTGTTTCAGGTGCGGCAGGACGTCGGTGTATTCACCGCGAAGCTTGCGCCCTTCGGTAGCCTTCGGCGTTTCCAGCATCGCGCTGACCTTGTTGTAGGTCAGACGGGCGTGGGAGTGGATCACCGCCTCATAGAAGCAGTAGTCGGTCATTTCGCCGGATTTGGAGATGGTCATCTCGCAAACCATGGCCAGACGATCGACGTGCGGGTTCAGCGAGCACAGGCCGTTGGAGAGCTGCTCCGGCAGCATCGGCACCACGCGCTCGGGGAAGTACACCGAGTTGCCGCGCACCTGGGCTTCGTTGTCCAGGGCCGAACCGATCTTCACGTAGCTGGAAACGTCGGCAATCGCCACGTACAACTTCCAGCCGCCGGAGAACAGGCGCAGCTTGCCTGGCTTGGATTCGCAGTAGACCGCGTCATCGAAGTCGCGGGCATCTTCGCCGTCGATGGTGACGAACGGCAGATGACGCAGGTCGACGCGTTTCTCTTTGTCTTTCTCTTCGACTTCCGGCTTGAGCTTGCCGGCTTCCTTCAGAACGGCCTCAGGCCAGACGTGCGGAATGTCGTAGGTGCGCAGGGCGACATCGATTTCCATGCCCGGCGCCATGTAGTTGCCGACGACTTCGACCACATCGCCTTGCGGCTGGAAGCGCGGAGTCGGCCAGTGGGTGATTTTCACCTCGACGAACTGACCGATCTGGGCATTGGCGTTGCGGCCCGGGGTCACCAGCACTTCCTGCTGGATCTTCGGGTTGTCCGCGACAACAAAGCCGATACCGCCTTCTTCGAAATAGCGGCCGACAATGCTTTCGTGGGCACGGGACACCACTTCGACAATCACGCCTTCGCGGCGACCGCGACGGTCCAGGCCGGAAACACGGGCCAGGGCACGGTCGCCATCGAACACCAGACGCATTTGCGCCGGGCTCATGAACAAGTCGTCGGAACCGTCATCCGGCACCAGGAAGCCGAAGCCGTCGCGGTGACCGCTGATGCGACCGAGGATCAGGTCGAGCTTGTCCACCGGCGCATAAGTGCCACGACGGGTGTAGATCAGTTGAGCGTCGCGCTCCATGGCGCGCAGGCGGCGGCGCAGGGCTTCGATCTGGTCTTCTGTGGTCAGACCAAATTCTTCGACCAGTTGCTCGCGGGCAGCAGGCGAACCCCGATCAGCAAGGTGCTGAAGGATCAGTTCGCGGCTGGGAATAGGGTTTTCATATTTTTCCGCTTCACGAGCGGCCTCGGGATCGAGGGACTGCCAATCGGCCATTAGAGAGTTTTCACCTTGTCTATATGCGGGTTAGTTTGGCATAGGCGCCATCAAACGGGAAATTTCCAACTCTATAAGGCGCGTCTTGAGCCTTGTATCGACGTCTGAAAGGCGTTTTGAACACCGCTGGTAAAAAAAACCATTTTTTTTGCTGGCAGGGGTTTACAGTTAAAAAGACGCTCCGTATAGTGCGCGCCATCGACGACGTACACACGTTGCCGAGATGCCCAGATGGTGAAAATTGGTAGACACGCCAGCTTCAGGTGCTGGTGACCTTACGGTCGTGGAAGTTCGAGTCTTCTTCTGGGCACCAATTTCGAGTTTGAGACTAGATCAGTTTCAAGACTCACACAAAAACCCGCGAAAGCGGGTTTTTTGCATTCTAAGCCGTCATTTTCTTAAAACTGATTTATTAAAATCAAATCAGGGGTTTACAGATCAAAAGACGCTCCGTATAGTGCGCCACATCAACAGCGGCAACGCTGAAGATGAAGCCCAGATGGTGAAATTGGTAGACACGCCAGCTTCAGGTGCTGGTGACCTTACGGTCGTGGAAGTTCGAGTCTTCTTCTGGGCACCAATTCAAATTCAAGGTCACGATCTTGAATCTCACAAAAACCCGCGAAAGCGGGTTTTTGCGTTTCCGGGGTTTGGAAAAGCCCGAGACACAGCACCTACCAGACACACCCTCTCCCCGCAAGGAGCATTTGAGAAACGATATCGTTTATCATTGTTGCAAGTTTTTGCAATGCGACAGTGAGGAACCCTGCGAATGATGTTTCGAAATACCCTGCGCCGCGGCTTGACCTTCACCCTGCTCGGCCTGGCGCTCGCCACTCCCCTCACCCAGGCTGCCGACGCGGTTTCCCTGACGCTCTACAACGGTCAACACAAGGAAGTCGGCGATGCGATCGCAAAAGCCTTCGAAGCCAAGACCGGCATTCACGTCAATGTACGCAAGGGCAGCAGCAACCAGCTCGCCAGCCAGATCATCGAAGAAGGCGACCGCTCCCCCGCCGACGTCATCTACACCGAAGAATCCCCACCGCTGAACAACCTCGGCGAACAAGGCCTGCTGGCCAAGGCCGACGATGCAACCCTGGCCGTTCTGCCAAAAGAATACGTCGCCGGCAACGGCACCTGGATCGGCGTCACCGCCCGGGTTCGCGTGGTGGCCTTCAACCCGAAACTGGTCGATGAAAAGGACCTGCCGAAATCGGTCCTGGATTTCGCCGACCCACAATGGCAAGGCAAGGTCGGTTTCGTGCCCACCAGCGGCGCGTTTCAGGAACAGGCCGTCGCCATCATCAAAAAGCACGGTCGCGAAGCCGCCGAAGAATGGCTGACCGGCCTGCGCGCCTTCGGCAAGACCTACAGCAACAACATGGTCGCCCTCAAGGCTGTGGAAAACGGCGAAGTCGCCACCGTACTGGTGAACAACTACTACTGGTTCGCCCTGCAACGGGAGAAAGGCAAGCTCGACTCCAAACTGCATTACTTCACCGGCGGCGATGTGGGCGGTTTGATTACCGTCTCCAGCGCAGCCGTGCTGAAATCCAGCAAGCATCCAAAAGAAGCCCAGCAGTTCCTCGCGTACATGGCCAGCGAAGAAGGCCAGCGTGTGATCACCCAGACGACTGCCGAGTATCCGCTGCACAAAGGCATGGAGTCGGATCGCGGCCTCAAGCCTTTCAGTGAACTGGAAGCGCCGGACGTCACGCCCGCCGACCTGGGCAATGCCGAAGAAGCGCTGGACCTGGAACGCGAAGTTGGCCTGAACTGATGACCGCATCGCTATCCGCCTCCGCCGCTCGCGGGGGTTACGTGCCACGCCGCAAGCGGCCATCGATCTGGCTGGTGCTGCCGGTGTTGCTGCTGGTGGTCATGAGTCTGCTGCCGCTGGCCTACGTCG
Source organism: Pseudomonas sp. GW822-FHT03F04 (assembly GCF_058801405.1). Taxonomy (NCBI): domain Bacteria; kingdom Pseudomonadati; phylum Pseudomonadota; class Gammaproteobacteria; order Pseudomonadales; family Pseudomonadaceae; genus Pseudomonas; species Pseudomonas sp. GW822-FHT03F04. The sequence goes on from NZ_JBXANF010000003.1 coordinate 181,187, forward strand.
GGCTCAAAGCCTGGCAGGCCGGCTGGAGCGAAGCGCTGCACTTGCTGTGGCGCCCCTACGTGTTCGGCCTGCTGCGCAACACGCTAGCGCTGATGGTTGGCGTAACCGTAACTTGTGGCGTGATCGGCCTGTCGCTGGCCTGGCTGCTGGAGCGCAGCAATCTGCCGGGCCGGCGCCTGTGGGGCGTGATTCTATGCTTGCCGTTCGCGGTGCCGGCCTTCGTCAGCAGCTTTACCTGGGTTTCACTCAGCGCGCAGTTCGAAGGGCTCGGCGGGGCGATTCTGGTGATGAGCCTGTCTAAATACCCGCTGATCTTCCTGCCGGTGGCAGCCACGCTGCGCAATCTCGATCCGTCCCTTGAAGAGTCCGCCCGAACGCTGGGGCAGAATCGCTGGGGCGTGTTTTTCCGCGTCACCCTGCCGCTGCTCTGGCCGTCTTTGCTGGCGGGCTCATTATTGATTGCGCTGCACATGTTGGTGGAATTCGGCGCACTGTCGATCATTGGTCTGCAAACCTTCACTACCGCGATCTATCAGCAATTCGAACTGGAATTCAGCAATGCCAACGCGGCGATGCTGTCTGCGGTGCTGCTGGCGCTGTGCCTGATGCTGTTGTGGCTGGAACTGCGGGTGCGCGGCAAGGGCCGTCATGTGCGTACCGGCCAAGGGGCTGCGCGTCGCGCCGAGCAAGTGCAATTGGGACCGTGGGCCGCTGCGGGTCAGCTGTACTGCCTGATGCTGGCGATTGTCGGCAGCGGGATTCCACTGGGGATGCTGGCGTACTGGCTCGCCGTGGGATCGTCAGCGGCGTTTCCGGTTGCAGCGATCACTGAAGCTTTGCTGTCTTCATTGGCGCTGTCTCTGGGTGGCGCAGGATTGTGTCTGGTGCTGGCGGTGCCGGTCGGGTTGCTGGTCGTACGTTACAAAGGCCAATTGGCGATCTGGGCCGAGCGCCTGCCTTATCTGCTGCACGCGCTGCCGGGGCTGGTGATCGCCCTGACACTGGTGTATTTCGCCCTGCATTACGTGCCGGCGCTGTACCAGACTTCCGCGCTGTTGCTGATCGCTTATGCGCTGCTGTTTCTGCCACTGGCTCAAGCGCCGATCCGCACGGCGCTGAACAAGGCAGCACCACAACTGGAAGAGGCCGCCCGCACACTGGGCGCGTCTTCGTTCACCGCGTTTTGCCGCGTGACTTTACCGATCATCTTCCCGGCACTGGGCGCGGCGTTTGCGCTGGTGTTTCTGGATGCCATGAAGGAACTGACGGCGACGCTACTGCTGAGTCCGACCGGGCTCAACACCTTGGCGACCGAAGTCTGGGCACACACCGCGAACGTCGAATTTGCCGCGGCAGCGCCTTACGCAGCGTTGTTGATTGTGGTGTCGGGCTTGCCCGTCTACCTGCTGACAACCCGGATGTATTTGAGCCGATAAAAAAATCGCAGCCGAAGCTGCGATTTTTTTTGCCCGCAATATATCAAGCCCGGAACTGACCCAGACTGGCCTTGAGCTGCGCCGCCAGCCCGTCCAGCACCTTGCCGCTGGCCGTTGTTTCGACCACCGCCTGAGCGGCTTTCTCGGCCTGGGCATGAATCGTCTCGACGCGCCCACGCACAGCCTGCGCGCCCTGCGCCTGATGCGCCGCGGCCTGAGTCGCCAGGCCAATCGCCGCATGCACCTGCTCGACCGACGCCTGCACCGACTGCTGCAGTCGCGCGCTGTCACGCAGCACCAGCAAACCTTCGCTGGCCTGGCGCCCGGCCTGCCCGATCGCCTCAACCGCCTCACGAGCGCCCTGCTGCAAGGCCACGATGTGCGCCTGGATGTCGCCAGTGGAGCTTTGGGTCTTGCTCGCCAGCGCACGGACTTCATCCGCCACCACCGCAAACCCTCGCCCCGTCTCACCAGCTCTGGCCGCTTCGATGGCGGCGTTGAGCGCCAGCAGGTTGGTCTGCTCGGCGATGCCGTGAATCACGGTCAACACCACTTCGATCTGCTCACTTTGCTGCGCCAGGCGCTCGATGACTTTGGCGCCGGTATCGACCTGCCCTGCCAGCGCCTCGATCAGGCTGCCGACCTTGGCCGACGTGCGGGTGTTCTCGTCGGTGGCCTGGCGAATATCCACCACCTGCTTCAGCGCCGCCTGCATCGCATGGCTTTCCGACTGCGCCTCATCGGCCATTTGCGACAGCGCGCGCAAGCTCTCGGCGACTTCATCACGCTGCATCCCGGCCGCCGCGTCGGCACCGGCATTGCGCAACGTCATCGCGCCGATTTCCACGCCGGTACGCTGAGCCACATCCCCGGCCTCGCGCACGATCGGTTGCAACTTATCCACAAAGCGGTTGACCGCCGAAGCCATGTCGCCGATTTCGTCTTTGCTGTTGATCTGCACACGTTTGGTCAGATCGCCCTCACCCGCCGCGAGATCATCCATGGCGGCGTTGAGCATCTTCAAGCGGTTGACCACACGGTGACCGAGCACCACGGCCAGCAGCAACAGCACGCCGGCACCAACCAGCGCCAGGCCCATGCCGATACGCCAGCGCAGTGTCGCGGCGGCGTCCTGCACGGTGCTGGTGGTGTTGGCTTTCATCTCCGCAGCGGTGGACTGCGCCGATTGCAAGCGCGCGCGCATGGCCGTGGCGCTGTCGGCGGCCGCGCCCTTGAGGCTGTCGCCGACCAGTTGATCGCTGCTGGCGATCAGCGCCGAGAAGCGTTGATCGAGCGCCGCCAGATCGGCATCCACCGAGGCCGTCGAGACGCCCATCAGCACCTTGCCGATTTCGACTCCGTTGGGATTGATCGACGCCTCGAGGTAATAGACCGAGGGATCGTTCTTCGCCGCATCCAGCACTTTATCCAGCGCCCGCTCACCCTGGCCTTTTTCCAAAAGGGCCTTGTTGATCGGGTTTTCGCGGTTGAGATAGCGGGTCAGATGCTGGCCGGTGGCGTCGTCGTAAACCACGAACAGCACGTTGGGATTGCGCTGGGCTCGGCGGGCGAATTCGGACAGGGTCGGCACGTCGCTGTCCCACATGGCGCGAGGCGCTACGGACGCGAGCAACTGGGCCATGTCGTTGGCCGAGTCCTTCAGGTCTTTTTCCAGGGTCGCACGCAGTTGTGCCTGCTCGTCCTTCAGACGCGAGGACAGGCCTGCAGTCAGCCGCTGACGAGTGTTGGTGGACAAGGTATCGAGGCTCGACGTGACCTCACGCCCGGCCTGCTCCAGCTCGCCGGACAGCTTCTGACTGTCGACGCCCAGGCGAGCACCGAGATCGGCTTCCAGCGCGGTGACGGTGCTCCGCGTCAGGGCGACGGCCACCAACACTTGCACCAAAAGGGCGATACCTAGGGTAACGAATACGGGCCGCAACAAACGGCTTTGTAACAGTGAGAGAACGGCCGACACTGTGAATCCCTCTACTTCTGACGCCATTAATTTGATGGCACTCTTGTAGACAGATTCACAGCAAAGGTCATGCCGTCCAACAGGCATAAACGACAAAGGCCCCGATGAAGGGGCCTTTGTGTTTTTACATCAACGACTTATCAAGCGAACGGATGACGCAGAACGATGGTTTCGTTGCGGTCCGGGCCCGTCGAAATAATGTCGATCGGCGCGCCGATCAACTCTTCAACGCGTTTGATGTAGGCACGAGCGTTGGCCGGCAGCTCTTCCAGGGTCTTGGCGCCCACGGTCGATTCGGTCCAGCCCGGCACTTCTTCGTACACAGGCTGCAGGCCCACGTAGCTGTCAGCGTCAGTCGGCGCAACAGCGTTGCCTTGCGCGTCTTTGTAGCCGGTGCAGATGTTGATGGTTTCCAGACCGTCGAGTACGTCCAGCTTGGTCAGGCAGATGCCCGAGATGCTGTTCACATCGATAGCGCGACGCAGGATAACGGCGTCGAACCAGCCGCAACGACGGGCACGGCCGGTGGTAGCACCGAACTCGTGACCTTGTTTGGCCAGGTGTGCTCCGACTTCGTCGAACAGCTCAGTCGGGAATGGACCCGAACCTACGCGAGTGGTGTAAGCCTTGGTGATGCCCAGGATGTAGTCCAGGAACATCGGGCCAACGCCCGAACCGGTCGCCACGCCACCAGCGGTGGTGTTGGAGCTGGTCACGTACGGGTAGGTACCGTGGTCGATGTCGAGCAACGAACCTTGGGCGCCTTCGAACATGATGTCTTTGCCAGCGCGACGCAGGTCGTGCAGCTCGGCAGTAACGTCCAGCATCAGCGGCTTGAGCAGCTCAGCGTATTCCTTGCACTCGGCCAGGGTCTTTTCGAACTCGATGGCAGGCTCTTTGTAGTAACCAACCAGCATGAAGTTGTGGTAGTCCACCAGTTCACGCAGCTTGTCTTCAAAGCGCGGCATGTTGAGCAGGTCGCCAACACGCAGGCCACGACGTGCAACCTTGTCTTCGTACGCCGGGCCGATGCCGCGACCGGTCGTACCGATCTTCAGCTCGCCACGGGCCTTTTCACGGGCCTGGTCCAGCGCCACGTGGAAGGACAGGATCAGCGGGCAGGACGGGCTGATACGCAGGCGCTCGCGCACCGGTACGCCTTTCTCTTCCAGCTTGGTGATCTCGCGCAGCAGGGCGTCGGGTGCAACCACCACGCCGTTGCCGATCAGGCACTGCACGCCTTCGCGCAGCACGCCCGACGGGATCAGGTGCAGGACGGTTTTTTCACCGTCGATCACCAGCGTGTGGCCAGCGTTGTGGCCACCTTGGTAGCGCACTACGGCGGCAGCATGTTCGGTCAGCAGATCAACGATCTTGCCTTTGCCCTCATCACCCCATTGGGTGCCCAGGACTACGACATTCTTACCCATAACACTTGTCCTCATTCGCGCAAACTTGGTGCCGGCGGTGGCCGGCAGGAAAACTCAAGAAGCCAGTGGCGATACTTGCCAAAGCCCGTTCTGCTGGATCAATTGCCGGTCGCAGTCCGCATCACGGGCGGCGGCCAAAGGTTGTCCAGGCAACGCCTGAACGACACGCTGACCCTCACTGCGCAACTGGCAAACCTGCTGCCAGAGTGCCGCATCCGTACTGTCAGGCATCCAGATACCGCCAGACGGTAGCTCGATCTCAGCACGCCCCAGGGTCACCAGGGTTTTCAAATCGGTGGAAAAGCCGGTGGCCGGACGGGCGCGACCGAAGTCAGCGCCGATGTCGTCGTAACGACCGCCCTGAGCGATGGACTGGCCAACACCCGGCACGAACACCGCGAACACCACACCCGTGTGGTAGTGGTAACCGCGCAACTCGCCCAGATCGAAGTACAGCGGCAGCTCCGGGAAGCGCGCCGACAGCCGCTCGGCGATCGCCAGCAAATCTTCCAGCGCGGCCAGTACCGGCGCCGGCGCATTGGCCAGACGCTCACGGGCAGCGCTCAATACTTCACGGCCGCCGCACAGGTCGACCAGCGCACGCAGCATGCCGGACAGATCGGCCGGCAGGCCTTCGGTCAAGGTAATGACCTCGTCGATAGCCTTGCGTTGCAACGCATCGAACAACTGCTGCTCGACCTCACCCGACAGACCGGCCGCCTGGGCCAGACCGCGGTAGATGCCGACATGCCCCAGGTCCATGTGCACGTCCGGCACATCGGCCAGTTGCAGCATGGCCAGCATCAGGCTGATGACTTCAACGTCGCTGCTCGGGCTCGCATCGCCGTACAACTCGGCGCCCAACTGGATCGGGCTGCGCGAGGACGACAAGGCACGCGGCTGGGCATGCAGCACGCTGCCGGCGTAGCACAGACGGCTCGGGCCTTCACGACGCAGGGTGTGCGCATCGATGCGCGCCACTTGCGGCGTGATGTCGGCACGGAACCCCATCTGCCGGCCCGATTGCGGGTCGATGACCTTGAAGGTACGCAGATCCAGGTCCTGGCCCGCGCCGGTCAGCAGGGATTCCAGGTACTCGATATGAGGAGTCACGACAAACTCGTAACCCCAGCTCTGGAACAGATCCAACACCTGACGACGCGCGACTTCAATGCGCGCCGCTTCCGGTGGCAGTACTTCTTCGATGCCATCTGGCAGCAGCCAGCGGTCTACCGTTGCCATTACGCCATTCCCCTTAGATCCGGGCGGCCAGCCCGAGGGCGAGCCTTGAGTGAAGCAGAAAATGACCGGCCCGTTCAAAACGCACGCGCATGAACGACGCGGCGAAAGGCCTGTTACCGGCTTCGCCCATCACTTTCCTCGAAAAACTGTCGGGTCATTCAACCCGTCTTCTGCAACAAAAACAGCAATCAAACGTGCAGACGCAAAAAAGCCGGGAATTTCCCGGCTGCCGCATCATACACACGTTTTCCCAAAGGATCACCCCGCCCGAGGTTTTAGCCGCCGGGCGGAATGATTCAGGTCAACGTCGTATCAAGGCTTGGACTTTTCCAGGTAACGGAAGAAGTCGCTGCTTGGGTCGAGGACCAAGACGTCGGATTTGTTCGCGAAGCTTTCACGGTAGGCACGCAGGCTACGGTAGAAACCGTAGAACTCCTGATCCTGGCCGTAGGCCTTGGAGTAGATCGCAGCAGCCTGGGCGTCACCGTCACCGCGAATCTCTTCGGATTCACGATAGGCTTCAGCCAGCAGCACGCGGCGTTGACGATCGGCGTCGGCACGGATGCCTTCGGCCAGCTCGTTACCCTTGGCGCGGTGCTCGCGAGCTTCACGCTCACGCTCGGTGCTCATACGTTCGAACACACTGCGGTTCACTTCTTTCGGCAGATCGATGGCCTTGACCCGGACATCGACCACTTCGATACCCAGCTCTTTTTCCGCCATCTTGTTCAACGACGCCGTGATATCGGCCATCAGCGCATCGCGCTCACCGGACACCACTTCGTGCAGGGTACGTTTACCGAACTGGTCACGCAGGCCCGATTCCAGACGACGGGACAGACGCTCGTCGGCGATCTGCTTGAGGCCGGAAGTCGCGGTGTAGAAGCGCTCGGCATCCTTCACGCGCCACTTGGCGTAGGCATCGACCATCACGGCTTTCTTTTCCAGCGTCAGGAAGCGTTGTGTCGGTGCATCCAGCGTCATCAGACGTGCGTCGAATTTACGCACCTGGTTAACGTAAGGCACCTTCACATGCAGACCAGGCTGAACATCGGCCTGAACCACACGACCGAACTGCAGCAACACCGCACGCTCGGTTTGAGCCACGATGTAGAAGCAGTTCCAGCCAACCAGTACCACAACAACGCCAACGATCAGGGCGATCAGCGATTTATTGCTCATCAGCGGGTCTCCCTTGTGCGCGACTGCGGCAGGTCAGTGACATGCGGCGTGACGTCCGTGTTGTTGCTGGCGGCAGCCGAGCCGGTGACCGGTGCATTGCTGCCCGAACTGTTCTGAATCATTTTGTCCAGCGGCAGGTAAAGCAGGTTGCTCTGGCCGTTCTTGTTACCGGTCACGAGTACCTTGCTGGTGCTGCTGAAGACTTCCTGCATGGTGTCCAGGTACAGACGCTGACGCGTGACCTCGGGCGCCTTGCGATACTCGGCAACCAGCTTGGTGAAGCGATCTGCCTCACCCTTGGCGCGCGAGACCGTTTCGTCGCGGTAGCCGTTGGCATCTTCGAGGATGCGCTGGGCCTGACCACGGGCTTCCGGCACCACGCCGTTGGCGTAGGTTTCAGCCTGGTTGCGCGAACGCTGCTCGTCTTCACGGGCGCGGATCACGTCATCGAAGGCTTCCTGCACTTCACGCGGTGCGGCTGCGCTCTGTACGTTGACCTGGGTGACGGTGATACCGGTGCGATAGGTATCGAGGAAACGTTGCAGACGCTCCTTGATCTCGCTGGCCATCAGCTCACGACCTTCGGTCAGCACCTGGTCCATCGCGGTGGAACCCACCACATGGCGCAGCGCACTGTCGGTCGCATGTTGCAGGCTGATTTCCGGCTGGTCGACGTTCAGCACGAAGTCCTGCAGGTTGCTGATCTTGTACTGCACGGTCAGCGGCACTTCGACGATGTTCTCGTCTTCGGTCAGCATCTGGCCCTGCTTGGTGTAGGCACGCTCACGCGTGACGTTTTCCATGTACTTCTTGTCGATCGGCGGGAAATAGATGTTCAGGCCCGGGCCGACTGTCTCGTAGTACTTGCCGAAGCGCAGCACCACGGCTTGCTCCTGCTCGTCCACCACGTACACCGCGCTGTACAGCCACACGGCCGCCAGCACGACGAGGCCGATGCCGAGCAGGCCGCCGAAGCCGCCACTCTTGCCCGAACCACCGCCATCGTCACCCCGTTTCTTACCACCACCGAACAACCCGTTCAGGCTTTCCTGCAGCTTTCGGAAGGCCTCGTCGAGATCTGGTGGTCCCTTGCGATCGCCGTTATTGCGGCGCTTGCCACCCCAAGGATCCTGATTGTTCGAGTTGCCACCCGGCTCATTCCAAGCCATAGCGCTCTCCATCTGATAAAGCAAAGACGCACCCACGGCGCGCCGACCAATGCTACAGAATGCCTGCCGTTGCGGCACAACCGCTTTTTCAGGCTTTTATTGCAAAGTGTGTTGCTCGATGAACTCCGTCGGCACAACGCCTTCACGACTGACCAGTCGATTGAGCTCCGAGCGTGGCAATCGAATGGCCAGCAAGCTGACACCTTCTTCGTCGTATTCTTCTTTCTGTACCGCGCCCAGCTCGAAGAACTGTGCACGCAGACGCGCAAACCGCTGGGGCAAACGCAAGGTTCCGACAAACAAATCACTGCCCAGCAATTCGGCAATGGCTTGCTCAAGCAATTCCAGACCAGTGCCATCCCGCGCCGACAGCCAGACCCGTTGAGGCCTGCCGTTTTCGTCGCGCTGGATTTGTGGCTCAACGCCTTCAAGCAAATCGAGTTTGTTATAGACCTCGAGGATCGGCAAGTCCTGGGCACCAATCTCGCCCAGCACCACCATCACCTGCTCGATCTGCAACATGCGATCCGGTTCGGCCGCATCGATCACGTGCAACAGCAGGTCGGAATTGCTCGACTCTTCGAGCGTAGACCGAAATGCCTCGACCAGCTTGTGCGGCAAATGACGAATGAAACCCACGGTGTCGGCCAGGACAATCGGCCCCAGGTCGTCCAGTTCCAGACGGCGCAGGGTCGGGTCCAGCGTGGCGAACAACTGGTCCGCCGCGTACACGTCGGATTTCGTCACGTTATTGAAGAGCGTGGATTTGCCGGCGTTGGTATAGCCCACCAGAGACACGGTTGGGATATCCGCACGCGAGCGGCCGCGACGCGACTGTTCGCGCTGGCTGCGCACTTTTTCCAGCCGCCCCTTGATCTGGCGCAGGCGAACCCGCAGCAGTCGCCGGTCGGTTTCGAGCTGGGTTTCACCCGGACCGCGCATGCCGATACCGCCACCCTGACGCTCAAGGTGAGTCCAGCCGCGAACCAGCCGGGTGCTCATGTGGTCAAGCTGGGCCAGTTCGACCTGGAGCTTGCCTTCATGGGTACGGGCGCGCTGGGCGAAAATATCGAGAATCAGACCGGTACGGTCGATCACGCGACACTCGAAAACACGTTCGAGGTTACGTTCCTGACTGGGCGTGAGGACGTGATTGAAGATCACCAGATCGGCTTCTTCGGCGTGGACCAGGTCGCGCAGTTCCTCGACCTTGCCGCTGCCAATCAGGAATTTGGCCGTTGGCCGATGACGCGGCACGTTAAAAAACGCAACGGTCTCGGCGCCGGCCGAATTTGCCAACTCCTGAAACTCCTGCGGATCTTCGCGCGCCTCAGGGTCCTGTCCATCCAAGTGAACGAGGATGACTCGCTCACCACCACCGTGGCGCTCAAAGAACAAAGGAGACTCCTATCAGGCGTTACCTGGCTCAGCGTCACCTGCTTCGGATTCGGTTGCGCTTGGCAGACGAATTGGACGAACCGGCACGACTGTAGAGATAGCGTGTTTGTAAACCATCTGGCTGACGGTGTTCTTCAGCAGGATAACGAACTGGTCGAACGACTCGATCGTGCCTTGCAGTTTGATACCGTTGACCAGGTAGATGGAAACCCCAACTTTCTCTTTACGTAAAGTATTCAAGTAAGGGTCTTGTAGCGAATGCCCTTTTGACATGTGCCGCACTCCTTTAAGGATTCAATATAAAAAATAGGTAATCAGATGGCTTTTGCCGCCACACCCCCAAGGATAGACGGCAATTGCAAGGACTCAGCTCAATATGGAGATGGTCCCAAGGTATTTCAAGGCGCGTGGCAGATTGTCGCAATCCAGACTGTCGAGCCAGTGTAAATCGTCCCAGCTGCGCAGCCAGGTAAACTGGCGTTTGGCCAATTGGCGCGTGGCAATGATGCCCCGCTCCTGCATTTCAGCCGACGTCAGCTTGCCATCCAGGTAATCCCAGACTTGGCGATAGCCTACCGCACGTATAGACGGCAACCCGGCATGCAGGTCACTTCTATTACGCAGGGCTACGACCTCGTCGATGAATCCCTGTTCCAGCATATTTGTGAATCTTTGTTTAATGCGGTCGTGCAGTACCTGACGATTTGCCGGAGCAATGGCCAAGTTCGCGACAGTATAGGGCAATTGTTGCAGTCCCGATGCCGCAGCTTGGGTACTTTGTTCAGATTGTTTCAGCCGCAGTTCAGTCATGCTCTGACCGCTGACCCGATAGACTTCCAGCGCACGACTCAGGCGCTGAGGATCATTCGGGTGAATACGCGCCGCCGATTCCGGATCGATCACTGCCAACTGATCGTGCAAGGCTTGCCAGCCAAGGCGTGCAGCCTCCTCCTCGATCTGCGCACGAACCTCGGGATCCGCCGCCGGCATATCCGCCAGACCGTCGACCAAAGCCTTGTAATAGAGCATCGTGCCGCCTACCAACAGCGGAATTTTTCCGCGTGCGGTGATTTCGGCCATGGCTTGCAGGGCATCGCGGCGAAAATCGGCCGCCGAATAACTCTCGGCCGGGTCGAGGATGTCGATCAGCCGATGAGGATGTTCGGCGAGCAGTTCTTTGGACGGTTTGGCCGTGCCGATGTCCATGCCGCGATAGACCAGCGCCGAATCAACGCTGATCAACTCGCACGGCAGCACCTTGGTCAGCTCGATGGCCAGGTCGGTCTTGCCCGCAGCGGTCGGGCCCATCAGGAAAATCGCTGGAGGAAGCTGGCTCATCAACGACCGCGCAGGAACAGTTTGTCCAGATCGTCCAGACCCAGTTGGGTCCAGGTCGGTCGGCCATGGTTGCATTGACCGCTGCGCTCGGTGTTTTCCATGTCGCGCAGCAGACCGTTCATTTCCGGCAAGGCCAGGCGGCGGTTGGCGCGGATCGCGCCGTGGCAGGCCATGGTGCCGAGCAGTTCATTCAGGTGCGCCTGGATCCGGTCACTGGTGCCGTATTCCATCAAGTCCGACAGTACGTCGCCCACCAGACGGTTGGCTTCGGCCTGTTTGAGCAGGGCCGGAATCTGGCGGATCGCCAGGGTTTCCGGGCCCAGACGCTGCAATTCGAACCCGAGACGCTGGAACCACGCCGCATGCTCTTCAGCGCAATCGGCCTCACGCTGACTGACCGCCAGCGACTCCGGCACCAGCAACGGCTGACCGCTCAGGCCTTCGCTGGCCATGGCGATCTTCAGGCGCTCATACATGATCCGCTCGTGAGCGGCGTGCATGTCCACCAAAACCAGGCCCTGGGCGTTCTCGGACAGGATATAGATGCCCTTGAGCTGCGCCAGCGCATAGCCAAGTGGCGGAATGTCTTCCTGACCGGCCGGTAGCGCATTGGCATTCGCCTCGGGCAGCGGCGCGAAAAACTCGCGGTACGCAGCCTGAGCTTCAGCGGCCGGCACGGCGGGTTGTGGGCGCGGCGTGTATTGATACTGATAAGCGCCACCAGTGCTGGCGCCCGACGAGGTATTGAACGCCGGTTGTGCCTGCGGCTGCTCCAGCAGCGCATTGGCGGCCAGACGCATTTCACCTTGCGGGCCAAACTCACCGGCCTCGAGGCCGGTTGGCCGGACGATCGCGGTGGTGACCGAACCGGCAAGCTGATCTTCCGGTCGCACATCGCCGAGGGCACGGTGCAAGGTGCCATACAGGAAGTCATGCACCATGCGCCCGTCACGGAAGCGCACTTCGTGTTTGGTCGGGTGCACGTTGACGTCGACCGCTGCCGGATCGACCTCGAAAAACAGCGCGAACGTCGGATGCCGGCCGTTGAACAGCACATCGCGATAGGCCTGACGCACCGCGTGGGCCACCAGTTTGTCGCGCACCGCACGGCCGTTGACGAAGAAATACTGCAAGTCCGCCTGACTGCGGTTGAACGTCGGCAGACCGACCCAACCCCACAGGTGCAAGCCGTTGCGCTCGATCTCGATCGGCAACGCCTGCTCAAGGAAGCCCGAACCGCAGATCGCCGCCACACGCCGGGCGCGGGCCGCGTCATCGTGAGCCTCGTGCAGGCTGAGGATGGTCTTGCCGTTGTGGCGCAGATGGAAGGCCACGTCGAAACGCGCCAGCGCCAGGCGCTTGATCACTTCTTGCAGATGATCGAATTCGGTTTTTTCGGTCTTGAGGAATTTGCGCCGTGCCGGGGTGTTGAAGAACAGGTCACGGACTTCCACCGAGGTGCCGACCGGATGCGCCGCCGGCTGCACGCGGGGTGCCATGTCGCGACCTTCGGTCTCGACCTGCCAGGCCTGATCGGCATCGCGGGTACGCGACGTCAGGGTCAGGCGCGCCACGGAGCTGATCGACGCCAGTGCCTCGCCCCGGAAACCCAGGCTCATCACCTGTTCGAGGTCTTCAAGGTTGCGGATCTTGCTGGTGGCGTGACGGGCCAGCGCCAGCGGCAGGTCATCGGCGGAAATGCCGCTGCCATCGTCACGCACCCGCAGCAGCTTGACGCCGCCCTGCTCGACATCGACGTCGATGCGCTTGGCGCCGGAGTCGAGGCTGTTTTCCAGCAATTCCTTGATCACCGAGGCCGGGCGCTCAACCACCTCGCCAGCGGCGATCTGGTTCGCCAGCCGTGGGCTGAGCAGTTCAATGCGGGCAGCGTTCAACACCTGATTCATTCTTTGGACGCCAGTTCGGTACCAGGAATGGTCAGGTGCTGACCGACCTTCAGCTCATCGCTGCTGAGGTTGTTGGCACTGCGCAAAGTGGCTGGCGACACCTGATAACGCACGGCAATCATCGCCAGGGTTTCGCCCGGGCTGACGCGGTGATCACGTGGCCCCTGGGCGATCTTGCCCGAATCACGCAGCCAGGCAATGTAAGTGCCCGGTGGCGGGTTCTGCTGGAAGAACTGGCGCACGCCGCTGCTGATCGAACGCGCCAGCGCCTGCTGGTGGCTCGAGGCCGAGAGCTTGTTCGCTTCGTTGGCGTTGGAGATAAAGCCGGTTTCCACCAGGATCGACGGGATGTCTGGCGACTTCAGCACCATGAACCCGGCCTGCTCCACGCGTTGCTTGTGCAACGGCGTGACGCGACCAATGTTGGTCAGGACTTTCTGGCCGACGTTGAGGCTGGAGGTCAGCGAGGCGGTCATCGACAGGTCGAGCAGCACGCCGGCAAGCATCCGGTCCTTGTCATCGAGGCTGACGTTGCCGGCACCACCGATCAAGTCAGAACGGTTTTCACTGTCTGCCAGCCAGCGGGCGGTTTCCGAGGTGGCGCCACGGTCGGACAAGGCAAACACCGAAGCACCGAAGGCCGCCGCAGACGGCGCGGCGTCGGCGTGGATCGAGACGAACAGATCGGCGCCTTTCTTGCGGGCGATTTCGGTACGGCCACGCAGCGGGATGAAGTAGTCGCCGGTACGGGTCAGTTCGGCGCGGAAACCTTTCATGCCGTTGACCTGACGCTGCAACTCACGGGCGATCTGCAGCACCACGTCTTTCTCGCGCTGACCGCGTGAGCCGGACGCACCCGGGTCTTCGCCACCGTGGCCGGCGTCGATCACCACAATGATGTCGCGCTTGCCGGCCGGGGCCGGTGGCAGTTTGATCGCCGGTTCTGTCGGGGTGACCGGCACGGCCGGAACGGTCGCGACTGTCGGTGTCGGCGCAGGTGTGGTTGGCGGCGGTGCGGCATCGGCCGGGTTATCGAACAGGTCGACCACCAGACGGTTGCCATACTGCGCGTTTGGCGCCAGCGAGAAACTTTTCGGGGTGACGGCTTTTTTCAGGTCGATGACCACCCGCAGGTCGGTCGGCGTACGCTGGGCCGAACGCATCGCAGTGATCGGCGTATTGGCGGTGGAGACTTTCAACGGCGCGCCGAGGGTGGCGCCATTGATGTCGATGACCAGACGGTCCGGCGACGTCAGGGTGAAAACGCTGTGCTGCACCGGACCGGTCAGGTCGAACACCAGACGCGTGTTGTCCGGCGCCCGCCACAGGCGCACGCTGTTGACCTTCGTGTCGGCCACAGCGTTGACGGTTACTGCCATCAACATCAGTCCAGCGGCAGCCACCAACGCGCGAAAGCGCATACCTAACCCCATCATTTAATTGGTTTCCAATGCCAAAGCGGCACACCAGGCCTCGCCACGCGAGCCCTGGGACAAAATAGTCAGCGAACGCCCGCTGTCTTGCGGGCTAATGGTAATGGTCAGGTCAGGCTTTGGCAAAAAGCCTGCACCTTTATCGGGCCACTCGATCAGGCACAGGGCGTCGTCTTCGAAATAGTCGCGAATGCCGAGAAACTCCAGCTCTTCCGGATCGACCAGACGATACAGATCAAAGTGGAAGGCGCGGATGTCACCGATCTCGTAGGGCTCGACCAGCGTGAAGGTCGGGCTTTTCACCGCACCGACGTGCCCCAGCCCGCGAATGATGCCCCGCGACAGCGTGGTTTTACCCATGCCGAGGTTGCCTTCGAGGAAGATCAGGCCATGCCCCCCGGTCACGCGGGCGATCCGTGCGCCAAAGTCGCTCATCGCCTGTTCATCGGCCAGGTACAGGGTTACTTCAGACACGGTGCATGCTCCTCCAACAACTGACGAATGGCTGGAATCAGATCACTGGCCGCCAGCCCACGGCCGAATTTACCTTGTTGTGCTCCGGCGTTGGCGTGCAGCCAGACCGCCAGGCACGCCGCGTCGAACACATTCATGCCCTGAGCCAGCAACGCACCGACCAGACCGGCCAGCACATCGCCGAGGCCCGCAGTGGCCATGGCCGGGTGGCCTTGATGACACAACGCCAGACGCCCGTCGGGATGAGCGATCAGACTGCCGGCGCCCTTGAGCACCACCACCGCTGCATATTTTTTGCTCAAGGCCAGTGCTGCCGCAGGACGATCGGCCTGCACCTCGGCGGTGCCGATCCCCAGCAAACGCGCCGCTTCACCCGGATGCGGCGTGATCACACAATCTTTGGGCAGAGTGACAAATCCGGACGCCAGCAGATTCAACGCGTCGGCATCCCACACTTGCGGCAGCGGTGCATTGGCGGCGGCCGACAGCAGTGCCCTGCCCCAACTCGCTTGCCCAAGCCCCGGACCTACTACCAGCACGGACACCTTTTCCAGCAGCCCCATCAGTTGATTGGCCGACGAAGTGCCCAACGCCATGGCTTCAGGAACCCGGCTCAACGCTGCCGGGACATGTTCCGGGCGGGTCGCCAGCGACACCATTCCGGCTCCGCTGCGCAACGCACTTTCGGTGCTGAGAAGAATCGCGCCGCCAAAGCCGTGATCGCCACCGATCAGCAGGACATGGCCAAAACGCCCCTTGTGCGCAGCCGGCAATCGAGCAGGCAGGCGCGGCAGATTACCGGCATTGAGCCGGCGGGCGGCGACGGCAATGTCACTGTAGGTTTCGGCAGGCGCTTGCAGATCGTTAAACAGCAGGTCGCCGACGTGATCCGCCGCGTCCCCGGTAAACAGGCCGAGTTTCAGCCCGATGAAGGTCACGGTCAGGTCAGCGCGCACCGCGCTGCCCAGCACATGGCCGGTATCGGCACACAAACCCGAAGGGATATCGACCGCCACCACCGGCAGGCCGCTGGCATTGATGACTGCGATGGCAGATGCATACGGCTCACGCACATCACCGCTCAGACCGGTGCCAAGCAGCGCGTCGACAAGAATTCCGCGCAATTCACTGGAAACATTCCAAACAGCAATCGCAACGCCTTCAGCCACTGCTTCGGCATGCGCCAGGGCCGCATCGCCCTGCAAGCGTTGCGGATCGCCGACGGCCAGCACCTGCACCGTCCACCCCGCACGCCGGGCCAGCGCAGCCACCAGATAACCATCGCCGGCGTTGTTGCCGTGCCCGGCCAGCACCGTCAATTCATTCGCGGCTGGCCATTGGCGCACCAGTGCACGCCAGGTGGCATGGGCGGCACGCTGCATCAATTCGAAGCCCGGCGTGCCGGCGGCAATCAGCCGTGCGTCGAGTGCCCGCACTTGCGCGGCGCAGTACAGCGCGTCGGGTAATTGATCTTTAGTGTGCGGCATGCGTCTTCGGGCTCCGATGTCTGGCAGAATTATACGCACCTCAGCTCCGGTTTCTCTCGCCTCATGTCCGCCATCACCACAGATCTTCCCGCCCTCGCCCAATCCATCAAGGACTGGGGCCGCGAGCTGGGCTTCCAGCAAGTCGGCATCAGCGGTCTGGACCTGGCCGAGCACGAGCAGCATCTGCAACGCTGGCTCGAGGCCGGCTACCACGGCGAAATGGATTACATGGGCGCCCACGGCAGCAAACGCTCGCACCCCGAAGAGCTGGTGCCGGGCACCTTGCGCGTGGTGTCCTTGCGCATGGACTACCTGCCGGGCGACACGCAAATGGCGCAATTGCTGGCCAAACCGGAAAAGGCCTACATCTCGCGTTATGCCTTGGGCCGCGATTATCACAAATTGATCCGTAAACGCGTGCAACAACTGGCGGACAAGATTCAATCCGAAATCGGCCCGTTCGGCTTCCGCGCCTTCGTCGACAGCGCCCCGGTGCTGGAAAAAGCCATCGCCGAACAGGCCGGCCTGGGCTGGATCGGCAAAAACACCCTGGTGCTGAACCGCAAGGCCGGCAGTTACTTCTTTCTCAGCGAACTGTTCGTCGACCTGCCGTTGCCGGTGGACGAACCCCACAGCACCGAACACTGCGGGCGCTGCACCGCGTGCCTCGACATCTGCCCGACCAACGCTTTCGTCGGGCCGTATGTGCTGGATGCGCGACGCTGCATTTCCTACCTGACCATCGAGCTGAAGAACGCCATCCCCGAAGACCTGCGACCGCTGATCGGCAATCGGGTGTTCGGCTGCGACGACTGCCAGATCTGCTGCCCGTGGAACCGCTTCGCCCGCCCGTCCGGCGAAAGCGATTTCAAGCCACGGCACAATCTGGACAACGCCGAACTGGCCGAGCTGTTTCTGTGGGATGAAGACAAATTCCTCAGCAGCACCGAGGGTTCGCCGCTGCGTCGCGCCGGCTATGAGCGCTGGCTGCGCAATCTGGCGGTGGGATTGGGTAATGCGCCATCGAGCATTCCGGTGCTGGAAGCGCTCAAGGCGCGGCGTGGATACCCGTCAGAGCTGGTGCGTGAACATGTGGAGTGGGCGCTGAAACAACACGCCGACCGTCAAGGCGCGTCGTTATAGACGAACTTCGGCATTTCCCAATGGAAGCGAATCGCCAACAGCCGCAATAGAAAGCCACCGAACAGGGTGATCAGAATCGCCTGCTCGCTCGGCACGTTGAGGAACAGACAGAGCATGTAGCACCACGCCGCGGCGAACGAGACGCTGGCGTAGAGTTCGCGGCGAAAGATCAGCGGGATGTCGTTGCAGAAGATGTCGCGCAGGATGCCGCCGAACACCCCGGTGATCACGCCACTGACCGATGCCACCAGCATGCCGTGACCCATTTCCAGCGCGGTCATGCAGCCGATCAGAGTGAACGCCACCAGACCGACCGCGTCGAGCACCAGAAACAGCGAGCGCAGATGGCGCATCCAGCGTGCCGTGAACACGGTGATCATCGCCGCGACCGTGGTCAGCACCAGGTATTCCGGGTGTTTGACCCAGGTCAGCGGGTAGTGCCCGAGCAGCACGTCGCGCACCGAACCGCCGCCCAATGCCGTGACGCAGGCGATCAGCACCACGCCGAACCAGTCCATGCCGCGACGGCCCGCAGACAGGGCGCCGGTCATGGCTTCAGCAGTAATGGCGACGAGGTAGAGCATCAGCAACATGGTGGCGATCCTGGCAGGAAGGCGCGCAGTCTACTCACTTCGCCGGGGCACCAAAAGAGGGCGCCTCGGCGTGGGTCGCCGATCTCAGAACTTGATGAAATGCTTGCGGTAGTGCTGCAGCTCGGCGATGGATTCACGGATGTCGTCCAGCGCCAGGTGAGTGCTGCCCTTCTTGAAGCTGTCGCGCACGTCCGGCGCCCAGCGCGCGGCCAGTTCCTTGAGCGTGGAAACGTCGAGGTTGCGATAGTGAAAGTAGCTTTCCAGCGACTTCATGTGGGTATAGAGGAAGCGGCGATCCTGGCAGATGCTGTTGCCACAGATCGGCGACTTGCCCTTCGGCACCCACTGCTCGAGGAAGGTGATGGTTTCGGCTTCAGCCTCGGCCATGCTGACACGACTGTCGCGCACGCGCTGGGTCAGGCCGGAGTTGCCGTGGGTGCGGGTGTTCCACTCATCCATGCGGGCCAGCACTTCGTCGCTGTGGTGGATGGCGATCACCGGGCCTTCGGCCAACGTATTCAGGTCACTGTCGGTGACGATGGTGGCCATTTCGATGATGACGTCGTTTTCCGGATCCAGACCGGTCATTTCCAGGTCGATCCAGATCAGATTCTGCGGGTTTTGCATATTTCGGCTCCTAGGCAATGCTGCGCAGTTTAGCCTAGGGCGGTGCCCGGGCGTGCTAAACTCGCGGCCGTTTTACCTAATCGCTGCATTCTTCAGACGGAACACCCATGGCCAAACGCCAACTCAATCGTCGTCAAAACTGGCGCATCGAAAAGATTCAGGGCGAGCGCGCCGCCCGCGCCGCCAAACGCGAGTCCTCGGCTGTCGAGGCGCTCGAAGGCGGCGATCTGGGCCCGGAACAGCACGGCCTGGTGATCGCCCACTTCGGTGTGCAGGTCGAAGTCGAGGCCGTTGACGGCGAACTGGCCGGCCAGGTTTTCCGCTGTCACTTGCGGGCCAACCTGCCTGCGCTGGTGACCGGCGATCAGGTGGTCTGGCGCGCCGGCAACCAGGGCATCGGCGTGATCGTTGCGCAACTGCCGCGCACCACCGAACTGTGCCGCCCGGACAGCCGTGGCCAGCTCAAACCGGTGGCCGCCAACGTCGACATGATCGTCATCGTCTTCGCCCCGCTGCCCGAGCCCCATGCGAACCTGATCGACCGCTATCTGGTCGCGGCCGAGCACGCCGGCATCCGCCCGTTGCTGCTGCTGAACAAATTCGACCTGATCGACGAACAGAACGCCCCGGCGCTGAACGCGTTGTTGGCGGTGTACCGCACGCTGGGTTATCCGGTGCTGGAAGTGTCGGCGCATCACGGCAACGGCATGGAGCAATTGCAGAAGCAGCTCGACGGGCGCATCAGCGTATTCGTCGGTCAGTCCGGTGTCGGCAAGTCATCCTTGGTCAACAGCCTGCTGCCCGAGGTGGAAACCCGCGTCGGCCCGCTGTCCGAACTGTCCGGCCAGGGCACCCACACCACGACCACCGCGCGCCTGTTCCACTTCCCTGGTGGCGGTGAGCTGATCGACTCCCCGGGTATCCGCGAATTCGGCCTGGGCCACGTCAGCCGAGCCGACGTCGAGGCTGGCTTCATCGAGTTCGACGACCTGCTCGGCACCTGCCGCTTCCGCGACTGCAAGCACGACCGCGAGCCAGGATGCGCCCTGCTCAAGGCCCTGGAAGATGGCCGCGTGCAACAGCAGCGAATGAACAGCTACCGCTCGATCATCGCCAGCCTGCCGGAAAACGGTTACTAAACTACTGAGTAGCCAGACACAAAAAAGCCGCGATCATCTCGCGGCTTTTTTGTGGGTCACTGTTTCGGCGCGGGAGCCGGTGCAGTGGCGGGTGCAGCGGGCGCCGGGGCGGGTGCCGCGCTGCCCGGCGCGGCTGGTTTCGGCGCCGCGTCGTCAAACAGGTTCAACCGTTCACGCAGCTCGTGCGCCGGCACTGGCTGCTGATCCGCCGGCAAGGCGTTCGGGTCGACCGGTGTGGCCGGGGCCGCACCGTTCTGACCTTGATCTGCCGGTTTCGACGGTTCGGTACCTTGCGAACCTTCGATGGCCGCCTGGGCCTTCTTGGTCAGCACCACGATGTCGATGCGACGGTTGACCGGGTTGAACGGGTTCTCCTTGTCGAACAGTGCCGACGAGGCGTAACCCACGACCCGCGCCACTTGCCCGTCCGGATAACTACCCGCCACCAGCGCACGCCGGGCGGCGTTGGCACGGTTGGCCGAGAGCTCCCAGTTACCGAAGTCACCGGTGCCGGTGTACGGCTTGGCGTCGGTGTGGCCGCTGATGCTGATCTTGTTCGGCACCGCTTTGATGGTGTCGGCCATGGCCAGCAGGATGTCTTCGAAGTACGGCTTCAGGCGTGCAGAACCGGAGTCGAACATCGGACGGTTCTCGGCGTCCATGATCTGGATGCGCAAGCCGTTCGGCGTGATCTCGAACAGGATCTGATCCTTGAACTTCTGCAGCTGCGGATTCTCGTCGACCTTGTTCTGCAGTTCTTGCAGCAACAGTTCCAGACGTTCCTTCTCGACCTGCTCGGCCATGCCTTCAACCTGCTCGGTGTCGACCGTGACCTTGTCCGGTTGCGGCTGCGACTTCACTTCAGGGTTGAGGGTGTTTTCCGGCGCCAGGGTCGGCGTACCGCCCAGGTCGATGATGTACGGCGTGCCGCTCTCGGAGAAACCGACCGGGTCCTTGAAGTAACCGGCGATGGCGATCTTCTGTTCCGGGGTCGCGGTGGACAGCAGCCACAACACCAGGAAGAACGCCATCATCGCCGTCGCGAAGTCGGCGAAGGCGATCTTCCACGCCCCGCCGTGATGCCCGCCGTCGATGCGCTTGACGCGCTTGATGATTATCGGCTGGTTATTTTCCATGACTTAACGACCGCGAACGGCTTGTTCCAGCTCGGCAAAGCTTGGACGGTGAGCCGGGTACAGAACCTTGCGACCGAACTCGACAGCCAGCGATGGCGGCATGCCGGACGCCGAAGCCACCAGCGAGGCCTTGATGGCTTCGTAGACGTTCAGCTCTTCCTTGGCATCGTGCGCCAGGGAGTGCGCCAGCGGGCCGAAGAAACCGTATGCCGCGAGAATACCGAAGAAGGTACCCACGAGTGCCGCACCCACGTGCAAACCGATGGACTTCTGATCGCCTTCACCCAACGAGGCCATGGTCACCACGATACCCAGTACCGCCGCGACGATACCGAAACCCGGCATGGCGTCGGCGATGCCGTTCACCGCGTGGGACGGATGCTCCAGGTCTTCCTTGAGGCTGTACAGTTCCATGTCGAACAAGCCTTCCAGCTCGTGCGGCGCCATGTTGCCGGACGACATGATGCGCAGGTAATCGCAGATGAACGCGGTCATGCGTTCGTCTTTCAATACCGCCGGGTACTTGGCGAAGATCGGGCTCGCAGCGGCATCTTCGATGTCGCCCTCGATGGCCATCATGCCTTCACGGCGGCTCTTGTTGAGGATCTCGTAGATCAGGCCCAGCACTTCCAGATAGAACGTGTGGCTGAAACGCGAGCTGAACATGCTCAGGGATTTCTTGAGCACGTGCATCGTCATGTAACCGGGGTTGGCCTGGAGGAATGCTCCGAGTGCCGCACCACCGATGATCATCACCTCGAAAGGCTGGATCAGGGCGGCAATCTTGCCGTGGGAGAGCACGTATCCGCCGAGCACGCTCGCGAATACGACGATGATGCCGATAATTTTAGCCATAGGTAGAAAGTACTTATTTAAGTCGGGTTCAAGGTCATATTCGGAAGTTAAAAAATCTCTTCTTCTACTTATCGGCAAAACTGCGCCAGACTATAGCCAGTTCAGGCGAAAAGCCAATTTAGCCCATGCCGGGCGCGTCTACAGTCAGTGAAGATCTCGTCCAGACATGGCTAATGAAACGAACGTCCCACACGTAAAACCCACCACACTCGATGGCTGGGTGAAGCTGCTCGACGGCGTACGCCTGCCGGTGCCGCAAGAAGCCCACGATCGTGTCTGCCGCGCCATCCGCGATAATCGCAGCTCGCTGCGCGACATCGCCGACCTGATGCAGGACAGCCCGGCGCTGGCGCTGAGCATCATTCGCGAAGCCAACCGTCACACCCTGGGCAGCATGACCGCGCTGGCGGAAAACCTTGAGGTCGCGATCAATCGCCTTGGCCTCGCCCGCACCGAAGAACTGCTGGCTCGCCTGCCCGCCGAACCGCAGGCACAAATTCCCCAGGCCTTGCGCCAGATACAGATGATCAGCCAGCACGCCACGCAACAGGCCAACGGCTTTTTTGCCAGTCGCCTGGCGCGGCTGTGGCAGGACATTCATTGGGGCAGTCTGTTATTTCTGTCGCCGCTGTGGCCGCTGGCGCTGACCTTTCCCAAACTGCTCGAAGAGTGGGAAGTGCGGGTTATCCACAAGGGCGAATCGGCCCGCGACGTGGAAAAGCAATTGTTCGGTGTGCGTCTGCTGAAGATCGGTGAGGCGCTGGTCGAAGTCTGGCGATTGCCGATCTGGGTGCAGCAGGGTTATCGATTGCTGCTCACCGAGCAACGCGAACTGGTCAAGGTTTTGCGCATCGCCCGCGATGTCGATCACCCGCTACGCCAGCAGAATCGCCTCGATGACGACCCGACCCTGCGCCACTGGCTCAATCAGCCGGCCAACACCGTGCTGCTGGCCAACGGCCTGGCGCTGTCGGCGCAACAGGCCTGGGACAGTCCGCACAGCGAGCGCTGGCAATACCTGACCAGCCTCTATCTGCAAATCTCGATGGACGAGGTGCAACAACAGCTGCACCAGCAGGCCGCCAACAGCGCACGCCGACATTCGATGCCGGATCTGTGGCACCCGGCGGTTTCCCTGTTGTGGCCGTGGGGCACCCATCGCCTGCCTGCCGGAATGCTGCCGGCCGCCGCACCCAATGCCGACGACCTCGCCAAGTGGCGCCGGCAATGTGCCGAACTGCTGGCCGAGCCGAGCCGTTTCACCAATGCCATGCACTTGACCATTGCCGCTCGCGACGCGCTGGTGGCCAGCGGCATGCGCCGGGTGATGATCCTGATGGCCGACCGCACGCAGTCCAGTCTGCGTGTGCATCAGATTTCCGGTCTGCCGAAGGAAGCCGCTGCGCTCAACTTCGTCGTCAGTCAAAGCACCGTGTTGCAACGCTTGCTCGCGCAGCAGGCACAAGTGCGGATCACCCCGGACAACAACGCCCAGTTTTCCGCCCTGCTGCCGCCCTCGCTGCGCACGCTGTTCCGAGGCGAACACCTGTTCCTGCGCTCGCTGGTCCACAACGGCCGCGTCATCATGATCGTGGTGGCCGACCAAGGTGGCGGGCCGTTCGCCGACATCACCGTGCAAGCCTTCGGCAAAACCGCGCAGTGCATCGAGAAAGCCCTGCACAGCTTTAGCCAGCGCGGCCAATGACAGCTACAATCCTTCCCCTTTGTGCTCTGGAGACCTCACATGTCTGACTTCTCTGGCCTGGCGCTGGTGATCGAGCCGAGCGACCTGCTCCCTCGCCTCGAAGCCCGCAACCTGATTCTGGTGGATCTGACCAGTGCCGCCCGCTATGCCGAGGGTCACATTCCCGGCGCACGCTTCGTCGATCCGAAGCGCACCCAGCTGGGCCAGGCACCGGCTCCGGGCCTGTTGCCGACAAAAGAAAAACTCGAAGAGCTGTTCGGTGAACTGGGTCATCACAAGGACGCGGTCTACGTGGTCTATGACGACGAAGGCGGTGGCTGGGCCGGACGTTTCATCTGGCTGCTCGACGTGATCGGTCACGACAAGTACCACTACCTCGACGGCGGTCTGCCGGCGTGGCTGGCGGAAGGTTCGCCGATGTCGATCCAGATCCCGCCCGCCGTCGGCGGTCCGGTAGCCCTGACCCTGCACGACGAACCGACCGCCACCCGCGAATACCTGCAAAGCCGCCTCGGTGCCGCCGACCTGGCGATCTGGGATGCTCGCGGGCCACTTGAATACTCCGGCGAGAAAGTGCTGGCGGCCAAGGGTGGACACATCCCCGGCGCAGTCAACTTCGAATGGACGGCAGGCATGGATCAGGCGCGCCAGCTGCGCATCCGCACCGACATGCCGCAGATCCTCGAAAGCCTCGGGATCACGAAAGACAAAGAAATCATTACTCACTGCCAGACCCATCACCGGTCCGGTTTCACTTATCTGGTGGCCAAATCCCTCGGTTATCCGCGGGTCAAGGGCTACGCCGGTTCCTGGGGCGAATGGGGCAACCACCCCGACACCCCCGTCGAGCTTTAAGGATTTTTAAGGACAGTCATGAAAGAGCGTTTGTTTATCATCAGCCAATACCTGCTGCCTCACCACTTGCTGTCGCGCCTGGCCGGCTGCATTGCCGAGTGCCGCGTGCGCTGGTTCAAGAATGCCTTCACCACCTGGTTCGCCAAGCGTTATCAGGTGGACATGTCGCTGGCGCTGGTTGAGGACGTGACCGCTTACGAGCACTTCAACGCCTTCTTCACCCGTGCGCTGAAAGACGGCGCACGTCCTCTGGACGAGACACCGGGCGCGATCCTCAGCCCGGCCGACGGTGCGATCAGCCAGCTCGGCCCGATCGAACACGGTCGCATCTTCCAGGCCAAGGGCCACAGCTTCAGCGTGCTGGAGCTGCTGGGTGGCGACGCGGCCAACGCTGCGCCGTTCATGGGCGGCGAATTCGCTACCGTTTACCTGTCGCCGAAGGACTACCACCGCGTGCACATGCCGCTGGCCGGCACCCTGCGCGAAATGGTCTACATCCCGGGCCGGATCTTCTCGGTCAACAAGACCACCGCTGAAAACGTCCCTGAGCTGTTCGCCCGCAACGAGCGCGTAGCGTGCATCTTCGACACCGAGCGCGGGCCGATGGCCGTGGTGCTGGTGGGCGCGATGATCGTGGCGTCGATTGAAACCGTGTGGGCCGGCCTGGTGACTCCACCGAAGCGCGAACTGAAAACCTTCCGCTACGACGAAGCCGCCCGTGCACCGATTCATCTGGAAAAAGGTGCGGAACTGGGTCGCTTCAAGCTGGGTTCGACCGCGATCGTGCTGTTTGGCCCGGATCAGGTGAAATGGGTTGAAGAAATGAAAGCCGGCTCGCCGGTACAGATGGGCCAGGCCCTGGCATTGCCGAACGCCTGAACCTGTTGATCCGCCCTTTCGCACGTCTGCGAAGGGGCGGACACGACCTGGCTGGCGCCGTTACTCTATCTGCCCACGGAAGCCGATCGGCCCTTCGTTGGCGTAGGTATTGGTGCCGCTGAGGTTTTTCCCGCCGTCACTCGACGTGACACTCAACGCGATAACGTTCTGGTTATCCCGACCGCCGATCACCCATTTGCCACCTGGGTGCCACGGGGCATCGTTGCCACCCCACTGGTTCTCGACGTTGTACTGGTTCTGGCCAGTGCGCTGAGCCTTGAAGCCAATAGGGCCTTCGCCGGCGTAGGTCATGGTGCCGGTGAAGCTTTTGCCGCCGTCGCCGGACTTGATCTCGATCGCGACGACTTTCTGGTTGTCCCGCGCGCCCAGTACCCAGGTTCCACCCGGATGCCAGGGTGCCGAATTACCGCCCCATTGATTTGCCACTGCGTATTTAGACATGAACCTCATCTCCTTGAAGTTGTTCAGAGACCTGCCCGACGTGTGCGGCAAGCCGTGCAACCGTGCGTTTCCGATCGCACGCCAAAGAGCCTAGTAGCGCCTGCCGAAATGGCACCAAGCCAGCAGACCAACGGTAAAAAAGCCTGACAAACGTCTGCGAAACAGACCACAACTGCTAGAGTTTTTGGCATCGTCCTATTCGCCGCCGGAGCTGGTCACGGCATGAGTGAGCCTCGATCCCGACCACAACTGAGCGCCCCGACCCCGACTCAGTTGCGCCTGTCGTTCTGTGAAGCGACCCCGCGCGATCTCAAGCGCTGGATCGCCGGCCTGCCGAAAGCCAACATCGGCGAAACCGCGCGCCAGCTTTATCAGGGCCTTGGCGAACTCAATCAATTGCTGACGCCCAGTGACAATCGTCTGCATCTGCTGGAACTGCTGCGGCCCGAGGTGTACTTCGTCTGCCAGCACCTTGAGCGGCACTTTCTGCATCAGGCGATCATGCTCGATGAGCGTTCACGCAAGATCAGCAACCTGTGCCAGGCGCTGCAAAGCCAACTGGCCATCGGTTACAAACAGATCGTTCTGCGGATCGCGCCCAAATACACAAAGGATCGGGCGACTCTGCTGAGCGAGGCGCTGCAACGCGCCGCCCATGCGCTGAAAGGGCAACTGGTGCGCGCCACGCAGTTGTACAGCCCGGCGCCGGAACAGCTGTGGTTTGAATTGCACCAATTGTTTCGCTGCGCCTGCGACTTGCAGCTGCAACACCGTCGGGTCCGTGATGACCTGGCCAGCCTCGCCGGGGAACTGAGCGTCGAACAGACCTACATCGCCGCTCTGCTGCTGGGCAGCGCCCGCTGCAATCAACTGCGCCAGAACCCGATCGCCCAACTCGCGCAGGTGCTTGAGCCGTGGAGTGCCTGGTTGAAACTCCATCCCGGTGCCTCGGGCGAAGGGCTGTTCGCCATTTCTGCGGAGATCGACGCAGGTCCGCGCTATCGCAGCAAATTTCGCAGCGAACAACAGCCGGGACTGCTGGGATTCGATCCGCAAGCGCTGGTGAATGCCATCGAGGCTCACCTGCTGCATCAGGACACCTCGACGCCACTGCCAGTGCCGGCCGGTCTGACACTCGACACCCTGCAACATCTGCACGCCACCTGGGGCGAAGCCGCCGAGCGCAGCTTCCAGCGCACCGTCGGCCAGGGCAACCTGACCGTATGTGTGGGCATGAGCGCCCTGCACTTCTATCTGGGTGGCGAACGCACCTTCAGCGAACTGCTCAGGCATCCCGGTTCACGCGCCGCAAACTTCAGCCGCGCGGTGGCCCAAGGCGAAAAGGACAGCTGGAGCCAGGCATTCGATGCCGCGCCACAGAGCAAGTCCGACGAGTTTTTGCCTTACGAAGAAATCCGCTACGAACCCTTGGCTGACGACGAAGGCGACACTGACAGCCCGCCGCATTACCCGACCTATGCGTTGCCGGTCATCAACCACAGCCCCGGCGGTTATTGCCTGGCGTGGCCAAAAGAAGTGCCCGCCGAATTGCAGACCGGGGAGATGGTCGGCATCCAGGACACCACGAATCAGGGCTGGAGCATTGCCGTGGTGCGCTGGATCCGCCAGGTGCGCGGTGCCGGGACACAAATGGGCATCGAACTGGTGGCGCCACACGCCCAGCCCTGCGGATTGCAACTGGTGCGCACGCGGGACGATCACAGCCATTACCTGCGGGGTTTGTTGTTGCCGGAAATCAGCGCCATCGACTTGCCCGCGACGCTACTGGCGCCACGACTGCCGTTTCAGGAAGGCAGTAAAGTCATGATCAACACCCAGGGCGAAGAGCACCGCGCCGGGCTGGATCGGCGGGTGGCGAGCACCCACAGTTTCAATCAATTTGCCTATCGCTCGCTGGAGGCCGCGCAGAATGGCGGGAGCGAGGAGGATTTCGACTCGTTGTGGAAATCCCTTTGAGCCAGGACCGCAGCCGGGAGCTGCGATCCTGTGCCGTTGTCAGAGCTGCCCGTCGCGATCCCGGAAGCCCAGCAGGTACAGCACGCCATCCAGGCCGAGGGTGGAAATCGCCTGTTTCGCCGACTGCTTGACCAGCGGCTTGGCGCGGAACGCCACACCCAGACCGGCAATCGCCAGCATCGGCAGGTCGTTGGCACCGTCGCCCACCGCGATGGTCTGCTCCAGACGCAAACCTTCTTTTTCAGCCAGCTGTTTCAGCAGATCAGCCTTGCGCTGGGCATCGACGATCGGCTCGATCGCCACGCCGGTGCACTTGCCGTCGACCACTTCCAGTTCGTTGGCGAACACATAGTCGATGCCGAGTTTGGCCTGCAATTGCTTGGCGAAGTAGGTGAAGCCGCCGGACAGGATCGCGGTCTTGTAGCCCAGGCGCTTGAGTTCGGCGAACAGGGTTTCGGCGCCTTCGGTCAGGCGCAGCGAGGCACCGATCGAATCGAGTACACCGACATCCAGGCCCTTGAGCAGCGCCAGACGCTCTTTGAAGCTGGCGCGGAAGTCCAGCTCACCGGCCATTGCCCGCTCGGTGATTTCCGAAACCTGGTCGCCAACGCCGGCGGCCTTGGCCAGTTCGTCGATGACTTCGGCTTCGATCAAGGTCGAGTCCATGTCGAACACCGCCAGACGACGGTTGCGACGGAACAGCGAATCTTCCTGGAACGCGATGTCGACGTTCAGCTCCTGGGCCACGCTGAGGAATTCGGCGCGCAGGGCCTGCGGATCGGCAGCTTCGCCGCGCACGGAGAATTCGATGCAACCCTTGCCCTTGTCCGCCGGCGTGTCCAGCGGCATGCGACCCGACAGACGGTCGATATGGTCGATGTTCAGGCCATATTTGGCGGTGATCGAGCTCACGGCCTGCAACTGGCCGGCAGTGACCTTGCGGGTCAGCAGGGTAACGATGTGGCGTTTCTTGCCCTGATTGCCAACCCATTGCTGGTAATCCTCTTCGGACACCGGGGTGAAGCGCACCTGCTGGTCGAGCTCGTAACCCTTGAACAGGATGTCCTTGAGCACCGACTTGCCTTGCTCGGAGTCGGGGATTTCCACGAGGATGCCGAACGACAGCATGTCGTGGATCACCGCCTGACCGATATCGAGGATGTTCACACCACCCTGAGCCAGAACACCGGTAATGGCCGCCGTCAGACCGGGACGGTCGACTCCCGTGATGTTAATCAGGACGATTTCGCGCAACGCGCACCCCCGCAACTGGAAAAAAACCGCATTCTACCCACTTTCAGTGACCATCGGGCACCGCCAGCGCTTTGCCGGTCTAGGGCCTGTCGCTATACTGCGCGTCAACTTCACGGACAAAAGAGCCGAGCTCAGTGAACCGGCCCACGCCAGTTAAAACCGATAACTTCTTTCTGCTGATCTTCCGTGCACTGCGCCACCGCCGTGTACCGATTGCATTACGCATTGCCAGCCATAACGTGATCCTGGTCGCCCTGGCCCTGGTGATCTATGCCTGCGTGATGGGCTTGCAGTTCAAGCAGGCCATGCACGAGCAGGCCGATGCGCTGGGCGAAAGCCTGACCACGCAGACCGCCACCTCCGCGACCGAGCTGCTGGTGTCCAACGACATCCTCAGCCTCAACGTGCTGCTCAACAACCTGACCAAGAACAAGCTGGTGGCCCACGCCGCCATCTACAGCGTGGACAACCGCATCCTCGCCGAGTCCGGTCAGCGGCCCAAGCACAGCCTGCTGGGCGAAGCCGAGGGCATGTACGAGAGCAAGATCACCTTCCAGGACGTGACCGCCGGGCAACTGCGCATCAGTCTGGACATGGATCAGTTCCAGCAGCCGATGACCATCAGCCTGCAAAGCATGGGCATCCTGAGTGCGATCCTGCTGGCGCTGTCCCTGGCCCTGAGTCTGCGCCTTGGCCGGCACATCTCCACGCCGCTGCTGCAATTGCGCGTGTGGCTGCGCCGGATCGACGAATACACGCCGGGGATCGAGCGTCAGGACGAGATCGGCGATCTGGCCCGTCAACTGCACGCCAGTTACGCCCCGGAACCAACCATTCCCGAGCCTGAGCCGGAACCCGAGTTCGAGGACGACGACGTCGAGCCGGAATTCGAAGTGCGCAACCTGCGCGATCCGAGCTTTGACGAGAGCCGCCCGATGACCGCGCAGAAGCCTGCGCCGCGCCATGTGGTCAGTACCGTTGAAGACGACGATGACGAAGACCCGTTTGCCGATCTGCGTGACGAATCGCTGAACGAACCCGCGCAACCTGCCGTTCGCAAGCCAACCCCGAGCGTGCCGCAGCACACCGCGGTGCTGGCAGTGCAACTGGGTTCGCAGGAGCAACTTCGCCGCCTGCCGCGGGCACGTCTGGAAGAGTTGCAGGAGCGCTATCGTGACTGCCTGGAGCAAGCTGCTTCGCTGTATCAGGGTGAAATCGAAACCCTGAACGATGGCAGCACGCTGATGCTGTTCCACACCGAAGACAGCGGCGACGATTACCTGACCAACGCCATCTGCTGCGGCGAGCTGCTGCGAGCGCTGGGCCACCAGTTGCAGATCGAAGTCGCCGACAGCGGCATCACCCTGCAATTGCAGTTGGGCCTGACCCTGGGCGACGAACTGTTCGGCCTGAGCCAGATCGACCTGCTGCTGACCGACTCCGCCCAGGACGCCCTGGCGCTGTCGCAGCACAGCCGCAACCTGTTGCTGGTGGAGCGCAAGATCGGTGATGACGCGCTGATTCGCCAGCGTGCACGGATCCGGCCGATTGCCAGCCCTGAAGGGGCTTGCTGTGTGGAGCGATTGATGGAGCCTTATCCGTCGATGCTTGAGCGGCAGCTGGCGCGGATGCATGAGCGTCGGGCCTGAGGCCTTGATGTGAAGAAGCCCGCAGACGAGTGATTGTCTGCGGGCTTTTTTGTGTGTGGCGTTTTCGTGATCTCGCCAGGCTTTGGAGTCCCCTCACCCTAACCCTCTCCCAAAGGGAGAGGGGACTGATAGGGGGATATTCGGGATCTACACCGACCTGAACATGCTGTGCCGAATCCATAATTGTGAGACCGCTCTGCGCCAAATCCATAATCGCCAAGACTTCGCAGGTCGATGAATGACGCAAGACACCTCGGTCAGTCCCCTCTCCCTCCGGGAGAGGGTTAGGGTGAGGGGAGCTTTTCGAGACAGGCATCAATGCATGTACCACCAACGCCCAGAAACGACAAAGCCCGCACAAGGCGGGCTCTGTTCTGACTCGTTCCAGCCTTAGAAGCGAAACACTTCCATATCGGTGCGAATCGGCGAAGCCATCGGGATCTTCGGTTGTTTCTCGGCTTCTGCCGCCGGCGCTGCCGGTTTCGGTGCCGGTTTGCGCGGTGCTTCGGCAACCGGTGGCTGGTTGGCCAACGGCTTGAGCGCTACCGAGAGCTGCTCGGCCAAGCGTTGCAGCAAGATGCCTTGCGCCTGAACCTGCGAAGCCGTGCCGCCACTGTGCTGCTCTTGCAGATGGACGATGCGGTTGTCACGCACCTGGCCACGACGGTCGATCAGACGCCATTGAGCATCGAGAATCGCCGGCTGCGACACGCCGGAATCCAGACGCGTGATAGTCAACAGCACCTGCACATCCGGGGTGAAACCCAGAGTGGCCGGCGCCAATACCACACGCTGGCTGTCCAGATGGCCGGCGACCTGACGCAACAGCAACTGATCGATGTCCGAAGACAGGCTGCCGGCCCAGCGGCCGTCGATCGATGCCTGCAGGCTGCCGTCCGGCTGACGCTGCAACAGGGTTTCACGTTGCAGGTAATCGGCAACTACCACAGGGCCCAGCAAAACTGCCATGCCCGCGCTTTGCGCAGGCTGAGCCGGACTTCCGCTGTCCAGCTGATACAGCGACACCGGCTGGTGAACGCTGCAACCCGCCAGGCCAAGAACGCCGGCGAGCAGGAAAATAAGGGGGCGCAGAGAAGTCATCATCCCGTCCAGGTGGCCGCCACAAGGCTGACCACAGTGAAAATACTCAAAAAATATGAAGAACGCTCGGCCACGCCGGCGCTTGGAAAGGCCATATCATCCGTGAATATGCGTTCCGACTCCAGCGCCAAAGCGCCGATCTACGGGTTAAATCGAAGATCGGGCGCTCTAGAGAGGCGTTCTCAGTCATTTTTCCCGAAGGAGAAATGAGTGCGAACGCTTCCTGGCCGCTTAATTGAGGTTTTCGACGAGCAGCGCATCCACTCGCTGGAAGCCCCGTGGCAGTTTATTGCCACGGCGACCACGCTCACCCTTGTAGTGTTCGAGGTCGTCGGCTTTCAGCGACAAGGTACGTTTTCCGGCCTGCAGCACCAGCGTGGCGCCTTCCGGAAGAACGGCGATGTCCGTGACATATTCTTCGCGACTGGCCACGCGTTCACCGGAAATGCCGATGATCTTGTTGCCTTTGCCCTTTCCTAATTGTGGCAGATCGCTGATTTTGAAGATCAGCAGGCGACCCTCGGTCGTCACCGAAGCCAGCCAGTTCTGCTCGCGATCGGCCACTGGGCGCGGCGCGATCACCTTGGCATTGTTCGGCAGGCTCAACAGGGCCTTGCCGGCCTTGTTCTTGGCTTGCAGATCTTCGCCTTTCACCACAAAACCGTAGCCGGCGTCAGAGGCGATCACGTACAGCGCATCGTCTTCCGGCATCAGCACGCATTCGAACGTGGCGCCAGGCGGTGGCGTCAGACGGCCGGTCAACGGCTCGCCCTGGCCCCGTGCCGACGGCAAGGTGTGCGCGGCCACCGAGTAACTGCGACCGGTGGAGTCGATGACCACGGCTGACTGGTTCGAACGCCCCGCCGCCGAGGTCTTGAAGCCGTCGCCGGCCTTGTACGACAGGCCGGTGGCGTCGATCTCGTGGCCCTTGGCCGAACGAATCCAGCCTTTTTCCGACAGCACAACGGTGACTTTCTCGTTCGGCAGCAGATCGTGCTCGGTCAGCGCTTTGGCTTCCGTACGCTCGACGATGGGCGACCGACGGTCATCACCGTAGGTTTCGGCGTCTTTCAACAGCTCGGTGCGCACCAGTTTCTTCAGCTTGGCTTCGCTGCCCAGCAGCGCTTGCAGTTTCGCTTGTTCCTTGAGCAGTTCGTCCTGCTCGTCGCGCAGCTTCATCTCCTCCAGACGCGCCAACTGACGCAGACGGGTATCGAGGATGTAGTCGGCCTGGATCTCGCTGAGAGCAAAACGCTCGATCAATCTGTCTCTCGGGCGCTCCTCGGTGCGGATGATGTGGATCACTTCATCCAGGTTGAGGTAGGCGATCAGCAAACCGTCCAACAGGTGCAGGCGACGCTCGACCTTGTCGAGGCGGAATTGCAGGCGGCGACGCACGGTCAGCACGCGGAATTCCAGCCACTCCACCAGCAACGCACGGAGGTTTTTCAGCTGCGGCTTGCCGTCCAGACCGATGATGTTGACGTTGACCCGGTAGGTCGACTCCAGCTCGGTGCTGGCGAACAGGTGCTGCATCAGCGCTTCGTGATCGACACGACTGTTGACCGGGATGATCACAATGCGGCACGGGTTTTCGTGGTCGGACTCGTCACGCAGGTCGGCGATCTGCGGCGCTTTCGACGGTTTGGCCTGCATCAGCGCGGCGATCTGCTCCAGCACCTTGGCACCGGAGACCTGGTGCGGCAGCGCGGTGACGATGATGTCGCCGTCCTCGACGTGGTACACAGCGCGCATGCGCACCGAGCCCTTGCCGGTTTCGTACATTTTCAGCAGGTCGGCACGCGGGGTGATGATTTCCGCTTCGGTCGGGTAGTCCGGGCCCTGAATGTGTTCGCAGAGCTGTTCGACCGTGGCTTTCGGCTCATCGAGCAGACGCACGCACGCCGTGGCGACTTCGCGCAGGTTGTGCGGCGGCACGTCGGTGGCCATGCCCACGGCGATACCGGTGGTGCCGTTGAGCAGGATGTTCGGAAGACGCGCAGGGAGAACCAGCGGTTCCTGAAGGGTGCCGTCGAAGTTCGGGCCCCAGTCTGCGGTGCCCTGGCCCAGCTCGCTGAGCAGCACTTCGGAATAACGCGACAGTCGCGCTTCGGTGTATCGCATGGCGGCGAAGGATTTCGGATCGTCCGGCGCACCCCAGTTACCCTGGCCGTCCACCAGCGTGTAGCGATAGCTGAACGGCTGGGCCATCAGCACCATCGCTTCGTAGCACGCCGAGTCGCCGTGGGGGTGGAACTTGCCGAGCACGTCGCCGACGGTACGCGCCGACTTCTTGTGCTTGGAATCGGCATCCAGCCCCAGCTCGCTCATGGCGTAGACGATACGCCGTTGTACTGGTTTCAGACCGTCGCCGATATGTGGCAAGGCACGGTCCATGATCACGTACATGGAGTAGTTGAGGTAGGCATTTTCGGTGAAGTCAGCCAGCGACCGGCGTTCTACGCCATCTAAGCTGTCTGCAAGGTTGTCGCTCATGCGGGCCTCATCGGTTCGTTGTCTGGCGCAACAGCATGGTGCCGCCGCGCTGAGTAAATTCAAGTTTGTTCAGGGCGCTCATGCCGAGCAGCACCTGGTCGCCATGCAGCCCCGGCGCCACCAGTGCGCGGACGTCCCGCAGCACGATGTCGCCCAGTTGCAGGCGGTCGATACGGGTGCGATAGCCCTGACTCAGGCCATTGGCCGTGCTCAGGGTCACACCGAAACCTTCTTCCAGCTTCAGGCTTTTCGCCACCTCCGCCGGGATTGCCACGTCGGTCGCGCCGGTGTCGAGCATGAACTCCACCGGCCGACCGTTGATCAGGCCGCTGACGACAAAATGCCCCTGTGCGTTGCCGATCAGTTTCACTTCGATATAGCCGTTGCCCTGCTGCGAAGTCACCTCTGCATTGGGATTACGCTGGCGGTCTTCCCACTGGCCGAAAAACCGTGTGGCCAGAAACAGCGCCGCGCACCAGGCCAGAATCATCAGCACACGCCCGGCGCGCTTGCCCGGCGGTTGCTGACTCATGGCTTGGCGCTCCAGCCACCCTCAGGCGCGGCAAAGCGCCAGACGATCGGGCGGACCTCGCCATCGGCGCGAGGACCAAAATTGTTGTCGACGCCGATCCAGGCGCCTTGAGCATCGACGACCAGCGCCTCTTCCAGCCCGAAGTTCTGCGCGTAACGACGATTGCCCTGTAACAGCTCGGCCGCGTACGACCAGCAAAGCTCGACCTTGGCCGTCTGCGGATCACGGCGACAGATCTGGTAGGCGTTGCGCTCAAGGGTAAACAGTTTGCCGTTGAACAATGACAGGTCGGAAAAATCCCGATTGACCGGTCTGGCCTTGGGAAACTGCGGCGGCTGCATTTCCATCCCGCCTTCGCTCAGCAACACGCAGCGACCGTCACAGTCCCACACCGTCTGTTGGCGCTTGATCAGCAACAAACCACGGCTTTGCCGTTCGGCAGCCAGCCACATCTGATCGCCCGCCGGATTGATCGCCAGGCCTTCGAAAATCGCATTGAATTGCAGCAGCAGGCCACTGGCCCGCGCTTCGCGCACCATCATCGGCGAGATTTTCAGCCATGACGACGGCCCTTGCGGCGGTACTTGCAATACGGCTGCGTGGCCTTCGCTGACAATGTAGCGATTGCCGGCGCTGTCGCAGGTGATCCCTTCGAAATCCAGATCACCACCGCGAACGAACGACGCCGCCCAGGTCCGTGACTTGATGCCCCACGGCAAGCCGCTGTCGGGGACTGGCGGCGGATCGATGCGCACGGCAGTCGCCTGCCAGACGGCATCGCGAGTATCGAGACGGTAGATCTGATCATCATCGCGATCCGACACCGTCCACAACTCGTTGCCGCACAGGGCCAGCCCCGACAGGTTGCCGCCGCGCATGCCTTCGACCGGGTGTTCGGCGAGCACGCGCAGTTCTTGCACAGGCTCCGCCGACGCCGTCATCGACCCCAGCAGCAACGCACCCGCCAAGACCCAGCCAAACCGCATCAGGCCAGAACCTCGGCGAGGTTGCCCTTGGATTCGAGCCAGGTCTTGCGGTCGCCGGCGCGTTTCTTCGCCAGCAGCATGTCCATCATTTCCGAGGTCTCGGCGAAGTCCTCCCCGAGGGTCAACTGCACCAGACGCCGGGTGTTCGGGTCCATGGTGGTTTCACGCAGTTGCGGCGGGTTCATTTCACCCAGACCCTTGAATCGGGTGACCTGCGGCTTGCCGCGCTTCTTCTCGGCCACCAGACGGTCGAGGATCCCGTCGCGCTCGGCGTCGTCCAGGGCGTAGAAAATCTCTTTGCCCAGGTCGATGCGGTACAGCGGCGGCATCGCGACGTAGACGTGACCGGCATCCACCAGCGGGCGGAAATGCTGGACGAACAAGGCGCACAACAACGTGGCGATGTGCAGACCGTCGGAGTCGGCGTCGGCGAGGATGCAGATCTTGCCGTAACGCAGCTGGCTCATGTCCTCGGCGCCCGGATCGACGCCGATGGCCACGGCGATGTTGTGCACTTCCTGGCTGGCGAGCACTTCGCTGCCGTCGACTTCCCAGGTGTTGAGGATCTTGCCGCGCAACGGCAGGATCGCCTGGAATTCCTTGTCCCGCGCCTGCTTGGCCGAACCGCCGGCGGAATCACCTTCCACCAGGAACAGCTCGGAACGCATCGGGTCCTGCCCGGCGCAATCGGCCAGTTTGCCCGGCAATGCCGGCCCCTGGGTGATGCGCTTGCGCTCGACTTTCTTGCTGGCCTTCAGGCGACGGCCGGCGTTGCTGATTGCCAGCTCCGCCAACGCCAGACCGGTTTCCGGGTTGGCGTTAAGCCACAGGCTGAACGCGTCCTTGACCACGCCGGAGACAAACGCCGCCGCTTCACGGGAGGACAGACGCTCCTTGGTCTGGCCGGAGAATTGCGGCTCCTGCATCTTCATCGACAGCACGAAGGCGATGCGTTCCCAGACGTCTTCCGGCGCCAGCTTCACGCCGCGCGGCAGCAGGCTGCGGAATTCGCAGAACTCGCGCATCGCGTCGAGCAGGCCCTGACGCAGACCGTTGACGTGGGTGCCGCCCTGCTCCGTCGGGATCAGGTTGACGTAGCTTTCGGTGACCGAGGTGCCGCCTTCCGGCAGCCACAGCAGGGCCCATTCGACCGCTTCCTTGGTCCCGGCCAGATTGCCGCAGAACGGCGCGTCCGGCAGACGCTCGAATTCGCTGACCGCGTCTACCAGATAGGAGCGCAGGCCATCTTCGTAATGCCACTCGACCTTTTCGCCGGTGCCTTTGTCTTCGAAGCTGATCAGCAGACCCGGGCACAGCACGGCCTTGGCCTTGAGCACGTGCTTGAGGCGGCTGATGGAGAATTTTGGCGAATCGAAGTATTTCGGGTCCGGCGCGAAGTACACGCTGGTCCCGGTATTGCGCTTGCCGACGGTGCCGATCACTTGCAGATCGGTGGCCTTGTAGCCGTCGGCGAAGGTCATCTCGTATTCGTTGCCGTCACGCTTGACCCGCACCCGCACCTGGGTCGACAAGGCGTTGACCACGGAAATACCCACCCCGTGCAGACCGCCGGAGAACTGGTAGTTCTTGTTGGAAAACTTGCCGCCCGCATGGAGCTTGGTGAGGATCAGCTCAACGCCCGACACACCCTCTTCCGGGTGGATGTCGACCGGCATGCCGCGACCGTCATCGCAGACTTCCAGCGAGTGGTCGGCGTGGAGGATGACCTGGATCGATTTGGCGTGGCCGGCCAGGGCTTCGTCGACACTGTTGTCGATGACTTCCTGGGCAAGGTGGTTCGGCCGACTGGTGTCGGTGTACATGCCCGGGCGTTTGCGCACCGGGTCGAGGCCCGAGAGGACTTCGATGGCGTCGGCGTTATAGGAGCTAGCGCTGGGAGTGGCCATAAGGTCTCGTCGTCAGTGTTCGGTGAATAAGGAATTAATGGGGCAACCGCTCACAGCGCGGTGAAATCGATTGCCTGAAACAAATCGGCGCCAATGCCGGCAAAACTCAGCAACGCCGGCAATTGCCCGGCGAACCCCTGAAAACTATGGTCGCCGCCGGCCTGGATGCGCAAGGCACAGGCCCGGTAATACTGCTGGGCATGGCGATAGTCCAGCGTTTCGTCCCCGGTCTGCAACCACACCTGATACCGCTGCGAATCCTGCGGTGCCGGCACTTCCAGTTCGGCCAGGGCCGTCACATGGTCGTGGGTCAATTCCCAGGTTTCGTCGGTGTACAGGTTTTTCTGCGTCCCCAGGTATCCGTCGAACATCCGGTGCGGACTGACGGCCGGGTTGACCAGCAGGGCTTTCAGGCCATGGCGCTCGGCCAGGTGAGTCGCATAGTAGCCGCCGAGCGAGCTTCCCACCAGCAACGGCCGGCCGAGTTCGGCGATTGCCTGCTCCAGCTGACCGATGGCTTCACGCGGGTGGTGATGCAGCGCCGGGACACGCAATTGATCGCTCAAACCCAACCGCTCCATCACCTCGACCAGCTGACAGGCCTTCTTCGAGGCCGGTGCGCTGTTGAAACCGTGGATATAGAGGATCGAACCGGACATTTGAGCTCCCTGGGTGTCGGCTAAAGAAAGCGGAGTTTACAGGGAGTCAGGGGGTGTTGGGCCAGCACCCGAGGAAATCAGCGCCGCGCCCCTGAATCAGTAGCCGTTGGAGCCATAATCGACGGTGAACCGGAAATCGGTGACACGCTCCACGCCCGTCTCGATCCGCCCGTCCGGCAACAGCCGCAACCAGCGATAGCCCGGTGACTGCTCGCCGACCTTGAAGTCGACACTGCCCGGCTCGAACTGAATGCAGGTCGACGGCGAGGCGATCAGTCGCACGCCATTGCGCTCACGATCGATCTCTTGATGCACATGCCCCCACAACACGGCACGGGCCTGCGGGAAACGGTCAAGCACGTCGAAAAACGCTTCGGGATTGCGCAAGCCGATCGGCTCCATCCAGGCGCAACCGATCGACACCGGGTGATGGTGGAAACACACCAGATGATGCCGATCCGGCGCTTCGCTCAGCGAACGCGCCAGCAATTGCAGTTGGTCATCCTGCAAATACCCTGGCACCGAGCCCGGCACCGCCGAGTCGAGCAGGGTCACGCGCCAGTTACCGACATCCACCACCGGCTCCAGCAATGCACTTTGTACCGCGGCCATCTGCATGATCTGCGGTTCGTCGTGGTTGCCGGGGATCCAGCGGGCCGGCGCGTCGATCTGCGCCGTCATCTGACGAAATTGCTGGTAGGACTCCAGCGTGCCGTCCTGGGACAGATCACCGCTGGCAACGATCAAGTCGATCTGCGGCTGCTGCTCGAGCACCAGTTCGATGACTTTTTGCAGGCTCTCGCGAGTCTTCATGCCCAGCAGCGCACCGTCCGCCTCGGCGAACAAATGACTGTCGGACAGTTGCACCAGCAACGCCGTATCGGCGGTGGTCAGAGTCGATACGCTCGGCAAGGCGTTCTCCCAAGGCTGGATCGCCGGGTCGGAAAGGTTCGCAATTATGCTGGGGGAAGCCCCCGGGAAGAAACCGCCGAACCGGACGCAGTTCACAACTTGCCGCTGTTATCACAGCTATCGAAGCTATCGAACGGCAGCGTACTCGTGACCGCAGGCCAGACAATGACTCAGCCATTCTCCGAGAAAGAGATTGAGCTGGGCCTTTTCGTCCGGCTGATGCATGGCCGCGTTGGGGTAAGGATAGATGCCGCGAAAGCGTCGTGCATGTTCGGCGCTGATCACTTCGGCCATGCGCGCGTCGTGATAGACCTGCACTTCCAGTTGCGGCACCGGCAGCCAGGGCAGGCTGTGTTCCTGACGCACTTGCAGGGTCGTGGTGTACGGACAGGCCTGCAACACTTCGATGGCCAGCACGCCGAGCATCTGGTCACCCTGGGTCACGGCGATGCGCCGCGCTTCAGGTTCGCGGCGCATGTCCGGCAACAGTCGCATCAGGCGCGCGTAGTTGGCCTCGCAGGCGGCTTGCAGGCCCACGAGGTCGACACGATAGCGATCGCGCAGTTTGTTTACGACCATAGCCCCCTCACTTCGGCGCGATTGAGCGCCAGCCACTGCAAGGCGATGATGCTCGCCGCATTGGCAATCCGTCCGTCGCGTACAGCCTGCAGGGCATCTTCGAAGGCCCAGACCGTGACGCGGATATCTTCTGCCTCTTCCTCCAGCCCGTGCAGGCCGCCAACGCCTTCGGTGCTGCAACGCCCCAAGTACAAATGCACGAACTCGTTGCTGCCCCCCGGCGACGGGAAATATTGCATCATCGGCCACAGGGCCTTGATGTCCAGTCCAGCTTCCTCCTGCGCTTCGCGGCGAGCAACTTCTTCCGGCACTTCTTCCTTGTCGATCAGACCGGCGACCAGCTCCACCAGCCAGGGATTGGTGGTCTTGCCCATGGCGCCGACGCGAAACTGCTCGATCAGCACCACTTCATCGCGCTGCGGATCGTAGGGCAGCAGGCACACGGCGTCGTGTCGCACGAACACTTCACGATTGATCTCGCGGCTCATGCCACCGGCGAACAATTCATGGCGCAAATGCACGCGATCGAGCTTGTAGAAGCCCTTGTAGCATTGCTCGCGTCGCACGATGTCGATGGCGGACGGAATGGCTTTGGCAAAATCGGTCATGAGCATCCTCGTTTACTGCAAATCCTATACGAGGTTCATTTTTGCTACCTGCAACCTCGACTTCGCGCCATCCTAACGCGCCCGTGACGTTTGATGCAGCCCCTTTACCGTCAGCGGGATGGACGGTGGAGGTGAAACCCACTCTAATTAGCTTAGTGGCGAACTGACTGCTTCGTAGAGAGTCGAAGCGGTAACTTTTTGCCTTCCCCTGTTTCAGAAAGGACGCCCATGTCGCTTTTCAAAATTGCCTCCGTGGCCGCCATCGCCCTGACCCTGGGCGCTTGCGCCAGCCTGTTCCAGCCCAACTACCGGACGCCGCTGGAAACCACCCGCGACGCCTCGGAAACACTGAAACCCGGTTGCTCCAACCCTGACTGCCCACTGGTGAACATCGACACTCTGCACTTCCCGGCAGAGCCTGCACTGGATGGCATCATCGAAAAACGCCTGCTGCAATTCACCCGCACATCGCCGGATGCACCGGTAGCGCCGACCCTGGCCGCCTATCGCGAGCAGTTCCTGCGCACTGCCGGCCCGCGCAACAGCAGCTATTTGCAGGCGAAAGTACGCGAGCAGCATGACGGTCTGGTGATTGTCGAAGTGTCGAGCTACCTGGATACCGGCGGCGCCCATGGCACACCGGGTCGTGGCTTCATCAACTATTCGCGCCAACAGCACAAGGTGCTGAGCCTGTCGGACATGTTGGTGCCGGGTCAGGAAGAAGCGTTCTGGAAGGCTGCGCAAGTGGCGCATAACAGCTGGCTGATCAGCACCAAGCTGGATCAGGAACCGGAATATGTGAAGAACTGGCCGTTCGTCAAAACCCCGCACGTGGCGCTGACTTACGGCGGCGTGATCCTCAAGTACGACGTGACCACTATCGCGCCTTATGCGCTGGGCCACGTCGAACTGAAGATCCCTTACCCGCGCCTGAACGGCATCATCAAGCCCGAGCTGTTTCCCGGCCGTAACTGAAAGCCCGACCGAGCACCAGCTGCAGCAGCCCTGCCAGGACCAGCGCCGGCAGGGTTGCGCCGACATCCGGATACAGGTTGGCCAGCAAGTGATAGGTGCTGATGCCACCCAGCCAGGCCAACAACGCCGGCCAGCGCAATGCGGCCGAAGCCACCTGGCCACTGCGTTTGCGCAGGATGAAGTGATCCACCAGCACCACGCCGAACAGCGGCGCGAACACCGAGCCGATCAACAGCAGGAAGTTCTGGTATTGCGCCAGTGGCGCGAGCAAGGCGATCAGGGTGCAGATCACGCCGATGGCCAGCGCCAGATGCTCGACTTTCAGACGCAACAGAATCCCGCTGGAAACCGCTGCCGAGTGAATGTCGGCAAAGGCGTTTTCCGACTCGTCCAACAGGATCAGCAGCAACGGAATCCCCAGACCGGCACCGGCCAGCGCCAGCAGCAACGCGTTGACTTCACCGCTCGGCGCAAAGGCCAGGGTGTAGGCGACGCCCAGGCTCATCAGCCAGAAGTTGCCGATGAAGAAACCGATCGCCGTACCACCGAACACGTTTTTCGCCTTCTTGCCGAAACGCGAGTAGTCGGCAATCAGCGGCAGCCATGACAGCGGCATCGCGATGGCAATGTCGAAGCCCACGGCGAACGGCATAGAACCATCCCCGGCCTGTGCCCACAAGGCGCCCAGATCGGCCTTGGCGAACAGGTTCCAGGTCAGCCAGATGCACGCGGCCAGAATCAGCCAGATACCCCATTTGCGCAGGATCTTGCGCACGAATGTCAGCGGACCGCTGACGGCGAGCAGCGTCGCCAGTGCACCGAAGCACAACGTCCACAACATCGGGCTGGCCCACAGCGAACCTTCGCTGAATGCACGGGTGCCGAGCAGGCTGGCGGCGTCGCGCATGACGATGATTTCGAACGAGCCCCAACCGATCAGTTGCAGCAGATTGAGCAGCGCCGGCAGGCTCGCGCCCTGGCGGCCGAGGCTGAGTTTCAGCGCGGCCATCGACGACAGGCCGGTGTCGCTGCCGATCACGCCAACGGCGGCCAGCAACAGGACGCCGACCAGCGTGCCGAGGAAGATCGCCAG
The DNA here is from genome assembly GCF_058801405.1 of Pseudomonas sp. GW822-FHT03F04. Classification (NCBI taxonomy): domain Bacteria; kingdom Pseudomonadati; phylum Pseudomonadota; class Gammaproteobacteria; order Pseudomonadales; family Pseudomonadaceae; genus Pseudomonas; species Pseudomonas sp. GW822-FHT03F04. Next base: position 223,783 of record NZ_JBXANF010000003.1, read on the forward strand.
CAGCGATCCCGACAGTCCCAGCCCCGGCGCCAGCAGCGCACCGGTCTGCAATACCATCAGGCCGATGCCGAGGGAAAACCACAGGGAAAACAGATCGCGACCGCCGAATACCCGCTTGTCGGCGGGCACGGCGAGGTCGGGGGAATAAGTACCGGGTTGAATGCTCAAGGGTGTTATCTCAGAGGGACATTTGTTGTTTTTCGATCGTCATCGCGGCGGCGCGAACGCCGCCCGACTCAGGTCAGATCAAACCTTCTTGTACAGCTGACTGCCTTCCTTCTTGAACCGCTCGGCCTGTTCCGCCAGGCCCTGGGCGACGTCCACGTCGACCGCGTCGATCCGCTGGTTGGCCGCGTATTCGCGGACTTCCTGAGTGATCTTCATCGAGCAGAATTTCGGCCCGCACATCGAACAGAAATGCGCGACCTTCGCCGAGTCCTTCGGCAGGGTTTCATCGTGATACGAACGGGCGGTGTCCGGGTCCAGGCCAAGGTTGAACTGGTCTTCCCAACGGAATTCGAACCGCGCCTTGCTCAAGGCGTTGTCGCGGATCTGCGCGCCCGGATGTCCTTTGGCCAAGTCCGCGGCGTGAGCGGCGATCTTGTAGGTGATGATCCCGGTTTTCACGTCATCCTTGTTCGGCAGACCCAGGTGCTCCTTCGGCGTCACGTAGCAGAGCATCGCGCAACCGAACCAGCCGATCATCGCCGCACCGATACCGGAGGTGATGTGGTCGTAGCCCGGTGCAATGTCGGTGGTCAGCGGGCCGAGGGTGTAGAACGGCGCCTCGTCGCAGCACTCCAGCTGCTTGTCCATGTTCTCCTTGATCAACTGCATCGGCACGTGGCCCGGGCCTTCGATCATGCATTGCACGTCGTGTTTCCAGGCGATCTTGGTCAGCTCGCCGAGGGTCTCCAGCTCGCCGAATTGCGCTTCATCGTTGGCGTCGGCAATCGAGCCCGGACGCAGGCCGTCGCCCAGCGAGAAGCTGACGTCGTAGGCCTTCATGATTTCGCAGATTTCGTCGAAGTGGGTGTAGAGGAAGTTCTCTTTGTGGTGCGCCAGGCACCACTTGGCCATGATCGAACCGCCACGGGAAACGATGCCGGTCACGCGCTTGGCGGTCAGCGGCACGTAGCGCAACAGTACGCCGGCGTGGATGGTGAAGTAGTCGACGCCCTGCTCCGCCTGCTCGATCAGCGTGTCGCGGAACAGCTCCCAGGTCAGGTCTTCGGCGACGCCGTTAACCTTTTCCAGCGCCTGATAAATCGGCACGGTGCCGATCGGCACCGGCGAGTTGCGGATGATCCACTCGCGGGTTTCGTGAATGTGTTTGCCGGTGGACAAGTCCATGACGGTGTCCGAACCCCAGCGAATGCCCCAGGTCAGTTTCGCCACTTCTTCTTCGATGGACGAACCCAGTGCGCTGTTGCCGATATTGCCGTTGATCTTCACCAGGAAGTTGCGACCGATGATCATCGGTTCCAGTTCGACGTGGTTGATGTTGGCCGGAATGATCGCGCGGCCACGGGCGATTTCTTCACGCACGAACTCAGGGGTGATTTCTTTCGGGATGCTCGCGCCGAAGCTGTGGCCGGCGTGCTGCTGCTTCAACAGGCCGGCAGCGCGGGCCTCCTGCAGCTTCATGTTTTCGCGGATGGCGACGTATTCCATCTCGGCGGTGATGATGCCTTGGCGGGCGTAGTGCATCTGGCTGACGTTGGCCCCGGCCTTGGCGCGGCGCGGGTTGTTGACGTGGGCGAAACGCAGTTTGGTCAGTTCGGCGTCGGCAAGGCGTTGCTGGCCGAAGTTCGAGCTCAGGCCTGGCAGGCGCTCGGTGTCGCCACGGTCGTCGATCCACGCCGAACGCACATCGCCCAGACCTTTGCGTACGTCGATCACCACGTTCGGATCGGTGTACGGGCCAGAGGTGTCGTAGACGGTGACCGGCGCGTTGATTTCGCCGCCGAAGTCGGTCGGGGTCACATCGAGGGTGATTTCGCGCATCGGCACGCGGATGTCCGGGCGGGAGCCCTGAACGTAGACTTTTTGCGAACGGGTGAACGGTTGAACCGACTGTTCATCGACCTTGGCCGAGTCACTCAGGTTGATCGCGTTTTTAGATTTTGTAGTCATCACGGGCTCTCCAGACAGCATCCAGGCAGTGGATTGTCGGAGCAGAACCTGAAAGGCACGGACGCACCAGGACTGGTGCTGTGCATCGTCGTCGAGCGTTCGATTGTCGAACAATTTCCCGGACGAAGCACAAGAGGACTCGCCGGGTGACGAGAAATCTTGTTCCCTACGCAGGCGCTAACCTGATCAGGTTCAACGGGATCCGAAATTATTCGATCTCAGCCTCATAGCAAGGCACCCCGACAAGAACCCGGCCAGTCTAGACACAACCGGCAAAGAACGCCAACACCGTGGCAAACACCATGATGAATGGCGCAATTGCGGCGGCCGACAGGATTGTGAGCGCCTCAATGCACAACTACACTCGCCTTGCCCTGCCGCGCCTTGGCGCCAGGCCTTGACGATGCAGTGCCCGCGCCCTACCTTTGGCGCCCGGATTATTTCCATAATATTCATGCTAGGGATCGCCTCATGCTGCGCAAACTCTCACTGGCTGTTGCCGTGTCTTGTGCGTCCAACGCAATGGTCTGGGCAGCAGAAGCGCCCTTGTCGACCAAGACCGATCTGGTCAGCGTCTATCAGGAAGCGGTCGACAACAACGCCGATCTGGCCGCCGCCCGCGCCCAGTACGGTGCCCAGAAAGAAGTCGTGCCTCAGGCCCGCGCGGGCTTGCTGCCGAACCTGTCCGGCGGCGCCGAAACCGCCAACGTGCGTACCTCGATCGACCAGCCTTCGGCCACCGCCAACCGCAGCGCGCATTCCTATCAGGCGACGCTGGCACAGCCGCTGTTCCGCGCCGATCGCTGGTTCCAGTACCAGGCCGCCAAGGACGTCAACGAGCAAGCCGCGCTGCAACTCTCGGCCACCGAGCAGAACCTGATCCTGCAATCGGCCGAAAGCTATTTCAACGTGCTGCGCAGCCAGGACAACCTGGCCTCGACCAAAGCCGAAGAAGCCGCGTTCAAGCGCCAGCTCGACCAGTCCAACGAGCGCTTCGACGTGGGCCTGTCGGACAAGACCGACGTGCTGCAATCGCAAGCCAGTTACGACACCGCCCGCGCCAACCGGATCGTCGCCCAGCGTCAGGTCGATGATGCATTCGAAGCGCTGATCACCCTGACCAACCGCCAGTACAACTCGATCCAGGGCATCGTCCACACCCTGCCGATCCTGCCTCCGGCGCCGAACGACGCCAAGGCCTGGGTCGACACCGCCGCGAAACAGAACCTCAACCTGCTGGCCAGCAACTTTGCCGTCAGCTCCGCCGAGCAAACGCTGAAGCAACGCAAGGCCGGCCACTTGCCGACCCTCGACGCCGTGGCCAAATACGAAAAAGGCGACAACGACGCCCTCGGATTCGCCAACCCGAATGCCTTCGGTACGCCGTACAGTGGCAACGTCGAGCAGAGCACCGTGGGCCTGCAACTGAACATCCCGATCTACAGCGGCGGGCTGACCAGCTCCCAGGTGCGCCAGTCCTACGCGCAACTGGATCAGAGCGAGCAGCAGCGCGAAAGCCTGCGCCGGCAGATCGTGGAAAACACCCGCAACCTGCATCGCGCGGTGAACACCGACGTCGAGCAGGTGCAGGCGCGCCGCCAGTCGATCATCTCCAACCAGAGCGCGGTGGAAGCCACGGAAATCGGTTATCAGGTGGGGACGCGCAACATCGTCGACGTGCTCGACGCCCAGCGCCAGCTCTACACCTCGGTGCGCAACTACAACAACACCCGTTACGACTACATCCTCGACAACCTGCGCCTGAAGCAGGCCGCGGGCACCTTGAACCCGGGCGACTTGCAGGACCTGACACGTTATCTGAAGGCCGACTACAACCCGGACAAGGATTTCCTGCCGCCGGATCTGGCCAAGGCTGCGGAAGCACAGCTCAAGGCCCGGCCTTAAACAAAAAACGCAGCCCTGAGGCTGCGTTTTTTTATGGGCGGTCGATCAACCTTCCCAGGCCATCGAGCAAGCGCTGCAACGCGCCCTGATTGCGGCGCATCACGCTCAATCCGGCTTCGGCCATGCGCTGTGCGTCGCGCGGCAGTTCGAACAGTCGCTGCACTTCTGTCGCCAGACCTTCGGCGTCATCCACTTCGGCCAACGCCCCGGCGCTGCGCAGTTGTGCGGCGATGTCGAGGAAGTTGAACAGGTGCGGGCCGCTGATCACCGGTTTCGCCAGCGCTGCCGGTTCCAGCAGGTTATGTCCGCCGTTGGGCACCAGGCTGCCACCGACAAACGCGCTGTCGGCCAGGGCGTAGAGAAACAGCAACTCGCCCATGGTGTCGCCGAGCAGCACCGAAGTCTGCGCATCGACACTCGCGCCGGTCGAACGACGCACCGTGGCGAAACCTTCGCGCTGGCACAGTTCGAACACTGAGTTGAAACGCTCCGGATGGCGCGGCACCAGAATCAGCAACGCATCGGGATGGTTGGCCAGTAAACGGCGATGGGCGTTCAACACCACCTCGTCTTCGCCTTCATGGGTGCTGGCGGCGATCCACACCGGACGCTCCTGCGCCTGCCATTGGCCGCGCAGTTCAGCGGCGCGTTGCAACAGCTGCGGGTCGATGGTCAGGTCGAACTTGATCGAGCCGGTGACTTCGACTGTCTCAGGGCGTGCGCCCAAATCACGGAAACGCTGGGCTTCCGCTTCGGTCTGCACGGCGAACAGGCTCATTTCGGCGAGCATTGGCGCGGTCAGTTTGCTGAACCGGGCATAGCCTTTGGCCGAACGCTCGGACAAGCGTCCGTTGGCCAACGCCACCGGGATCCCGCGTTTGGCGCATTGGTGAATGTGGTTGGGCCAGAGTTCAGTTTCCATGATCACCGCCAGCTTCGGCTGCACGCGATCGAGAAAACGCGCCGCCGCGCACGGCAAATCGTAAGGCAGGTAGCAGTGCTGGATGCGCGGTTCGTCGGCGAACATCGCATGGATGCGCTCCGACCCGGTCGGCGTCATGCAGGTCACGGTGATCGGCAGCTGTGGATAACGTTGCAGCAGCGCGCGGACCATCGGCGCGGCCGCGATGCTTTCGCCCACCGACACTGCGTGGACCCAGATGCCGCCAGGTTGCAGCGTCGGCATCCCATAGGAGAAGCGTTCACCAATCCGTTTGGCATACGCCGGCGCCTTGCGCGAACGCAGCCATAGCCGAATCGCCACCAATGGCAGCCCCAGGTAAAACAGCGCGGTGTAGAGAGTTCTATTCATGGCGGCGGAGTTTATCGGCTTTTGCCGCCGATCGCCCGCAGGTGTATGGCAAATCGCTCCGCCAGCCAACGCGCCGCCGGCCCCAGCGGTTCGTCACGGCGCCAGACCAGTTCCACCACCAGCGCCGGCGGCGTCCATTCGCTGTCGAGTTCCACCATCAGCCCTTGATACGCCGAATACTGCACCACGTGGCGCGGCAGCCAGGCCCAGCCGAGGTCGCGCACCAGCCATTCGGCCATCACGTAGAAACTGTCGGCGCGCCACACCTGCGGGCTGGCCGGTTCACTGCCGGGGTAGACGCTGGTCTGGGTCGACATCAACAGTTGCCGATGTTGCGCCAGTTGCTGGCAATTGACCCGGGACTGCGCCGCCAGCGGGTGATTGACGCCACACACCGTGACCATTTCCACGCTGCCCAACACCCGGCGCTCCAGCGCTTCGGGGATTTCGTCGTGATAGAACAGCAGCCCGAGATCGGCTCGGCGCTCCACCAGTTTGCGCGAGACTTCGCCCTGGGCGGCACTGGTCAGCTGCACTTCCAGACTCGGAAACTGCTCGGCCAGTGCGCCGAAGCTTTCCACCAGTGCCTGATAAGGCATCGCCTCATCCTGAGCCACCCGCAGTTGCGCCTCCTGACCGCGCAACATGGCCATGGCCCGGCCGTTCAGGCGCTCGCACTGACGCAGGACTTCCCGCGCCTCTTCGAGCAAGGCTTCACCCGCTTCGGTAAGACTCGGCTGGCGACCGCTGCTACGCTCGAACAGACTGACACCGAGGTCGTCCTCCAGCATCGCGATCGCACTACTGATTGCCGACTGCGCCTTGCGCTGCTGGCGCGCCACGGCGGAGAACGAACGCTGTTCGGCGACCGCGACGAACACGCGTAACTGATCCAGATTCCACTGCATGCTCATCGGCCAACCCATCTTGTAAACAGATAGGTAATGACTTTACCCCATCTGGGGAGTCACTAGAATGCCGCCTCAGAAAGCAACGCTTCACACGAGGATTTGAACATGAACGCTTACGTCTACCTGGCCATCGCCATTTGCGCCGAAGTGATCGCGACCGTTTCGATGAAAGCCGTCAAAGGCTTCAGCACACCATTGCCACTGGTGCTGGTCATCGTCGGCTACGGCATCGCGTTCTGGATGCTGACGCTGGTAGTGCGCAGCGTGCCGGTGGGCGTGGCCTACGCGGTGTGGGCCGGCATGGGCATCGTGATGGTCAGCATCGCGGCACTGTTCATCTACGGACAGAAGCTGGATATCCCGGCGATGCTCGGGATGGGCTTGATCGTGCTCGGCGTGGTGGTGATCCAGCTGTTCTCGAAAACCGCCGGCCACTGATAAGCCGATCCAGATCCCTGTGGGAGCCAGCGTGCTCCCACAGTGGCGGGTGCCTTCCCTCTGTTGATCAGCAACAAATCCCCTTTTCCCCGAGTCTGTATACTGCGCCCTCGTCTTGAACACTGAGGTCGTTGCATGCCATCTCCAATTTCCACCGACGTGCTGATTGTCGGCGCGGGTGTCGCCGGTCTCTGGCTGAACGCGCGCCTGCGCCGCCAGGGTTTTTCGACCGTGCTGGTGGAAAGCGCCAGCCTCGGCGGCGGGCAGAGCGTGAAGTCCCAGGGCATCATCCACGGCGGCGCCAAGTACGCGCTGCACGGTGCGCTGACCGGCGCCTCGGAAGCCATCGCCGACATGCCGCGCCGCTGGCGTGAAGCCCTGGCCGGCGACGGCGAACTGGACCTGAGCGGCGTGCGCCTGCTGTCCGAAGCCCATTACCTGTGGTCGCCGGGCACCCTGGCCGGCAACCTCACCAGTTTCTTCGCCAGTAAAGCGGTGCGTGGCCGGGTCGATCAAGTCAAGGGCGACCAATTACCGCCGGCCCTGCAGGACAAGCGCTTCAAGGGCAAGGTTTACCGCCTCGCCGAGCTGGTGGTCGATGTGCCGAGCGTGATCCAGCGCCTGGCCGACCTGGCGGGCGACGGTCTGCTCGCCGGTCAGAACATCGAGCCGTTGCTGGAAAGCGGCGTGCTGGTTGGCTTGAAAGTTGATGGCCGAGAGATTCGTGCCCAGCGCATTGTCATCAGTGCCGGTGCCGGCACCGCAGCGCTGCTGGAAACCCTCGGCCTGACTCATCCGGCCATGCAACGCCGGCCGTTGCACATGATCATCGCCAAGGGCCCCGGCCTGAAGCCGCTGTACGCTCACTGCCTCGGAGGCGGCACCAAGCCGCGCATCACCGTCACGACCCATCCGGCAGCGAATGGTCAGTGGGTCTGGTACATGGGTGGCGACATTGCCGAAAGTGAAGGCGTTGCCCGCGAGCCGGCCGAGCAGATCGCCACTGCGCAAAAGGAAATTGCACAGTTGTTGCCGTGGATCGATCTCAGCACCACGCAGTGGGCGACCCTGCGCGTCGACCGCGCCGAACCGCTGCAAACCGGCTTGACCCGCCCGGACAACGCCTTCCTTGCGGAAGAAGGTCGTCTGCTGGTGGGCTGGCCAACCAAACTCGCACTCGCGCCGGACTTCGCCGACCGGGTGATCGCGTCCCTCGAACGTGACGGCATCCAGCCGAGCCACCCGGCTCCGCTGCCCGAGCTGCCGAAACCACCGATGGGCGTTCCGGCCTGGGAGCAACTGCTGCCATGAGCCTGCCGACCCTGCACGATTTGCACCGCCCGTTGGGCAGCACCGGCCTGAAGGTTTCGCCACTGGGCCTGGGCACCGTCAAACTCGGTCGCGACCAAGGGGTGAAATACCCCAACGGCTTTCAGATCCCCGACGACGACGCTGCGCGGATGCTGCTCAAGCAGGCGCGGGAGCTGGGCATCAACCTGATCGACACCGCACCGGCCTATGGCCGCAGCGAAGAGCGCCTCGGCCCGCTGTTGCGCGGCGAGCGCGAGGATTGGGTGATCGTCAGCAAGGTCGGCGAAGAATTTGTCGATGGCCAGTCGACCCACGACTTCAGCGCCGCTCACACGCGAATGTCGGTGGAGCGCAGCCTGCAACGTCTGGAAACCGATTTTATCGACCTGGTGCTGGTGCACTCCGATGGCAACGATCTGGCGATTCTCAATGACAGCGAAGTCTACGCGACCCTCGCGGCGCTGAAGGCCGAAGGCAAGATTCGCGGCTTCGGTTTCTCCGGCAAAACCGTCGACGGCGGCCTGAAAGCACTGGAGCAAGGCGATTGCGCGATGGTCACCTACAATCTGAACGAGCAAAACGAGAAGGCAGTCATTGACTATGCTGCTGCCCACGGCAAAGCCATTCTGGTGAAGAAGGCGCTGGCCAGCGGTCACGTGTGCCTGAGTCCCGGCGTGGACCCGGTGCGCGCCAGCTTCGAGTTGCTGTTCGCCCAGCCCGGTGTGGCCAGCGCCATTGTCGGGACGATCAATCCGCTGCACCTCGCCCATAACGTTGCGACCGTTGCTCAGGTCCTTCGTGGTCAATGACGCCGCCCCGCGGCCTTAAGCAGGAGCCGACATGCCGCGTACGCTCATCAGAAAGAACCCGAGCAACTTCAAGACGCTGCCGCTGTTCGTCGAAGCGACGCCCGAAGGCCTGACCTACCAGAGCGTCGGCATGCCGCTGAATTTCGCCCAGACCCTGCAACGGCGCAAACCGGTCAGCGTGGCGGATGCCGAACGCTTTGCGCTGGAGCTGGCCAACCTCGGCGTCTCGGTGCGCCTGACCTTGCACTGGCAGAATCGTGATTACTGGGTGCTGGTGCGCCAGCGGCGGCAGGATCGCGGCGATGTCGTGCTCAAGCTGATTTCCGGCTACGTGCCGGCGCATGAACTGAACATTCCGCTGCACACGGCGATCCAGGAGATCGCCGAGGAATGCTTGCTGGAAACCCCGGAAGGCTGGCTCGGCGGGCGTTTCAACGACACCTGGCTGCCAGCGCCGTACGCATCGGCGCTGCATTACCGCGAGGCCCTGCCCTTTCGCCTGACGCCGCTGTCCGGTTCGGCCCGACCGGTGCGCTGCGCCAACCTGCAATTGCTCGAACGGCCACAGGCCTACGTGCACTTGCCGACCGCGTCCCTGCAATTGATCTACGACCTGCGGCTGGACGTGCCCAAGGAGGCCAAGAGTCTGAGCCTGTTCCATGTCGATGAACGGCTGGAAGGCGATCAACTGGTCGCCCGGCTCGACCGCAAACGCCCCGATCTGTACTTGATGCCGTTGCAGGACGGCGAACCGCTCCCTGAGTTGTATACGCTGAAGAAAGGTCAGCTGTACCCGGCGGGAACCCGCGGTCTGTATCTGGCGGAAAGCTTCGCCCGACAGGACGGCTGGCTGGTGCGCGAGGAGCGGATTCGCTGGAAGGACTGGCTGCGGCAGCAAGGTTTGACGCCGCCGCCCAAGGACACGGGGCTGGCGCGATTGCGCGGCAAGGCGAAACAACTGCTGAAGAAGATCGTGCCGCGCAAGAAAGTGAACTCCTGAACGGCAAAAGACCGCGCCTGCGAGTGACTCCAGAGAGTCGTCGCAGGCGCGGTCTTTATGCTTGCATCACTCGGACTTGCGGATTTTTTCCACAATCGCCGTGGTCGAGCTGTTTTCCACCAGCCCCAGCACTTTAACGGTGCCACCGTAGGCCTTGACGATGTCGGCGCCGACAACCTGGTCGATGCCATAGTCGCCACCCTTCACCAACACGTCCGGCTTGACCTCGCGCAGCAGGTTTTCCGGGGTGCCTTCGGCGAAGCTGATCACCCAGTCCACCGCACCGAGACCGGCGAGAACCGCCATGCGCCGATCGACGCTGTTGATCGGCCGGCCCGGGCCTTTCAGGCGGCTGACCGAAGCGTCATCGTTGATCGCAACGATCAGACGATCGCCCTGGGCCCGCGCCTGCTCGAGGTAGGTCACGTGGCCGGCATGGAGGATGTCGAAACAGCCGTTGGTGAACACGATCCGCTCGTTGTGCGCCCGGGCATCGGCAACCGCCAGCAGCAGTTGTTCCAGACCCAGCACACCCCGCTCGGAACCTTCCTCGCGCTGAATCGCGCGGCGCAGTTCCGGAGCGCTGATCGCCGCCGTACCCAGCTTGCCGACCACGATGCCGGCCGCCAGGTTGGCCAGCGCCACCGCGTGCGGCAGTTCTTCGCCAGCGGCAATCGCGGCCGCCAGGGTGGAAATCACCGTGTCGCCGGCACCGGTCACGTCGAACACTTCACGGGCCCGGGCCGGCAGGTGCAGCGCCGGATGATCCGGACGCAGCAGGGTCATGCCGTGCTCGCCGCGGGTCACCAGCAGTGCGCCGAGCTCGAGGTCGTGCATCAGCGTTGCGCCCTTGCTCACCAGTTCGTGCTCATCGGCGCAACCGCCGACGATAGCTTCGAACTCGCTGAGATTCGGGGTGATCAGGCTCGCGCCACGGTAGATCGAGAAATCCTTGCCCTTCGGGTCGGCCAGCACCGGAATGCCTTTGGCACGGGCGGCCTGGATCAACGCCTGATGGTTTTTCAGGGCGCCTTTGCCGTAGTCGGACAACACCAGCACCTTGATGCCTTCCAGCAGGTCGTCGACCTGGGAAGCAAGGGCCAGGGCGTCAGTGGCGAACGGTTCTTCGAAGTCGATACGCAGCAGTTGCTGGTGCCGGCTCATGACCCGCAGCTTGACGATGGTCGGCTGGTGCGCAATGCGCTGGAACAAGGCGCGCACGCCCGCACCCTTGAGGCTGTTGCTCAGGCTGTCGGCGGCTTCGTCATCGCCGGTCACACCGACCAGCGAGGCCGGCGCACCCAGCGCGGCAATGTTCAAGGCAACGTTGGCGGCACCGCCCGGGCGGTCTTCGATTTGCTCGACCTTTACAACCGGAACCGGCGCCTCAGGGGAAATCCGTGAGGTACCACCATGCCAGTAACGGTCGAGCATGACATCGCCGACCACCAAGACAGGGGCTTGATCGAATCGCGGCATGGACAACTTCATGGAGCAACCCACATACAAAATGAACAGGGGCGCGATATTAACACAGGGTTGGCGAAGGCTTGTGCGGTGGCTGCAACAGGATGAAACGACAGGCTTTTTTGCTCATTTTTTGCACAGAAACGCGGCCAGGCGATGGCAGGCATCGGCCAGTTCCACCTCATCGGTATCGATCCGGCACTCGGCCGCCAGCGGCGCCTCGTACGGGCTGTCGATCCCGGTGAAGTCCTTGATCCGCCCTTCCCGCGCCGCCCGGTACAAGCCCTTCGGGTCGCGTCGGGCGCAGACCTCCAGCGAGGTGCTGACATGCACTTCAATGAAATCGCCTTCGGCAAACAGCCGGCGCGCCGTATCCCGCTCGGCACGAAACGGTGAAATGGCGGCCACGATCACGATCAACCCGGCGTCCACCATCAACCGTGCCACTTCGGCGGTGCGCCGGATGTTCTCGCGCCGACAGGCCTCGGTCATCCCCAGATCGCGACAAAGACCGCCGCGCAGGTTGTCGCCATCGAGCAGGAACGTATGCAGACCGAACTGATGCAGATGCAGCTCCAGTGCATTGGCCAGCGTCGATTTGCCGGCCCCGGACAACCCGGTCAGCCACAGGCAGCGCGGTTGCTGCGACTTCTGCTCGGCGCGAGCCTGGGCGGGCAGTGCCAGGGCATAGGGGCGGATGGCCGGTGGCAACAGGGAAACGGACAGTGCTTCATTCATAGCCGAGCATCTCGTAGTCACGTTCATAGACCCGCCGAACCAGGCGTCGGGTGCGCTGCGTGCAGAAATCACGCGCCGGCAGCGGACGCCGCTGCCGGGAAACGTTGACGTGCTGCAATTGACTCGTCAGCCCCAGGTGCTCACACACCAGGCGGAAGTCCCGCTCCAGATGCTCCTGATAGCCAACGAAATCCAGCGCCAGGCGGCCCAGCGAATCGGTGAGAAAGTCGGTTTGCGCGGCAAAGTGCAATTGTCGCGCAATGGTGTCGGCATGTAGCCAGCGTGCAACAAAATCGTCGAAGTCGCGGTAATGCCTGACCATTTGCTGCGCTGCGTGATCACGCTCGCTCAGTTCGTTGCCCCGCAGGAACGCGTAGGCCGAATAGGCACGCTCCAGCGGATCACGCACGAAAGCGAACTTGTATGCAGCCGCAAACTGCGCGGGAAACTGTTCTTCATACCAGTACAACGGCAGATGGCCGGGCCGCCAGCCGTCGAACATCGCCGCGCACACGCTGCTGCCGGCGCATTTGGGCACATGAATGAACAGACAGGAATGCTGCTCGAAGGCTTTGGGAAAGCGCAGGTTGGCCGACATCGACTTGTTCACCACTTGCCGGTCGACCACCGACAGGCGCCCAAGCAGGAAGGTTCGCTGCGACTTGGGCAACAATTTCCACAGATAGCGTTGCAGCATGAGAGTACCCGCGCGACGGGGATAGCCCCTTCGTTGGAAGTCAGAGTTCAGTCAGGAACCTTAACAAGCGCGATGCCGGGTTTTATGCAGGTTTGGTCAAGAAGGGTAAAGATTCAGATACAAATGGCCGGGCGCATTGCGCGCCCGACCTTCACAAGGCTGGATCAGGCGATGTCTTCGGCCGGCGCATCGAGGCCCATGGCGTTCAGACGCGCGTAGTAGCCGTTCTGCGCCAGCAGGTCGCCGTGAGTCCCGCGCTCGACGATCCGGCCCTGATCCATGACCAGAATCAGATCGGCCTTCTCGATAGTCGACAGACGGTGAGCGATCACCAGCGTGGTGCGGCCTTTCATCACCTGGTCCAGAGCCGCCTGAATGTGCCGCTCGGATTCGGTGTCGAGAGCCGAGGTGGCCTCGTCGAGGATCAGCAGCGGCGCGTTCTTGAGCAAAGCACGGGCAATCGCCAGGCGCTGGCGCTGACCGCCGGAAAGCAGCACGCCGTTCTCGCCGACCTGGGTGTCCAGGCCTTCCGGCAGTTGCGCGATGAAATCCATCGCGTACGCATCACGCGCCGCTTTCTCGATGTCTTCACGCGGTGCCCCGGCCAGGTCGCCGTAGGCAATGTTGTTGGCCACGGTGTCGCTGAACAGCGTGACGTGCTGGGTCACCTGGGCAATGTGGCGGCGCAGGTTGAGCAACTTGTACTGCTCGACTTCCACGCCATCGATCAGGATTTCACCCTTGTCGTGGTGATAGAAGCGCGGGATCAGGTTAGCCAGCGTCGACTTGCCGCTGCCGGAACGCCCCACCAGCGCCACCATCTGCCCCGGCTCGACCGAGAAGCTGATGTTGTCGAGTACCTGACGTTCGGTCCCCGGGTAGGTGAAACTCAAGTTACGCACATCGAGACGACCGCTGACCGCATCGCGCTCGATCGTGCCGGTATCGACTTCCGGCTCGACGTCCAACTGCTCGAAAATGCTTTCTGCACCGGCAACGCCCTTCTGGATGGTCGAGCTGACTTCGGACAACTGGCGAATCGGCTTTGGCAGCAAGCCGGCCAGGGTGATGTAGGCCACCATGTCACCCGCCGAAGCGTCACCGCGCAGGAACAGCACCAGGAACATCAACACCGCCATGGCGCTGTAGATCACCAGTTGCAGCATCGGCGTGTAGATCGCGCCGGTGCGGGTCATGCGCAGTTGTTTGTCGGTATTGCTCTGACTGGCATTGAGGAAGCGTTTTTCTTCGTAGTTTTCGCCGCCGAAGCTGCGCACCACGCGATAACCCTGGATGGTTTCCGAGGCCACGTGTGTCACGTCGCCCATGGCCGCCTGGATCTTCTTGCTCTGCTTGCGGAATTTCTTGCTCGCGGTACGCACCATCACGGCGATCAGCGGCAGGATCGCAACCATCACCAGCGTCAGCTTCCAGTTCATGAACAGCAGGGAGGCGAACAGGAAGATCACCGTCATGCCTTCACGGATTACGACCTTGATCGCATCTGTTGCCGCCCCCGTGACCATGGTCACGTTGAAGGTGATACGCGAAATCAGATGGCCGGAGTTATGCTTGTCGAAATACCGGTTCGGCAGCACCAGCAGGTTGTTGAACAGCTGCACCCGCAGATCGTGCACCAGGCCCAGGGAGACCTTGGCCAGGAAGTAGTTGCCCAGATAGGATCCCAGGCCCTGCCACGCAGCGATCAGGATGATCAGCAGCGGTACGGCCTGCAACAGTTGCAGGTCGCGCAGGTACGGCACGGTGGGAAACAGCACTGCCTCGGGATTGGACAGACCGTCGACGAAATACTTGAGAATGTAACCGAGCATCGGCTGGGTCGATGCGAAAATCAGAAAACCGACGATGCTGATCAGGAACAGACTGATATACGGCCGGACGTAGCCGAGCAGGCGGAAGTAGATTTTCAAGCTCGAAGGGCTTGCGGCGAGACTGGAGTCGGTCATATCACGCGAGAGTCGATAAAAAGGACGCTGACTTTAGCACAGCTTCTTCAGGGTTCTGGCAATCGGGCAAAGGCTGTTATTGTTAGGCATCTTTTTCAGCATCAAATAGCCATCAATGAAATGGCCGATCAACTTCAGGATTGAATCTCACAGCATGCAACTTCGCGGCTTCAGCAGTACGTCCAATCGAATCTTCGATTTCATCAGCCTGTGGATACTTCCCGTCGGCTACTTCCTGCTCTTGTGCGCGCTGTTCTTCCTGCCGGGTCGCAGCCTGCATCACAAACTGTTTTATGGTCTGTTCAGCATTCCTGCCCTGATCGCCCTGTGCCTGCGCCCGCGGGAGTTGAAAGAGCTGCTGGGCGAACCGGTGATTCTTGCGGTGCTTGCGTTCATCGCCTGGGCGTTGCTCAGTCTGTGCTGGGGTCCGCCCGATGGCGAATCGTTCGGCGGCATGCTCAAACCCCCGCTGCATACCTTGCTGCTGTTCGTCGGTTGCTACCTGGTGGTGCGCTACCGCAGTGACATTATTTCGCCGATGCTGTTCGTCGCGGCCGTGGTTGCCTTGATCGCCACGATCTGTTTCCTGATCCCCTTTATCCATCATTACCAGCCAGGTGCGCGTCTGGTCGGCGGCGGGGCGTTCGACAACCCGCTGCTCAGCTCCCATCTGTTCGGTTTTTTCTGTGCCTACTGGCTCAGCGTCAGCATGTCCTGCAAACATGGCCGCCTGCTCTGGCTCAGCCTGCCGGCGATGCTGATCATGTTCGCGGCGGTGATCTCGACCGGTTCCAGAACGCCGCTGGTCGCCTTGACCATGGCGGCCTTGTGGCTGGCCTTCATCTGCTGGAACCGGCGTTCGCTGGTGATGCTGGGGTCGCTGGCGGCCGTCGGCATCGCCGTGGTCGCCCTGTTCTCGAAGATGATCACCGAGCGCGGCGACTCCTACCGTTTCGAAATCTGGCAGATTGCCCTGCAAAAAATTGCCGATCATCCCTGGATCGGTCATGGCTACAACGCCGATCTGGCGATTGACCCGGGCGTTGGCTACAGCTTTCAGGAACCGCACAGCTTTGTCCTCGGCGTGCTTTATTACGTCGGCATCCTGGGCCTGCTGCCGTGGCTGTTCTTCCAGGGCTGGAGCTTGCTGAGCAGCTGGCGTCAACGCGTACAACCCTTGCTGATCATCGCTTCCACCTGGCTGGTGTTCGGCATCGGCGCCGGGCTGACAGAAGGTGGCGGCATCATTTCGCGCCCCAAGGAACACTGGTTCCTGCTGTGGATTCCGCTGGCGCTGATTGCTGCGCTCAGCATCAATCAGCGGGCCCGACGCCTGTTGGCAATACCGGTGCAGAAACTGTCGGTCTCCGGCCTGCAACAACGCTGCGCCGATGCTCAGGTGATCGAAGAGGACGGCCTGGGTCCAAAGGTCCTGCGCCTGACCGATGGCAGTTTCCTCAAGCTGTTCCGTCGCCGCCGCTGGTACACCTCCGGCAACTTCAACCCGTACTCCGAACGCTTCGCCATCAATAGCGAACAATTGCGCCGGATGGGCATCCCGACCCCGCAGGTGCTGAATCTGTATCGCCTGGACGATGGCAGCAGCGCGGTGCACTACGCTCCGTTGCCGGGTCACACCTTGCGTCAGGTGCTGCAGGGCATCCCCGCACCAGCGGTGCGACAGGCGCTGGTCGAACGTTTCGGCAAGTTCATGGCCCGGCTTCATGAGCAGGGTGTCTATTTCCGCTCACTGCATCTGGGTAACGTGCTGGTGCTGGAGGACGGTGAGTTCGGGCTGATCGATCTGGCCGACCTGCGCATCTATCCATCACCCTTGAGCCTTTCATTGCGCCAGCGCAATTTGCGCCACATGCAACGCTACACGGAAGACAAGCGCTGGCTGTTCGAGGATCACTTCGATGCCCTGCTCCAGGGGTATTCGGTGACGGCCTCCAAGGCTGCCGTCGACAATCTGCACCGGCAAGTGCAACAGGGAGGTCGCCCGGCTCGGGCCCACTGATCATGACGGATACAAACCCAGTCTTTGCCGCGATAGCGTATCTGCTCGCTATCGCGACGTCGGTAATGTTCCTGCGTCTGATACCCAAAGCCGCCCAGCACCTGCGTCATAGCGGCGAAAGCCGCTATAACAGCATTGACGGCTTGCGCGGCTATCTGGCTTTTGGCGTGTTCATTCATCACGCAATCATTACCTGGTTCTACCTGCGCACCGGCGTCATCGACTTTCCGCCCAGCAATCTCTACTCCCAATTGGGCCAGGCCAGTGTCGCGCTGTTTTTCATGATCACCGGTTTCCTGTTCTGGAGCCGCCTGCTCAAACAGGGTCGCGACCATGACTGGCAGGCATTTGCGGTTTCACGCGTGTTTCGGCTTTATCCGCTTTACCTGCCGCTGATGCTGATCGTGTTTGTCACCGTCTTCCACCTGCAAGGCTGGGAGCTGAAAGACTCCGGCACGCAGCTGGCCGGGCAGATACTGGCCTGGCTGACGTTCGACCGACCCGACATCAATCAGTACCCCCATAGCGGCATGTTGATTTCCAACGTGACCTGGACGCTGGCCTATGAGGTGTTTTTCTACCTGGCGCTACCACTTCTGGGGCTGATATTCATCTACCGCAAGCACTGGCTGCAGGTGGTCCTGTGCCTGATCGGGATCTATGCCCTTTATCAGGTGGTCGGCTGGGAGCATTCGCTGAAAAAGCACTTTCTGGCGAGTTTCCTGGGGGGGATCGCCGCGGCTTACTGGGTGAGACGTCCCCATCTGGTGGCATGGAGCCAGACACGGTTCGCCACCTTCATTGCCCTGCTGGCCCTTGTTCTCGTGATGACGCAATACAAACGCGCCTTCAGCCTGATGCCGCTGCTGTTGCTGGGCGTGTTTTTCGTCATCGTGGCATCGGGCAACGCGCTATTTGGCGCCTTGCGCCTGCGTAGCGTCCGCTGGCTGGGAGAGATCAGCTACAGCACCTATCTGCTGCATGGCTATGTGCTCTGGATGATGGTGCAGCAACTCCCACACCTGGTTCCCTTCAATCCACAGAACCCGATCCTCTATCTGCTGTTGATGGCCGTGTGCAGTTGTCTGCTGATCGTGATCGCCAGCCTGACATTTCTGTACATCGAGAAACCGGGCATCGAAGCAGGCAGGAAGTTTCTGCAATGGTTACGTCAGAAGCAGGCGCCGAAAAAACTGGCCGACAAAGCCGTTCAGGACCACTGAGCGGCTACGCCGGCTGGCGTTGGCGGGCATAACTCAGGAAAGCCTCGATGTCATCGCTGCAGAGCTTGTCGACCAGCCCGCGCAGTTCGGCTTCCGGCCAATCCCACCAGGCACTCTGCAACAACTGCTGACGCTGCTCCTCGGAAAACCGCCAGCGCAGGAACTTCGCCGGATTGCCACCCATGACCGCATAGGGTTCAACATCCCGCGTGACCAGTGCACCGGCAGCGATGATCGCGCCACTGCCGATCGTGACACCCGACAGGATTGTGCAGTTGGAGCACAGCCAGACATCGTTGCCGATTATCACGTCCCCGTGAGTACCGCTGTAATCGCAGATGCCAGCAGCCTCCGGCAGCATCGCCGGAAAGGGAAACGTGGTCACCCAGTCCGCCCGGTGATGCCCGCCAAGAAAGATCTGCACACCTACGGCAATCGAACAGTAGGCACCGATCTTCAGCGTCGAGCCTTCCTTCCAGTCATGAACGATCGGCAGACCATAACTGCCCCGGCCAAAGCTGTAGTCAGGGTAAGCCCGGGCGAACCGCGCCGCGCCGCGTTCGATCTTCGGCAGCTTGCGAATCGCCCGTTTGGCGCGCTGCTCACGCCAGCGCTGAAGCCAGCCCATGGCTCAGTCCTTTTCCAGCGGTGAAAACAGCAGCCGGCCCAGACCGCGCCAGGTTTTCTTGTTCCAGGCCTTGAGCGGAATCTGTGCCAGCAGCTCCCGCGCCAGTTTGCGGTCACGGTTGGCGGTTTTCAGGAACATCGAATTGAGCGACTTGTAGCGCACCTCGTCGTACAGCGGGTGATCGCTGAACAGCGCGTAAGTGCGCAGGATGTTTTCGATCATGAAACGGTGGTTCTTGTACGAGTTCGTGGCGTGTTTGCGATAGCGCGCCATCACCACGTTCAGGCCGTCGATGAAATACCCGGCGCGGGTGACTTTCAGCTCGATGTACAGATCCTCAAGACGAATCGTCGGATCGAACCCACCCACCTTGTCCAGTGCCTCGCGGCGGATCATCAGGGTCGGGGCCGGCGGATACGGCTTGCGCTCCAGGAACATGTCATCGAAATCCAGGCGACGGAACGGCACGTCCCGGCGCTGGCGCTTTTCCGGGTAGAGGTTGCCGTCGGCGTCCATCAACTCGATGTTGCCGGCGCAGATACCCACTTCCGGCTTGCCGTCCATGTACGCGACCTGGGTGGCGATCCGGTCCGGGTACATGATGTCGTCGGAGCCGAACGGCACGATCAGGCTGCCCCTGGCCCGCGCAATCGCGCCGTTCAGCGTATTGGTCAGGCCCTGGTTCTGCTGCACACGGAAGTCGAATCCGTGCTTTTCCTGCAAGGCTTTGATGCGCTCGACGCTGTCATCCTTCGAGCCGTCGTCGACCACCAGCAGCTCAATGTTCTTGTAGCTCTGGTTGATGACGCTGAGGATGCTTTCCTCGATGTACGGTCCGTGGTTGTAGGACGCGATGATCACGGTGACGATGGGTTGTGCATCGCTCAGGGCGGTGACCTCACTCATGGCTGTTCCTTGCGGGCCTGCGCCAGGCCGGAGTCGATCAGGGTCAGGTATTCCTGACGGAAGACCTCAATGTCGTGTTGTTCCTGCAAATAGCGATAGGCCTGCTCGCCCTTGGCCTTGAGCTCGTCATCCGACAGCCCGAGGTAGGTATCCAGCGCCGTCACCAGGCTCGTCACGTCCTTGGGGGTGATCGACAGGCCACCGGCACCTTCGATCAGCGGCAACATGGCCGGCACGTTCGACGCGATCACCGGCAGATGCCCGCTCATGCCTTCCAGCAAGGCCAGGCCCAGGCCTTCGGCCAGCGACGGCATGGTCCAGATATCGAACGCTCGTACGTATTGCAGGGCGTTTTCCTTGAAGCCCAGCAGGTGCGCGCGACCGCTCAGGCCCAACTGTTCGATCTCGGCCGCCAGCGGCGCTTGCAGGCGCCCGGCACCGATGATTGCCAGTTGGGTGTTCGGGTATTTGTCTTTCAGTTGGGCGAAAGCCTGCAACAGGTAAGTGTGGCCCTTGACCGACACCAGCCGGCCCAGCGCACCGATCAGGCGCACCTTCGGGTCGATACCGAGCAGCTCACGGGCCCGCTCGCGGCTGTGCTGCAAACCTTCGGCCTGTTCGATGTCGATGGCGTTGGTGATCGCATACGTATTCTGATCGGTGAAACCGCAATCGCAGTCCAGCAGGTACTGCTTGACCGCCGGCGACACACCGACAAAGCGCCAGTGGCGATCGATCAGACGCTGGGTCTGACGACGGCGATAGAAGCGGTCGTACTCGCCAAAACCGTGGGAAATGCCGATGCACAACGGCACTTTCAACCAGCGGTTGAGCGTCAGCATCATGTTCACCGGTTTGAACCGGTTGCAGATCACCACATCAAACTTTTCCCGACGGCAGAACTTGTACAGCTGCCACATCGCCCGCAGGCGCATGCCTTTGAGGGACTTGTCGGAAAACTCGAAATACACCGAACGGTCGGCCCGGCTGACGGCTTCACCCGGCCCGGGCTTGCCGCGCAGGAATGCTGCCGTCACCTCATAACGATCCGTCGGCAAAGCCTTGACGATCTGTTCGGCGAGGTCGGCGAAATCATGGGATTTGACGTTGTAGTCGGGCTGCAGCTGCAGAACCTTTGCGCGTTGACTCATGACTCTCCCCGTTGCGAACCCGTCGCGCCTGTTTCGCTCTGCTTCAGCACCCAGAACAACTCCTGGCGCCTGACCGCTTTGCGGAAAAATTCGTTCTCGCCGTATACCGACGGCGTTCGGCCGGCCAGCATTCGCTGAAACAGCCGGCGCAGTCGCCGCTTGAACGGCGCCGGCGGCTGCAGGTCATGCATCATGCCCAGCGCCATGGCCTTGTCACGTTGCAGCTCGATCGGCAGCGGCAGGCACACCGGTTGCATCGCCACGTTTGCATCGAACGTCGGCGGCAAGGCGATGCCCTGCCCGCTGTCGCCCATCGGCCAGCGATCGTTGTCGTGCAGGTGGTTGGCGTAACCGAGCAGGGTCGGTTGGTAATCGAGACCGCGCAAGGCTTCCAGTACGGCCTCCTGGGCGCAGATATGGTCGGGATGCGGATCCAGCGTCGGATGTGGCAACACGATCACATCCGGACGCGCACGAGACAGGACGTCACACAGGTCGGCCAGCAGATTGTTCCAGGTCGGCGCGCCGTCGGCATCGCCGGGCAAGGCAAACGGATTCAACTGACGAAAAATTCGCGTGTCGCTCAGATCGGCTTCCCGCGAACCCACCGGCTGATTCGGCGCAGCCTGCATCGCCGCCAGTTGCAGGCAGAAATACCCGAGCTGCACGCAGTGTTCCTGCGGTACACCGGCCCAGCGCGGCACGGCGAGGCTGTCCCAGGCCCGCAAGCGGCCCTTGAGTCGCGCCGCCTCGACCTTGTTCAGGCCCATCTGCTGATAGTGTTCGGCTTCGATCTCGCCAGCGGTCAGGGTAACGATCCAGGCCTCATCGGCCTGACTGTACAAACCGTAAGCGGCCAACTCGGCATCGTCGGCGTGCGGCGCGATCACCATCACCCGCTGACGGCGGTAATCCGGTTGTTCCAGCGCCCACAACACCGGTTCGCCGGTCACCCGGCAGAAACGTCCGCGCAGGCGCAACAGGCCTTGCGACAAGGTCTGCGCCTGACCGCTGAGGTTCAGATAACGCAGGCCGTTGACGCCACGTTCGAAAGTCTGAGCATCCGGATTCGTTCCGCCCGCAAGCTCCACCCGTGGATCGAAGAAACGTCCCAGCCAGGTGCTTTTCACCCGCACGGCGAGGATCAGCGTGGCGTCGTCCACCAGCATCACGCCCTCGTCGAGGCGCAACTGCTCACCGCTCAAATGCACTTTCGGCTGCGGTGTGAACGGCGGAAAGCTGTATTGGTAGTCGTCTTTCGGCGAGTAGAACAAGTGATCGGCGAACCACGCTTCGTGAGCGATCCAGCCAACCACCGCCAGCACCAGCGGCAACCACCAGGCCACCAGCACACCGAGGGCGATCAACACGATCAGCGCGATCAACAGGCCGATGCGTTTATTGCGCCGGTGACGCTTGAGCAGTTGCTGTTTGCGGCTCATGGGCTGACTCATACGGTGAAGACCGGCACAGGATTGCACCAGCGATCCTTGTATTCACGGTCGGCACGACCGAAGGAAAAGCGTAGCGGCTTGTTCAGCGCCCGGGCGTGCTCCCACGCCGATTGCGTATTGAGGAAGCTCAAGACACTGCCGGGGCTGAATTCACGGGTTTCGGGGTCGACGCCGCCGTTGATGTACTCGACGCTGATCCACTCCGGCGCTTCGACGCGATATACCAGTTGAATGGCGATCGGCACATCGTTGAGGAAGATCACCGAACCGATCAACAGCTCGCGCAACAACTCGATGACCTCGGCCATGCGTGCCGCGCCAGTGGCCGGGAATCCCCAGCGACGCTGGAACAGGTCGCAATAAATGGCTGCCAGTTCCGCACTCGTGAACTCGCTGACCGGCCGTACGACACCGCCCGCCTCTTCCAGCAGGCGCAGCTCACGGCGCTGGTTGTAGCGAAACTTCTTCGACAGTTCTTCCGGGGTGCGGGCCATGGCCAGTTGTTCGGTCTGCAACTTGAGACCGCTGAAGCGGTTTTCGTTGAGCGCCGACAGGTATCGCCCGCGATGGCGCAGCGGGGCCTGGGCATCGACGGCGGCCGGCAGGATCAGCTCGGCGTTGCCGAGGTCGAACAGGCCTTTCTTGCCGTTGCGCTTGAGCACGTCCTTGGACAAGGCCAGATCGCGGCCCCAGGTCGGGATCGCCGCCTTGACTTCGCCCTGCTGCTCCCAGGCCAGATAGCGCACCGGGATGCCGGCCAGATCCGCCAGACGCTCGACGACCAGCGGATGAGTCGCGACGCTGCCGCCAAAACGCTGCCAGGCCTGTGCATAAGTTGAGGCGTCAACGGGCGACCAGCCACGTTCGCGCCAGCCTTGAAATCGGTTGAGCATCAGCCCCTCGGTGCCAGATCGGTAACTTGCGGCAAATGCCAGAAGGTGTCGCGTACGGCGCGGTCGGAGAAGCGCTCGCGCAGGCGATCGAACATCATCTCGGCGCATTGACGGCGTTGCTGCTCGTCCATGCCGGCCAGATGTTTCAGGCCCTGGGCCAGATGTTCGGCATCACCCAGCGGGAACAGAATGCCCACGCCTTCGACCACTTCCTTCGCCCCGCCGCACGCAGTCGCCAACAACGGCACGCCAGCGGCCATGGCCTCCAGCAGCACCATGCCGAACGGTTCGTGGTCGGAACTCAGGGCAAACACATCGAATGCACGGAAATAATTGCGCGCGTCCGGCACCTGACCGAGAAACAGCACGCGATCACCGACGCCCAGTTCGCGGGCCAGCGCCTTCAGATCATCCTCAAGACGCCCCTTGCCGAGAATCACCAGTTGGCTGTTGGCCGGCAGACCGGGCAGCGCCGCGGCAAAACCGTGCAGCAGCGTGGCCTGATCCTTGTCCGGATGCAGGCGACCGACGTTGCCGACAATGAACGCATCCGCTGAAAGACCGAGGGTTTCGCGGGCTTCACGGGCGGACACCTGACTCATCTGCAACGCCGAGACATCGATGCGGTTGTAGAGGGTCTGGATTCGCGTCGCCGGCCATTTCGGCAGGCAGCGGCGCATGTCGTCGCGCACCGCGTCGGACACGCCGAGCAGGCTCAGGCGCTTGCGGAAAATGTGCGCGAACAGCTTGCGCGTGCCGCGTTTGTAATCGCCAAACGCGTGGTGCACGCCAATGACCGGCAGCGAAGTGCCGAGCAAGGCGATGTAGATCGGCTTGAAGCGATGGGCGATGCAGAAACTGAAATTGCGTGAAGCGGCGATCTTGCGCAGATCGCCGATGGCGCCCAGCTTCAGGCCACGAATGGCCTTGGAGCTGTATTCCATGAACAACACTTCGTCGGAGGCGCAGGCCGCGGCCACCTCGCTATCGGCCGCCCCGGTCAGAAAGACCGTGGTGACCCGATAACCGGTGCCCGCGAACAGGCTGGCGTACTGCCGCGCGCAGTCCAGGAACGGCCCGTCATAGCCGTGGCAGAACTGCAGCACATGGCGTTCAGCCGAGCGTGTCATAAGCGTTTGCGCCTTCTTTGACCACCAGGATGTCTTCCATGATCAGGTACTGCAGATCGGAGCCGAAGAACATGTTCAGGGCATCGGTCGGCGAGCAGATCATCGGTTCACCACGGCGGTTGAGCGAGGTGTTCAGGGACACGCCGTTGCCGGTCAGCACTTCAAGCGCCTTCATCATGTCGTAGTAGCGCGGGTTGTATTCGCGCTTGAGCACCTGGGCCCGGGAAGTACCGTCTTCGTGGACGACTTCCGGCACGCGGGTCTTCCACTCTTCCGCCACTTCGAAGGTGAAGGTCATGAACGGCGCCGGGTGATCGATCTTGATCATCTGCGGCGCAACGGTGTCGAGCATCGACGGGCAGAAAGGCCTCCAGCGCTCGCGGAACTTAATCTGGTGGTTGATGCGGTCAGCCACGCCAGCGACGCTCGGGCAACCGATGATCGAACGACCACCCAGTGCACGCGGACCGAACTCCATGCGGCCCTGGAACCAGGCCACCGGGTTGCCATCAACCATGATCTTGGCGATCTGCTCCGGCATGTTGTCGAGCTTGCGCCAGGTCGGCTTGTTCTCGTGACGGGCGCACGCGGCGATCACGTCTTCGTTGCTGTACGACGGGCCGAGGTAGACGTGTTCCATCTTCTCGACCGGCACGCCACGGGCGTTGGACACATAGGCCGCTGCGCCGACTGCGGTGCCGGCGTCGCCGGATGCAGGCTGTACGAACAGTTCCTTGACGTCGTCGCGGGCGATGATTTTCTGGTTGAGCTTGACGTTCAACGCACAGCCACCGGCGTAGGCCAGTTTGCCGGTTTCCTTGAGCACGTCGCCCAGGTAGTAGTCGATCATCTGCAGCGCAATTTTTTCGAACAGCGCTTGAATGCTGGCGGCGTAGTGGATGTACGGCTCGTCGGCGATGTCGCCTTCGCGCTTCGGACCCAGCCACTCGATCAGCTTCGGCGAGAAGTAGTAACCCTTGCCCTTCTCTTTATAGCGACGCAGACCGATCACGTTGGCGTAGTCGGTGTTGATCACCAGCTCGCCGTTCTCGAACGAGGCCAGACGCGAGAAATCGTATTTGCTGGCGTCGCCGTACGGCGCCATGCCCATGACCTTGAACTCACCGTCCAGCATGTCGAAACCGAGGAACTCGGTGATCGCACCGTACAGGCCGCCCAGGGAGTCCGGATCGAAGAATTCCTTGATCTTGTGGATCTTGCCGTTTTCGCCATAACCGAAGAAGGTCGTGGCGTACTCGCCCTTGCCGTCGATGCCGAGGATCGCGGTTTTCTCTTTGAAACCCGAGCAGTGGTAGGCACTGGAAGCGTGGGCCAGGTGGTGTTCAACCGGCTCGATCTTGATTTTCTTCGGATCGAAGCCCAGTTGCTCCAGGCACCAGACGATCTTGTTGCGATAGCGCTTGTAGCGGCGGTTACCCATCAGGATCGCGTCGAGTGCACGGTCCGGGGCGTACCAGTAACGCTTGGCGTACTGCCAGCGGGCCTTGCCGAAAATGCTGATCGGGGCGAACGGAATCGCGACCACGTCAACGTCGGACGGCTTGATGCCAGCCTGCTCCAGGCAGAACTTCGCCGATTCGTAGGGCATGCGGTTCTTTGCATGTTTATCGCGTACGAAGCGCTCTTCCTCAGCCGCCGCGACCAGCTTGCCGTCGATGTACAAGGCTGCTGAAGGATCATGGCTAAGGGCGCCGGACAGGCCAAGAATCGTCAATGCCACAGGGGTCTAGCCTCTTTAGTCTGCATTCAGGCGCGATGCGCCTTGAAAAATGATGTGCCCTCGCACCGGGCGAGAGACAGCTAAAGGGCGGGATTATAGCTTAAAAGCGCCGACAAACCTCTAGCGGAACTGGCCGGCCGGTGCGTTGACACTCGAGTAGCATCGACATAGACTCCAACCCAAATGGACTGGGAGATCCCGGTCGGCGCTAATGCCTCGGTGAGATCATCGGGGCTTTTCGCTTTCTGGGGATGAGAAAATTTTCAAACCCCAATTCTCGAAACCCTCTCCAACTTTGCTCCGCCCCCCGCTGCAATAGAACTTGCGCTTGAGCACGTCAAAAGCACGGTTTCCCTGACCCGCCCTCAACACGCTCATGCCAATGGGTCTCGCAACAAGATCGGCTAGCTGCAGGCCGGTGGAGTTCACCTGCTTGGTTGCAAAAACGATGTCAAACGGCAGTTGAATACCCCATCGATTCGCCCCACCACACATCCTGCGAAACTCCAATTCAAGCTCGTTATCCTCTCGCTTTCCTCGGCGCTCGAAAATCACGTGCGTCAGTGCCCCTTGTTGATTCTTCTCCTGCAAAAACTCATAGAGCGTTTCCAGACAAAAGCCGAGCGCGAGGTGATAAGGATTGTGTCCCGTGCCTTGTTTCTCGCGAAGGGAAGCCTTGTCTACGACGCAACTGATCAGAACGAAGTTGCTGGCTTCAATGATGCAAGTCAGCTCCTCAAGAAAAGCATTCTTGTGCTCTCTCGACATGAAGAGGCCAGAAAACGCTCCTTTTTCTTTACGAATTTCGAGCTCATGCAGACCGATCAGATCGTGTCCCATATGGGTGAACTTGAATTTCTGCAGGGCCGGAATGACCTTCTCGCAATAATGCCTTTTATGAAACGCACAAAACGCGAACACGAAAACTGGATAGTTGGGATCCAGTGTTTGCATTCCATGATCACCGCTCTCATCGACATAAACGATGGCATCGCTGTATTCACTGGTTGGGGGCAAGGTAATTACCCCCGACCTGGCCGCCAATAAACACTGATATTCCCGTCCACCGCCTGACGATAGATCGTATAAGGCAGGCAAGCCGTGTCGAAGACGCCGGACAGGGTCAGGTCGAGCAGGACGACCGGCACCAGAATGCCGGAGGGATCTGGCGGCGCGTGCAGCTGGCAGAAGTCGTGGGCCAGGCCGCTGTAGATGCGCGGAATGGACTGGCAGTAAGTTTTCTGTTTGCGCAGGCCGCGCGTGGCGTCCTCGTCATCCTGCAACACCGTGACGGCGGTGCCGCAGCCGGATAGCGCCAGGGAAAATGCACCGATGGTGATCGCCGTTTTGATGGTCAAGGTTTGCCCTCCGGGAACGTCGGGGCAAACTAGCATCGGGGCTTTACGGGGGGCAGTTCATGGGTTCCGGGAAGGCCGTAGGACAAGTCACAAGGATTTGTCGCCACATGCCTTACCCGAATTCAACTGCAGAAACCTCTTACGCGCTGGCGAAAATAATCACGCAGCGCCCGATGCATCCTTGGGCAAACGCTGATCAATCACCTGATACAGCGCACAGCTCTCAGGCCAGTTGCGCATGAACCGCGCACGATCCTTGGCATAAGCCGGAGCAAAGCTGCCCGCCGAGCCGTGCTGGCACATCGAATCCAGATCGATCAGCGCCCAGCGATCCTCGTGCCAGAACAGGTTGTGGCCCTTGAAATCGCCGTGACTGATGCGCTCTGCAATCAACCGCGCAAACAACTGATCCAGCGCCTGCAACTCGGCTTCCGGCGCTTCGCCGCTTTCAACGTACGGTGCAAAACGCTCGATGATGTCCGGCCCGGCCAGGTACTCGGTGATCAGGTACGCCTTGCTGCGCAACCAAAAGAAGCGCGTTTCCAGCACCGCCAGCGGCTTCGGCGTAGCAATGCCGAGAAACGCCAGGCGATTGCCTTCGCGCCAGGAGTGCCAGGCGCGGCTCGGGCGCCAGAAGCGCTTGAGCCAATGGGCAAAATTCTTGATGTTGTAACGCTTGATCACCAGCGGACGCCCGGCGACTTCGACCTTGCCGACGCTGGCCGCGCCGCCGGTCTTGTACAGGTGCCCCTGATCGAGCAAGGCATCGGCCTGCTCCAGCACCGGCAGCATCGCGGGTTCTTCCTCGCGACGGATCGAACGCAGGCCAAAGGCTCCGCGTCGCACGCTGAACAACGTGCATTCACGACCGACCTTGATCAGGAAATCCTTCAACCGCCAGGCGCGCACCTTGTCGATCTGTTTCTGCAAGGCTTCCAGCGGCAGCGCGTGCTCGCTGTTGCTCAGCAGGTAATACACCAGCAACTCTTCGGTGAACGGCTCGAGCGACTTGGGCAACTGGGCGAAAAACACCCCGAGGTTTTCCAGCACTTTCTGCCGGGACAATGGCTGGCCAGCGTTTTCCGCACAAATGCCGGCGCCATCGATCAGGTACAACTGACCGCCGTGGCGCAGCAGGTTGTCCAGGTGCAGGTCTTCCTGCCACAGGCCTTTACCGTGCAACTGGCCAATGGCGCCGAGGGCCTCGGCCAGCACCGCCGACTGTTCGTCGGCCAGCACCGGCAAGGACTCGACCTTGTTCCAGGCATCACCGAGACTTTCGGAACCTTCGAGAAACTCGAACAACAACCAGCCACCCTCGCCGTCCTTCAGGCCATCGGCCAGCAGCAACGGCGTAGTCATGCCTTGGGCGGCGAGCAGTTTCACCCCTTCCAGTTCACGCTGAAAATGCCGTGCAGCCTTGCTGCCAACCAGCAATTTGGCCAACACCGGACGCCCGCGCCACACGCCGGCACCGACATAGCGCTGCCCCGGCAACACCCGCAACAGGCTGAGCAACTGCAAATCGGCGGTACCCGCCGCATCGGCCAACGAAACCGTCAGCGGCAGGCTCGGTGTACGCCCGGCGTTTTTCAGGTCGGACAACTGCATCAGCGCGTCTCCTTGCGACTGCGCCGCGCGGTCAGCCGCGTGACCCAGCTATCGACCAGTGAACTGTCGACCGACTGATCGAGATACGCCGCCAGCAACTCGCGCAACTGGGCATCACTCCACTCCGGAGCGCGACGCAGCAGCGGCTCCAGATCCTTGACCCGATCACGCTGGCCGAACAGCAGGGGCCGGGTCTTTTCCAGGTCGATCAGTTGCGCCTGATACCCGGTACCCTCGGCACGCAGGAAAATGTGCTTGGGATAGAAGCAGCCGTGCACCTGACGTACACCGTGCAGGCGCCGCGCCAGCTGGCCGCAGGCCTTGAGAATCGCCAAATGCTGCGTGACTTCCAGGCTAGACCAGCGCTGCAGCAACGAATCCAGATCATCCCAACCGTCGAGGGCTCGGGTCAGCAGGATCGCGCGCACTTCGCCGTTGATTTTACGCTGGCCGAAAAACGCCGCTTGCAGCGCCGGAATGCCGAGCTGGTTGTAACGACTGATGTTGCGAAACTCCCGGGCGAACGTCGGCTCGCCAAACGGCGCGTGCAGGGTGCGGGTCAGGTAGTTGCTCTGACGCTTGAGGTAATAACCGTGGCCTTCGAGTTCGAGCCGGAACACACTGCTCCAGCCGCCGCCGTCGGTGTTCGGTTCATCCACCGCATCGAGTTGCTTGTCCCACAACGCGTCGAACGTGCCGAGGCCGTGGCGCTCCAGCAGCGCACGGTCTTCAGCGGCGAGAAAATCAGTCATTCGCGTCCCTCGAAAAATCTCACCACGTGGCGAATCCGTTTCTTGTCGGCGGCATTGAGCCGGTCACGCTGGCGGTATTGCAGGTAGAAGCGCAGGCGCTGGGTGTTCGACAGGTGGTATTTGGCAACCTTGTCGAGACAGGCCAGGTCCTTGGTAATCCGGTATTTGAGCCAGAAACCGCGCCAGAAATCGCCGTTCGGGCAGTCGATCAGAAACAGCCGCGCCTGATCGTCGATCAGCAGGTTGCGCCACTTCAGATCGTTATGGGTGAAGCGATGGTCGTGCATTGTCCGGGTGTAAACGGCCAACTGCCGACTGATGCCGTCAACCCAGCTATGACTCTTCAGCTTGGGATCGTTGCGCTCGGCCAGCGCCGAGAGGTCCTCGGTACGCGGCAGTTCGCGGGTGATCATCGCCCCGCGATCGTAGGCCATGCCATTGCGCTCCAGGCCCCAGGCCACCACTTCGGCGGTGGGAATGCCCCACTTGGCGAAACGCTTGAGGTTCTGCCACTCCATCTTCACCCGCGGCTTGCCGAGGTAACGGCGCAAGCCCTTGCCGGCGCCGACGTAGCGTTTGACGTAGTAATTGACACCGTTGCGCTGCACGCGGATGACTTCGGACAGCGGGTCGCGGGTCAGACGCTCGCCTTCAAGCGCGAATACCGCTTCAAGGCTGCCAAAATCCGCTGCGAGGTCGCTGTACTCGGGTTCAAGATTCCAACCCGCCATCAGAGCGCATCCCCGTAGCGCAACTTGCGCTCGTAGAGTTTGTTGGCCTTGCCTTCGAGCCAGTTCAGCAACGGCGCTTCTTCAGCCAGGATCTGGCGCAGCGGTTGCTGGAAGTAACCCTTGAGAAAGCGCAGCTTGTCGCGACGGGTCAGGCCGATGTCCAGCGCGGAGAAATACAGCGCCGCCAGATCCTTGTTGCGCCAGCGCTGAGTGATCGCCGGGCGGGTCTGGGCGCGGTGCAGGTCGATCACCGAGAGTTTGAAATCTTCCGGGGTGACCGGTTTGTCGGTGTGCAGCAGGAAGTGGCAGATGTAGCAGTCGCGATGGTTGACCCCCGCGCGGTGCATCATGCCCGTCATGCGTGCAACTTCGGCGATCAGCGCGCGCTTGAGCTTTGGCTGCGGCGGCTGCTTGACCCAGTCGATGCTGAAGTCTTCGAGGCTGATGGTCGGCGCCAGCTCCTCGGTGACGATGAACGAATGCTGATCCGCCGGGTTGCTGCCCTTCTCGCCGTACGCGACGGCGGTCATGGTCGGCACACCGACTTCCTGCAGACGCTGGATAGCCTTCCATTCCTGGCCCGCGCCAAGCACCGGCAGCTTGGCAGTCAGCAGGTTCTTGAAAATCTCGCCCCAGCCAATGCCACGGTGGATCTTGACGAAAAATCCGTTGCCGTCGACTTCCGTGCGCAAAGTCCTGCGGGCTTCCAGCTCGCGGTACACCTCGCCCTGCAAGCCCTCGACTTCCGCGAACGCATCGCGGCCGGCCCAGAGGCTCTTGAACGGTTCAGCCAGCATCAACTTCATTTATGCGTGCTCCGCCAGAATCACATCGGCCGCGTGCTGCGGCATGCTGTAGAGGTCGGCCGTCTCGGCGAAAGCCAAACCGTTGCGGCTCCAGGCCGCCCGTGCAGCGTCGTCGTTCAACATGTCAGTCAGGTATTGCGTCAGTTGCGCCTGATCGAACGGCTCGTCCAGCACGCGCCCGGCATCGGCCTCGGCAATGTAATGGGCGTAGCCGCAGACCGCGCTGACCAGCACCGGCAACCCGGCGACCAGCGCTTCAAGCAATACCGTACCGGTGTTCTCGTTGTACGCCGGGTGGATCAACAGATCGGCGCCGAGCAGGAAACGCGGGATATCGCTGCGCCCCTTGAGGAACGTCACGTTGTCGCCCAGACCCAATGTTGCACTCTGCATCTGGAACAATTTGGGGTCATCCTGGCCGATTACAAACAGCCGGGTGCGTTTCTTCAGTTCGGCGGGCAATGCGGCCAGCGCCTTCAGGCTGCGATCGACGCCCTTGGTCTTGAACCCGGAGCCGATCTGCACCAGCAACAGTTCGTCGTCCTTGAGGTTGAATTCGGCGCGGAAACCGGCGCGAATTTCGTCGGCATCCGCCGGACGCCGACGATCCTGGGCGATGCCCGGAGGCAGCAGGTGGAAGCGCTCGAGCGGCGTGTCGTAATGCTTGATGAACAGCGGCTGCTGCACTTCGGAGATCATCAACACTTCAGTCTTCGCGTCTTTGGCGAACACCGCGCGCTCGTACTCGGCGAAGTGGCGATAGCGGCCCCAGCGGCGATACAGCGAATTGCGCAGGTTCTGCGCCTTGTCCTCGAAGCAGCCGTCGGCGGCGTAGTAGACGTCCAGCCCCGGCATCTTGTTGAAGCCGATCAGGCGATCCACCGGGCGCCTGGCCAGGTCCGCTTCCATCCACGCGCTGAGTTTCTCGTTGCGGCGATGGTTGAAGAACGCCTTGACCGGCGCCACCAGCACTTCGAAACCGGGCGGCACGTCGCCTTCCCAGATCAGGGTGTAGACGCGGATCTTGTGGCCACGCTTCTGACATTCGAGGGCGATGCGCATGAAATCGCGCTGCAAACCACCGAACGGGAAATACTTGTAAAGGACAAATGCCAATTGCATCAACGCAGCTCCTCAGCCATCAACAACGTGCTCAGTCGGCTGGCGACACGCTCGGGATTCAGACGCGTGAAGCACAAAGGCAACTCGCGTTTCAGGTCAAACTGACGGGCATCCTGCGCGGTCGGTTGATACGTACATTTCTTTTGCAGGCACGGCGCGCACGGGAAATCGCTGCCGAGGTGAATCTGCAGCTTGCCGTAGGCACCGGTCAGGCCCGGATTGGTCGGGCCGAACAGCGAAATCGTCGGCACGTCCAATGCCGCAGCGAGATGGCCGAGACCGGTGTCCACCGCGACACAGGCCTGGGCGCCGGCCAGCACCTTGCCGACCCCGGCCAGGTTGAGCTTCGGCAGCACTTCGGCATGCTTGAAGCCGGCAGCGATGCGCTCGGCCCGGGCCTTCTCCAGCGGGTTGCCCCACGGCAGCTTGATCCCGACGCCGAGGTAGCCGACCCGCTCGGTCAGCTCACGCCAGTAGCTTTCCGGCCAGTGTTTGGTGTCCCAGGTGGTGCCGTGCAAAAACACCACGTAAGCATTCTTGCGTGGCAGTTCCACCAGACGCTCGACGTTGAGGCCGTAATCGCCAAGGCCTTTGGGCAAGTCGTAACCCAAGGCGATAGCGAACAATTGGCGCACGCGCTCAACGGCGTGCTGCCCACGGGCCACCGCCAGTTTGCGGTCATAAAAACGCGCGGCAATCGGCTCGCGGGCAGAGCCCTTGTCGAGACCGGCCACCGGGGCTTTGACGTAACGAGTCAGCCAGGCGCTTTTCAGCAAGCCTTGAGCGTCTATCACCAAGTCATATTTGTTCGCCCGAACGGATTGCTTGAAGCGCTTCCACTCGCCGCTGGTGATGGTTTTCCAGAGGTTCTTGCGCCAGCGGCGGATCGCCACGGGAATGACCTTGCCCACGGCCGGGTGCCAGGTCGGGATTTCGGCAAAGCCTTCTTCCACCACCCAGTCGAATTTGATCCCGGGAATCGCCCGGGCAGCGTCGGTCAGCGCCGGCAACGCGTGAATCACGTCGCCCAGCGATGAAGTCTTGATCAGCAATACCCGCAACTTAATGGACCTCGACCACAGAGCCCTGCAAACGCTGCAAGGCATCGTTGACCGCGTCCGGCATCAGCTGGCGCAGGCAGTTGTAATGGCCGAAACGGCAAGTGCGATCAAAGCAAGGGCTGCAATCGAGGCCCAGACGGACGATTTCCACATGCTCGGCCAACGGCGGGGTGAAACCCGGCGAAGTCGAACCGTAGACCGCCACCAACGGACGGTTCAGCGCTGCAGCAACGTGCATCAGACCGGAATCGTTGGAAACCACAGAGTCAGCGCAGGACATCAGGTCGATGGCCTCGGCCAGCGAAGTACCGCCACTGAGGTTCACGGACTCTTCACGCAGGCCCGGGATCAGCCGCGCGCGGATGTCTTCTCCCACCGCGTGATCGTTCTTCGAGCCGAACAGCCAGACTTGCCAGCCTTCGCGGATACGCGCTTCGGCGACCTTGGCGTAATGCTCGGACGGCCAGCGTTTGGCTTCACCGAACTCGGCACCGGGGCACAGCACCAGCACCGGGCGATCTAGGGTCAGGCCGAACTTGGCCAGCACCGCCTCGCGGGTCACCGGGTCGATTTGCAGGCTCGGGCGCGGATACGGTTTCGGCAGCTCGGCGTTCGGCTCGTAGGCCAACGCCATGAAGCGCTCGATCATCAGCGGATAACGTTCTTTATCCAGTGTGCGCACGTCATTGAGCAGGCCGTAGCGGAATTCGCCGCGCCAGCCGGTGCGTTTCGGGATGCCGGCGAAGAACGGCACCAGCGCCGACTTCAGCGAGTTCGGCAGCAGGATCGCCTGGTCGTACTGGCCGGCCAGGGATTTGCCGATCCGCCGGCGGGTCGCCAGCTCCAGCGCGCCGTGGCCGAGCGGAAAGCTCAAGGCCTTGCGCACTTCGGGCATGCGCTCAAGGATCGGCCGGCTCCACTCGGGGGCCAGCACGTCGATTTCGCACTGCGGGTGGCGTTGCTTGAGACACTGAAACAGTGTCTGCGCCATCACCATGTCACCGACCCAACTGGGCCCAACGATCAGAATATTCATGTGGTTTCCAAAAACGAACCGGGGAGGCTTTACGCCTCCCCGTCTCGAGAATCAGCTTAGCCCCAGCTCGCGCCAGATCCGCATCACCTGCCGCCGTTCGTCCGCGAACTGATCGCCCGGTATCACCCCGGCATCCTTCTGCAACGCCTGCCGGTGGGCGGCGGAGCGATAGGCCTTATAGGCCTCGCGCAACAGGCTGGCGTCTTCGACGGGCATCAGCCCCTCGTGTTCCAGCTCTTCCAGAATGCGGATATTGTCCGTCCAGCGCAGCAGCGGCGGGTGGGTCTGCGACCACGCCAGGGCCGCGTATTGCACCATAAATTCAATATCGACGATACCTCCGGCGTCCTGCTTGAGGTCGAACGGCGCCGTGGCGTCGAAGGCATTCGCCCCGGTACCGGCGGCGGTGCTCTTGCTGCCGAGGTTATCGCGCATCTTGGCGCGCATCTCGCTCACTTCCTGTTGCAGTTTCGCCAGATCCCGCGCCTTGCCCAGCACCTGAGCCCGCACTTTCTCGAACGCCTGGCCGACATCCTGACTGCCCACCAGCACCCGCGCCCGCACCAGAGCCTGATGCTCCCACGTCCAGGCTTCATTTTCTTGATAGCGGGCAAATGCCCCCAGCGAACTGACCAACAGCCCCGACGCACCGGACGGCCGCAGGCGCATGTCCACTTCATACAGCTGGCCGGAGTTGGTCTGCGCCGTCAGCAAGTGAATGATCCGCTGGCCGAGCCGGGTAAAGAACTGCGCGCCATCAATAGGCTTCGCTCCGTCGGTTTCTGCCTGTGGATCGCCGTCGTGGATGAACACCAGATCCAGGTCCGAACCATGCCCCAACTCGATCCCGCCGACTTTCCCATAACCGACAATGATGAAGCCGGGATCGCACAACGTGCCGTCGGTGCGCAGCGGCGTGCCGTACTTGGCCACGGTCTGGCGCCAGGCCAGGGCCAGCACTTGTTCCAGAATCGCTTCCGCCAGCCAGGTCAGGTAATCGCTGACTTTCATCAACGGCAGGCTGCCGGCGATTTCCGACGCGGCGACGCGCAAGCGATGCGCCAGTTTGAAATGGCGCAGGGCTTCCATCTGCTGTTCGAGGTCGTCCTCGGGGATCCGGGTCAGGCGCTCGCGCAATTCGGCGGCCAGTTCCGGCGCCAAGGGCGGCTTGAACAGGCGACCTTCGTTGAGCAACTCATCCAGCAGCAGCGGGAAACGGGTGATCTGCTCGGCGATCCACGGACTCGCGGCGCACAGAGTCAGCAAGCGACGCAGCGCGCCGGGGTTTTCCGTCAGCAACACTAAATAAGCCGAACGCCGGGCCACCGCTTCGACCAGCGGCAGAACCCGTTCGAGCACCAGATCCGGATTGTCATGCTCCACTGCCTGAGCGAGCAGACGTGGAATAAAGGCGTCGAGGCGTTCGCGTCCCAGACGCTGCATCGCCCGCAGCTGCGGACTGCTGCGCAGACCGGCCAGCGCTTTCAAGGCTTTGGTGGCGTCGGCGAAACCGCCCTCTTCCAGTTGGCGGCAAGCGGCTTCTTCGTCCTGAGCCTCTTCCCACAGCGGCAGCCATTCACCGCCGACCACCACTTCGCAGTCGGCGCCTTCTTCCTCATCGGGATCGGCGATGACCTGAGCAAAATGCCAAGCCACCCGGCCACGCCAGAACATCAGCTTTTCATGGAAGGCGTCCCAGTCGGCGAAACCGAGCATGAAGGCGATGCGGGCCTGATCCTGCTGGCTGTCCGGCAGCATCTGGGTCTGCCGATCGGCAATCGCCTGGATCGCGTGTTCGGTGTAGCGCAGGAATTCATAACCTTCACGCAATTCGCTGATCACTGCCGGCGGCAGATAACCCTGCCCTTCCAGCGTGCTCAACACCTTTAATAGAGGCCGCTGTTGCAGGCTCAGATCGCGACCGCCATGAATCAACTGAAAGGCCTGGGCGATGAACTCGACTTCGCGAATGCCACCGGAGCCAAGCTTGATGTTATCGGCCATGCCCTTGCGCCGGACTTCCTGCTGGATCAGTTGCTTCATGGTGCGCAGCGCTTCGATCGCCGAGAAGTCCAGATAGCGCCGGTAAACGAACGGCCGCAGCATTTCCTGCAACTGCGCACCGGCCACCTGATCACCGGCCACCACCCGCGACTTGATCATCGCGTAGCGCTCCCAGTCACGGCCCTGATCCTGGTAATACTGCTCCAGCGCATTGAAGCTCAGCACCAGCGCGCCGGACGAGCCGTACGGGCGCAGGCGCATGTCGACGCGGAACACAAAGCCGTCGACGGTCATCGGATCGAGGGCCTTGATCAGGCGCTGGCCGAGACGAATGAAAAATTCCTGGTTATCCAGCGCGCGCTTCACGCCGACGGTTTCGCCACCCTCGGGGTAGGCGAAGATCAGGTCGATGTCCGAGGAAAGGTTCAGCTCGACCGCGCCGAGCTTGCCCATGCCGAGGATGACCATTTGCTGCGGTTCGCCGCTGCGCCGGCCGGTCGGCGTACCGAACTGTTCGCAATGGCGGCTGTACAGCCATTGATAAGCCTGGTCGATGCTGGCGTCGGCCATGTCCGAGAGGTCGCGGCAGGTTTGCACCAGATCGGCCTGGCGAGTCAGGTCGCGCCAGATGATCCGCACCTGATGCCGGGCGCGCTGACGACGCAGGACGCGACCCAGTTCATCCTCGGTCTGCGCGGTGCTGACCGCCGCCGCAATCTGCCCGCACAACTCGCCGGGGGCGAACGGTCGATCGAGCTCACCGGACTGCACCAGCGACAGCAACATCAAAGGGTCACGAACGCTCTGTTCAATCACGAAATCGCTGGCGGCGGTGACGCGGGCGAACTGCGCCCAGCGCTCCGGAGTCCAGGTGGAGAAGCCTTGATCGTCCTCAAGTGCGGCGACGGCCGTACGGAACGACTGCTCGGATCGGCTGACCAACGGCAGGAGAATGGCAGGCAGTTCGGCAAGCGCGGGCAGGGTCATGGTCTATCCTTGATCGGCGTGTAAATGGCCGCTTGTAGTGATGATTGAAAAACCGCTACGCGAAGGACTGTCGAACAAAAGTGAGAAATAGCTGAAATTTCTTTTTCTTTGGCAGCCAGCATCAAACTTTCACCTTTTTCGGATGGCTAAAGAGCAACCTTAACGATTATTCTCACAACGCAGTCGGAGGCCACAAGCCTTTCATCTGTAGTTTTACTACTCGTCTATACATTCGAAAGGCTGAAATGCCGGATGATTTGTAGTAAAACTACACGCCGCCGGAACAACCTGTCGGCAATCCAAGAATTTTAAATCGTCTGCCCACAAGGCCAGTCGCAAACTCAGGCAACCGATTCTGGAAGCCTTTCCGCCCTGGAGCAAGCCATGCAAGACCTCGATCCCGTCGAAACCCAGGAATGGCTGGACGCCCTGGAATCGGTTCTCGACAAAGAAGGCGAAGACCGTGCTCACTATCTGATGACCCGTATGGGCGAACTCGCGACCCGCAGCGGCTCGCAACTGCCTTACGCCATCACCACGCCTTACCGCAACACGATTCCCGTTACCCACGAAGCACGCATGCCTGGCGACCTGTTCATGGAACGCCGCATTCGCTCGCTGGTACGCTGGAACGCGATGGCCATGGTAATGCGTACGAACCTGAAAGATTCTGACCTGGGCGGTCACATCTCCAGCTTCGCCTCCAGCGCGACCCTGTACGACATCGGCTTCAACTACTTCTTCCAGGCCCCGACCGACGAACACGGCGGCGACCTGATCTACTTCCAGGGCCACACCTCGCCAGGCGTCTACGCCCGTGCGTTCATGGAAGGCCGCATCACCGAAGACCAGATGAACAACTTCCGCCAGGAAGTCGACGGTCAGGGCCTGTCGTCCTATCCGCACCCTTGGCTGATGCCTGACTTCTGGCAGTTCCCGACTGTATCGATGGGTCTGGGCCCGATCCAGGCGATCTACCAGGCTCGCTTCATGAAGTACCTGGAACACCGCGGCTTCATCCAGCCGGGCAAACAGAAAGTCTGGTGCTTCCTGGGCGACGGCGAGTGCGACGAGCCGGAATCCCTGGGCGCGATCTCCCTGGCCGGCCGCGAGAAGCTGGACAATCTGATCTTCGTCATCAACTGCAACCTGCAGCGCCTCGACGGCCCGGTTCGCGGCAACGGCAAGATCATCCAGGAACTCGAAGGCGTGTTCCGCGGTGCTCAGTGGAACGTGACCAAAGTCATCTGGGGCCGTTTCTGGGACCCACTGCTGGCCAAGGACGTCGACGGCATCCTGCAACGTCGCATGGACGAAGTCATCGACGGCGAGTACCAGAACTACAAGGCCAAAGACGGCGCGTTCGTTCGCGAACACTTCTTCAACACGCCTGAACTCAAGGCGATGGTTGCAGACCTGTCCGACGACGAGATCTGGAAACTCAACCGTGGCGGCCACGACCCGTACAAGGTCTACGCGGCGTACCACGAAGCGGTCAACCACAAAGAACAACCGACCGTCATCCTGGCCAAGACCATCAAGGGTTACGGTACCGGTGCCGGCGAAGCGAAGAACACCGCGCACAACACCAAGAAAGTCGACGTCGACAGCCTGAAGCTGTTCCGCGACCGCTTCGACATCCCGGTGAAAGACGAAGAGCTGGAAAACCTGCCGTTCTTCAAGCCGGAGCCAAACAGCGCCGAAGCCCGTTACCTGGCAGAGCGTCGCACTGCACTGGGCGGTTTCGTCCCTCAGCGTCGTGCACAAAGCTTCAGCGTACCGACCCCGGATCTGGATACCCTCAAGGCAATCCTCGACGGTTCCGGCGACCGTGAAATTTCCACCACCATGGCGTTCGTGCGGATCCTCGCGCAACTGGTCAAGGACAAGGAAATCGGCCCGCGCATCGTTCCGATCATCCCGGACGAAGCCCGTACCTTCGGTATGGAAGGCATGTTCCGTCAGCTGGGCATCTACTCGTCCGTCGGCCAGCTCTACGAGCCAGTCGATAAAGACCAGGTGATGTTCTACAAGGAAGACCAGAAAGGTCAGATCCTTGAAGAAGGCATCAACGAAGCGGGCGCCATGAGCTCCTTCATCGCGGCCGGTACTTCGTACTCCAGCCACAACCAGCCAATGCTGCCGTTCTACATCTTCTACTCGATGTTCGGCTTCCAGCGTATCGGCGATCTGGCCTGGGCCGCCGGCGACAGCCGCACCCGTGGCTTCCTGATCGGCGGCACCGCCGGCCGTACCACCCTGAACGGTGAAGGCCTGCAGCACGAAGACGGTCACAGCCACCTGCTGGCTGCCACCATCCCGAACTGCCGCACCTACGATCCGACCTACGGCTACGAGCTGGCGGTGATCATTCAGGACGGCATGAAGAAGATGACCGAAGAGCAACAGGACATCTTCTATTACATCACCGTGATGAACGAGTCCTACCAGCAGCCAGCCATGCCGGCCGGTGCCGAAGAAGGCATCAAGAAAGGCATGTACCTGCTGGAAGAAGACACCCGCGAAGCGGCGCACCACGTACAGCTGATGGGCTCCGGCACCATCCTGCGTGAAGTCCGTGAAGCGGCGAAGATCCTGCGTGAAGAGTTCAACGTCGGTGCCGACGTGTGGAGCGTCACCAGCTTCAACGAACTGCGTCGCGACGGCCTGGCCGTAGAGCGCAGCAACCGTCTGAAACCAGGCCAGAAGCCTAAGCGCAGCTACGTCGAAGAGTGCCTGAGCGGCCGTAAGGGTCCGGTCATCGCCTCTACCGACTACATGAAACTGTTCGCCGAGCAGATCCGTCAGTGGGTACCGTCCAAGGAATTCAAAGTCCTGGGCACCGACGGTTTCGGCCGCAGCGACAGCCGCAAGAAACTGCGTCATTTCTTCGAAGTCGACCGTCATTTCGTGGTGTTGGCAGCCCTGGAAGCACTGGCTGACCGTGGTGATATCGAACCTAAAGTCGTGGCCGAGGCCATCACCAAGTTCGGTATCGACCCGGAAAAACGCAACCCACTGGACTGCTGAGGAGAAACTCTGTGAGCGAACTCATTCGCGTACCTGACATCGGCAGCGGTGAAGGTGAAGTAATCGAACTGTTTGTGAAGGTCGGCGACCGTATCGAAGCCGACCAGAGCATCCTGACTCTGGAATCGGACAAGGCCAGCATGGAAGTGCCGGCCCCGAAGGCCGGCGTCATCAAGAGCCTGAAAGTGAAGCTGGGCGATCGCCTGAAAGAAGGCGACGAACTGTTGGAACTGGAAGTCGAGGGCGCCGCTGCTGCGGCCCCAGCGCCTGCCGCTGCTCCTGCTGCCAAGGCTGAAGCCAAATCGGCTGCCGCTCCTGCGGCTGCCGCGCCAGCCGCAGCGCCTGCTGCCGCTTCGGTTCAGCAAGTGCACGTGCCGGACATCGGTTCGTCGGGCAAGGCCCAGATCATCGAGATCCAGGTCAAGGTCGGCGACAAGGTCGAGGCTGATCAGTCGCTGATCACCCTGGAATCCGACAAGGCGAGCATGGAAATCCCGTCGCCTGCCGCTGGCGTGGTCAAGGCCATCAGCGTCAAGTTGAACGACGAAGTCGGCACTGGCGACCTGATCCTGGATCTGGAAGTGGCGGGTGCTGCGGCCCCTGCTGCGGCCGCTCCGGCCCAGGCTGCTGCTCCAGCCGCTGCCGCTGCGCCGGCTCCGGCCGCCGCGCCTGCTGCACCGGTTGCCGATAGCGTTCAGGACATCCACGTTCCGGACATCGGTTCGGCCGGCAAGGCCAAGATCATCGAAGTGTTGGTCAAGGCTGGCGACAGCGTTGAAGCCGACCAGTCGCTGATCACCCTGGAATCCGACAAGGCGAGCATGGAAATCCCGTCGCCTGCCGCTGGCGTGGTGGAAAGCATTTCCATCAAGCTGGACGACGAAGTCGGCACTGGCGACCTGATCCTCAAGCTGAAAGTCAAAGGCGCCGCTCCGGCTGCTGCCCCGGCTCCAGCTGCCGCTGCTGCTCCGAGCGCTCCGGCGCCAGCCGCTGCTGCTCCGGCTGCCGCTGCACCTGCTTCTGCCGCTCCGGTTGCTGCTCCAGCCAAGCCGGGCGCCAAAGTTCACGCCGGCCCTGCCGTGCGTCAACTGGCTCGCGAGTTCGGCGTCGAGCTGAGCGCTGTCGGCGCCAGCGGTCCGCACGGTCGCATCCTGAAAGAAGACGTGCAGACTTACGTCAAAGCCATGATGCAGAAGGCCAAGGAAGCACCGGCCGCTGCTGCTGGCGCAACCGGTGGCGCGGGCATCCCGCCGATTCCGGTCGTCGACTTCAGCCGTTTCGGCGAAATCGAAGAAGTGCCAATGACTCGTCTGATGCAGATCGGCGCGTCGAGCCTGCACCGCAGCTGGCTGAACATCCCGCACGTGACTCAGTTCGATTCGGCTGATATCACCGAGCTGGAAGCGTTCCGTATCGCTCAGAAAGCCGTTGCAGAGAAGGCTGGCGTCAAGCTGACCATCCTGCCGCTGCTGCTCAAGTCCTGCGCGCACATGCTCAAGGAACTGCCGGACTTCAACAGTTCGCTGGCACCTAGCGGCAAGGCGATCATCCGCAAGAAGTACGTGAACATCGGCTTCGCCGTCGACACCCCGGATGGCCTGCTGGTACCGGTCATCAAGAACGTCGACCAGAAGAGCCTGCTGCAACTGGCAGCCGAAGCCGCTGCGCTGGCCGCCAAGGCCCGCGACAAGAAGCTCACCGCTGACGACATGCAGGGCGCCTGCTTCACCATTTCCAGCCTCGGCCACATTGGCGGCACCGGCTTCACGCCGATCGTCAACGCGCCGGAAGTGGCGATCCTCGGTGTTTCCAAGGCAACCATCCAGCCAGTCTGGGACGGCAAAGCCTTCCAGCCGAAACTGATGCTGCCACTGTCGCTGTCCTACGATCACCGTGTGATCAACGGCGCCGCTGCCGCACGCTTCACCCAGCGTCTGAGCAGCCTGCTGGCGGACATC
Source organism: Pseudomonas sp. GW822-FHT03F04 (assembly GCF_058801405.1). Taxonomy (NCBI): domain Bacteria; kingdom Pseudomonadati; phylum Pseudomonadota; class Gammaproteobacteria; order Pseudomonadales; family Pseudomonadaceae; genus Pseudomonas; species Pseudomonas sp. GW822-FHT03F04. The sequence continues at coordinate 266,076 of NZ_JBXANF010000003.1, forward strand.
CGCACCATCCTGCTGTAAACCGCTTGGCCCTCCGGCAACGGAGGGCCGACCGGGTTCCACGTTTTCGAGCGCCACACGCTCGTACCTCAACCCCGTCAGTTTGGCGGGGCTTTTTTTTGCCTGAAATAACTGCCGCCCGCACTTTTCCCACAACTTGCGCTGATATAAGCCACGACTCGAGTCCACTTCCTATCGATATTTTTCAGCAACAGACAACTAACCTTTGCGCATTAAAGTTACGCCTATAAAGCTGGATAACTTTATTCATTACCAATACTTATTCGAATGGATTCGAACATGCTGAAACCTACTGTCGGCCCGATCGTTGGCCACACAACAACTAATCAGGCGCGGATCTTCATTCGCGGTGGACTGCAACATAACACGGCCGCATTTGCCGGCATTCGCTATCGAATATTGAATTCGAAACAATGGCAACCGGGCCAGTTTGTCAAACTGGATTCAACCCGCGACATGACTGAAGTGCTGGTACTCGATCACTTGCAAGCCGACACCGACTACGAATACCAGACCGGCTGGTTCAGCCCGATGAGTCCCGCCCACACCATCCACAGCGTGGCGGAGTTACCGCTGCAATGGCCACGGGAAACGTATCGCCTGCGCACCCGCAGCCATCGGCCTTTGCAGCCTCGCGCCTACATCCTCGGTTCCTGCCGCTATCTGCGCCTGACCGCCGGCATCCCGTCGCTCCCGCATCTGGGCGACCGGATCTTCGCGTCCATCAGCCAGTTGATCGAGGGGGCACAACCGGCGATCAGTGCAATCATGATGTGTGGCGATCAGATCTACGCGGACGATCTGAACCTGTTCGCACCGGATCGCGACTACGACGAGTTCATTGCAAAGTATCGTGTGGCGTTTTCCCTGCCCAATATCCGACGACTGATGTCCGGCACTTCGACTTACATGATCCTTGATGATCACGAAATAGAAGACAACTGGCCAATGAATGCCAGCAAGTCCGATAAAACCCTGTATCGCAATGCAATAGCGGCTTACGATATTTATCAAGCAAGTCATAGCCCGATCTGCGCGACAACAACTAACGGCACAATTGATCGCACGACACTGAAGCACTACTGGTATCAATTCAGCGACGGCGATATCGAATGGTTTGTGACGGACAGTCGAACTCGCCGCAACTTGTCGAGCGAGAACCGCCGCATCCTCGATGAAGAACAGGAACAGGCCTTGTGCAAGTGGTTGGTCGAGAGCCCGGCGCGGGTCAAATTCGTGGTCACCAGCGTCATGTTCTACCCCGACCGCAAAATGAACAGCGATGATGCCTGGGCGGGCTTCCCCGAACAGCGACTGCGCCTGCTGGAAACCATCCGCCGGCATCGGCTCAAAAACGTCGTGTTCATTTCCGGCGATGTGCATGGTTCGCTGACCAGTCGCCTGACCCACAGCGAAGACCAGGACTTTGAAGTACACACCGTCGTGTCCTCGCCGCTGAGCAACAGCAAACTGCTGCCCTATGCCAGGGCATCGACGTTCATTCTCGATCAGCCGCTGGCTCGCACAGACGCGGGAGAATACCGGCACACGCTGACCAGCCAGGTCGTCAGCCAGGACAATTTTGCCCACATGGTGGTCGAGGCCGAACACATCCGGGTCAACTACCACGACCGGGATGGCAAACACTTGCAATCAATCGACATTCCACTGCGCTGAATGGAAAAATGCCGCCGCTCCGGATGCCAGAAGGCTCTGGAACGGCGCTCTCAGCGCGCCGCTGCATTACTTTCCAGCGCCCGCTGGAGAAATGTTCAGCGCAGCCGACATATTCTTATAGCACTTGGCCTTCATGTCTCTTGTCAGTCGGTGCCGCAATGATGCAACCTTGCCGCAGGCAACAGTAAAGAGGGCGAGAGCCCGGCGCGTTCAGCAAATTTCCAAGCGAGTTCCCTTCATGAAGAGCCAACCCGATGCCGCCAGCCGTATGGTGGCCGAGGTAGTGACGCAGTTGCCTGTGCCCTCGCGGCTCGGCATGCTGCGTTTCGAGCGCCTGAATGAAGCCAGCTGGGCGATGCTGTTTCTCGATCCCAACTGCGAACGCCAGTTCGGCCAGCCTGCCGTCGAACTCTGCGCTTTGGTCGGTTCACCCTACGCCAGCCTGATGGAGCCCGAAGCGCGCTATCAGTTGCACGATGCGATCCAGCAACAACTGCGCGACAGCCCGCATTATCTGGTGCGCTATACCCTGCACACCGCCGCCGGGGCGCTGAGTATTCTCGAACTCGGTGAAGCCTACAAACAGCACAACCGCCACTTGCTGCGCGGTTACCTGCTGGCAGTCGATGACGTGTTCGACGAAGCGCCAGCATTGCCGTCCGTCGACCTGGAAACCCAGAACTCGCGCCTGCAAATCGCCCTTGAGCTCAATCAGCGTGCCCAGCAGGAACAACTGCAGCATCTGGAGCGGGTGCGCGCCCAGCAGGACCTGATCCTGTTGCTGGCCCGCCAACGCTACAGCAGCCAGAACTCCCTGCAAGAAGCCGCCGAGCTGATTACCCGCTGCGCCTGCGATATCTATGAAATCGACTGCGCCAGCCTGTGGAACCTCGAAGGCCAGAAGCTGGTACCGATTTCCGCCTATCACCGCGCCACCCAGGAATACATCCTGCCGGAGGTGATCGACGTCAGCGGCTTTCCCGACTACATGGACGCCCTGCACGGCAGCCGCGCCATCGACGCGCACAACGCGATGCGCGACCCGCGTACCCGGGAGATGGCCGAAGCCCTGCGCCCGCGTGACGTCAACGCCATGCTCGACGCCAGCATCCGCGTCGACGGCCAGGTGGTCGGCGTACTGTGCCTGGAGCAGACCGGCGTGACACGCGCCTGGCAGTCCGACGAAATCGCCTTTGCCGGCGAGCTGGCCGATCAGTTCGCCCAAGTCATCAACAACCACAACCGACGCACCGCCACCAGTGCCTTGCACCTGTTCCAGCGCGCGGTCGAGCAAAGCGCCAATGCCTTCTTGTTGGTCAACTGCGACGGCGTGGTCGAGTACGTCAACCCGAGCTTCACCGCGATCACCCAGTACACCACCGAGGAAGTCCACGGCCAGCGCCTCTCGGAGCTGCCGGCCCTGGAAAACCTCAGCGAGCTGTTGTTCGACGCGCCCTCGGCGCTGGCCAAGAGCAACAGCTGGCAGGGCGAATTCAAAAGCCGCCGCAAGAACCTCGAACCCTACTGGGGCCAGTTGTCGATTTCCAAGGTCTACGGCGACAACCGTGAGCTGACGCACTACATCGGCATCTACGAAGACATCACCCAGACCAAACTGGCGCAGCAGCGCATCGAGCGTCTGGCCTACACCGACAACCTGACCAACCTCGGCAACCGCCCTGCATTTATCCGCAATCTGGATGAGCGCTTTGCCCGAGACAGCGATACCCCGATCAGCCTGCTGCTGGTGGACATCGACAATTTCAAGCGGATCAACGACAGCCTCGGCCACCAGACCGGCGACAAACTGTTGATCAGCCTGGCCCGGCGTCTGCGCAACAGCCTGAGCCCGAGCGGTAGTCTGGCGCGGTTCGCCAGTAACGAATTCGCGGTGTTGCTCGACAACACCGACCTTGAGGCCGGCCAACAGATCGCCAGCCAGTTGCTGCTGACCCTCGACAAGCCGATGTTCGTCGACAACCAGTTGATCAGCGTCACCGGTTCCGTGGGCCTGGCCTGCGCGCCGCTGCACGGCCGCGACCCGCAGACCCTGATGCGCAACGCCGGCCTCGCCCTGCACAAGGCCAAGGCCAACGGCAAACATCAGGTGCAGGTGTTCACCGAAGCGCTGAACGCCGAGGCCAGCTACAAACTGTTCGTCGAGAACAACCTGCGCCGCGCCCTGACCCAGAACGAACTGGACGTGTTCTACCAGCCGAAGCTGTGCCTGCGCAGCGGCCGGTTGCTGGGCATGGAAGCGCTGCTGCGCTGGAACCACCCGGAACGCGGCATGATCCGCCCGGACCAGTTCATCAGCGTGGCCGAGGAAACCGGCCTGATCATTCCGATCGGCAAGTGGATCGCCCGCCAGGCCTGCCGCATGAGCAAAGCGCTGACCGCTGCGGGCATGGGCAACCTGCAAGTGGCGATCAACCTGTCGCCCAAACAGTTTTCCGACCCGGATCTGGTGGCTTCCATCGCCAACATCCTCAAGGAAGAAGCGCTGCCGGCCAATCTGCTGGAGCTGGAGCTGACCGAAGGCCTGCTGCTGGAAGCCACCGAAGACACCCACTTGCAGCTCGACCAGCTCAAGCGCCTGGGCCTGACCCTGGCCATGGACGACTTCGGCACCGGTTACTCGTCGCTCAGCTACCTGAAAAAATTCCCGATCGACATCATCAAGATCGATCGCAGCTTCATCCACGAAATCCCGGACAACCAGGACGACATGGAAATCACCTCCGCCGTGATCGCCATGGCCCACAACCTCAAACTCAAGGTCGTGGCCGAAGGCATCGAGACCGCCGAGCAGCTGGCGTTCCTGCGCCGGCACCGCTGCGACGTCGGCCAGGGCTACCTGTTCGACCGGCCGATTCCGGGCGCCGAGCTGATCCAGGCGCTCAAGCGCTACCCGCGCGGCCCTCTCCCGCTGTAAACCACAACCGCAGTACCCGCACATTTTGACTAGTGATTAACTGGGCATCATTGGGCACACTGGTGGTCTGTGTAATTGACATCCCATCCTGACTGAGAGGAACGATCATGGTTCTGCGCTCGGAAATTCTGGTGAACAAAAACGTGCTACCGACTAAAGAACAAGCTCTGCCTGGTCGCGAAACCGCGATGACCCTGCCTGAAAACCATTTCGTCTTCAAAGACACGCCGCTGCTTGGCCCGTTCTTTCAGGACGTCGATTTCGCGATTTTCGGACTGGGCTGTTTCTGGGGTGCGGAACGCCGCTTCTGGCAGCGAGAAGGCGTGGTCAGCACCGTGGTCGGTTACGCCGGCGGCTTCACGCCGAACCCGACCTACGAAGAAGTCTGCTCGGGCCTGACCGGTCATTCGGAAGTGGTGTTGGTCGTTTTCGACAAAGACAAAGTCAGCTACGAAGAGCTGCTGGCAATGTTCTGGGAACTGCACAACCCGACGCAGGGCATGCGTCAGGGCAATGACATCGGCACCCAGTACCGTTCGGTGATCTACGCAACTCATCCGGAGCAACTGGATGCGGCGTTGAAGAGCAAAGCCGTTTATCAGGCTGAGCTGTCGAAGGCAGGTCTGGGTGAAATCAGCACCGAGATTGAACAGGCGCCGACCGTTTACTTCGCCGAGACTTACCACCAGCAGTATCTGGCGAAAAACCCGGAAGGCTACTGCGGGATTGGCGGTACCGGTGTGTGCATGCCACCGAGCCTGGCAGGTAACTAAGCCCGCCCTGATCGCTCCCACGCTTTACGTGGGAGCGATTGACGGTTGATCAGCTCTCGGCGATCAACCAATCCATCTGCCACCCACCCTGGGTCTGGCCCAGTTTCTTGGACAGCCACGGCAGCAGCTCACGCAATTCTTCCTCCAGCCCCCACGGCGGATTGGCAATCGCCAGGCCAGAGCCGTTCAGACTGTTCGGCGTATCCAGCGGATGCACCAGCAGTTCGACCCGCAGCAACTTCGGCGCACCGGTGCCGGCCAGATCCTGATAGAAACGACGCAATGCGCGCTGATCCTTCACCGGATACCAGATGGCCGCCACGGTTTGGCGCATCCGGCCAATGGCTTCTTTCATCGACGCCGCACAGCGCTGCATTTCATCGAGCTGTTCGAACGGCGGATCAATCAGCATCACCGCGCGTTTCTCCTGCACCGGCAACATCGCGCGGGCGACATGCCAGCCCTCGCCCAGATGCACTTTGACCCGACGATCGCCGGCCATGTTGTCCTTGAGCAGGACGCCGTCTTCGGGGTGCTTCTCATTGAGCATCACCCGATCCTGCGGCCGGGTCAGACGCCGCGCCAGCTCCGGCGAACCCGGGTAATAGCGCAACTGGCCGTCCGGGTTCATCTCGTGCAGCACTTTCATGTAATCGGCGGTCAGCGCCGGCAGATCCGGCTGGTCCCACAAGCGCGCGATGCCTTCCAGGTACTCGCCGGTACGGTTGGCCTGATCGCCCTGCAGGTCATACAGACCGATGCCGGCGTGGCTGTCGAGATAGGCAAACGGCTGCTCCTTGCGCGACATCAGGGCGATGAGGCGGGTCAAGGTCAGGTGTTTGAACACATCGGCGTGATTGCCGGCATGGAAGGCGTGACGATAATTCATGGCTGCTCCTGCGAGGGCCGTGAAGTTTACCTTTTACCGGGCGGCAAGTCAGGGGTTGGGGGCTGAGTGGGCGTTTGTTCCCACGCAGAGCGTGGGAACGATCGAGTCAGGACGGTATGGCGCGTAGGCGCTTGCCAATCACATCCAACACATCGCAGCCGTCACGCAGCGGAATCACGCAGAGCTGGGCGAAGTCGCTGAGGATGACCGAGTCGCACTCGACCGAGCCGCGCATGCACATGTTTTCCAGAACCTGGATTACCGCGCGGATGCGGTAGTTGGCGGCGTCCATCAGGATGTCGAGCGGGGCGTGGGTGTCGATGAACAGGGTGGGCATGTCGTTGCAGTTGCTGGTCAGCGCCATGAGGCGGTTGTTGGGGTGAGGGATGAAGGGTTCGTAGGGTGGATCGGGTTTTAACGTCGACATATTTTTTGCACCTCGGCAGGTTAAGTGAGGCTGCCAACGACCTTCCTACAGGTTTGGGTGGCAGCTGTACGCGAGAGTAGGAAACTGAGGAACCCACCAAACTCAGCCACGCCGAAGCGTTCCCGCGCACAGCCGCCGCGAACAATTTCATGGGCACGTTAAAGTGCCGCAATCAAAGAACAGAGCTAATGCACGGTGAGTTTTCCAAGGGTTCCTACACCCTGTCACTACTCTCGCAGTGACAGCCAAAAGACTATCCCCGCACCACCGCCCCCACCAGTTCACGCAAACCGCCACAACTCGCGGGAAACGTCCGAAGCCATTGCCCGGAAATTTCACTCTGACTCGTCCCATAAGTAGTCCAGCAACGCCGAATCCGAAGATTCGTCCGACGCCGAAACCGCAAAAAACCTGACAACCTTGCAGCGCAGGACATCGGCGGGGAATGCCTCGAACAATGCCGGATGTTCCTCGCTCAACCACTGCAAGGCATTGTTGATCCGGGCATCACCACCGAATTGCGTCAGCAGTTTTTCCGGCACCGACCACCAAGGAAATTCCCGCCCCGAGGCCTGTCCCCTGCCCCCGATCTCGACGGCCTGACCGTTGACCAACCCTCGCGAGAGGACCGGTAGAAGTTGCCCGGCCTCCACCTCGGGCGACTCAAGGATCGGCAACAAATACCGCCCATCCCAAAACCGAAAGAACACCGCTTTCCCGTCCGGCATCAGTACCTGAGTCAAACTGCGAAAATGCTCGACCACCGCCTCAAGCCCCGCCGAGGACACTGCCAGCCAGCCCCAGTCCCGAGACTCCGTGGTCGCCACCCAATCCAGAAACTCACAGCCTGCGTCGACGATTCCCACATAGGGCATCACCGCATCCCACTCGGCATAGATCGTTTCCGTCCAGACCGGTTTCGGCATCTGCGCATTCGAAGGCCAGGCTTTCAGCGGACCCACCGCACTGGCGCTGCTGAAAATCGCGAACAACTGCTCCGATGGTTTCAGCGGATCTCCCTTCAACCATTGATCAGGCTGCACAGACTCCCTCCTTACAGCGCTCGCATTCTTCGCAGAACGGCGCATCTCCCTTAAGGCTCATGATTTGCGCGGCAGTCAGAATCGCCGCCGGTGCCGCCACCAGTTTTTCCGGCAACCCCGGCACTGTTGGTGCTGCACTCATCGCCGCCATCGGCGCACCGCCCACCACAATCGGCACACTGCTGAAGATCCCGCCGGGGCCGATGTTGATCCACTGCCCGCCCGCCTGAATCGTTGCGCTCGCCCCGCCGTCGATCACCACTTGCTGGCCGGCGCTGACGTGGAATTGAGCACTGGCATTGATCGCCTGATTGCTCACGCGGATGTGCCGATCGCCGCTCACCGTGAGATGGTCGTCCTTCTTCACCTCGGTCTGACGCTGACCGTGGGTGATGCGCTGTTCATCGGCTTTCAGCTCGTGTTTTGCGAGGCCAGTGACAACGACGCTACGCTGGTTATCCACCTGCACCTGTTGATCATTCAACACATGCTGCGTCCAGTTTCGCTGGGCGCGCAGGTAGATTTCCTCGGCGCCTTTGCGATCCTCTATACGCAATTCGTTGTAACCGCCGCCGCCCGGACTACTCTGGCTGCGGAAAATGCTGCGGGTCTTGTCGGCCGGCAGATCCAGCGGCACCGGCGTCGCCGCGTTCGGCAGGCAACCCATGACCAATGGTTTGTCGGCATCCGAATCGATGAACCCCACCAGCACTTCCATGCCGACCCGTGGAATCAGCACGCTGCCATAGCGGTCATGAGCCCAACCACTGGCGACCCGCAGCCAGCAACTGGAATGCTCGTTGAGTTCGCCGTCGCGATCCCAGGCCAGTTGCACCTTGACCCGGCCGTACTCGTCGCAATGGATTTCACTGTCTTTCGGGCCGGTAACCACGGCCGGTTGATAACCAAGCATCCGTGGCTTTTCCGGGCCCATCGGTGGACGGAAGAACACGTCCCACGGTGTGGCGAGAAAGGTATTACGGTAACCCTGGAATTCATCGCCATTGCTGGTGACCGATTCCTCCAGCACTTGCGGCTGTCGGCCATGGTGCTCGACGGCAGTCAGCAGCCAGAGGTCATTCAAGTCCTGGCGTGGATGCTCGGTCAGTTGCAGGAAATGTCCGCTGACCAAGGCAGATTGATCGCTGCGACCCTCAGCCTGACGGTAGTCGGCGACATGTCGCTCAAGGGTGCGCTGGGCCAGTTGCTTGCCGGTTTCGCGCTCGGTGAACTGGCCGGGAAAGTGATAATCCTCCAGCACCGGGCGCTGTTCGCTTTCGGCGCGACTTTGCAGCGCCAGCCGGGGTTTGGTGAAGTCGTAATCACGCCGGGTGACTACGCTGGTGCGGGTTTCAACACGTACCGTGAAACGCTTGATCGCCGGGGCCGCCGCAGCCATGCCGCTGCCCGGGAGGTACAGCGTCGGTTCGGCCAGACGCGGGAACACCGTTTGATCGTCGCCGAACACCAACAAATGCCCGTCAGGACTGTGCTGAAAGTGGAAATGAATGCCGACTTCGGCACACAGGCGCTGAATGAACGCCAGATCACTCTCGGCGTACTGCACGCAATACTCACGAGGCGGGTAATCGCTGCCGAGGCGAAATTCGAAGGCATCGCGCAGGATCGCGTGATCCTTGAGGATCTGCGTCACGATCTGCGGCACGCTTTGATGCTGGAAGATTCGCTGATTGATCCGATGGCCGAGATAAGCCAGGCGCGGAACAAGACTGACGTGATAGCGGGTCAGACGCTTGCCGGAATCGCCCTGCCCGACCCGATAGATCTGACCGTGAATACCGGAACCGTCTTCATCAAAACTCAGAAACGCCTGACAGTGCAGCAGGCTTTCAAGGTCCAGGTCCGGCCGTTCGCTGACCAGCTCCAGGTCGAAACGAAAGGGTTGGCTGATGGCTTCCTTGCCCGTGAACTCAAGGACTTTGAGGTCAAACTGGGCGCCTTCGACGGTCAACGTGAAACGCGGTTGATTGGCAGGCGCGAACATCCGATGTCTCTCTGCAGATTGAGGGCGGGCGATTCTGCATGAGGGGCAAGGGGTGCAGGTTGAGTGACCGGAAAATCAGACTTTCCCTACTTCAAATTTCGATCTCCCCTTCAATAATCGGCGTATTCGACTACAGACTTTTCCTTCAGATAAATCGCAGGCAATAAAAAACGGCCCGTTTCCTGGTAGGAAACGGGCCGTTTTCTTGTGAGCCTCAGCTCATTCCCATCACTTGTTCAGATGGAAATCCTTCTCGGCCGCTTCAAAGCGCTGAACCATGCCGGTGCTCGGCTGGCCCAGCAGGCTGACGAAGTAGATCGCCAGGCTGGCGAAGATGAAGCCCGGGATGATTTCGTACAGGCCCAGCACTTCGAAATGCTTCCACACGATCACGGTGATCGCGCCGACCAGGATGCCGGCCAGTGCGCCGTCGCGGGTCATTTTCTTCCAGATTACCGAGATCAGTACGACTGGACCGAACGCTGCGCCGAAACCGGCCCAGGCGTAGGACACCAGGCCCAGCACGCGGTTTTCCGGGTTGGCGGCCATCGCGATAGCGATCAGTGCAACCAGCAACACCATGGCGCGGCCGACCCATACCAGCTCGACTTGCGAGGCGGATTTACGCAGGAAGGTCTTGTAGAAGTCTTCGGTCAGGGCGCTGGAGCACACCAGCAACTGGCAGCTCAGGGTGCTCATCACCGCCGCCAGAATGGCCGACAGCAAGACACCGGCAATCCACGGGTTGAAGAGGATTTTCGCCAGTTCGATGAACACACGCTCGTGGTTCTCGCTCACGGGCATTGCCACGTCCGGGTTGGCCGAGAAGTAAGCGATACCGAAGAAGCCCACAGCCACGGTGCCGCCCAGGCACAGGATCATCCAGGTCATGGAGATGCGGCGGGCGTTGGCGATGGATTTCACCGAGTCAGCGGCCATGAAGCGCGCCAGGATGTGCGGCTGACCGAAGTAACCCAGGCCCCAGCCCATCAGCGAGATGATGCCGATGAAAGTGGTGCCTTTGAGCATGTCGAAGTTGCCAGGATCGTTGGCTTCGATGGCCAGGAACGTGGTGTCGACGCCGCCGGTGGCCAGCAGCACGATGATCGGCGTCAGGATCAGCGCGAAGATCATCAGGGTGGCTTGCACGGTGTCGGTCCAGCTGACCGCGAGGAAACCACCGACGAAGGTGTAGGCAATCGTCGCCGCAGCACCGGCCCACAGCGCGGTCTCGTAGGACATGCCGAAGGTGCTTTCGAAGAGACGGGCGCCGGCAACAATGCCGGAAGCGCAGTAGATGGTGAAGAACACCAGAATCACCACCGCCGAAATGATCCGCAGCAGGCCGCTTTTGTCTTCGAAACGGCTGGCGAAGTAGTCCGGCAGGGTCAGCGCATCACCGTTGTGTTCGGTTTGAACACGCAGACGACCGGCGACGAACAGCCAGTTCAGGTAGGCACCGACGATCAGGCCGATGGCGATCCAGCTTTCGGACAGGCCGGACATGTAGATGGCGCCCGGCAGGCCCATCAGCAACCAGCCGCTCATGTCGGAAGCGCCGGCGGACAATGCGGTCACCACGCTGCCCAGGCTGCGGCCGCCCAGAATGTAGTCGGAAAGGTTGTTGGTGGAGCGATAGGCCATGAAGCCGATCAGCACCATTGCTGCGATGTAGATCACGAACGTGATCAGGGTTGGATTGCTTGCGCTCATTACGTACGTGCCCTGGCTTTGTTTTTATGTAGCGGCGGCGGTTGCACCGTTTGCAGACTGACGTCTGACAGACGATTCGCACGGCCGCGCATTTATGACCAATGTTTCCCCAGGAAAGCCATTGGCCGGTACACCGGGTTCCCCGGTTGCACCTTGGGCGCGAATCCTATGCAACAAAGCAAAACAGGTGCAACCAGTTTCTTGAGAATTAGTTGCACCTACGTCGTTTTTTCGACTGCAAACCGCCTATTTTGCACTGTTCCGGCGCAGTAACACCCCTCCATCTGCCTTGAAAGCACCTATCTAGAGCGGTCATCGCGAAGCTGAAATTTATTCCTGACAAGTTGCCGAATATTCCGACAAAAAAAGGGTTGCACCCGGTTGCACCTCTGCAAGCTCACGGCTAATCTTGCCGCCAGCTGTTGTCGCGCAACTGCGGCACCTATGAGGATAAAAATATGGCTACCACCACCCTTGGGGTCAAACTCGATGACCCGACCCGCGAGCGCCTGAAGGCCGCCGCAACCTCGATTGATCGCACACCGCACTGGCTGATCAAGCAGGCAATTTTCAATTACCTGGAAAAACTCGAGGGTGGTGCAACCCTGACCGAGCTGAACGGTTTGACCGCCAAGGACGCCGATGAGGCAGGCGAAGTCCATACCGATCACGCTCACCAATGCTTCCTCGAATTTGCCGAAAGCATCCTGCCGCAATCGGTGCTGCGCGCCTCGATCACCGCCGCTTACCGTCGCCCTGAGCCGGAAGTGGTACCGATGCTGATCGAGCAGGCTCGCCTGCCGGCGCCGATGGCCGAAGCCACCAACAAGCTCGCCGCCTCCATCGCGGAAAAACTGCGTAACCAGAAGAGTGCCGGCGGTCGTGCAGGCATTGTTCAGGGTCTGCTGCAGGAATTTTCCCTGTCGTCCCAGGAAGGCGTGGCGCTGATGTGCCTGGCCGAAGCGCTGCTGCGTATCCCGGACAAAGGCACTCGCGATGCACTGATCCGCGACAAGATCAGCACCGGCAACTGGCAGCCGCATCTGGGCAACAGCCCGTCGCTGTTCGTCAACGCGGCGACCTGGGGTCTGCTGCTGACCGGCAAACTGGTGTCGACCCACAATGAAGCCGGCCTGACTTCGTCCCTGAGCCGCATCATCGGCAAGAGCGGCGAGCCGATGATCCGCAAGGGCGTCGACATGGCCATGCGCCTGATGGGCGAGCAGTTCGTGACCGGCGAAACCATCGCCGAAGCCCTGGCCAACGCGAGCAAGTTCGAAGCCAAGGGTTTCCGCTATTCCTACGACATGCTTGGTGAAGCAGCGCTGACCGAACACGACGCCCAGAAGTACCTGGCCTCGTACGAACAAGCTATTCACTCGATCGGCAAAGCCTCTCACGGCCGTGGGATTTATGAAGGCCCGGGCATCTCGATCAAACTGTCGGCCCTGCACCCGCGTTACAGCCGCGCCCAGTACGAGCGCGTGATGGATGAGCTGTATCCGCGCCTGCTGTCGCTGACCCTGCTGGCCAAGCAATACGACATCGGCCTGAACATCGACGCCGAAGAAGCCGACCGCCTGGAGCTGTCGCTGGATCTGCTCGAGCGCCTGTGCTTCGAGCCGCAACTGACGGGCTGGAACGGCATCGGCTTCGTGATCCAGGCCTACCAGAAGCGTTGCCCGTATGTGATCGACTACGTGATCGACCTGGCTCGCCGCAGCCGTCATCGCCTGATGATCCGTCTGGTGAAAGGCGCGTACTGGGACAGCGAAATCAAGCGCGCCCAGGTCGAAGGCCTGGAAGGCTATCCGGTCTACACCCGCAAGGTGTACACCGACGTTTCCTACATCGCTTGCGCCCGCAAACTGCTGTCGGTGCCGGAAGTCATCTACCCGCAGTTCGCCACGCACAACGCCCACACCCTGTCGGCGATTTATCACATTGCCGGTCAGAACTATTACCTGGGCCAGTACGAATTCCAGTGCCTGCACGGCATGGGCGAACCGCTCTACGAGCAGGTTGTAGGCAAAGTCTCCGAAGGCAAGCTGAACCGTCCGTGCCGTGTGTACGCTCCGGTCGGCACCCACGAAACCCTGCTGGCGTACCTCGTACGTCGCCTGCTGGAAAACGGCGCCAACACCTCGTTCGTCAACCGCATCGCCGACCAGTCGATTTCGATCCAGGAACTGGTGGCCGATCCGGTGGCCAGCATCGAGCAGATGGCAACCGTGGAAGGTGGTTTCGGCCTGCCGCACCCACGCATTCCGCTGCCGCGTGACCTTTATGGTTCCGAGCGCGCCAACTCCAGCGGCATCGACATGGCCAACGAACATCGTCTGGCATCGCTGTCCTGCGCCCTGCTGGCGACCGCGCACAACCACTGGAAAGCCGCACCGATGCTCGGTTGCGCCTCCAGCAACGAAGCGCCGGCACCAGTCCTGAACCCGTCCGATCTGCGTGACGTGGTCGGCCACGTGCAGGAAGCCACTGTCGAAGACGTCGACAACGCCATTCAATGCGCCCTGAACGCTGCACCGATCTGGCAGGCCACCCCGCCGGCCGAACGCGCCGCGATTCTGGAACGCGCCGCCGACTTGATGGAAGGCGAGATTCAGCCGCTGATGGGCCTGCTGGCTCGCGAAGCCGGCAAGACCTTCGCCAACGCCATCGCCGAAGTCCGCGAAGCCGTCGACTTCCTGCGTTATTACGCAGTGCAGGCCCGCAACGATTTCAGCAACGACGCCCACCGCCCACTGGGCCCGGTGGTCTGCATCAGCCCGTGGAACTTCCCGCTGGCCATCTTCAGCGGCCAGGTCGCCGCCGCACTGGCCGCCGGCAACCCGGTACTGGCCAAACCAGCCGAACAGACCCCGCTGGTCGCCGCACAAGCCGTGCGCCTGCTGCTCGAAGCCGGGATCCCGGAAGGCGTGCTGCAACTGCTGCCGGGGCGCGGTGAAACCGTCGGCGCCGGTCTGGTGGGTGACGAGCGCGTCAAAGGCGTGATGTTCACCGGCTCCACCGAAGTCGCGCGTCTGCTGCAACGCAACATCGCCGGTCGCCTCGACAACCAGGGCCGTCCGATTCCGCTGATCGCCGAAACCGGCGGCCAGAACGCGATGATCGTCGACTCTTCGGCACTGACCGAACAAGTGGTGATCGACGTAGTTTCGTCGGCCTTCGACAGCGCTGGTCAGCGTTGCTCCGCCCTGCGCGTCCTGTGCTTGCAGGAAGATTCCGCTGATCGCGTCATCGAAATGCTCAAGGGCGCGATGGCTGAAAGCCGTCTCGGCAACCCGGAGCGCCTGTCCGTGGACATCGGCCCGGTGATCGACGCCGAAGCCAAGGCCGGCATCGAGAAGCACATCCAGGGCATGCGCGACAAAGGTCGCAACGTGTACCAGGTGGCCATCGCCGATGCCGAGGAAGTCAAACGCGGCACCTTCGTCATGCCGACCCTGATCGAGCTGGAAAGCTTCGACGAGCTGCAACGCGAGATCTTCGGCCCGGTGCTGCACGTGGTGCGCTACAAGCGTAAAGAGATCGACCAGTTGATCGCCCAGATCAATGCGTCCGGTTACGGCCTGACCCTCGGCGTGCACACCCGCATCGACGAGACCATCGCCAAGGTGATCGACAACGTCAACGCCGGTAACGTCTACGTCAACCGCAACATCGTGGGTGCCGTGGTCGGCGTCCAGCCGTTCGGCGGCGAAGGCCTGTCGGGTACCGGTCCGAAGGCCGGTGGCCCGCTGTACCTGTACCGTCTGCTGTCGACGCGTCCTACCGATGCCATCGAACAATCCTTCGCTCGCGGCGATGCGGCCGTGGCACCGGACGTTCGTCTGCGCGACGCCCTGAGCAAACCGCTGGTCGCCCTGAAAGCCTGGGCCGACAGCAACAAGTTCGCCGACCTGAGCACTCTGTGCGTGCAATACGCAGCCCAGTCGCAAAGCGGTATCACCCGCGTACTGGCCGGCCCGACCGGCGAGAAGAACAGCTACGCGATCCTGCCGCGCGAGCACGTGCTGTGCCTGGCGGACATCGAAGGTGATCTGCTGACCCAACTCGCGGCAGTACTGGCAGTGGGCGGTTCGGCGGTCTGGCCGGAATCCGACACCAGCAAGGCATTGTTCGCACGCCTGCCGAAGGAGATTCAGGCGCGGATCAAACTGGTTTCCGACTGGAACAAGGACGACGTGGTATTCGATGCGGTTCTGCATCACGGCCACTCCGACCAGTTGCGCGCGGTCTGCCAGCAGATCGCCAAGCGTGCCGGCGCCATCGTCGGGGTTCAGGGCCTGTCCCAGGGCGAGACCAACATTGCGCTGGAGCGCCTGGTGATCGAGCGCGCGTTGAGCGTCAACACCGCAGCGGCGGGCGGCAACGCCAGCCTGATGACTATCGGTTAATCGCCGACTCTGTCAGCAACATAAAAAATGGGCGCCCTCACCGGCGCCCATTTTTTTGGCCTCTCCATCACCGTTATCAATCTTCCTGTTCAGCCTTTATTCGCACGCCTAGACTCGGTCCATTCCAAAAAAGGTAGGCCGCCATGTCCGAGACGCTGCTCAGTTCCCGCAATCTGGCTTTCGAGCTGTACGAAGTCCTCGATGCCGAGGGCCTGACCCGGCGCGAGCGGTTTGCCGAACACAACCGCGAAACCTTCGATGCCGCCATCGGCACGGCGCGCAACATCGCCGAGAAGTACTTCGCACCGCACAACCGCAAGGGCGACGAGAACGAGCCGCGCTACGAGAACGGTCAGGCGATTCTGATTCCCGAAGTGAAACCGGCGGTGGATGCCTTCCTCGAAGCCGGATTCCTCAATGCGGCGCGCAGTTTCGACGCCGGCGGCATGCAACTTCCTACACTGCTGTCCCAGGCCTGCTTCGCTCACTTTCAGTCGGCCAACGCGGCGTCGACCTCGTACCCGTTCCTGACCATGGGTGCGGCCAACCTGATCGAAAGCTTCGGCACCGAAGAACAGAAGCAACGGTTCCTGCAACCGATGATCGACGGCCGCTTCTTCGGCACCATGGCCCTGACCGAACCCCATGCCGGTTCGTCGCTGTCGGATATTCGTACCCGCGCCGAACCAGCGTCCGACGGCACTTATCGCCTGAAGGGCAACAAGATCTTCATCTCCGGCGGCGATCACCCGCTTTCGGAAAACATCGTGCACATGGTGCTGGCCAAATTGCCGGACGCGCCGGCCGGGGTGAAGGGGATTTCGCTGTTCATCGTGCCCAAGTTCCTGGTCAACGATGACGGCAGTCTCGGCAAACGCAACGACGTGCTGCTGGCCGGGCTGTTCCACAAGATGGGCTGGCGCGGAACGACCTCGACCGCGCTGAACTTCGGCGATAACGGCGAGTGCGTTGGCTATCTGGTGGGCAAGCCGCATCACGGTTTGAGCTACATGTTCCAGATGATGAACGAGGCGCGAATCGGCGTCGGCATGGGCGCGGTGATGCTCGGTTACGCCGGCTATTTGTACTCGCTGGAATACGCTCGCGAACGTCCGCAGGGCCGAGTGCCGGACAGCAAGGACCCGACGACGGCGCCGGTGGCGATCATTCAGCACGCGGACGTCAGACGCATGCTGCTGACGCAGAAATCCTACGTCGAAGGTGCGTTCGATCTCGGCCTGTACGCGGCACGGCTGTTTGATGACACCACCACGCTGGAAACCGAAGCCGAGCGCAAACAGGCGCATGAGCTGCTGGACTTGCTGACGCCGATCGTCAAATCCTGGCCATCGGAGTTCTGCCTCAAGGCCAACGAACTGGCGATCCAGATTCTCGGCGGCCACGGTTACACCCGCGAATACCCGGTGGAGCAGTATTACCGCGACAACCGCTTGAACCCGATACACGAAGGCACCCACGGCATTCAGTCGCTGGACTTGCTGGGACGCAAACTGGCGCAGAACGGTGGCGCCGGGCTCAAGCAACTGATCCGCCTGATTGCCGACACGGCCGAACGCGCGGTGGCGTACGAATCGTTGACCGCATTGCGTGAGCCGCTGGAGAAACTGGTCGCACGCCTGCAGAGCGTGACCATCGGCCTGCTGACGGATCTGGCCCAGGGCAAGGTCAACAGCAGCCTGGCGAATTCGGCGCTGTACCTGAAAGTGTTCGGGCACACGGTGATTGGCTGGCGCTGGCTGGAGCAGGCGATTCGGGCGGAGGAAGGTTTGGCCAAGGGGAATGCGGCGGATGCCGACTTCTATAAGGGCAAGTTGCAGGCGGCGCGGTATTTCCTGACGTGGGAAGTGCCGGGTTGCCATCATGAGCTGGCGTTGCTGGAGGCTCGGGATGATACGTGCCTTGCAATGCAGGACGCGTGGTTCTGACACGTTGATGATCGTTCCCACGCGTTGCGTGGGAACGATCAACTAATCAGGTAAGTTTGAAGCCACCCATCTGCCGCGCCAGATCATCCGCCAGCCGCTGCAGCATCTGACAATCCTCACGACAAGCCCGAACCTCCCCCGCCGTCGCCCGCGCCAGATCGGAAATCCCCTGCACGTTGCGGTTGATCTCCTCGGTCACCGCCGACTGCTCCTCAGTCGCCGTCGCCACCTGATGGTTCATGTCGCTGATGCGCTCGACCTGCCCGGTAATCGCAGTCAAAGACGCACCCGTACGCTGGCTCGACTCTACGCCGGTGCCGGTTGCCGCCTGTCCCGTACGCATTGAAGACACGGCATTCTCCGCCCCCTGTTTGAGGCTGCCGATCATCTGCTGGATTTCGTCAGTGGATGCCTGAGTGCGGCGCGCCAAGGTGCGCACTTCATCGGCCACCACCGCAAAACCACGCCCCATGTCCCCGGCCCGCGCCGCCTCGATGGCAGCGTTGAGCGCCAACAGATTGGTCTGCTCCGACACCCCGCGAATCACCGCCAGCACTTGATCGATCGACGCCACCTGATGCGCCAGCTCACCCACCGCACCGGCCGCGACGCCGATTTCATCAGACATGCTTTCTATATGGCGAATCGAGCCGCCGACCACTTCGCGCGCCTGCATCGCTTCATCGCGAGCGGTTTGCGAGGCGAGCGCGGCGTTGCCGGCGTTCTGGGCGATTTCCTGCACGGTCAGGCCCATTTCATGGACGGCGGTGGCGACCATGTCAGTCATTTCCTGCTGACGACCGGATCGCTCGGCGGTGTTATCCACAACCTTGGCCACTTGGCCGACGGCAACGCGCAGACGTTCGCTGGTGGTCAGCACTTCGCCGATCATCCCGCGTTGGCTGTCGAGGAAACGGTTGAAGCCCCGAGCGAGGTCGCCCAGCTCATCGGCGCGGCTGGAATCTAACCGATGGGTCAAATCTCCACCACCGCTACCGATTGCTACCAGCGCAGCTGTTACCTGACGAATCGGTCGCACCAATCCCTGAGCCAGCCAGATCACCAGCGCCAGGCAAACCAGCGCCACCGCCAGACCGATGCCGCTGCTCATCCACATCGCCCGTCGGGCTTCGGCGTAGATCTGCGACTGTGGCACTTCGGCCACCAGGGTCCAGCCAAGGTCACGCAAAGGCAGGCTGAAGGCGAGGAAGTCTTCGCCGTCACGCTGGAAGCTGCTGTTGGTCGCTACTTTATGGCCCATGACCGCTTGTGCCGCTGATCCGCCGATCTGCTCGCTCAAGGTGCGCTTGCCGCTGAACTGCGCTTCGGGATGGACCTGGATCAAACCGTCGGAACGCACGAGATAGACCTTCCCGCGTTCACCGAAGCTGAAGTTGTGGATCAGCTCCGACAGCTCTTTCATGCTCAGCCCGAGCCCCGCAACGCCGACCACTTTGCCGGCCTGCTCGACCTTCAGGTCGATGAACAGCGCCAACTCTCCGGTGGCCCCGTCGTTGTCGATGTTCAGGGTTCGGGGCTGATTGCTGTCCAGGAATGAGTAGAACCACGCATCGGCCGGTTTGGCGCGGCTGAGGGTGCGATCCAGGCCTTTTTCGGTGATGTAGTGATTGGATTCGGTGCCGATGATCAGCGCGGTAAACGCCTTGTGTTCGGCGCGGATGCCTTCCAGATATTGCGCGAAGCCTGCCGTTTTGGCGGAGTCTTCACCTGTGGCCAGCCAGTCGCGGACCATGGTGTTGCTGGCGATGTCTTTGGCGGCGGTGAGGGGTTGAACGAGGATTCGCTCGATGTCGTTGCGCGTCGCTTCGATGCTCGACGGCAACGCCTGCTCGACCAGATAGCTCTGGGCGAGGCGGTTGACCACCAGGGTATAAATGCCAACCACGATCAGGATGCTGACCAGCAGGGCGGTGCCCATGCCGAGGATCAACTGCCATTGAATACTGCGACGCCAGAACTGCATGGAGCACCCCCAAAGAATAAGAGGCTGAAACACTGCAACAGCCGTGCCGATTGTATACAACGCAATCGACAATCTTATTCCTTGGTTGTGCGCAACCCCATCAACCCTGATTGATGGTCTTGGCGATGGTCTCGACCGTGGCGCTGACTTGCTCTTGGTAACGCTCGAGTTCCTGCTGGTGCTGCTTCTTCATTTCAATCTGCTGCGAGCACAGATTCATCGCCGCCAGCACCAGCAGGCGGTCGCCGATCAGCGTCGGGTATTTGCGTTTGGTGTCGGCCAGTGCGGCCTTGAGCATCAATGCGGCGTCCAGCAGGGTCTGTTCTTCCCCGGCCGGTGCCTTGATCGAATAGTCCTCCCCCATGATGGAGACGACTTTTACCCCTGCTGTGCCGTGGTTCATGCGCTGACAGGACCTGCGTTGACGCGATCAACCAGGGCCTGGATGCGTGCGGCGGTGGCGCCGTGCTTTTCTTCCTGTTCCATCAGGCTCAGTTGCAGGCTTTCGTTTTCATCCTTGGCCTGGGCCAGTTCCGTGGACAGGGTCTGGTTGGTTTCCGAGAGGGTCTGGTTCTGTTGCACCAGGTCGCTGACGAGCTGTTCCAATTGGCTGAGGGATGCTTCCAACATTTTGATCTTCCAGGGCATTTTCAAAGGGCGCGTACGATAAAGAAAAGTCGTCGTGGATGCCAGGGTTAAACCGGCGCAAGGCCTTGATTTTCCTGGTGGCCGACCGTTCCTGCGAGTGTTAGAGACTGTGATCTGCCGATCTGGTTCCTGCACTTCGTCGCCCGGCCTTCAGTGCGACAAATACGCGCACCGGCTCAAGACTTTAGTCGTATGACCGATAAGTCATCCAACAGCAGTCTCAGCCCGCATGGATGCGGCCCTTCCTGGTATACGCCCCATGTCCCTTCGCAATATGAATATCGCCCCCCGGGCGTTCACCGGTTTCGCCCTGATCGGCGGCCTGATGCTCATTCTCGGTGTGTTCGCCCTGAACCAGATGAGCAAGATCCGCGGCGCCGCCGAAAACATCACCACCACCAGCGTGCCGAGCATCAAGAACCTCGACGAGTTCACTCAGCTGACCCTGCGTCTGCGGGTGCTGTCGTACCGTTTGCTGGTGAACCGCGAGCCGGACATCCAGCAGAAAACCATCGAACTGCTGGAGATGCGCAACCAGCAGATCCGCAAGGCCCAGACTGATTACGAGCCGTTGATCGGCAGCCCGGCCGAACGTGCGGCCTACGATCAATACGTGCAGTTGCTGGGTCAATACCGCCAGATCGAAGACCGGATGAAAACCCTGTCGCGCAACAATCAGGTGGATGAGCTGCGCAACCTGCTGAACACCCAGTTGCTCGACAACTCCGAAGCGATGAACTCGGTGCTCAACCGTCTGATGCAAATCAACGGCGAGCAGATCAGCACCACCAACCAGCAAGCCGCCGAGCAGTTTTCTTCGGCTTTCAGCCTGGTGGTGACGCTGCTGGTGATCGCGACCGGCCTGACCTTCCTCTTCGCCTGGCTGCTGACCCTGAGTATCACCAAGCCGATTTCCAAAGCGCTGGATGCGGCGGAAACCATCGCCGAAGGCAACCTGACCCAGCCGATCCACGTTGACGGCACCGACGAAGCCGGTCGCCTGCTGGCGGCCATGGCCAAGATGCAGTCGAAGCTGCGCGACACGCTGCAGCGAATCTCCGGCTCGGCCACCCAACTGGCGTCCGCCGCCGAAGAGCTGAACAGTGTCACCGACGAAAGCGCCCGTGGCCTGACCCAACAGAACAACGAAATCGAGCAGGCCGCCACGGCGGTCAACGAGATGACCAGCGCCGTGGAAGAAGTCGCACGCAACGCGGTCAGCACCTCGGAAGCCTCGAAGAACGCCACCACCTCCGCCGGCGACGGCCGTGACCTGGTGCAGGAAACCGTCAGCGCCATCGAACGCATGAGCGCCGACGTGCAGAGCACCGCGACCCTGATCGGTGATCTGGCCAACGAATCCCGTGACATCGGCAAGGTGCTGGACGTGATCCGCGGCCTGGCTGACCAGACCAACCTGCTGGCACTGAACGCTGCCATCGAAGCGGCCCGTGCCGGTGAAGCCGGTCGCGGTTTTGCCGTGGTGGCGGACGAAGTCCGTGCCCTCGCGCACCGCACCCAGCAGTCGACCAGCGAAATCGAGCGCATGATCGGCAGCATCCAGAGCGGCACCGAGCACGCCGTGGATTCGATGCGCAACAGCACCGAGCGCGCCGAATCGACCCTGAACATCGCCCGTGGCGCTGGTCTGTCGCTGGACACCATCAACACGGCCATCGTCGAAATCAACGAGCGCAACCTGGTAATCGCCAGCGCTGCCGAAGAACAGGCACAGGTTGCACGTGAAGTGGATCGCAACCTGGTCAACATCCGCGATCTGTCGGTGCAATCGGCGACCGGCGCGAATCAGACCAGTGCGGCGAGCAACGAGCTGTCGCGCCTGGCGCTGGATCTGAACAATATGGTTGGGCGGTTCAGCCTGTAACCTTCCGCATGACTGATCGTTCCCACGCCCGTGGGAACGATCTTGCACTCCGCGCAAAAACCTTTTTGACAGCATCACATTTCAACAGGTTAGAATCGCTGGCACGCAGACTGCATGGTCAGTTTGTGCCCGTCTTTCCGCTTCTGGAGTACTGCCTTTGAATGCGACGACCATCAACAGCCTGTTCTTGATCGGCGCGTTGCTGGTAGGTGCGAGCATTCTTGTCAGTTCCCTTTCGTCGCGTCTCGGCATCCCGATTCTGGTGATTATCCTCGCAGTCGGCATGACTGCCGGGGTCGATGGCGGCGGCATCATTTTCGATAACTACCCGACGGCCTATCTGGTCGGCAACCTCGCACTGGCGGTGATCCTCCTCGACGGCGGCTTGCGAACCCGGGTGTCCAGTTTCCGCGTGGCCTTGTGGCCGGCCTTGTCGCTGGCCACGGTCGGCGTCCTTATAACAACCGGCCTCACCGGCATGGCCGCTGCGTGGCTGTTCGACCTGAACCTGATTCAAGGCCTGCTGATCGGCGCCATCGTCGGCTCGACGGACGCCGCAGCGGTGTTCTCGCTGCTCGGCGGCAAGGGCCTGAACGAACGGGTGACCGCCAGCCTGGAAATCGAATCCGGCAGCAACGACCCGATGGCGGTGTTCCTCACCGTGACCCTGATCGACATGCTCGCCAGCGGCCAGACCGGCCTGCACTGGAGCCTGTTGACCCACCTGATCCGCGAGTTCGGCATCGGTGGCGTGATCGGCCTCGGCGGCGGCTGGCTGATGCTGCAACTGGTCAACCGGATCAACCTCGCCACCGGCCTCTATCCGATCCTGGTAATCGCCGGCGGTCTGGTGGTGTTCGCCCTGACCAACGCCCTGCACGGCAGCGGCTTCCTCGCCGTTTACCTGTGCGGCCTGGTGATCGGCAACCGTCCGGTGCGCAGCCGCCACGGCATCCTGCACATGCTCGACGGCATGGCGTGGCTGGCGCAGATCGGCATGTTCCTGGTGCTGGGCTTGCTGGTTACTCCGCACGACTTGCTGCCGATCGCCCTGCCTGCTCTGGGCCTGGCGCTGTGGATGATTCTGTTCGCACGGCCCCTGTCTGTGGTGGTCGGGTTGCTGCCGTTCAAGGCGTTCCATGGTCGCGAAAAGGCGTTCATTTCCTGGGTCGGCCTGCGCGGCGCGGTACCGATCATTCTGGCGGTGTTCCCGCTGATGGCCGGGCTGCCGAATGCGCAGCTGTACTTCAACCTCGCGTTCTTCATCGTGCTGGTGTCGCTGCTGGTGCAGGGCACGAGCCTGCCGTGGGTGGCCAGACTGCTCAAGGTGACGGTGCCGCCGGAGCCTGCGCCGATCTCCCGTTCGGCCCTGGAAGTGCACATCACCAGCGAGTGGGAGCTGTTCGTTTACAAGCTCGGCGCGGAGAAATGGTGCATCGGTTCGCCCCTGCGCGAGCTGAAAATGCCCGAAGGCACCCGTATCGCCGCCCTGTTTCGCGGCCAGCAACTGCTCCATCCGTCGGGTAGTACGGTGCTGGAAGTCGATGATTTGCTGTGCGTTATCGGCCATGAACACAACTTGCCGGCCCTCGGAAAACTGTTCAGCCAGGCACCGCAACGGGGCCTCGATCTGCGTTTCTTCGGCGACTTCGTACTCGAAGGAGACGCCCAGCTCAAAGCGGTTGCGGCCCTGTACGGCCTGCCGGCCGAAGGCATCGATCCGGACATGACCCTGGGCCACTTCATTGCCCAGAAAGTCGGCGGTGCACCGATCGTGGGCGACCAGGTGGAATGGAACAACACCCACTGGACGGTTGCGGTCATGGACGGGAACAAGATCGCCAAAGTGGGCGTCAGATTCCCCGAAGGAAGTCGCCCGGGCCCCGGGCTCTTCCTCTAAACTGCCTCCACTCTCACTTGCTTGACCGGTCTCTATGCCTACCCTGCGCTCCTTTTTCCTCGCGGCCCTGCTGGGCCTGAGTCTTACTGTCGGCCCGCTGCACGCCGCAGAACCGCCATCCAGCGACGCCGTGCAGGCCAACCTGGACAAGCTCACCGACAGCAAACTGCCCGAGGCCGACAAAAAGGCCCTGCAAACGCTCCTGCAAAACACGCTGAACCAGCTCAACAACCGGCGTGACTACGAGCAGAAGCTGAGCGACCTCAAGCAGCAGTTGGCCACCGCGCCGAAGCAGACCATCGAGAACGCGCGCGAACTGACGCGACTCAAGGCCACCCCTGTGGTGCCAGTGGCGCAGCGCTTCACCAAAGAGAACATCCAGCAGCTGGAGCAGATACTCACCGAGCGCTCGACCCAGCAAAGCGATCTGCAAAAAGCCCTGGCCGACGCCAACAGCCTGATCATCACTGCGCAAACTCGCCCGGAGCGCGCCCAGGCAGAAATCGCCAGCAGCCAGACGCGCATCCAGCAGATCAACAACATCCTCAAGACCGGCAAGGACAGCGGCAAGACCCTGAGCGCCGAGCAACGCGACCTGCTCAACGCCGAGCTGTCGGCGCTCAATGCACTGATCCCGCTGCGCCGTCAGGAACTGGCCGGCAACAACCAGTTGCAGGATCTGGGCAACAGCCAGCATGACCTGCTCACGGAAAAGTCCGACCGCCTGGACCATGAGATCCAGGAACTGCAAACCCTGATCAACCAGAAACGTCTGACCCTGTCTCAGGAAACCGTGACGCAGCAGTCGATCGAGGCTCAGAAGTCGGGCAGCAGCACCCTGCTCGCCACTGAAAGCGCGGCCAACCTCAAGCTCTCCGACTACCTGCTCAAAAGCACCGACCGCCTCAACGAGCTCACCCAGCAGAACCTGCAGACCAAGCAGCAGCTGGACAGCGTGACCCAGAGCGATTCGGCCCTCGACGAGCAGATCAACGTGCTCAAGGGCAGCCTGCTGCTGTCGAAGATTCTCTATAAACAGAAACAGGCGCTGCCGCGCCTCAAGGTCGACCGCGACCTGGCGGATCAGATCGCCGACATTCGCCTGTACCAGTTCGAAATCAACCAACAGCGCGAACAGTTGAGCAATCCGGCGACTTACGTCGACAACCTGCTGTCCACCCAACCGCCGGAGCAAGTCACGCCACAGCTGCGCAAGAGCCTGCTGGAGCTGGCCAACACCCGCGTCGATCTGCTGGAGCGGCTGAGTCGCGAACTGAGCGCGATGCTCAACGAGTCGATCACCCTGCAACTGAACCAGAAGCAACTGCTGAGCACCGCGCAAAGCCTGCGCGCGACCCTCGACGAACAGATGTTCTGGATCCCCAGCAACAAGCCGCTTGACAACGAGTGGATTCGCGGCGTGCCGGAACGCCTGAAACGCCAGATCGACACCCTGCCGCTGGCCTCGAGCCTGAGCGAACTGACCGACGGCCTCACTCAGCGCCCGCTGCTGTTCCTGCCGCTGGCGCTGCTGATCGGCGCGCTGCTGTGGCGCCGCAAACAGCTGTATTCGCGACTGAACAAGGTCCACCAGGATATCGGTCACTTCAAACGTGACAGCCAGTGGCACACCCCGCAGGCAATTCTGATCAACATCCTGCTGGCGATGCCGGTGGCGCTGGGCCTGGCGTTGTGCGGGCTGGCGCTACAGATCGACGCCCGGGGCCAGAACGCCAACATGGGTGCGGCCCTGCTGCAAATGGGCCAGGCGTGGCTGGTGTTCTACACCGCTTACCGGATCCTCGCGCCGGGCGGTGTGGCCGAGCTGCACTTCCGCTGGGAGAAGCCGCAGGTCGAATTCCTTCAGGGCTGGGTGCGTCGCCTCGGTCTGGTGGTGATGGCACTTGTGGCGGTGGTGGCGGTTGCCGAGCTGCAACCGGCGGCGCTGGCCGATGACGTCATCGGCATGCCGGTGGTGCTGACCTGCTACGCCCTGATGGGGTGGCTGCTCAGTCGACTGCTGATCAGCAGCCCGGCCCACGAAAACGCCTCGCTGTTCCGCAAGGCCGTGGGTGTGATGTTCACCCTTCTGCCGATCGCCCTGTTCGTCGCGGTGTGCTTCGGCTACTACTACACCGCGCTGAAACTCAGCGACCGCTTGATCAACACCCTGTACCTGCTGATGTTCTGGCTGGTGATCGAAGCCACCTTCGTCCGTGGCCTCGCGGTCGCGGCACGGCGTCTCGCCTACCAGCGGGCCCTGGCCAAACGTCAGGCAGCGAAAGAAGCCGGCGACGGCGAAGCGGTGATCGAAGAACCGACCCTGGACATCGAAAAGGTCAACGAACAGTCCCTGCGCCTGATCCGACTGGCGCTGCTCGGCGGATTCATCGCCGCGCTGTACTGGGTCTGGGCCGACCTGATCACGGTGTTCTCGTACCTCGACAACATCACCCTCTACGAATACACCAGCGGCACCGGCGCCAACATGAGCATGGTGCCGATCAGCATCGGCGACATGCTCGGCGCGCTGATCATCATCGGCATCACCTTTGCGCTTGCACGCAACTTGCCGGGTCTGCTGGAAGTGTTCGTGCTGTCGAAACTCAATCTGGCCCAGGGCAGTGCCTACGCAACCACGACGCTGCTGTCGTATGTGATCGCCGGGGTCGGTTTCGTCTCGACCCTGTCGACCCTCGGGGTTAGCTGGGACAAGTTGCAATGGTTGGTGGCGGCGCTGTCGGTCGGTCTCGGTTTCGGTATGCAGGAGATCTTCGCGAACTTCATCTCCGGCATCATGATCCTGTTCGAACGCCCGGTGCGGATCGGCGACACCATCACCATCGGCAACCTGTCGGGCACGGTGAGCAAGATCCGCATCCGCGCCACGACCATCACCGACTTCGACCGCAAGGACATCATTGTCCCGAACAAGACGTTCATCACCGGGCAACTGATCAACTGGTCGCTGACCGACACCATCACCCGGGTGACGCTGAAACTCGGCGTGGATTACGGTTCCGATCTGGATCTGGTCAAGGAACTGCTGCTCAAGGCCGCCCGGGAAAACCCGCGCGTGCTGAAGGAACCCGAGCCGCATGTGTACTTCCTCAACTTCGGCGAAAGCACCCTCGACCACGAACTGCGCATGCACGTGCGCGACCTCGGTGACCGCAACCCGGTGATCGACGAGGTCAACCGCTTCATCAACCGCGAGTTCAAGAAGCAGCACATCAACATCTCGTTCCGGCAGATGGAGGTTTACCTGAAGAACCTCCACGGCCAGGAGTACAAACTGGTGCCGGTCGAAGACGACAGCAAAACCATCGCGCCCGTCAGCGGCGAGCAAAAACCGCTGCAAGAGCCGCCGCCCGCCAAACTCGACTAACCCGACTAATCCCAGCAGAATGCTCGGACATTCTGCTGGAGCCGGCCCTTGAAAGCCCTCGACGAACTGACCTTCGACAACCGTTTCGCCCGCCTGGGCGACGCGTTTTCGGCCCATGTGCTGCCCGAACCGATCGACAACCCGCGACTGGTGGTCGCCAGCCCGGCGGCCCTGGCGCTGCTGGATCTGGATCCGGCGACGGCCGACACTCAGGAATTCGCTGAACTGTTCGGCGGCCACAAGTTGTGGGCCGATGCCGAGCCGCGGGCGATGGTCTATTCCGGGCATCAATTCGGCGGCTATACCCCGCAACTGGGCGATGGTCGCGGGCTGCTGCTGGGCGAGGTCTACAACGCGGCCGGCGAGCATTGGGACTTGCACCTCAAGGGCGCCGGACAGACACCGTTTTCGCGCATGGGCGACGGTCGTGCGGTGCTGCGTTCGTCGATTCGTGAATTTCTCGCATCCGAAGCGCTGTATGCGCTGAACATCCCGTCCTCACGCGCCGCGTGCGTGATCGGTTCCGACACCCCGGTCTGGCGTGAGAAACAGGAACGCGCCGCGATGGTGCTGCGGCTGGCGCCAAGCCACGTGCGTTTCGGCCACTTCGAATATTTCTATTACACCAAGCGTCCCGAGCAGCAGAAGTTGCTCGGCGAACACGTGCTGGCGATGCACTTCCCCGAATGCCTGGAACAGCCGGAACCGTATCTGGCGATGTTCCGCGAAATCGTCGAGCGCAACGCCGAACTGATCGCCAAGTGGCAGGCCTACGGTTTCTGCCACGGGGTGATGAACACCGACAACATGTCGATCCTCGGCATCACCTTCGACTTCGGCCCGTTCGCCTTCCTCGACGACTTCGACGCGAACTTCATCTGCAACCACTCCGATGATCAGGGCCGCTACTCGTTCAGCAATCAGGTGCCCGTCGGCCAGTGGAACCTCAGCGCCCTGGCCCAGGCCCTGACGCCGTTCATCAGCGTCGAAGCCCTGCGCGAAACCCTTGGCCTGTATCTGCCATTGTTCCAGGCCCATTACCTCGACCTGATGCGCCGCCGTCTGGGCTTCACCACGGCCGAGGACGAGGACCAGCAACTGCTGGAGCAACTGCTGCAATTGATGCAGAACAGTGGCGTCGACTACACGCTGTTCTTCCGTCGTCTGGGCGAGGAGTCAGCAGATAAGGCTGTTGCCCGGTTGCGCGATGACTTTGTGGATATCCGAGGCTTCGACGCCTGGGGCGAGCGTTACGTCGACCGTGTTGCACGCGATGGCGCGACCGATCAGGAACAACGCCGCGCGCGGATGCATGCGGTGAATCCGCTGTACATCCTGCGCAATTACCTGGCGCAGAAGGCGATTGATGCGGCGGAACAGGGTGACTATTCGGAGGTTCGCCGACTGCATGCGGTGTTGAGCAATCCATTCGAGGAACAACCTGGAATGGAAAGCTACGCGCAACGGCCGCCGGAGTGGGGCAAGCATTTGGAGATCAGTTGTTCGTCGTGAGGCTGCTTCCAACTTCCAAATACTCAAGATGATCGATGTAATTGGCTATACGCGTCGAGATGGCCGCCTATTATCTCGATCAAACCCATGAGCGGGTGTGACTCGTCCGCTCCAGCCATGCCTCTCAGCTCCTTAACTGCTTCGACCAGCAAATTGTATTCCTCCTCTGACTCTGGCCGCTTAAGGACAGGTGCGACGTGGCCCCAGTGCTCAATAGCCAACTCAACTATTCCGCTCATTTTTGCCCCTTGCTTTGGTCACCAGCAAATTGCCAGGACGCCCGGAGTCACTCTATGCCGCGAGCAAAATGAGCAAAATCAGCTGAAACGACACTTTATGTAGGACACATCTTCGATTATCGAAGGTAACTGCTGTCAGATTTCGTCTTGATAAATGCCTCGCATGACACCAGATTCGTTTTACGAACTGCCTAATCAACCGAGCCGATCATGACTGACCCACTCCTCATCCCCTGCCCCTCCTGCAACGGCCTCAACCGCATTCCTGCCGAGCGCCTCAACGACCACCCGAAATGCGGACGCTGCAAGTCAGAGGTGCTGTTGAACAAGCCGTTCGAACTCAAGCAAGGCGACTACGCCAGCCAGATCAAGGGCGATCTGCCGTTACTGGTGGACGTGTGGGCGGACTGGTGCGGGCCGTGCAAGTCGTTTGCGCCGGTGTTCGAGCAAGCCGCTGCGCAATTGGCAGGCAAGTGCCGGCTGGCCAAGCTGGACAGCGAGGCCAATCAGCAGTTGTCGGCGCAGTTGGGGATCCGCTCGATTCCGAGCCTGATTCTGTTCAGGAACGGTCGTGAGGTGGCGCGGCAAAGCGGGGCGTTTCCGCTGCCGCAACTGATGGCGTGGCTGCGCAGCCAGGGCATCTGACACAACACCCTCCAAATGTGGGAGCTTGCTCCCACATTGGTTTTTTCAGGCGTCTTCGAGCAGGTTGTGCAGTTCGACGAACTGCTGAGTCAACTTGTGTCGCGGGTCGAGATGGATCAGCGGCGTGCTGGCCTGATGCGATTCGCGCATGCGCACTGAGCTGGCGAGATAAACCGGCAGCACCGGCAAACCTTCAGCGATCAATTCATCGAGAATCTGCTGCGGCAGACTGGCCCGGGCCTGGAACTGGTTGACCACGATGCCTTCGACTTCCAGGCCTTCGTTGTGGTCATCCTTCAACTCTTCGATCTCCGACATCAGCCCGTACAGGGCCTGACGGGAAAAGCTGTCGCAATCGAAGGGAATCAACACCCGATCAGCAGCAATCAACGCCGAAACCGCATAAAAGTTCAGCGCCGGCGGCGTATCCAGGTAGATACGGTCGTAGTCCTCGCTCAACTCATCGAGCAACTTCCGCAGCTTGTTGATCTTGTGCTTGGCTTCGAGTTTGGGCTGCAAGTCGGCCAGTTCCGCCGTGGCGGTGATGATGTGCAGGTTGTCGAACGGGGTTTCGTAGATATCGGCCTTGTTCTTCTTGGAGAACGGGCCCGAGGACAGGGTCTGCTTGAAGAAGTCGGCGATGCCCATCGGAATGTCGTCACCGGTGAGCCCGGTCAGATACTGAGTGGAGTTGGCCTGGGCATCGAGGTCCACCAACAGCGTGCGATAACCCTCGCTGGCGCTGACCGCCGCCAGATTGCAGGCGATGCTGGATTTGCCCACGCCACCTTTCTGATTGAACACCACGCGCCGCATGACAAAACCTCCGTGTATCAAAGAATGACCGAGTGTAGTGGTGCCCGGCCCCGCTTCGCTACCTTCACGGACACGGACTACAGGGTCAGGCGCAAATATCTCAATGGACACGGCGCAAATGCCGCCATTGGCCGCCGATATGCCCGACAGACAATCCCGTCGCAATCCGGATAATGGCCAAGTGACATTTTTTGCCATGTACCCTTCGGTCCATTTCAGCGCGCAAAATGTAACCAGCATTTGCTACACACTCGTCGCACCGGGATAATGCGCGCCACCCGGCGCCAAGCGCCACGCCACTTTCGGCAAGGTCAGCACCTCTGTGGCTTTGGCAGAACCGCGTCAAAAACAGCCCGCAGGGGCGGGATGAATGTCCGTGATCAACTTCAACATCGCCCAATGGCGCGCCTGGGCTCCCGGGCTCGACAGTGTGGACGCCTGGCAAGCCTGGAGCCGACAGCCGGTCGTGCTCCCGAGCAGCGATGCCGCGCCCGATGTGTCGTTCCTTCCCGCCATGCAGCGCCGCCGTCTCAGCCGCCTGGCGCGGATGGCCTTCAGTGTCGGCTGGCCACTGGCCGACGGTCGGGAAAACCTGCCGCTGGTCTTCGTCTCCCGCCACGGTGAAACCCCGCGTACGTTCGACATCCTCAGCGACCTGGCCAACGAACAACCGCTGTCACCGACCCAGTTCAGCCTCTCCGTGCACAACGCGATCATCGGCCTGTGGTCGATCATGCGCGGCGAAACCAGTGAGATGACCGCCCTCGCAGCAGCGGGCGACGGCCTCGAGCACGGCGTGCTGGAAGCCGCCGCCCTGCTGGACGAAGGCGCTCCAGCGGTACTGTTGGTGATCACCGAAGAGCAACCGCCCGCCGCCTATTCAGCCTGGATCGATGACGTGCCGTTTCCGTATGCGGTGGGCTTGCTGCTGACCCCCGGTACCGACTGGCGGCTGACCCTGAACAGCGCCCCCGAAGCACTGTCCAAAGCGCAATGGCCCCACGCGCTGAATCTGCTGCAAACCCTGCTCGGCCAGCAAACCCTTTGCCAACATGCCTGGAAAAATCGTGTATGGACCTGGCAACGCAACCCGTAACCGAAAAAAACCGCGACGCCTACTACTGGCGTCTGCTGGCCACCGCCATCAGCTTCGCTCTGTTCGGGCTGGGCGGGCTGTGCCTGCGCCTGCTGGTGTTTCCGCTGCTGGGCTGCCTGCCGGGCGATGCGAAGACCCATCGGGAGCGGGCGCGGCAGACCGTCAGTCGGCTGTTCTGGTTTTTCGTCCGGTTCATGGCCCGCACCGGGGTGCTGACCTACGACATCCAGGGTGCCGAACGCCTTGGCCGTCCGGGGCAGATGATCATCGCCAACCACCCGTCGCTGATCGACGTGGTGTTTCTGATCGGTCTGGTGCGCCACGCCAATTGCGTGGTGAAGAAAAGCCTGTGGGAAAACCCTTTCACCCGTGGCCCGCTGCGCAGCACCGAATACATCAGCAACGACGGCAGCATGGACATGCTCGATGCCGCCGCCGATGCGCTGCGAGACGGGCAGACCCTGATCATTTTCCCGGAGGGCACCCGCACCCAGCCCGGACAGGCACCGGCCTTCCATCGGGGCGCGGCGGCCATCGCACTGCGGGGTGCGAAAATTCTCACCCCGGTGATCATCAAGGTCAGCCCGACTACGCTGACCAAGGCCGAGCCGTGGTATCGCATCCCCTGCCGCCGTGTTCACTTCAGTTTTCGCGTCGGGGCCGATATAGACCCACAGACCTTTGCCGCACAAGGCCCTGCACCGCAGGCCTCGCGCAAGCTCAACGACTTTCTGCACCATTTTTTTATCAAGGAGCTCGCCGAAGATGAGCGATCTGCACCGTGAGATAAAACTGCTGATCATCGACGCCCTGGGCCTCGAAGACATCAGCGTCGACGATATTGGCGACGACCAGACGCTGTTTGGCGAAGGCCTGGGCCTGGATTCGGTCGACGCCCTGGAACTTGGCCTGGCCATCCAGAAAAAGTACGGCATCAAGATCGATGCCGACGCCAAGGACACCCGCAACCATTTCACCAACGTGGCGAGCCTTGCGGCGTTCGTCACGGCAAAACAGGCAGCTTGAGACCGGACCATGCAAACTCGTGACGACATTTTCAACACCCTGCGCGATGCCCTGGTCGAGCTGTTCGAACTGGACCCGGCCCGTGTGAGCCTGGAATCGAACCTGTATCAGGACCTGGAAATCGACAGCATCGACGCGGTCGACCTGATCGACCACATCAAGCGTCAGACCGGCAAGAAAATCGCCGCCGAGGAATTCAAGTCGGTGCGCACCGTCGGCGACGTGGTCGAGGCGGTCTACCGTCTGGTTCAACCGGCCGCATGAGCCGACTGATCGGCCTCGGCCTGCTGTTGGCGGGCCTGTTGTACCCCTTTGCGGTGTATTTCGGCATGGAGCACTTTGCGCCGTGGCAGTTCGGCCTGCTGCTGGGCAGCCTGTGGCTGGCCCGTGCGCTGACCGGCGAGCGCAAGCCCGGCAGCCTGTGGATGGCCTGCGTGGCGATCGTGTTCTGCCTGCTGCTGGCGCTGTTCGACAGCCCGCTGTTACTGCGCTGGTACCCGGTGCTGATCAGCGGCTTCATGTTGATGCTGTTCAGCCTGAGCCTGAAATACGGCCCGCCGATGGTCGAGCGCCTGGCGCGCTTGCGTGAACCGCAGCTGCCACCCGAAGCGATCCGCTACACCCGCCAGGTCACCGTGGCCTGGAGCGTGTTCTTTTTCTGTAACGGCTTGTGCGCGGCCCTGCTGACCCTTTGGGCGCCGCTGCACTGGTGGATGTTGTACACCGGCCTGATCTCCTACGGATTGATCGGCCTGATGTTTGCCATTGAATGGCTGATACGACAACGGGTAAGAGGTCGCCCATGAACTGGATAAAACTTGAGCAACTGTTGCTCAAGGATCTGCCGCAGCGCGCCATCACCGTCGCGCCGGCACTCGATCACGCACACCTGCGCGAACAGGCCCTGAGCCTGGCTGCGGGCCTGCAAGCCAAAGGTGTGCAGCGAATGGCCGTGCACCTGGAAGATGCCGCAGAATTGGCCGTCGCCCTGCTCGGTGCCTGGCGCGCCGGCGTCAGCGTATTGCTGCCTTCGGATCTGCAAGCACAGACTCGCCAGCGCTGGTCGCATGAAGTCGACCTGTGGCTGACCGATCACGCGGACGACGCGCACCTGAGCGATTGGCAGCACACCGCACTGACCGGCGCCGAACTGGATCTCGACCAGTGCCGCCTGAGCCTGTGCACCTCCGGCTCCAGCGGCGAACCCAAGCGCATCGACAAATCCCTGCGGCAACTGGCCAACGAAGTCGAAGCCCTCGAGCAACTGTGGGGCATGGATCTCGGTGAGGCCTGCATCATCGGCAGCGTCGCCACCCAACACATCTACGGTCTGTTGTTCCGTGTGCTGTGGCCGCTGTGTGCCGGACGCCCGTTTCTGCGCAAGCAACTGGCCTTTCCCGAAGACATGCAGCGCGCCAGTCGCGAGCACCCGGCCTTCGCCTGGGTCGCCAGCCCGGCGCTGCTCAAGCGCATGGGCGACAACCTCGACTGGCCGGCCCTGAGCGCCGTGCGTCGGGTGTTTTCCTCCGGTGGTGCGTTGCCGGCGGATGCCGCGCAAAGCCTGCACCAGCGTTTGCAACAGTGGCCGACGGAAATCCTCGGCAGCTCGGAGACCGGCGGTATCGCCTGGCGTCAGGGCGAGTCGCTGTGGCAGCCGTTCACCGGGGTCGAGCTGAGCCAGGACGGCGACGGCGCGTTGCTGATCGCCTCGCCGTATTTGCCCTCCGGACATATCGAACACACCGCCGATGCCGCGCGCATCGAGGCCGATGGTCGCTTCGAGCTGCTCGGGCGACTGGACCGGATCGTCAAACTGGAAGAAAAGCGTATCTCCCTGCCGATGCTGGAACAGGCCCTGGTCGCCCACGACTGGGTCGCCGAAGCGCGACTCGGTGTGGTGCAGGAAAACCGCGCGTCTCTCGGTGCCTTGCTGGTGCTCAGCGAATCAGGCCTGTTTGCCCTGCGCGAACACGGCCGGCGCAGCCTCACCGAAACCCTGCGCCGTCACCTCGGCGAGCATTGCGAAGCCCTCGCCCTGCCTCGGCGCTGGCGCTTGCTGCGACAACTGCCGCTGAACACTCAGGGCAAGTTGCCTCAGGCTGACGTCGAAGCCTTGCTGCTGGCACCGCGTCCGAAGGCACCGGAAGTTCTGGAGCAGACCGAAACCGAGGGCGAATGGAGCCTGCAACTGAGCGTGCCGCCGGATCTGGCCTACTTCAGCGGTCACTTCCCCAAGGCCCCGGTGCTGCCCGGCGTGGTGCAGGTCGAGTGGGCGCTGAACCTCGGTCGGCAACTGTTGAACCTGTCTGGTGCATTCGCCGGGATGGAAGTGCTGAAGTTCCAGCAACTGGTGCGCCCCGGCGATGAAATCCAGTTGCACCTGCGCTTCGACGCAGAACGCGGCAAGCTGTATTTCGCCTATCGCAACGACACCGCGACCTGCTCCAGCGGCCGGATTCTGCTGGGGGCTGGCGATGCATAACCCTTGCGCGGTCATCCCGGTCTACAACCACGAAACCGCGATCACCACGGTGGTCGAGGCCCTGCTCGCCCAAGGCTTGCCGTGCATTCTGGTGGACGACGCCAGCAGCAAATCCTGCGCAGCCGTGCTGGATGTTCTGGCCGAACGCGAGCGGGTGTATCTGGTGCGACTCACCACCAATCAGGGCAAGGGCGGCGCGGTGATGACCGGACTGCGTGAAGCCGCGCGACTGGGTTTCACTCATGCCTTGCAGGTCGATGCCGACGGTCAGCACGACTTGCAGGACGTCAGCCGCTTCGTCGAAGAATCCCGCGCCCATCCGCGTGCGCTGATCTGCGGTTATCCGCTCTACGACGCCAGCGTGCCCAAGGGGCGCCTGTACGCCCGTTACCTCACTCACGTGATGGTGTGGATCAACAGCCTGTCACTGCAGATTCGCGATTCGATGTGCGGTTTCCGTGTCTATCCGCTGGAGCCGACCCTGGCACTGATCGACTCGGCGCGGATCGGCAAGCGCATGGATTTCGACTCGGACATCCTCGTGCGCCTGTCATGGCGCAACCAGCCGATGCGCTGGCTGCAAACCAGCGTGCACTACCCGCTGGACGGCGTGTCGCACTTTAGGATGTTCCACGACAACGTGTTGATTTCGAGCATGCACACGCGCCTGTTCTTCGGCATGTTGCTGCGCTCGCCCGCCATCCTCTGGCGACGGTGGCGCGCATGACGGTCGAGACCGACAAGAAGCACTGGGCCGACCGCGAAGAGCGCGGCAGCTTTCTGCTGATGAAATTCACCGCGTTCGCCGCCAAGGTTCTTGGCCGACGCCTGTTGAGCCCGTTGCTGTACGGCATCGTCCTGTACTTTTTCCTGTTCGGCCGCACAGCCCGGCGCAGTGCGTGGCAGTATCAGCAACGCCTCGCCGACTGGAGCGGCCGCCACGAATTGCGCCCAAGCCTGTGGCGGGTGTTCGGCCAGTTCATGGCGTTCGCCGATTCGCTGCTCGACAAGCTCGACGTGTGGAACCGCAAGCTGCGCATCGAGCAGATCGAAATCATCGACCCGGCGCTGTTGCGCGATCAGTTGCGCG
The DNA here is from genome assembly GCF_058801405.1 of Pseudomonas sp. GW822-FHT03F04. Lineage (NCBI taxonomy): Bacteria > Pseudomonadati > Pseudomonadota > Gammaproteobacteria > Pseudomonadales > Pseudomonadaceae > Pseudomonas > Pseudomonas sp. GW822-FHT03F04. The sequence goes on from NZ_JBXANF010000003.1 coordinate 302,625, forward strand.
GCAGTCGCGGGCAAATGCTGGTGGGCGCGCATCTGGGCAACCTCGAAGTGTGCCGGGCGCTGGCGGAGATCGGCGAAAAGGTCACCATGAACGTTCTGGTGCACACCAAGCACGCCGAACAATTCAATCGCCTGCTGGGCGAGGCCGGGGCGACCAATCTGCGGCTGATCCAGGTCAGCGAGCTGGACCCGGTGATCATGCTGCAACTGCACGAACGCCTGGAGCGCGGCGAATGGCTGGCGATTGCCGGCGACCGCGTGCCGCTGCACGGCGGGCGCAGCGTGACCGTGGACTTCCTCGGCCACCCGGCGCGTTTCCCGCAAGGCCCGTGGCTGCTGGCCGGTCTGCTGAAATGCCCGGTCAATCTGCTGATGTGCCTCAAGCAACCTGACGGACACTATCGCCTGACCCTTGAGCCGTTCGCCGATGCCGTGACGTGGACACGCCGCGATCGCGAACAGGTCATTCATCAGTGGGCGACCCGCTATGCCGAACGCCTGAGTCACTATTGCCTCGAAGCCCCCAAGCAATGGTTCAACTTTTACCCTTTCTGGAAGACCGATGACGACGCCAACCCATGAGCCGGTAACCTTCGGCGAACGCCCTTTGCGCATCGAAGACGTGCTGGCCCTGGCCAACCGTCAGGCGCCCGTGCAGTTGCAGAGCGACGCCGACTACCGCGAACGCATCGCCAAAGGCGCGCGGTTCCTCGATTCGCTGCTGGACAAGGAAGGCGTGATCTACGGCGTGACCACCGGTTACGGCGACTCCTGCGTGGTCGCGGTGCCGCTGCATCACGTCGAGGCGCTGCCGCGTCATCTCTACACCTTCCACGGTTGCGGACTGGGCAAACTGCTCGACGCCCAGGCCACCCGCGCGGTGCTGGCGGCGCGTTTGCAGTCGCTGTGCCACGGCGTGTCCGGGGTGCGCATCGAGCTGCTGGAGCGGCTGCATGCCTTCCTCGAACACGACATCCTGCCGCTGATCCCCGAAGAGGGTTCGGTGGGCGCCAGCGGCGATCTGACGCCGCTGTCCTACGTCGCCGCAACCCTGTCCGGCGAGCGCGAAGTGATGTTCCGTGGCGAACGCCGCCAGTCCGCCGATGTGCATCGCGAACTCGGCTGGACGCCGCTGGTGCTGCGCCCGAAAGAAGCGCTGGCACTGATGAACGGCACCGCCGTGATGACCGGTCTTGCCTGCCTGGCCTATGCCCGCGCCGATTACCTGCTGCAACTGGCCACCCGCATCACTGCGTTGAACGTGGTGGCGCTGCAAGGCAATCCGGAGCACTTCGACGAGCGCCTGTTCGCCGCTAAGCCGCACCCGGGGCAGATGCAGGTTGCCGCGTGGCTGCGCAAGGATCTGGCGATCGACGCGCCGACCGCGCCGCTGCACCGCTTGCAGGATCGTTACTCGCTGCGCTGCGCACCGCACGTGCTCGGCGTATTGGCCGACAGCCTGAACTGGCTGCGTTCGTTCATCGAGACCGAACTCAACAGCGCCAACGACAACCCGATCATCGACGCCGAAGCCGAGCGCGTGCTGCACGGCGGGCATTTCTACGGCGGGCATATCGCCTTCGCCATGGACAGCCTGAAAAACCTCGTGGCCAACGTCGCCGACCTGCTCGACCGACAACTCGCGCTGCTGGTGGACGAGCGTTACAACCACGGTTTGCCGAGCAACCTGTCCGGCGCCAGCGCCGACCGGGCGATGCTCAACCACGGCTTCAAGGCTGTGCAGATCGGCGCCAGCGCCTGGACTGCCGAAGCGTTGAAAAACACCATGCCGGCCAGCGTGTTCTCGCGCTCCACCGAGTGCCACAACCAGGACAAGGTGAGCATGGGCACCATCGCCGCACGCGACGCCATTCGCGTGCTGGAGCTGACCGAACAGGTCGCCGCCGCCACCTTGCTCGCGGCCAATCAGGGCGTCTGGCTGCGTGGCCGTGATGAAGACGCACGACCACTGCCACCGTCGCTGGCCGCCATGCACGAAGAGCTGGCCAAAGACTTCCCGCCAGTCATCGAAGACCGCGCCCTGGAAGGCGAACTGCGCCTGTGCCTGCAACGTATCGCCGAACAACACTGGAGGCTGCATGCGTAGCGCCGGAGTGCTTCACGCCGATACGGAAATCCTCGTGCCGTTCTTTGACATCGACACCATGCACGTCGTCTGGCACGGCCATTACGTGAAATACCTGGAAGTGGCGCGCTGCGCGTTGCTCGACAAGATCGGCCACAACTACAACCAGATGGTCGACTCGGGCTATGCCTGGCCGGTGATCGACCTGCAATTGCGCTACGTGCGCGGCGCGGTGTTCGGTCAGCGGCTGAACGTGCGCGCCAGCCTGGTGGAATGGGAAAACCGCCTGAAGATTCACTACCTGATCACCGACGCCCAGACCGGCGAACGCCTGACCCGCGCCAGCTCGGTACAGGTCGCCGTCGAGGTGAGCAGCCGCGAGATGCAACTGGCGTCGCCGAAAGTCTTCACCGATGCCGTGGAAAGGATGCTGCGATGAATGTGTTTGTGAAATCCTTCGGGGCCTTGGCGTTGCTGGGGCTGTCGTCGCTGGCCAACGCCTTCGACCTGCAACAGTTGAGCGATCAACTGGCGAAACCGGACGTGATCCACGGCCAGTTCATTCAGGAAAAACACCTGCGCGCCCTGCCCCAGCCGCTGATCAGCAAGGGCAGCTTTGTCCTCGCCAAAAACCACGGCCTGCTCTGGCTGTTGAAAACCCCGCTGCAGCAGGATTACCGCATCAGCGCCAAAGGCATTGCCCGTCGTGACCTCAACGGTTGGCAACTGTTGCCCGGCAAGAGCGCCGGCGCCGAACAGAACCGTTTGTTTCTCGCCGTGCTGCAAGGCGACAGCAGCGGTCTGCAACGGGATTTCGAACTGGCCCTGAACGGCGACGCACAAAAGTGGCAACTGACGCTCACCCCGCGTTCGGTGCTACTCAAGCAAGTGTTCAACCAGATCAACATCACCGGCGGCACGCTGGTGAGTACCATCGAACTGCTGGAAACCCAGGGCGACAGCACTGTGCTGCGCATGCAGGACAGCACCGCCGGCCAACCGTTGAGCGACGCGGAGCAACATGACTTTGCCGAGTGAACGCAGGCTGCCCTGGCTGTTCCTGATCCTGCTGCTGGCCGTCGTCGCACTGGGCGCCTGGCAGTGGCGCGACGGCGCACCGCTGTCGGCGAACCTGATGGAGCTGGTGCCCGGCACCCATCCGGACGCCGTCGAGCAGCGTGCCGAACAACGCATGCAGGAACCGCTCAACCGGGAAATGCTGGTATTGGTCGGTCACACCGATCGCCAGCAGGCCGTCGCCATGGCCCAGACCCTGGGCGAGCAATGGCAGGCCAGCGGCTTGTTCGAAAAGGTCCAGTGGAACCTGCAGGCCGATCTGCCCGCCCTGCGCGCACAATTGCTGCAAGGGCGACTGGCGATGCTCTCGGCCGATGATCGGCAGTTGCTGATCGAACACCCGGACGCCTTCATCCAGCAACGGGTGCAGGCGCTGTTCGATCCGTTCACCGGTTTCAGTCTGGTGCCGAGCCAGGACGACTGGCTGGGCCTGACCGGACGCATCCAGAACAACCAGCCGCAGCACGGCGCGGTGCAACTGGACATCGGCAGCGGCGCATTGATTGCCGATTCCGACGGCAAGAGCTGGGTGCTGCTGCGCGCGCGCACCACCGGCAACGCCTTCGACATGAACCTGCCGCTACAAGTCGCCGCGCTGCTGCAACACAGCCGCGAGCAAGCGGCGAAATCCGGTGTGCAACTGCTGGCTGCCAGCGGATTGCTCTACGCGGCCAATGGTCAGCAACAAGCGACCCGGGAAATTTCCTGGGTCGGCGGCGGCGCCACCCTCGGCATTCTGTTGCTGCTGTTGCTCGCCTTCCGCCGCTGGCGGGTGTTGCTGGCGTTCATTCCGGTGCTGGTGGGCATGCTGTTCGGCGCGGTGGCCTGCGTGGCACTGTTCGGGCACCTGCATGTCATGACCTTGGTGCTCGGTTCGAGCCTGATCGGCGTGGCTGTGGATTACCCGCTGCACTATCTGTCCAAGAGCTGGAGCCTCAAACCGTGGCGCAGCTGGCCGGCCTTGCGCCTGACCGTGTCGGGCCTGACCCTGAGCCTGATCACCAGCGCCATCGGCTATCTGGCGCTGGCCTGGACACCGTTCCCGGCCCTGACCCAGATCGCCGTGTTCTCCGCTGCTGGCCTGCTCGGCGCTTACCTGTCCGCGGTGTGCCTGCTGCCGGCGCTGTTGAGCAACGTCGAGTTGCGCCCGGCGCAATGGCCGCTGCGTCTGGCCGAGCGCATGGTCAGTCTTCGGGAAACGCTGCTGGAACACGTGCGCACACCGATTCTGGCGGCACTGCTGATCGCGTTCTGCGCCGGCGGCCTGGTGCAACTGCAAAGCAAAAACGATATCCGCCAATGGGTCGGCGCGCCGCAGCACCTGACCGATGAGGCGCAGACCATCGCCCGCATCACCGGTTATCAGCCGACCAGCCAGTTTTTCCTGGTGCGCGCAGAAAACCAGCAGCAACTGCTGGAACGCCAGGCAGCCCTGAGCGAGCGGCTGGATCAACTGGTCAACCTCGACAAGTTGCAGGGTTATCTGGCGCTCAACCAATTGGTCAGCCCGCCGAGCCAGCAGCAACAGGCTCGCGAAGCGCTGAACAAATTGCCGCAATTCTGGCAGCCGCTGCTTGAAGTCGGCGTACCACTGGCAGCGTTACAAACCGAACTGACGCAATTGCAGGCCCTGCCCGCCGAAGACATCGACGCCGCACTGGTCGGCCCGCTCGGCGAGCCCTACCGCACCTTGTGGCTCGGTCCGACCGAAGAAGGCGTCGCGGCGATGGTCAGCCTGCAAGGCCTGAACAACCCGGCGCTGCTGCGGGTGCAGGCGCTGGACTTGCCCGGCGTGGAGCTGGTGGATCGCCTCGGTGACTTGAACCGGGTGTTTGCCGAAACCCAGATCAGCGCCGCCGAACTGAAACTCGCTTCCTGCGTGCTGATCGTGCTGGTGCTGATCCTGCCGTTCGGTCTCGGTGGCGCGTTGCGCATCGTTTCCCTGCCACTGCTCGCGGCGCTGTGCAGCCTGGCCAGCCTCGGCTGGCTCGGTCAGCCGCTGACCCTGTTCAGCCTGTTCGGCCTGCTGCTGGTGACGGCGATCAGCGTCGATTACGCGATCCTCATGCGCGAACAGGTCGGCGGCGCGGCGGTCAGCCTGCTTGGCACTTTGCTGGCGGCGCTGACGACCTGGCTGTCGTTCGGTCTGCTGGCAGTGTCGAGTACGCCGGCGGTGAGCAACTTCGGGTTGTCGGTGAGCCTCGGGCTGGCCTTCAGTTTCATGCTGGCGCCGTGGGCCGGGCGTCATGCCCATGCGGTGACAGTCGCGGAGCCGGCAGCATGATGATCGTGATTTTCTGGCTGATGGCGCTGGCGTTGTTCGCCGTGGCCACCCGTGTCGGTCGATATTTCGGATTGATTCCGATCGTCAGCCAGTTGCTGCTGGCCAGTTTCGTGCTGCCGCTGTTGATGTATTTCTGGATCGAACCGGGCTGGCAGCTCAGCGGAGCCGAACTGATTGCGCCGAGCTGGCTGAAAAACCTCTACAGCCTGAGCTTCGCGCTGTTGCTCGGGCACATTCTCAGCGACGTGATCGACCTGCGCCTGGATCGTCAGAGCGTGAAAATTGCCCTGCCGAGTTTTGCCGTGCCGTTCGCCTGCGGGTTGGCGACGGCGTACTGGCTGCTGCCAGCGCAACCGTGGATCAACTCGCTGGCCATCGGTCTGGTGTTCGCCATCACCGCGATCCCGGTGCTGTATCTGTATCTGCGCCATATCGACTATCCGCCCGCCGCCACCCGGCGTCTGGTGCAGACTGCGATCCTGATCGACCTGACCTGCTGGACCCTGTTCGGCCTCGCCCAGGGCAGCCTGCACCTGAGCAGTCTGCTGCTGCCGCTGGGGCTGGCCTGCGTGCCAGTACTGCTGCGTGTGTTCGGCGTCCGCCGGCCATTGACCTACAGCCTTGGCTTTTTTGCGCTGTTGGTGCTGGCCGAACACTACAAACTCAATGCGCTGATTTTCGGCATCGGCTATCTGCTGTGCATGGCCGCGCTGAAGGTGCCGTTGGTGCTGCCGTTGCCGGCACGCTGGATGAACCGTTTGCAAACGTGGATCGCGATTCCGCTGATCCTCACCTTCGGCATCGTGCAGATCGATGTGCACAGCGCCCTCGCCAGCCTCGGCGTCGTGCAATGGGCAGCGCTGCTGCTGTTGCCGATCGCCAGCAAACTGCTCGGCAACTGGCTGGGCCTCGGCTGGGCCGGCGCATCGTTCGAAGGCGCCAGCCGCTGGCGTGAAAGCGTGCTGCTGAACATTCGCGGCTTGAGCGAAATCGTTTTTCTCAACTTGCTGTTGCAACAACAACTCATCAGCCCGGCGCTGTACTTTGCGCTGATGCTGATGGGCCTGATCGCGACGCTGTTGCCGGCTTTCATCGGCCTGCACCGTGCGTCATTGAACCCTATTGCCGTACCCAGGAGCTCGCGTGCCAATCGTTGAAATGGAATCCCGTCAGGTCGTGATCATCGGCGCCGGCCCGTCCGGCGCCATCGCCGCCGCGTTGCTCAAGCGTAAGGGCCACGACGTGCTGGTTATCGAGCGCCAGCATTTCCCACGGTTCTCCATCGGCGAAAGCCTGCTCAGCCATTGCCTGGATTTCGTCGAAGAAGCGGGGATGCTCGAAGCGGTGAACGCGGCCGGATTCCAGCGCAAGACCGGCGCGGCATTCGCCTGGGGCGAGCGCTACAGCGCGTTCGATTTCGGCGATACGTTCACCGGCGGCAAACCGACTACCTTCCAGGTACAACGCGCCGACTTCGACAAACTGCTGGCCGATCAAGCGGCGTTGCAAGGCGTGGAAATCCGTTATGGCGACGCCATTGTCAGCGTCGACTTCGAGCGTCCGCATCCGCAACTCGATGTGCGTCGCGAAGACGGCAGCGAGTACCGCGTCGAGGCCGGTTTCGTCCTCGATGCCAGCGGCTACGGCCGCGTGCTGTCACGCCTGCTGGATCTGGAAGCTCCATCGAATTTCCCGGTGCGCCAGGCCGTGTTCACCCACGTCGAAGATCACATCGACCACCCGGCCTTCGACCGCGAGAAAATCCTCGTCACCACCCACCCGCAGCATCGCGACATCTGGTTCTGGACGATTCCGTTCAGTAACGGTCGCTGCTCGGTGGGCGTGGTCGCTGCCGCTGAACATTTCAAGGGTAGCGATACCGATCTCGACGCCTGCCTGCGCGGTTTCATCGCCGAAACCCCGAGTCTGGCCAAGGTACTGAACAACGCCGTGTGGGATACCCCGGCGCGTACCCTCGGCGGTTATGCGGCCAACGTCAAAACCCTGCACGGTCCGGGGTTTGCGCTGCTGGGCAACGCGGCGGAGTTTCTCGACCCGGTGTTCTCCTCGGGCGTGACCATCGCCATGCGCTCGGCAAGCATGGCCGCCGGCGTGCTGCACCGGCAGTTGCAGGGCGAAACCGTGGATTGGCAGAGCGAGTTCGCCGAACCGCTCAAGCGCGGCGTCGATACCTTCCGCTGCTATGTCGAGGGCTGGTACGCCGGCACCTTCCAGGACGTGATTTTCCACGAGCAAGGCTCCCCCGAAATCCGTCGCATGATCTGCTCGATCCTCGCCGGCTACGCCTGGGACGAACGCAACCCGTTCGTCAGCGAAGCGCGCCGCCGGCTGAAGACGATTTCCGAACTCTGTGCAAGGGACGACACATGAATTACTTGAGCGACAGCTACGTCGAGGAAACCCGTTTCGGCTTCTGGTTCCTGCGCAGCCACACCTGGCAGCACCATGTGCTGCGCGTGGCGATCAATGATTTGCGCGGCTTGTTCAGCGAACCGCTGCCGGCCAACCCGGTGCTGCTGGATGCAGGCTGCGGCCAGGGCAAATCCTTCGGCCATCTGCGCCAGACCTTCGCGCCACAGCGTTTGATCGGCGTCGATGCCGACCCGCACAGCCTGGAATTGAGCGCTGAAGAAGCGGCGCGCCAGGGCTTCGCCGTCGAGCTGATCGGCAGCGACTGCGCGACACTGAATGTCCCGGATGCGAGCGTCGATCTGCTGTTCTGTCACCAGACCTTCCATCATCTGGTGGAGCAGGAAAAAGCCCTGGCCGAGTTCTACCGGGTGCTCAAGCCGGGCGGTTATCTGCTGTTCGCCGAGTCCACCGAGGCTTACATTGATACATGGGTCATCCGTTGGTTGTTCCGCCATCCGATGCACGTGCAAAAGAGTGCGGCGCAGTATCTGGAGATGATTCGCCAGCAGGGATTCGAGTTCGCCGAGCGGAATGTTTCCTACCCGTATCTATGGTGGAGCCGCTCAAAGGATTTTGGTCTGCTGGAACGTTTTGGCCTGCGCAAACCGAAGCCGGTTGGCCAGCGTGAAGAAACCCTGGTCAACGTCGTGGCGCGCAAACCGCTGGAAGAGGCCGTCTGATGCTGCGTGTTCTGCTGCTCGCCTGCGTCCTGCTGCTGACCGCTTGCGCCAGCCAGGCGCCGCTGCCTGTGGATAACCCTACGCTGCCCTTGCCGCTGCAATTGCACATCGAGCGCCAGCAAGCCGAACAGCGTCAGGACTGGTTGCTGGTGATCCAGCGCGAGGGCCCGGGCATTCGCTGGTCGATGATGGATCCGCTGGGCATTCCCCAGGCCCGTCAGCAACTGATCGACGGACGCTGGCAGGCTGACGGCCTGCTGCCGCCGAATCCGGAGGCCCGGGAGTTGTTCGCTGCGCTGCTGTTTGCCCTGACGCCGTCCGGCGAACTGTCGCGCAATTACCCCACCGCGCAGCAACACGGCGGGCAACGTTCCTTGCCGGCGCGTTGGGACATCCGTTATGCACAACCGTTGAGCTTCGAATTGAACCTGCCCCAAGGCCCGCAGTATCGGGTTTCTCCTTTAGGTGAATCGACGCCATGACCGCCTACCTCAACGCCCTCGGCGTGATCTGCGCCCTGGGCCGTGACAAGCAAGAAGTCGCCAGTCACCTGTTCGCCGGCGATTGCTCGGGCATGCGCCACGAGTCGGGCTGGGTGCCGGAACGCGAGTTGCCGGTGGCCGCCGTACGCGGTGATCTGGCGCCCATTCCGCCGCAGATGGCGGCGCACAAGAGCCGCAACAATCAGTTGCTGCTGGAAGCCGCGCTGCAGATTCGCGACGACATCGACGCCGCCATTCAGACCTATGGCCCCGACCGCATCGGCGTAGTGCTCGGCACCAGCACTTCGGGCATCGACGAGGCCAGCGAGGGTCTGGCGCATTACATTCGCGACCAACAGTTCCCGGCCGATTACGACTACCGACAGCAGGAACTCGGCGCCCCGGCGACGTTCCTCGCCGACTGGCTGCAACTGAGCGGCCCGACCTACGTGATTTCCACCGCGTGCACCTCCAGCGCCCGGGCCTTGATGAGCGCCCGGCGTCTGCTGGATCTGGGGCTGTGCGACGCGGTGCTGTGCGGTGGTGTCGACAGCCTGTGCAAGCTGACCCTGAATGGTTTCTCGTCGCTGGAAGCGGTGTCCGACGAGCGCTGCAATCCGTTCTCGGCCAACCGCAACGGCATCAACATCGGCGAGGCCGCAGTGCTGTTCGTGATGAGCAAACAGCGCGGCGACGGCCCGGCCATTGCCCTGCTGGGCGCTGGCGCCAGCTCCGATGCGCACCATATTTCCGCGCCGGAGCCGTCCGGCCGTGGCGCGTTGCAAGCCATGCAACAGGCGCTGGACCGCGCGCAGCTGCAAGCCACGCAAATCAGTTATCTGAACCTGCACGGCACCGCCACCCAGCACAACGACGCCATGGAAAGCCTGGCCGTTTCCACGTTGTTCCCGCAGGGTGTGGCGTGTTCCTCGACCAAACCGATGACCGGCCACACCCTCGGTGCTGCCGGCGCACTGGAAGCCGCGTTCTGCTGGTTGAGTCTGAGTGCCGACAACCCCGACCACGCCTTGCCGCCGCACGTCTGGGACGGCCAGGCCGATCCGGACCTGCCAGCGCTGAAGTGGGTGACCGCGAGCGAGCGCCTGGCGTCCATTGCACCCCGCTACCTGATGAGCAACTCGTTTGCCTTCGGTGGCAATAACGTCAGCCTGATTATCGGAGACGCCCCATGAATGACTGGCCGCTCGCCGAATTGCTGCCCCACGCTGGCGACATGATTCTGATCGACCGGATCCTGAGCTTCGACGACGAGCAGATCCACACCACCCTCACGGTCAAGCCCAACGGTTTGTTCAACCTCCCCGACGGCAGCCTGCCGGCGTGGGTCGGCGTCGAGTTGATGGCGCAGAGCGTCGCTGCATTCGCTGGCTGCCATGCACGACAGAAGGGCAATGCGGTGGAGCTGGGCTTTCTGCTCGGCACCCGCAAGTTCGAATGCAATGTCGAGGCGTTTCCGGTCGGTTGTGAACTGACTATCCACGGCATCCGCTCGCTGGAAGACGACAACGGCATGGGCGTCTTCGAATGCCACATCAATGCGCCCGGCATCGAAGCCAGCGCCCGGCTGAACGTGTTCCGCCCGCCGCACGCGGCGCAATATCTAGAACAATTGAAGGAGTCGAACCATGACTGAATTCGTACTGGTCACCGGCTCCAGTCGCGGTATCGGCCGCGCGATTGCCCTGCGTCTGGCTCAGGCCGGCTACGACATCGTCCTGCATTGCCGCAGCGGCGTGACTGAGGCGCAAGCGGTGAAAGCCGAAGTCGAAGCGCTCGGGCGCCATGCACGCATCCTGCAATTCGACGTCGCCGACCGCGAAACCTGCAAAGCCATTCTCGAAGCCGATGTCGAAGCCCACGGCGCCTATTACGGCGTGGTGCTCAATGCCGGGCTGACCCGCGACGGCGCGTTTCCGGCCCTCAGCGATGACGATTGGGACGTGGTATTGCGCACCAACCTCGACGGCTTCTACAACGTCCTGCACCCGGTGATGATGCCGATGATCCGCCGCCGCGCCGCCGGTCGCATCGTTTGCATCACCTCGGTCTCGGGGCTGATCGGCAACCGTGGCCAGGTCAACTACAGCGCCTCGAAAGCGGGTGTGATCGGTGCCGCAAAGGCGTTGGCGATCGAACTGGCCAAGCGCAAAATCACGGTGAACTGTGTTGCTCCCGGCCTGATCGATACGGCCATGCTCGATGAAAACGTGCCGGTGGAAGAACTGATGAAAATGATCCCCGCGCAACGCATGGGCACGCCGGAAGAAGTGGCCGGTGCGGTGAATTTCCTGATGTCGGCGGAAGCGTCGTACATCACCCGCCAGGTGCTGGCAGTCAACGGAGGCTTGTGCTGATGAAGCGCGTTGTCGTCACCGGCATGGCCGGCATCACCTCGCTGGGCAGCGACTGGGACACCATCGCCGGCAACTTCGCCGCCAACCGCAGCGGTATCCGCCGGATGGACGAGTGGGATCGCTTCAGCGAACTCAACACCCGACTGGCCGGGCCGATCGACGATTTTGTGGTGCCGGCGCACTGGACCCGCAAACAACTGCGCAGCATGGGCCGGGTTTCACGACTGGCCGTCGGCGCAGCCGAAAAGGCTTTGGCCGATGCCGGCCTGCTCGGCGACGAATCGATCAAGGACGGCCGTATGGGCGTGGCCTGCGGTTCGTCCACCGGCAGCACCGACGAGATCAAGGCGTTCGGCAACATGCTGCTGAATTCGGTGGCCGAAGGCCTCAACGCCAACTCCTACGTGCGGATGATGCCGCACACCACGGCGGCGAACATCAGCATCTTCTTCGGCCTCACCGGTCGCCTGATCCCGACCTCCAGCGCCTGCACCAGCGGCAGCCAGGGCGTCGGTTATGCCTACGAGGCGATCAAGTTCGGTCGTTTGCCGCTGATGCTCGCCGGTGGCGCCGAAGAACTCTGCCCGACCGAAGCCATGGTGTTCGACGCGCTGTACGCCACCAGTTTGAAAAACGATGCGCCGCAAACCTCGCCACGCCCGTACGACAAGGGCCGCGACGGTCTGGTGATCGGCGAAGGCGGCGGCATGCTGGTGCTTGAAGAACTGGAACACGCCTTGGCTCGCGGTGCGCACATTCACGCCGAAATCGTCGGCTTTGGCAGCAACGCCGACGGCCAGCACACCACCCGTCCGGAGCAAGTCACCATGCGCCGAGCGATGGAGCTGGCACTGGAAGACGCGGGCCTGACGCCTGACGCCATCGGTTACGTGAACGGTCACGGCACGGCCACCGAGCAGGGCGACATCGCCGAAACCCTGGCCACCAGCAGCCTGTTCGGCGAACGCATGCCGATCAGTTCGCAGAAGAGTTTCCTCGGCCACACCCTGGGTGCCTGTGGTGCGCTGGAATCATGGTTCAGCATCGAAATGCTCAATCGCGACCTGTACGTGCACACGCTCAACCTCGACGAAGTCGACCCGCACTGCGGCAAGCTCGATTACCTGCGCGGCGAATTCCGCCAGATGCACCACGATTACGTGATGAACAACAACTTCGCGTTTGGCGGGGTCAACACCTCGCTGATCTTCCGCCGCTGGACGCCACCGAATTAATTCAGGTCAAGGAGACCTCCATGCGTTTGAACAAACTCGCGGCCGCCACCCTGCTGCTCTGCACGTTGCCCGCCGTCAGCCACGCCCGTGACACGGCGGTTTACCTGCCGTTCGACAAAGCGGTCGCCGAAGCAACCCGCACCGGCAAGATCGACGGCAGCGTGAAGTTCTATCTGGCGGGCAACGCCCCGGCCGGCAAAGTCACCGTGGTCAGCAGCGGCGCGGTGACCAACAAGAAGACCAACGCCTTCAACAAGTCCGATGAAGTGGCCTGCGAATGGGTCGTGCAATCGGCCATCATCAGCCTGCACCAGGCCGCGAAAAGCGCCGGCGCCAACGCCGTGACCAACATCGTCAGCTTCTACAAGAGCAACGAGCGCAAGGATGCGAAGAACTACGAGTGCCACGCGGGCGCGATCATGGCTGGCGTTGCCTTGAAGGGTGATCTGGCGACGGTTCAGTAACCGCCGGAAACGACAAAGGGCGCCTTTCGGCGCCCTTTCACAAACAGGTTGGCTTGTCATCACCTCTCACCTGCCTGGCTCTGCGATGGCTGGTTGCCCAGGATCCTCAGAGTCTCACAAGCCCCTTTCGGGAACGCGGGCAGTATTGCCTGAAACTGCATGTGGAGCAACGGCTGGCATTTGGCTTCGATGCGCCACTTCAGCTGCCATCACAGCCCCAACGCCCGTCTGACCGCGGTTTTGATCGCGTGAAATTCGTCTGTTGCAAGATGTGAGATCAGGTAGATGCGCTTGCCTTGCCGATCCCGGCTTTTGATCCGATCAAGCCGCGAAAGGCTGACCGTGGCAATCATGTCGCACTTTGCCCAACAGGTCGGGCTGGCTCCCTGAAGGTGGCTTGCAAGTTCAAGATGATGCCCGAGCAAGCAATCAGGGGCGGTGGTACTCAACGGCACTACTGTCACCAGCAGGCTGTTGGTTCGATGTTTGCGGATCACAACAACAGGTCTGACTTTGACCATCTCGGGAATTTCATAACCCCTGAAATCGCAAATCAAAACGCTGCCCTCCTTAGGCTGGTATCGAAGTGGCATCCGTGACACTCGTTTGAAAAAGAACTGATTTTGCGCAACTACGGCCATATTCCCTACGACAGTTCCGTTACTCGAAATGTACGGAGCCAAGCCAACCAAATCCATGCACACAACTACACTGGCTCAAACAGGCCGACACACAGCGTCTGCCGGAACGGCGAGCCCGGTCGGTCGAGCACTCGCGGTTTTCTTTCACCGTCAAGGAGATGACCATGCAAGCAAAAGCCCTGATCGCCGCCGCCCTTTTCAGCCTGCTCCCCAGCGCCAGCCATGCCACCAACCTGATGTACATGCCGTTCGAAACCGTGCTGTCGGATGCGATTCGTGCGGGGCGGCTGGATGGCAGTGTGAAGTTCTACCTGATCGGCAATGGACCACTGGGGACTCAGCGGATGTTGCAGCGCGGGGTCGTCAGCGATCTGAAGACCAACGGCTTCAACAAGAGCGATCACGACTCCTGCGAGTGGGTGTTGCAGTCGAATCTGATTGCGCTGCAGACCCAGGCCAAACGCGTCGGGGCTAACGCGGTGACCAATATCGTCAGCTACTACGATCAGCATGTGCGCAAGGATCTGAACACTTACGAATGTCGGGCCGGGGTGTTCGTGACGCGGGTGGCGTTGAAGGGTGACCTGGTGCGACTGCCCTGATCAACCGGCTTCGACCTTGCGCGTGAGCAGCTCGACGAACGCCTTGGCCATCGGCGATTTCTGATCCTTGCGCTGCACCAGCCACACCGCCGTCACCGCTTCGGGATCGAGCAACGGCCGATAGACCACGCCGTCGATGCGCATCCGCTGATACGAGGCCGGCATGACCGACACGCCCAGGCCCGCCGCCACCAGGCCGATGATCGTCATCGCCTCCCCCGCCTCCTGTGCAAAGTGCGGGCTGAAACCGGCGTCACGGGCCAGGCTGATCAGTTGCGAGTAAAGACCGCTGCCGTAGCTGCGCGGGAAGAACACGAACGGCTCCAGAGCCAGCGCCGAAAGAAACAGACCTTCCTCGCTGCCCTGGGCCAGCGGATGTTTGGAGCTGAGCACCGCCACCAAAGGCTCGCGCATCAGTTCGACCACGCTAAGCGAATCCGGCAGGCCCAGGGGGCGCATGATGCCGACCTCGATCGATTCGTCCACCAATGCGTCGGCCACCATGGTGCTGCTCATCTCCCGCAGATTCAGGTGCACGGCCGGGAAACGCTGGCGGAAGGAAAAAATCGCCTGGGGAATGGTCGAGTTGAACGGTGCCGACGAGGTGAAACCGATCTTCAACTCACCGAGCTCACCCAATTGCGCGCGCCGCGCCACGTCCGCCGCTTTGTCGACCTGAGCCAGCACCAACCGCGCCTCTTCCAGGAACAGTCGCCCGGCCTCGCTGAGCTCGACCCGACGATTGGTACGCTCGAACAGCCGTGCGCCGACTTCCTGCTCCAGCGCCTGAATCTGCTGGCTCAGCGGTGGCTGGGAGATGCCCAGCACCTGTGCGGCGCGGCCGAAGTGCAGTTCTTCGGCGACGGCGATGAAGTAGCGCAAGTGACGCAATTCCATGGAAACCCCATTAGGTCGTGAAAGCTATCAAACAGGTCGAACAATATATTGGATAGAAACATTAGCCAGCTATATGATTTTTTCATTGCCTGCCTGCCCGCGCCCTCCGAGGTCTGATGTGAAAACCGCCGTCGCTCCACTGGCCCATGAAGTCCCGCCCGCTGCGGCGGACGATGTGCTGACCGAACTGCAAGAAATCTACATCGAGAAAGGCACGCCCGCGTTCATGCGCACGGTGCTCGCGCTGTTCAGCGGCGGCTTCGCGACGTTTGCCCTGCTGTACTGCGTGCAGCCGATGATGCCGCTGCTGTCCCAGGAATATTCGATCAACGCGGCGCAGAGCAGCCTGATCCTGTCGGTGGCCACCGGCATGTTGGCCTTCGGTCTGCTGATCACCGGGCCGATTTCCGATCGGGTCGGGCGCAAACCGGTGATGGTCGCCGCTCTGTTTGCCGCAGCCCTGTGCACCATCGCCAGTTCGATGATGCCGAGCTGGCACGGCGTGCTGATCATGCGGGCGCTGATCGGGTTGTCGTTGAGCGGTCTGGCGGCGGTTGCAATGACTTACCTCAGCGAGGAAATCCATCCGCAGCACATCGGTCTGGCGATGGGCCTGTACATCGGCGGCAACGCGATTGGCGGGATGAGCGGGCGCTTGATCACCGGCGTACTGATCGACTTCGTCAGCTGGCACACGGCGATGCTGGTGATCGGCGGTCTGGCGCTGATCGCGGCAGCGGTGTTCTGGAAGATCCTGCCGGAGTCGCGCAACTTCCGCTCCCGCTCGCTGCATCCGCGCAGCCTGCTCGACGGCTTCACCATGCACTTTCGCGATGCCGGCCTGCCGCTGCTGTTCCTTGAGGCGTTCGTGCTGATGGGCGCGTTCGTCACCCTGTTCAACTACATCGGCTACCGCCTGCTGGCCGAGCCGTATCACCTGGATCAGGTGTTTGTGGGGTTGTTGTCGGTGGTCTACCTGTCGGGCATCTACAGCTCGGCAAAAATCGGTTCACTGGCCGACAAACTGGGCCGCCGCAAAGTCCTGTGGGCAACCATCGCCCTGATGTTCGCCGGCCTCGCCCTGACGATGTTTACACCGCTGCCTCTGGTGATCATCGGCATGCTGATCTTCACCTTCGGCTTCTTCGCCGCACACTCGGTGGCCAGCAGCTGGATCGGCCGTCGGGCGCTCAAAGCCAAGGGCCAGGCGTCGTCGTTGTACCTGTTCAGCTATTACGCCGGGTCGAGCATCGCCGGGACGGCGGGCGGAGTGTTCTGGCACATGGCGGGATGGAACGGGATAGGCCTGTTCATTGGCGCATTGTTGCTGGTGGCGCTGCTGGTGGCGTTGAAGCTGGCGAAGTTGCCACCGCTGGGCGGCGTCAAAGCCTGATTCACACCCATAAAAAAACGCCCGGCATAAGCCGGGCGTTTTTTATTGAGGCACGATCACTCGTGGTACTGCGCCGACAACTCGTGCACCGCGCGCAGGAACGCGCCAGCGTGTTCCGGATCGACCTCAGGCGTGATGCCGTGGCCGAGGTTGAACACGTGGCCGCTGCCCTTGCCGTAGCTGGCGAGGATGCGTCCGACTTCGGTGCGGATCGCTTCCGGCTTGGCATACAGCACGGTCGGGTCCATGTTGCCTTGCAGTGCGACCTTATCGCCAACGCGGGCGCGGGCGTTGCCGATGTCGCAGGTCCAGTCCAGGCCCAGTGCGTCGGCGCCAGCGTCGGCGATGCTTTCCAGCCACAGGCCGCCGTTCTTGGTGAAGAGGATCACCGGCACCTTGCGACCGTTGTGCTCGCGGATCAGGCCGCTGACGATTTTCTTCATGTAGGCCAGGGAGAATTCCTGATATGCCGCCGCCGACAGGTTGCCGCCCCAGGTATCGAAAATCTGCACCGCTTGCGCACCGGCCTGGATCTGGCCGTTCAGGTACGAGGTCACCGACTGCGCCAGCTTGTCCAGCAGCAGGTGCATGGCTTGCGGGTTGTCGTAGAGCATCGCCTTGGTCTTGCGGAAGTCTTTCGACGAGCCGCCTTCGACCATGTAAGTAGCGAGGGTCCATGGGCTGCCGGAGAAACCGATCAGCGGCACACGGCCGTTCAGTTCGCGGCGGATGGTGCTGACCGCGTCCATCACGTAGCCGAGGTCTTTGTGCGGATCCGGGATCGGCAGGGCTTCGATGTCTGCCAGGGTGCTGACGACTTTCTTGAAGCGCGGACCTTCACCGGTCTCGAAGTACAGGCCCTGGCCCATGGCATCGGGAATGGTGAGGATGTCGGAGAACAGGATCGCCGCGTCCAGTTGCGGATAGCGGTCGAGAGGTTGCAGCGTGACTTCGCAGGCGAATTCCGGATTCATGCACAGGCTCATGAAATCACCGGCCTGGGCGCGGCTGGCGCGGTATTCCGGCAGGTAGCGGCCGGCCTGGCGCATCATCCACACAGGGGTGACGTCTACGGGTTGCTTGAGCAGGGCGCGGAGGAAACGGTCGTTCTTCAGGGCAGTCATGTCGGCATCCGGAAAAAAAGTGCGGGCATTTTCTCAGAGCGCGACGCAAAAGGCACGGTTGCAGGTCAGCCTTTTGTCTATCGGGTCAATTTGTCGCAATGATTTCGTGGATTTCAGCAACACCCTGAAAACAATGTGGGAGCTGGCAAGCCAGCTCCCACAGGTATTGCGGTGCAGTTTCGAACCGGGTTTAGACGCCCAGGTAATCCAGGATCCCTTCCGCCGCATTGCGACCTTCGAAGATCGCCGTCACCACCAGGTCGGAACCGCGCACCATGTCGCCACCGGCGAAAATTTTCGGGTTGCTGGTCTGGTGCTTGTATTGACCTTGCTCAGGCGCAACGACGCGGCCCTGGCTGTCGGTCTGGATCTCGAACTGTTCGAACCACGGCGCCGGGCTCGGGCGGAAACCGAACGCGATGACCACGGCGTCGGCCGGGATGATCTCTTCGGAACCCGGGATCGGCTCGGGGCTGCGACGGCCACGGGCGTCCGGTTCGCCGAGACGGGTCTCGACCACTTTCACGCCTTCGACCTTGTCTTCGCCGACGATGGCGATCGGCTGGCGGTTGTAGAGGAATTTCACGCCTTCTTCCTTGGCGTTCTTCACCTCTTTGCGCGAGCCGGGCATGTTCGCTTCGTCACGACGATAAGCACAGGTTACCGACTTGGCGCCCTGGCGGATCGACGTGCGGTTGCAGTCCATCGCCGTGTCGCCGCCGCCCAGCACCACAACCTTCTTGCCTTTCATGTCGACGAAATCTTCCGGCGACTTTTCAAAGCCCAGGTTGCGATTGACGTTGGCAATCAGGAAATCCAGCGCGTCATAAACGCCCGGCAGATCCTCACCGGCAAAACCGCCCTTCATGTAGGTGTAGGTGCCCATGCCCATGAACACGGCATCGTATTCGGCGAGCAGTTGCTCCATGGTCACGTCCTTGCCGACCTCGGTGTTGAGGCGAAATTCGATGCCCATGCCGGTGAAGACTTCGCGGCGATTGCTCAGCACGGTCTTCTCAAGTTTGAACTCGGGGATGCCGAAGGTCAGCAGACCGCCGATTTCCGGGTTCTTGTCGAACACCACCGGGGTCACGCCGCCACGCACCAGCACGTCGGCACAACCGAGGCCCGCCGGGCCTGCACCGATGATCGCGACACGCTTGCCGGTCGGCTTGACCTTGGACATGTCCGGGCGCCAGCCCATGGCGAACGCGGTGTCGGTGATGTACTTCTCGACCGAACCGATGGTCACCGCGCCGAAGCCGTCGTTGAGGGTGCAGGCACCCTCGCACAGACGATCCTGCGGGCACACCCGGCCGCAGACTTCCGGCAGGGTGTTGGTCTGGTGCGACAGCTCGGCGGCCTGGAGGATGTTGCCCTCGGCCACCAGTTTCAGCCAGTTCGGAATGAAGTTGTGCACCGGGCACTTCCATTCGCAATACGGGTTGCCGCAACCCAGGCAGCGGTGGGCCTGGTCGGCCGACTGCTGGGGTTTGAACGGTTCGTAGATTTCCACGAACTCTTTCTTGCGTTGACGCAACAGTTTCTTCTTCGGATCTTTGCGCCCGACGTCGATGAACTGGAAGTCGTTATTCAGACGTTCAGCCATTGTTAAAACCTCATCAAACTCTTCAGGCGCATATCACTGCGGGTTGGCACGGGTGCTGGAAAGCAACGACTTCAGGTTGGCAGCCTTCGGCTTGACCAGCCAGAAACGACGCAAGTAGTCATCGAGGTTCTCGGCGAGTTCACGACCCCACTCGCTGTCGGTTTCCGCGACGTACTCGTTCAGCACGTTCTGCAGGTGGCTGCGATAGGCTTCCATCGCCTCGCCGCTGATCCGCTGGATTTCCACCAGTTCGTGGTTGACCCGGTCAACGAAGGTGTTGTCCTGGTCGAGCACGTAGGCGAAGCCGCCGGTCATGCCTGAGCCGAAGTTGTAACCGGTCTTGCCCAGGACGCAGACGAAACCACCGGTCATGTACTCGCAGCAGTGATCGCCAGTGCCTTCCACGACCGTGTGGGCACCGGAGTTGCGCACGGCGAAACGCTCGCCTGCGGTGCCGGCGGCGAACAGCTTGCCGCCAGTGGCGCCGTACAGGCAGGTGTTGCCGATGATGGCGCTGTTCTGAGTCTGATAAGCGCTGCCCTTCGGCGGCACGATGACCAGTTTGCCGCCGGTCATGCCTTTGCCGACGTAGTCGTTGGCGTCGCCTTCCAGGTACATGTTCAGACCGCCGGCGTTCCACACGCCGAAGCTCTGACCCGCAGTGCCCTTGAAGCGGAAGGTGACTGGCGCCTTGGCCATGCCCTGATTGCCATGCTTGCGGGCGATTTCGCCGGAGATCCGCGCGCCGATCGAACGGTCGCAGTTGCAGATGTCCAGTTCGAACTCGGCGCCGCTGAGGTCGTTGATCGCCGACGTCGCCATCTCGACCATTTTCTCGGCCAGCAGGCCCTGGTCGAATGGCGGGTTGCGCTCGACGCCGCAGAACTGAGGCTTGTCCGCCGGGATGTGATCGCTGCCCAGCAGCGGGGTCAGATCCAGGTGATGCTGCTTGGCGGTCTGGCCTTCGAGGATTTCCAGCAGATCAGTGCGGCCGATCAGCTCTTCGAGGGAACGCACGCCCAGCTTGGCCAGCCACTCACGGGTTTCTTCGGCGACGTAGGTGAAGAAGTTCACCACCATGTCGACGGTGCCGATGTAGTGATCCTTGCGCAGCTTCTCGTTCTGAGTCGCAACGCCGGTGGCGCAGTTGTTCAGGTGGCAGATACGCAGGTATTTGCAGCCCAGCGCGATCATCGGCGCGGTACCGAAGCCGAAGCTTTCGGCGCCGAGGATGGCCGCCTTGATCACGTCGAGACCGGTTTTCAGGCCGCCGTCGGTCTGCACCCGGACCTTGCCGCGCAGGTCGTTGCCGCGCAGGGTCTGGTGGGTTTCGGCCAGGCCGAGTTCCCACGGTGCGCCAGCGTATTTGATCGAGGTCAGCGGCGAAGCACCGGTGCCACCGTCGTAGCCGGAGATGGTGATCAAGTCCGCATAGGCCTTGGCCACACCGGCGGCGATGGTGCCGACGCCCGCTTCAGCCACAAGCTTCACCGAAACCAGCGCCTTCGGGTTGACCTGTTTCAGGTCGAAGATCAACTGCGACAAGTCTTCGATCGAATAGATGTCGTGGTGCGGCGGTGGCGAAATCAGGGTCACGCCCGGCACTGCGTAACGCAGCTTGGCGATCAGCCCGTTCACTTTACCGCCCGGCAGTTGCCCGCCCTCGCCCGGCTTGGCGCCCTGGGCGACCTTGATCTGCAGCACTTCGGCGTTGACCAGGTATTCCGGGGTCACGCCGAAACGACCGGTCGCAACCTGCTTGATTTTCGAGCTCTTGATGGTGCCGTAACGTGCCGGGTCTTCGCCGCCTTCGCCGGAGTTGGAACGCGCACCGAGGCGGTTCATGGCTTCGGCCAGGGCTTCATGAGCTTCCGGCGACAGGGCGCCCAGCGAGATACCGGCGGAGTCGAAGCGCTTGAGCACCGATTCCAGCGGCTCGACTTCACTGATGTCCAGCGGCGTGTCGAGGGTCTTGACCTTGAACAGGTCGCGGATCATTGACACCGGACGGTTGTCCACCAGCGAGGTGTATTCCTTGAACTTGGCGTAGTCGCCCTGCTGCACGGCGGCTTGCAGGGTGTTGACCACGTCCGGGTTGTACGCGTGGTATTCGCCACCGTGGACGAACTTCAGCAGGCCGCCCTGCTGGATCGGCTTGCGCGGACTCCAGGCTTCGGTGGCCAGTGCTTTCTGCTCGGCTTCGATGTCGACGAAACGCGCGCCCTTGATGCGGCTCGGCACGCCACGGAAGCTCAGCTCGCAAACTTCTTCGGACAGACCAATGGCTTCGAACAGCTGCGCACCGCGATAGGACGCAATGGTCGAGATGCCCATCTTCGACAGGATCTTCAACAGGCCTTTGGTGATGCCTTTGCGGTAGTTCTTGAACACCTCGTAGAGGTCGCCCAGGACTTCACCGGTACGGATCAGGTCGCCCAGCACTTCGTAGGCCAGGAACGGATAGACCGCCGAGGCGCCGAAGCCGATCAGCACCGCGAAGTGATGCGGATCGCGGGCGGTTGCGGTTTCAACGAGGATGTTGGAATCGCAGCGCAGGCCTTTTTCGGTCAGGCGGTGGTGTACCGCGCCGGTAGCCATCGAGGCGTGGATCGGCAGCTTGCCCGGCGCGATATGGCGGTCGCTCAGAACGATCTGGGTACGACCGGCGCGCACGGCTTCTTCAGCCTGATCGGCGACGTTGCGGATCGCCGCTTCGAGGCCGACGCTTTCGTCGTAGTTGAGGTCGATGATCTGCCGCTCGAAACCCGGGCGGTCGAGGTTCATCAGCGAGCGCCACTTGGCCGGGGAAATGACCGGCGAGCTGAGGATCACGCGCGAAGCGTGTTCCGGCGATTCCTGGAAGATGTTGCGTTCGGCACCGAGGCAGATTTCCAGCGACATCACGATCGCTTCACGCAGCGGGTCGATCGGCGGGTTGGTCACCTGCGCGAACTGCTGACGGAAATAGTCGTATGGCGTGCGCACACGCTGGGACAGCACGGCCATCGGCGTGTCGTCGCCCATCGAGCCGACGGCTTCGTAGCCTTGCTCGCCGAGCGGACGCAGTACCTGATCGCGCTCTTCGAACGTGACCTGATACATCTTCATGTATTGCTTGAGCTGATCGACGTCGTAGAAAGCCGAACCGTGATCGTTGTCTTCCATGGTCGCCTGGATGCGCAGGGCATTCTTGCGCAGCCATTGCTTGTACGGATGACGGGATTTCAGACGGTTGTCGATCGCGTCGGTGTCGAGGATCTGACCGGTTTCGGTGTCCACGGCGAGGATCTGGCCAGGACCGACGCGGCCCTTGGCGATCACGTCCTGCGGCTGGTAGTTCCAGACGCCGATTTCCGAAGCGACAGTGATGAAACCATTGGTGGTGGTGACCCAGCGCGCCGGGCGCAGACCGTTACGGTCGAGCAGGCACACCGCGTAACGACCATCGGTCATCACCACGCCGGCCGGGCCGTCCCACGGCTCCATGTGCATCGAGTTGTACTCGTAGAACGCACGCAGATCCGGGTCCATGGTTTCGACGTTCTGCCACGCAGGCGGAATGATCATCCGCACGCCACGGAACAGGTCGATGCCACCGGTGACCATCAGTTCGAGCATGTTGTCCATGCTCGAGGAGTCGGAACCGACACGGTTCACCAGCGGGCCGAGTTCTTCCAGATCCATCAGATCGTTGCTGAACTTGGTGCGACGGGCCTGAGCCCAGTTGCGGTTACCGGTGATGGTGTTGATCTCGCCGTTGTGAGCGAGGAAGCGGAATGGCTGAGCCAGCGGCCATTTCGGCAGGGTGTTGGTGGAGAAGCGCTGGTGGAACACGCAGATCGCGGTTTGCAGGCGCTGGTCACCCAGATCCGGATAGAACGCGGCCAGGTCGGCCGGCATCATCAGGCCTTTATAGATGATGGTCTTGTGGGAAAAGCTGCAGATGTAGTGGTCGGTGTCAGCGGCGTTGGCCACGGACGAACGACGACGTGCGCTGAACAGCTTGACCGCCATGTCCTGATCGCTCAGGCCTTCGCCGCCGATGTACACCTGCTCGATCTGCGGCAGGCGCTCAAGGGCGAGGCGGCCGAGGACGCTGGTGTCGATGGGCACTTTGCGCCAGCCGATCAGTTGCAGGCCTTCGGCCAGGATCTCGCGGTTCATGTTCTCGCGAGCGGCTTCGGCCTTGGCCGGATCCTGGTTGAAGAAGACCATGCCCACGGCATATTGCTTGGGCAGCTCGACGCTGAAGGCTTCCTGGGCAATCGCGCGCAGGAAGGCGTCAGGCTTTTGAATCAGCAGACCGCAACCGTCACCGGTCTTGCCGTCGGCATTAATCCCACCGCGGTGGGTCATGCAGGTCAGGGCCTCAATGGCCGTTTGCAATAGGGTATGACTGGGTTCGCCCTGCATATGGGCTATCAGGCCGAAACCGCAGTTATCCTTGAATTCATCTGGTTGGTACAGACCTGCTTTCATAGACACTTTCTCACCAGGCTGCCTCTTTTCGAGGCAAATTTCTTTTCAATTCAACCACTTGCATCTCGCGCCGAACGTACGCCGGCTTAGCGGGGGCAAAAGGGTGGTCATTGTACACAGCGACACAGAGGCTCACAAATTTGACGACGAAATTTCGCAAATTCATGTCGCATTTGTGAAAGGTTTAAAGCGATCTGCTGTGCTAGTCAAAACTTTTTTAATTTTGACCGCAACGACTCAAAGACTACTGTGACGCAGACACCACAAGGCACGCGACCCGTAAGGGCGGCGCGCACTTGTAGAAATTTTGAGGTGCTTGGAGAGGCGGCCTGGGTAAGGCCGCCGAATCTTCAGCGAGTTGTTGCCAGTTCCTGTTGGACGCTGGCGACAGTGCGAGGCCAAGGTTTACCAGCCTGAACCTTCGCTGGCAAGGCCTTGATGGCAGAAACGGCCGCATCACGATTGGCAAAGCTGCCATAGGTGATCACGTAGAGCGGCTTGCCGTTGAGGACTTTCTTGAAATAACGGTACTCGCCGCCCTGCTCCTTGACGAAGCTTTGTGCGGCAGCTTCAGAGCTGGTGCCGAGGATCTGCACCACGTAGTTGCCCGGCGCCTGGCCGGCGTACCAGCTGCCGCCAGCGGCTTTGGCGACGGTGACCGGCTTCTCGGCGGCTTTCTCGGCCGGTTTGGCCGCTGCTACAGGCTTGGCCGGCGCTGGAGCAGGCTTGGCGACTGGCGCGGCTGGAGCAGGCACTGGCTTGGCCGTGGCAACCTGAGTCGGTGCCGGTGTCGGTTTGGCCGCAGGGACCGGAACCGGCGTCGGCGCTGGACCGGCCGGCACACCGACAGGCGGCGCAGTAGTGGTCACGGTTGGCGGCGTATTGCTGGAACCTTCCAGCGGCACACCGTCGTCACCCTCGGTAATCCCGCCCGCCGCTTCGGCCAATGGCTTGCGCATGACCGGTTGCGAATTGCCGACCAGCGGCAACGGCATCGGCTGGGTGTTACCGGCGAACTCCACGTTCGGTGCGCCACCCTGGCCCAATGGCAGCTGTGCCTGTTCATTGGCCGGTGCGCCGGTGGTTGGCGCCTTGTTGCGACCAGGCATCAGCCAGGCGGCAGCGACCGCCACCACGACGACGGCGGAAATCGCCAATACGTGTTTCTTCGGCATGTTGAACCCCATACTTGGACGCTTGACCGCAGAGCGGCTGGCAATCATGACTTCGATCAGAGCATCGCGAGCGACCTGGTTGATGTTGCCCGGCCAGCCCTCGGAGCTTTCGTGAATATCAGAGATCTGATCCGCGGTGAAAAGTTCGACGCCACGGCCCGCGCCTTCGAGCCGCTGGTCGAGATATTCGCGGGTTTCTTCTTCGGTGTATGGCTGCAATTCGATGACGTGGAAGCGCTCTTCCTCAAGGTGCAGCGCCTCAAGCTGAGCAATCAGCGACGACTCACCGAACAGGAACACATGCGGACGGCCTTCCGGTGCGCCGGCACCCAAAGCCATAAGGGCTTCGAGGGCGGACTCGTCGAGCTGCTCGGCATCGTCCACCAGCAGATAGACTTCCTGGCCGGTCAGCGCCAACTGTACGACCTGATCGAGGATCGCTCCGACATCGGCCTGGGCCACGTCCAGCGCCTGGGCGACCTGACGCAGCACACCGGCCGCATCGCCGGCGCCACGGGCGGAGACGACAACACTCTGAACCGACTGCTTGTTGGTGCTGGCAACCAGCGCCTGGCGCAGCAACGTCTTGCCGCTGCCCTGAGGGCCGGTGACCACCAGCAGCAACTGGCTGTAACGCGCCAGGTGGTGCAGTTGACCCAGCACCGGTTTGCGCTGGGCCGGGAAGAATTTGAAGCCCGGGACCCGTGGAGCGAAAGGGTCATGACTTAACTGGAAATGGCCGAGGAACGCCTCGTCGGCATGCAAACTAGTCATCGGAATCTTATTAACCTTTAAGCTGAGCCAGAGCGCGGTAATCCGCTCCCAGCGTGGCCTGTAGAACCTCTTTCGGATAATCGTCGGTCACTACCGCTTCGCCCATCCGGCGCAGCAGCACCAGGCGCAAACGACCGTCGATCACTTTTTTGTCAATTGCCATGTGTTCGAGAAAATCGGCTTCGGTCATCTCTGTCGGCGGCACCACCGGCAGGCCGGCACGCTGGAACAGACGAATCCCGCGATCGCGCTCCTGCTCGCTGATCCAGCCCAGGCGCGCGGACATTTCCAGCGCCATCACGGTGCCAGCGGCAACCGCTTCGCCATGCAACCAGACACCATAGCCCATGTGGGTTTCGATAGCGTGGCCGAAGGTGTGCCCGAGGTTGAGCGTGGCGCGCACGCCGGTTTCTTTCTCATCGGCGCCGACCACCGCCGCCTTGGCCGCGCAGGAGCGCTCGATGGCATAGGTCAGGGCTTTCTGATCCAGCGCGCGCAGGGCGTCGACGTTGTCTTCGAGCCAGGTCAGGAACGGCTCGTCGCAGATCAGGCCGTACTTGATGACTTCCGCCAGGCCTGCCGACAGCTCGCGCGCTGGCAGGGTTTTCAGGGACGCCGTATCGATCAGCACCACGTTCGGCTGATAGAAGGCGCCGACCATGTTCTTGCCCAGCGGGTGGTTGATCCCGGTCTTGCCGCCCACCGACGAATCGACCTGGGACAGCAGCGTGGTAGGAATCTGGATGAAATCGACACCGCGCTGGTAGCAGGCGGCTGCAAAACCGGCCATGTCGCCGATCACACCGCCACCAAGGGCGATGACGGTGGTACGACGATCATGCCGAGCAGTCAGCAGACCATCGAAGATCAGTTGCAGGGTTTCCCAGTTCTTGAAGGCTTCGCCGTCCGGCAGCACCACGGAAACCACCGAGAATTGCGCCAGGCTGCGGGTCAGACGCTCGAGATAGAGCGGCGCAACAGTCTCGTTGGAGATGATTGCCACTTGCCGCCCGTGGATGTGCGGAGCCAGCAATTCAGGCTGATCCAACAGTCCTTCGCCAATATGAATCGGGTAGCTGCGCTCGCCTAGATCGACCTTGAGTGTCTGCATGTGTCCCCACAGTGAAGATGGAAGCAGGCGTCCTGCCTTGAATTATCGGATGTCCCCGGTCTTGAGTGATGTGACGCCGCTTGCATGCGATCGGCCACAACCCTCGACAGGACGCCGAGGATAGCGCATTTCGAGCGGCGCTTTAACGGGGCGGAAGCTGCTGCAGGCGGTCGAGAATATCGAGCACGACCATGCGTGGTGGCCGCTCGTCGGTTTCCACCACCAGATCGGCGATTTCCCGATAAAGCGGATCACGGATCGCCAGCAGGTCGCGCAAGGTTTTCTCGGGATTGGCCGTGCGCAGCAGCGGCCGGTTGCGGTCGCGGGAGGTGCGGCCGACCTGCTGCTCGACGGAGGCGTGCAGATACACCACCCGTCCGCCCTCATGCAGGGCCTTGCGGTTGGCATCGCGCATCACCGCGCCGCCGCCCGTCGCCAGCACCACGCCGTCGAACGCGCACAGCTCGGCGATCATCGCCTGCTCACGATCACGAAAACCGGGCTCGCCTTCCTTGTCGAAGATCCACGGGATATTGGCGCCCGTACGCAGTTCAATTTCCTTGTCGGAATCCTTGAACGGCAGGCGCAGCTCTTTGGCCAGTAATCGGCCGATGGTGCTTTTTCCAGCCCCCATCGGTCCTACAAGAATCAAATTTCGCACAGAATCAACGACTCACAGCAATCGCCTGGTTATTCATGATACGCGGAGTGAGGAATACCAGCAGCTCGGATTTTTTCTCCGAAACCACATCACGCCGGAAAAGGCGGCCAAGATACGGCACATCGCCAAGAAATGGCACCTTATCTACGACCTTGCTTTGAGTATTTGAGAAAACCCCGCCAATCACGATGGTCTCGCCGTCGTTCACCAGCACCTTGGCATTGACCTCGTTTTTCTTGATCGGCGGTACATCCTGCACTTTGTTCAGGTAGTCCGGTTCGTCCTTGGTGACCTTCACCTCCATGATGATGCGGTTGTCCGGAGTGATCTGCGGCGTGACCTCCAGCGACAGCGAGGCCTCCTTGAAAGACACCGACGTAGCGCCGCTGGAGCTGGCTTCCTGATACGGAATTTCGGTGCCCTTGAGGATCTTCGCGGTCTCCTTGTCGGAGGTCACGACCTTGGGCTGCGAGACGATTTCACCGTTGCCGGTCTTCTCCATCGCCGTCAGCTCAAGGTCCAACAAGACGTTGTCGGTGATGAACGCAATGCCGATCCCGGACGTGTTGTTGACCGTGCCCATGTCGACGAACGGTGAGTTGGTGCTGGTGCTCCCCGGTGTACCGATGGTGGTCGACGAGCCGTTGCTGACCCCGGAAGTATTCCAGTTGCCCTTGTTCTGGATCGATCCGCCCCAGCGCACGCCCAGGCTTTTGTCGTAATCGACGTTGGCTTCGACGATCCGCGCCTCGATCATCACCTGACGCACCGGGATATCCAGTTGCGCCACGATCCGCCGCAGCTCGTCGAGGCGATCCTGGGTCTGGTAG
The DNA here is from genome assembly GCF_058801405.1 of Pseudomonas sp. GW822-FHT03F04. Taxonomy (NCBI): domain Bacteria; kingdom Pseudomonadati; phylum Pseudomonadota; class Gammaproteobacteria; order Pseudomonadales; family Pseudomonadaceae; genus Pseudomonas; species Pseudomonas sp. GW822-FHT03F04. Next base: position 331,036 of record NZ_JBXANF010000003.1, read on the forward strand.
GCGATGATGTTGTTGGTGCGCTCATCGACGGTGATCGAACCCCGTTCGTCGACTTTGGCCTCGGCGCTGGTGACCGACTGGAACAGCTTGGCGATGTCCGCAGCCTTGGCGTAGTTCACTTGCAGCAGCTCTCGGCGCAGCGGCGCCAGTTCGGCGATCTGTTTCTGCGATTCCAGTTCCTGCCGCTCACGGGCGGCGATTTCATCTGCCGGCGCCACCAGCAACACGTTGCCGACCTTGCGCTTGTCCAGGCCTTTGGTCTTGAGCACCAGATCCAGCGCCTGGTCCCATGGCACGTTTTGCAGGCGCAAGGTGATCCCGCCCTGCACCGTGTCGCTGGCCACCAGGTTGAGGTTGGTGAAATCGGCGATCAGTTGCAGCACCGAACGCACATCGATGTCCTGGAAATTCAACGAAAGCTTTTCACCGCTGTAGCTGTTGCGGTCGGCGTTGCGCTTTTGCAGGTCATCGACGGTCAACGGCCGGATGCTCACGGTCAGCTTGTTGTCGGTCTGGTAAGTGGAATAGTCGAAGGTGCCGCTGGGCTCGACGGTGATGGTCGCGCGATCTCCGCTGACGCCGGCATTGACGAACTGCACCGGGGTGGCGAAATCCTTGACGTCGAGGCGTACCCGCAACGGCTCGGGCAATTGGGTGCGGGCAAAATTGAGGATGATCTTGCCGTCATGCTCCTGGATGTCCGGCGCAATGGTCGGGTCGGACAGGTCGATGACGACATTGCCCTCACCCGCCGTGCCACGCTGGAAATCCACGCCACGAATGGCCTTGGCCGTCGGCACAAACGTCCGGGCCGGGGCGGCCACCGGCGTGGCGCGCGGAGCCTTGGTGGCAGGTCGCGGCGCAGTAACTTTGCTGCCCTGCCCAACCACCACGAACAGCGTGTTCCCCTCGACCCGGGCGTCATACGGCGCCAGCTGCGTCAGATTGATGATCAACCGGGTACGGTCGTTGGCCTCGACCACGGTGGCAGTGCGCGCATTTCCGCTACCGAGGTCGCGAGTCTTGCTCGCGAGCTGGCTGGCCACTCCCGGCAGATCCAGAGCAATCCGCGCAGGCGAATCGGTGGTGTAGCCCTTGGGCTGTGGCGGTGGGCCGTCGAACGACAGCTTCAACTCGACGCGATCGCCCGGCAGCGCCGCAACGTCCAGCGTCTTCAGATTGGCCGCTTGAACCATCGGCGACAGCAGCGCTATCCATAGCGAAAAACCGAGGGTGGAGAAAATCCTGTTCATTGTTCGACTTCCACTATGAGTGCTCTTTCAAAGGAATGGTGCGCGGCCGCTCCAGCCAGGCGCCTTCGCCATCGGGAACGATTTCGACCACATCGACCTGGGAGGCGCTGATCGCGACGATGCGCCCGTCGTTGCGCCCCAGGTAATCGCCGACTTTCAGCCGATGCACCCCGCCCGCCCCGCGCAGCAGCGCAAAGGAGCCGGAGGCATTGGCAATCGTGCCGACCATCTCGAATTGCTCGATGTTGAAACCTTCGAGGTACTGCTTGACCCGGTTCGGGTCCGGCTTGACGTTGCGCGAACCATGCTGCTGCCCGGCCAGATCGACCCGCACCTGACGCGAGAACGGGCTGCGCAGGCTGGCGGCGCTGTAGGTGAACGTCGGGTAGGAACGGAAGGTCGGCGTCGGCTCGATCTTGCCCGGCGGTCGCAGGCGCACTTCATTCATGTAGGCGTCGAGATCGCTGAAGTCGTTGCCGCCGCAACCGCTCAAGCCCAGCGTCAAGGTCGACAATAGAAGGAAACGGATCGGGCTCATTTTTGCAGCCCCTTGTCGTTGTAGCGGTACGTCTTGGCGAGGATGCTCATGCGCAACTTCGTCCCGCCTTCCGGGTTGGCCGGCGCCAGCTCGAAGTCGTGCAGGGTCACGATACGTGGCAATCCGGCCACACCGCTGACGAAGGTGGCGAGGTCGTGATACGCGCCTGTGACGGTGATCTGGATCGGCAATTCGATGTAGAACTGCTGCGTCACCTCCGGCAACAGCTTGATCTCCTCGAATTCAAGACCGCTGCCCAGACCGGTGCGCGTGATGTCTTCCAGCAGCCCCGGCACTTCGGTGTCGCTGGGCAATTGCCGCAGCAGGACGCCGAACGAGTTCTCCATTTCCTTCATCTGCTGGGTGTACAGCTCGAGATTGGCCGCCAGGTGTGCCTTGCTGGTGAACTGTTCCTTGAGCGTGGCTTCCTCCGTACGCTTGAGCTCAAGCTGGTTTTCCATGTCACTGACGAAAAAGTTGTAGCCCAGCGCCAGGACCAGGATCATCAACAGCGCCCCGGCCAGGCCTTTGACGGCCGGCGGCCAGGAGCCGATGTTGCTGGTATCCAGGTCGTTGAAATCGATATTGCGCAGGCTTGCGAACCATTCGGACGGTTTCATTGATCGTCCTCCAGGTTCTTGGGCCGGGTTTGACGGACGGTCAGTTGAAAGACGTTGGCCTGATCCAGTTGCCCGGCCGTGGTCGCCTTGACCTCGTTCAGGCTCGGCGCATCGAACCAGTCGGATGCATCGAGATTGCGCATCAGGTCGGACACTCGATTGTTCGACTCCGCCGCACCGCTGATCGACAGGGTTTTGCCGACCATTTTCACGCTGGTGAAATACACCCCGTCAGGCAGGGTGCGTGCCAGTTGATCGAAAATCCGCCCGCTGACCTGCCGGTTGGCCTGCAGGTCCTGGATGATGCGCATCCGCTCCACCAATTGCTGGCGACGCGCCTTGAGCTCGCTGATCTGCTTGATCCGCTCATCGACCACGGCGATCTGTTTGCCGATGTAATCGTTGCGCGTCTGCTGCCGCTCAATGGCGGTGCTGAAGATCTGCGCAGCAATGAAGACCGCGCCGACCGAACCGACCACCACGCCCGTCAGGGCCAGCAGGAAGCGTTTGCGTCGTTCTTCGCGGCGCTCCTCACGCCAGGGTAAAAGGTTGATCCGCGCCATCAGTCGAAACTCCTGAGCGCGAGCCCGCAGGCAATCATCAGGGCCGGCGCATCACTGGCCAGGGCCCCGGCGTTGACCTTGCTGCTCAAGGCCATGTCGGAAAACGGATTGGCGACCTGGGTCGGCGTGCCCAGGCGCTCTTCGATCAGCCGATCCAGCCCGGGCACCGACGCCGTGCCACCGGCCAGCAGAATATGGTCGACCGCGTTGTACTGGCCGGAGGCGAAGAAGAATTGCAGGGAACGCGAGACCTGCTGCACCAGCGCCTCGCGAAAGGGCTGCAGGACTTCGCTGACATAATCGTCCGGCAGACCGCCCTGCTTTTTGGCCAGCCCGGCCTGCTCAATGGTCAGGCCATAACGGCGCTGGATTTCCTCGGTCAGCTGGCGTCCGCCAAACAGTTGCTCGCGGGTGTAGATGATCCGGCCGTTGTGCAGGACGCTGAGGGTGGTCATGGTGGCGCCGATATCGACCACCGCAACGGTCAGGCGCTCCTGGGAAGCCGCCAACTGCATGGCCAGCAAGCCGAACGAGCGCTCAAGCGCATACGCCTCGACATCCACCACCCGCGCAGTCAGGCCGGCGAGGGCCAGTGCCGCCTCGCGGACTTCGACGTTTTCCTTGCGACAGGCGGCCAGCAGCACATTGACCCGTTCGGGGTTGCGCGGTGAAACGCCCTGAACTTCGAAGTCGATGGCAACTTCGTCCAGCGGATAGGGGATGTATTGATCGGCCTCGATCCTGAGCTGGTTTTCCAGCTCGTCGTCGGACAGCCCGGCGTCCATTTCGATGACCTTGGTGATGACCGCCGAGCCGGCCACCGCCACCGCCACGCTCTTGAGCCCGGTACGCGCCTTGACCAGCACCCGGGACAAGGCGTGCCCGACGCCTTCGAGTTCGGCGATGTTCTTCTCGACCACGGCGTTGGCCGGCAACGGCTCCACCGCGTACGCCTCGACCCGGTAGCGCTCACCCTGACGGCTCAGCTCCAGCAGCTTCACCGAAGTGGAGCTGATGTCGATCCCCAGTAACGTGTTGGTCTTTTTGTTGAAGAGTCCTAGCACTACCAATTCCCTATGACTATCCGTGAGTTACGGACTCTGTAATGCGCATTGCGTTCCCTCGCCCCGTCTTGACAGAAGCGCAAATGACGCCCCCAGCGGAAAAGTGCTTATAATGCCCAGCGATTTTTTCCGCTTTTTACTGCCGGCGCGGGCCGTTCTGTGTGTTTCCGGAACCCTGTCGCCCAATTCATTCTTTGCCCTGGATGTCCAAAAGCCTTGATTCGTCTGCTGAAATTCTTCGGTTGGTCCATCGTCGCCGTTTTCTGCGGACTGCTTTTAGGTCTCAGCGGCGCGTTTCTTTACCTTAGTCCGGGTTTGCCATCTGTGGAGGCGCTGAGAAGCATTCAGTTGCAGATTCCGCTCCGGGTGTACAGCAGCGACAACAAGTTGATCGCAGAATTTGGCGAAATGCGCCGCACGCCGATCCGTTTCGCCGACATTCCCCCCAATTTCATCAATGCGTTACTAAGTGCTGAAGACGACAACTTCGCCAACCACTATGGCGTCGATCCGAGCAGCCTGATGCGTGCCGCAACCCAACTGGTCAAAAGCGGACACATCCAGTCCGGCGGCAGCACCATCACCATGCAGGTGGCGAAGAACTTCTTCCTGACCAGCGAACGCAGCTTCTCGCGCAAGACCACGGAAATCCTCCTGGCCCTGCAGATCGAACGGCAGCTGACCAAGGACGAGATCCTCGAGCTGTACGTGAACAAGATTTATCTGGGCAACCGCGCCTACGGCATCGAGGCGGCGGCGCAGGTGTATTACGGCAAGTCGATCCGTGAGGTCAGCCTGGCGCAGATGGCGATGATCGCCGGCCTGCCGAAAGCCCCGTCGCGCTTCAACCCGCTGGCCAACCCGGCGCGCAGCAAGGAGCGTCGCGACTGGATCCTCGGGCGCATGTACAAGCTCGGCAAGATCACCGAGGCCGACTACACCGCCGCCATCAACGAGCCGTTGAACGCCAGCTATCACGTGCCAACCCCGGAAGTGAACGCGCCGTACATCGCCGAGATGGCCCGCGCCGAAATGGTCGGCCGCTACGGCAGCGACGCCTATACCGAAGGTTTCCGCGTCACCACCACGGTGCCGAGCAACCTTCAGGAAATGGCCAACACCGCGCTGCACGAAGGTTTGATGACCTACGACCAGCGTCACGGCTACCGTGGCCCTGAATCGCGTCTGCCGGGCAAGACCCATGAAGCCTGGGCCACCGAACTGACCAAGCAGCGCACCATCAGCAGCCTCGAGCCAGCCATCGTCACCCAGGTCGACAAGAACGGTCTGCAAGTGCTGACCCGCACCGGCGAAGAGCACGTGGCGTGGGACACCATGAAATGGGCCCGTCCGTTCCTCAATACCAACAGCATGGGCGCCGCGCCGCGTCAGCCATCGGATGTCGCGCAGGTCGGCGACCTGGTGCGCGTGCAGCGCCAGCCGAACAATTCGCTGAAGTTCAGCCAGATTCCACAGGCCCAGGGCGCGCTGGTGTCGCTGGATCCGCAAAACGGCGCGATCCGTTCGCTGGTCGGCGGTTTCGCCTTCGAGCAGAGCAACTACAACCGCGCAATGCAGGCCAAGCGTCAGCCGGGCTCGAGCTTCAAGCCGTTCGTCTACAGCGCCGCGCTGGATAACGGCTACACCGCCGCCAGCCTGGTCAACGACGCACCGATCGTGTTCGTCGACGAGTACCTGGACAAGGTCTGGCGTCCGAAGAACGACACCAACACCTTCCTCGGCCCGATCCGTCTGCGTGAGGCGCTGTACAAGTCGCGTAACCTGGTTTCGATCCGCTTGCTGCAGGCGATGGGCGTAGGCAAGACCATCGACTACATCACCCGCTTCGGCTTCAACAAACAGGACCTGCCGCCTAACCTGTCCCTGGCGCTGGGCACCGCGACCCTGACGCCAATGGAAATCGCCACCGGCTGGAGCACCTTCGCCAACGGCGGTTTCAAGATCACCCCGTACATCATCGACAAGATCGAAAGCCGCAATGGCGACACGCTGTTTGTCGCCAACCCGCCGACAGTACCGCAGGGCGGCGCAGCCACCGACGGCATCGCGGCACCGGCGACCCAATCGATCACCGTCAACGCAGCGCCGATTCCGGGTGAAGCGCCGGGCAGTGCCGCAATGCCGCAAGTGCCGGCAGTCGCCGAGCGCATCGTCGATGGTCGCACCACCTACATCCTCAACAGCATGCTGCAGGACGTGATCAAGCTCGGCACCGGTCGTCGTGCACTGGCCATGGGTCGCAGCGACATCGCGGGTAAAACCGGTACCACCAACGAATCCAAGGATGCGTGGTTCTCCGGTTACAACGCCGATTACGTGACCACGGTCTGGACCGGTTTCGACCAGCCGGAAAGCCTTGGTCGCCGGGAGTTCGGCGGCACCGTAGCGCTGCCAATCTGGATGAACTACATGAGCGCCGCACTCAAGGACAAGCCGCCGCATGTCCAGCCAGAGCCGGAAGGCATCCTCAGCCTGCGGGTGGACCCGGTCAGCGGCCGCGCGGCCACACCGAGCACACCGGGCGCCTACTTCGAGCTGTTCAAGGCCGAAGACACGCCGCCGTCGGTCAACGAGATCGGCAACGGTACCGCGCCGGGCAGCCCGCTGCCGGCGGATGAACAGGCGCCGATCGATTTGTTCTGATCCCGATCCTGATCCGCCAAAAAGCCCCGCCTTCGTGAGAAGTGCGGGGCTTTTTTATTGCCTTCAGGATTGGTGCTGGATGAACCGGCCACACCCGACACAAAACCCTCAGGCACAAAAAAGCCCCGACTCTCACGAGCCGGGGCTTTCGGTTGAAGCGCTACAACGACTTAGCCGTTGAACACGTCATCCACGCTTTTCAGCGGGTAGTGCTTCGGATACGGCAGGGTGGCCACACCGGTCTCGATCGCGGCCTTGGCCACGGCGTCGGAGATCAGGGTGATCAGGCGCTTGTCCATTGGCTTCGGAATGATGTACTCACGACCGAATTCCAGCTTGATGCCGCCGTAGGCGTCGCAAACTTCCTGTGGAACCGGCAGTTTGGCCAGTTCACGCAGGGCGTTGGCAGCAGCCACTTTCATTTCTTCGTTGATGCGCTTGGCGCGAACGTCCAAGGCACCACGGAAGATGAACGGGAAGCCCAGCACGTTGTTGACCTGGTTCGGGTAGTCCGAACGGCCGGTGGCCATGATCACGTCGTTACGGGTGGCGTGGGCCAGTTCCGGGGAGATTTCCGGATCCGGGTTGGAGCACGCGAACACGATCGGGTTGGCCGCCATGCGCTTGAGTTGCTCGGCGCTCAGCAGGTTCGGGCCCGACAGGCCGACGAATACGTCAGCGCCTTCGATGGCGTCGTCCAGCGTGCGTTTCTCGGTAGCGTGAGCAAACACAGCCTTGTACTGGTTCAGGTCGTCACGGCCAGCGTGGATCACGCCGGTACGGTCGATCATGAAGATGTTCTCGACCTTGGCGCCCATGCTCACCAGCAATTTCATGCAGGAGATAGCGGCAGCGCCGGCGCCCAGGCAGACGATCTTGGCTTCGCCGAGGGTTTTGCCAGCGATTTCCAGGGCGTTGATCATGCCCGCAGCGGTCACGATCGCGGTGCCGTGCTGGTCATCGTGGAACACCGGAATGTCGCACTGCTCGATCAGAGCGCGTTCGATCTCAAAGCACTCAGGCGCCTTGATGTCTTCCAGGTTGATGCCACCGAAGGTGATGGAAATGCGTTTTACGGTGTCGATGAAGGCTTGCGGGCTTTCGGAATCGACTTCGATGTCGAACACGTCGATGCCGGCGAAGCGCTTGAACAGCACGCCTTTACCTTCCATCACTGGCTTGGAAGCCAGTGGGCCGAGGTTACCCAGGCCCAGAATCGCGGTGCCATCGGAAATGACTGCAACCAGGTTGCCCTTGCCGGTGTACTTGTAGGCCAGTTCAGGATCGCGAGCGATCTCGCGCACTGGTTCAGCTACGCCGGGGCTGTAGGCCAGCGACAGGTCGCGGGCGGTAGCAGTGGCCTTGGTGAGCTCGACACTCAGCTTTCCTGGACGAGGATGGGCGTGATATTCGAGAGCGGCAGTTTTCAGATCAGACATTTTGGCATTCCGCTTTTTACTGTTGGACAGACTGGTCAGCGAGGATACGCGCCTCGCAAAGTCCCCACAAGACTGCCCGGTCACCCCTGTCAAGCGCCCTGCCCTACGACTTTGGGCCAAGAGCCACGGCGCACAAGGGCTTGACTGTTCACAATCGACAGAAAAAATGTCTACAATTTTTCTTCAGCGAGACGATTGCAACATCGAAGGATCGGTCAGCGGCAACAACCAGCGGGCCTGACCCGGTTTCAATCCGCCCCGTCGCGAACGGTCGACCACCCAGCCTCGGGCCTCGATCTGCCTGCCCTTCAGCGCTAGCAACGAAGCGTCATCGAAACGATCCAGCAGATTGGGTGCAACGCGCAGTACAAGCTTGTCCTGCAATTCGATCCAGATTCCGCCGCGATTGCGCTGAACCTTGCTCACACGACCGCTGACCACGGCGAAACCCGATCGCTCGATCTGCTCCGCTTTCAGTACAGGTGAGCGCTTCCACAGGCCAAGACCGGCCTGCCGTGCACGTCGTTCGGCAGCCTGCTGGCAATCGACAAGATCGACATTCGGCGCCACCGCGACCTGGAAACCGAGGCCATCGGCGAGCATTTGCGCTTCGAGATTGTCACCCTTGGCGCTGAAAACATGGGCCAGGGTCCGGCCGTAATGATCCTTGGACTCGGCGCCGAGCTGCAGGCCAACCCGACCGTCGCCCTCCGCGACCAATGCTTCGAGGCGCTTGCGCGCCGCTGCCGCGAATGGCTCGTCACTGCGACCCTGCTTGCCGAGCTCAGGGGTGTTGAGCCCGATCATCCGCACGCTGCGCCCGTCGCTCAGGCGCAAGGTGTCGCCGTCGACCACGCGCTGCACGGAGACGCTGGTCAGGCCGGCGGGAGCAGGGCAGAAGGCCTGGGCGCCGGACAGCCAAATCGCGGACACAAAAAAGGCGCCCGCAAGGGACGCCTTTTTCATCAGACCGGAAAAACCTTTGAGGCTTTCCAGAATGAAGGGCCTTAGGCCTTTTTCGCGCCGAAAGCACCGAAACGGTCGGCGAACTTCTGAACGCGACCACCGGTGTCCAGAGTCTTCTGCTTACCGGTGTAGAACGGGTGGCACTCGTTGCAAACGTCGATCGCCAGGGCTTTGCCGAAGGTCGAACGGGTTTCGAACTTGTTGCCGCAGCTGCAGGTAACAGCAACTGCTGGGTATTCTGGATGGATATCAGCTTTCATGGTGTCTTCCTCAGGCTAGCGTGCCGCCACCCAACACTATTGTTGAATACCGCACGTAATTAGGCCGCGGATTCTACCAGACCTTTTCAATCACGCAAGCTGTCCGGGGTGCCCTCCATCAGAAAAGACTGTTCAATGTTGACGGCGTCTTTTGACGTCAGGCTGCGTTGCTACTCCTCCCCATAGCAAGCTATGAGTCGTCGTAGCGCCTTGCCTGACGCCAAAACCCACTCGTCAACATTTGAACGCTTTCCTGATGGAGGACACAGAACCGACCGTCTGCTAGGCTCCCGCCCTTCTTCACCGCCCCGCCTATGAGAATCCTCCGCGTGCCCGACGCCATTCTGCGCCTCGCCCTGCCTTCGCCCCTGCGCCGCCTGTTCGACTATCGGGCCCCGGCCGGCGTGCTGCGTTCGCAGTTGCAACCGGGCATGCGCCTGCGAGTGCCGTTCGGTCGGCGGGAAATGATCGGGATTCTGGTGGAAGTCACTGACACCAGTGAAGTGCCGGTGGAGAAGCTCAAACCGGCGCTGGCCCTGCTCGATGCCACGGCGCCGCTGCCGCCAGCACTGTTCAAGCTGTGCCTGTGGACCGCCCAGTATTATCAGCACAGCCTCGGCGACACCTTGAGTTGGGCACTGCCGGTGCTGCTGCGCCAGGGCGAACTGGCCGAGGCCCGGCAGGAGCGTTTCTGGTCCGCTGCCCCCGGTGCCAGCCTCGATGACCCGCGCATCGCCCGCGCGCCGCGCCAGCGTGAAGCCCTGGCGACTTTGGCCCAGCATCCTCACGGCGTCGCCCATCAGTTGCTTAGCAAACTGATGCTGAACAAGGACAGCCTCGATCTGCTGCTGGCCAAGGATCTGGTGCAGGTCGAAGTGCGTCGCCACGCCCCCGGCGCACGCCACGAGCACTGGCTGGCCCAGCCGGAACTGCCGCTCAACAGCGAACAGCGCGCTGCGTATGAAGCGATTCGCGCCGGTTTCGACAGTTATCACGCGTTCCTGCTGGCCGGGGTTACCGGCAGCGGCAAGACCGAAGTCTATCTGCAGCTGATCCGCGAAACCCTCGAAGCCGGCAAGCAGGCGCTGGTGCTGATCCCGGAGATCAACCTCGGCCCGCAAACCCTGGCGCGCTTCGAACAACGCTTCAATGCGCGCATCGCCCTGCTGCACTCGGCGGTCAACGACCGCGAGCGGCTCGACGCCTGGCTCGCCGCCCGCGATGGCGAGGCCGACATTATTATCGGCACCCGCTCGGCGCTGTTCACCCCGATGAAGAATCCGGGGTTGATCATCATCGACGAAGAACACGACGGTTCCTATAAACAGCAGGAAGGCCTGCGCTACCACGCACGGGATCTGGCGCTGGTGCGGGCGCGGCAGGAAAACATCCCGATTGTCCTCGGCTCCGCGACGCCATCGCTGGAAAGCCTGCACAACGCCTACACCGGTCGCTACGGACTCCTGCGCCTGAATGAACGGGCCGGCGGCGCCAAGCAGCCACGGTTCCTGCGCCTGGATGTGAAAAGTCGTCCGCTGGACAGCGGCATTTCCGGGCCGATGCAGCAGGCCATCGGCCAGACCCTCGCCGCCGGCCAACAAGTGCTGGTGTTCCTCAACCGCCGGGGTTTTGCCCCGACCCTGCTGTGCCACGATTGCGGCTGGATGTCCGAGTGCCAGCGCTGCGATGCGCGGATGACCGTGCACCAGCGCTATGGCGAACTGCGCTGCCACCACTGCGGTTATGTCGAGCGCGTGCCGCGCCAGTGCCCGAAGTGCAACAAGGTCGATCTGCGGCCGGTGGGCGCCGGCACCGAACGGGCCGAGGAGCGGCTGGCGATTCTGTTCCCGGACTATCCGGTACTGCGCGTCGACCGCGACAGCACGTCGCGCAAGGACGCCATGAATCAGTTGTTCGCCACGATCCAGAAAGGTCAGCCGTGCATTCTGGTCGGCACTCAAATGTTGGCCAAGGGTCACCACTTCCCCCGGGTCACCCTCGTGTCGATCCTCGACGCCGACGGCGGATTGTTTTCCGGTGACTTCCGCGCCAGCGAGCGCATGGCGCAGCTGATCGTGCAGGTCGCCGGCCGTGCCGGGCGGGCGGAAGAACCGGGCAAGGTGATCATCCAGACCCACCTCGCCGACCACCCTTTATTGGTGCAACTGACCGAACAGGGTTATTTCGCCTTCGCCGAACAGGCCCTGAGCGAACGCCGCGCCGCCGGGCTGCCGCCGTTCTCGCATCTGGCACTGTTGCGCGCCGAAGCCCACAAGCCGGGGCAGGCCGAAGGTTTTCTTGATGAAGCCTGCAGCGAGGCCGAGCGCTTGCTGGCCGAGCAGAACCTGAGCGGCATCGAGTTGCTGGGACCGGTGCCAGCGCCGATGGAACGTCGAGCCGGACGCTTCCGCGCGCAGCTGCTGTTGCAGGCCACGGCCCGGGCGCCGCTGCACCGGTTGCTGGCGAGCTGGCTGCTGGCGCTGGAGCAGATGCCGAGCGGCCGGGCGGTGCGCTGGTCGCTGGATGTCGATCCGGTGGATCTGTACTGACCGGGCAAAACCGCTCGAATTGTCACCACACATCCACATCCTGCCTGCTAAGGTTGGCAAGCCCGTCTTCGCAACGGATAATGCCCAGTTTTTCCACCCGCGCATCGATGCGCCGCCGCGCTTGCGGTCGAAAGAGAAGACCATGAAAGACACCATTCGCCAGCTGATCCAACAAGCCCTCACCCAACTCGTCAACGAAGGTGTGTTGCCTGAAGGCCTGACGCCGGCGATCCAGGTGGAAAACGCCCGAGACAAGACCCACGGCGACTTCGCCAGCAACATCGCGATGATGCTGGCCAAGCCTGCGGGCATGAAGCCGCGCGACCTGGCAGAGAAAATCATCGCCGCCCTGCCGGCTGACGAGAACGTCACCAAGGCCGAAATCGCCGGCCCCGGCTTCCTCAATTTCTTCCAGAACACGCAAGCGCTGGCCTCGCGCCTCGACGCCGCCCTGGCGGACGAACACGTTGGCGTACGCAAGGCCGGCCCGGCGCAACGCACCGTGGTCGACCTGTCGGCACCGAACCTGGCCAAAGAGATGCACGTCGGTCACTTGCGCTCTACCATCATCGGCGACGGCGTGGCCCGTGTGCTCGAGTTCCTCGGCGATACCGTGATCCGTCAGAACCACGTTGGCGACTGGGGTACCCAGTTCGGCATGCTGATGGCGTACCTGCAGGAAAACCCGATCACCAGCGACGAACTGTCGGACCTGGAAAACTTCTACCGCGCCGCCAAGCAGCGTTTCGACGAGTCCCCGGAATTCGCCGACCGCGCCCGTGGCCTGGTGGTCAAGCTACAGGCCGGCGATGCCGAATGCCTGGCGCTGTGGACCAAGTTCAAGGACATCTCGCTGTCGCACTGCCAGAAGATCTACGAACTGCTCAACGTCAAACTGACCATGGCCGACGTGATGGGCGAAAGCGCCTACAACGACGACCTGATCAACGTGGTCAACGACCTGAAAGCCGCCGGCATGCTGGTCGAAAGCAACGGCGCCCAGTGCGTGTTCCTCGACGAGTTCAAGAACGCCGAAGGCGAGCCGCTGCCGGTGATCATCGTCAAGGCTGACGGCGGCTACCTGTACGCCACCACCGACCTGGCCGCCGTGCGCTACCGCAGCGGCAAGCTGAAGGCCGACCGTGCGCTGTACTTCGTCGACCAGCGTCAGGCCCTGCACTTCCAGCAAGTGTTCGCCGTGGCGCGTAAGGCCGGTTTCGTGACCCATCCGATGGAAATGGAACACATGGGCTTCGGCACCATGAACGGCGCCGACGGCCGTCCGTTCAAGACCCGTGATGGTGGCACCGTGAAGCTGATCGATCTGCTGACCGAAGCTCAGGAACGCGCCTACACCCTGGTGAAGGACAAGAATCCGGAGCTGGCCGAAGACGAGCTGCGCAACATCGCCAAAGTCGTGGGCATCGGCGCGGTGAAGTACGCCGACCTGTCGAAGCACCGCACCAGCGACTACAGCTTCAACTTCGACCTGATGCTCAACTTCGAAGGCAACACCGCGCCGTACCTGCTGTACGCCTACACCCGCGTGGCCGGCGTGTTCCGCAAACTGGGCAAGGACTTCAGCGAAGTCGACGGCCAGATCGTTCTCGAAGCGGCGCACGAACAGGAACTGGCGGCCAAACTGGCGCAGTTCGGTGAAGTGCTGAACAACGTCGCGGAAAAGGGCACGCCACACACCCTGTGCACCTACCTGTACGACGTCGCCGGCCTGTTCTCCAGCTTCTACGAGAACTGCCCGATCCTCGCCGCCGACAACCCGGCACAAATGCAAAGCCGTCTGCGCCTTGCCGCGCTGACCGGCCGTACCCTCAAGCAAGGCCTGGAACTGCTCGGCCTGGAAACCCTGGAGCGTATGTAAGTTGGCTGCCAAGAAAAAACCTGCACCCAAGCGTGGCGCCAGCCGTTACCAAGCTCCTGCAAAGCAACCGATCCCGGGTTGGCTGTGGATGGCCATCGGCCTGACGGTCGGCGCGTTCATCGTGTTCCTGATGAAACTGGAGCCGGGCAAGGGCAGCGACACGGTCAAGCGCGAGAAGATCGAGCAACAGCAGCAACAGAAAGCCACCAAGATCGCCGAGGCCAACAAGACCCCGCCGAGCCCGACGCAACCGGTGAAGCCGAAGTACGACTTCTACACCCTGCTGCCGGAATCGGAAGTGATCGTGCCGCCAGACGCCGTGCCGGAGAAAACCCTGCCGACGCCACAGGTGCCGGCGATCCCGACCACGCCGGTGACCCCGGCCGAAGCGGCGAAGATCGACACGGCGCGCGCGCAGGCTGCACTGGCCGGGATTACCCCGCCGCCAGCGCCACCGGTGACCAAGGCTGCGCCAGTAACCAAGTTCTTCCTCCAGGCCGGTTCGTTCCGCAAAGAGGCCGATGCCGACAAGGTGCGCGCGCAGATCATTCTGCTCGGCCAGGCGGTAGCGGTTGAATCCGGGACGGTGAAGGATGAAACCTGGTACCGCGTATTGGTCGGCCCGTTCAGCAACCGCGAACAACTGACCACCGCCCAGAAACAACTGGCGGGCGCGGGCTTCAGCAACCTGTTGTTACAACAACGCCAGAGCCGCTGATTCCCCCCCAATGATCCTTCCCGCGCTCTGCGTGGGGAGGATCAGCGCGACAACACCGCTCGTCCCCTCTCCCTCCCCGCAGTTGAAATCCTCTCCACCACCCCCATATGAATGGGCATAAGGCATTTTCGCCCCGCAGTGTGGAGACTCTTCCCTTGACCACCATCGTTTCAGTCCGCCGCCACGGCAAAGTCGTCATGGGCGGCGACGGCCAGGTTTCTCTCGGCAACACCGTGATGAAAGGCAACGCGAAGAAAGTTCGTCGCCTGTACCACGGCCAGGTCATCGCCGGTTTCGCCGGTGCCACCGCCGACGCCTTTACCCTGTTCGAACGTTTCGAAGGCCAGCTCGAGAAACATCAGGGCCACCTGATCCGCGCCGCCGTCGAACTCGCAAAAGAATGGCGCACCGACCGTTCCCTGAGCCGCCTCGAAGCCATGCTCGCGGTCGCCAACAAGGACGCCTCCCTGATCATCACCGGCAACGGTGACGTGGTCGAACCGGAAAACGGCCTGATCGCCATGGGTTCCGGTGGCGGTTACGCCCAAGCTGCTGCCAGCGCGCTGCTGAAAAAGACCGATCTGTCGGCCCGCGAAATCGTCGAGACCGCTCTCGGGATCGCCGCCGACATCTGTGTATTCACCAACCACACTCAGACCATTGAGGAGCAGGATCTCGCTGAAGAAGCCTGAGTCGGCCCTGTGCCACGGCTTGTTTCTGCTTGAGGACCGTCAATTATTATGTCCATGACTCCCCGCGAAATCGTCCACGAACTCAATCGCCATATCATCGGCCAGGACGATGCCAAGCGCGCCGTCGCGATTGCCCTGCGCAACCGCTGGCGCCGCATGCAGCTGCCTGAAGAGCTGCGTGTTGAAGTGACCCCGAAGAACATCCTGATGATCGGCCCGACCGGTGTCGGTAAAACCGAGATCGCCCGTCGCCTGGCCAAGCTGGCCAATGCGCCGTTCATCAAGGTCGAAGCGACCAAGTTCACCGAAGTCGGCTACGTCGGCCGCGACGTCGAATCGATCATCCGTGATCTGGCCGATGCCGCGATCAAAATGCTGCGCGAGCAGGAAATGACCCGCGTTCGCCACCGCGCCGAAGACGCTGCCGAGGACCGAATCCTCGACGCCCTGCTGCCGCCGGCACGCATGGGCTTCAGCAACGAAGAAGCGCCGAGCCCGGATTCCAACACCCGCCAGCTGTTCCGCAAGCGCCTGCGCGAAGGTCAACTGGACGACAAGGAAATCGAGATCGAAGTCGCCGAAATGGCCGGCATCGAGATCGCCACGCCGCCGGGCATGGAAGAGATGACCAACCAGCTTCAGTCCCTGTTCGCCAACATGGGCAAGGGCAAGAAGAAGTCTCGCAAGCTCAAGGTCAAGGAAGCGCTGAAGCTGGTGCGCGATGAAGAAGCCGGTCGCCTGGTCAACGAAGAAGAGTTGAAGGCCAAGGCCCTGGAAGCGGTCGAGCAGCACGGCATCGTGTTCATCGACGAAATCGACAAGGTCGCCAAGCGCGGCAATGTCGGCGGCGCCGATGTGTCCCGTGAAGGCGTACAACGCGACCTGCTGCCGCTGATCGAAGGCTGCACCGTCAACACCAAGCTGGGCATGGTCAAGACCGACCACATCCTGTTCATCGCCTCCGGTGCTTTCCACCTGAGCAAGCCGAGCGACCTGGTGCCGGAGCTGCAAGGCCGTCTGCCGATCCGCGTCGAACTCAAGGCCCTGAGCCCGGAAGACTTCGAGCGCATCCTCAGCGAACCGCACGCCTCGCTCACCGAGCAATACTGCGCGCTGCTGAAGACCGAAGGCCTGAACATTCAGTTCCAGCCTGACGGCATCAAGCGCCTGGCGGAGATTGCCTGGCAGGTCAACGAGAAGACCGAGAACATCGGTGCCCGTCGCCTGCACACGCTGCTCGAACGCCTGCTGGAAGAGGTGTCGTTCAGCGCCGGTGACCTGGCCAGCGCCCACGACGACAAGGCGATCCTGATCGACGCCGAGTACGTCAACAGCCATCTGGGTGAATTGGCGCAGAACGAAGATCTGTCTCGTTATATCCTGTAAGCCATACTGACAGTGGTCGTGAAACTGTGGGAGCCATCGGCTCCCACAATTTTTTTCACCTGACGGAACGCCGGCAATGACCCAACTCCCCACCGACATCAAACTGCACAAAGCCTCGAAAACCCTGTCGCTCAAATACGCGTCCGGCGAGGAGTACACCCTGCCCGCCGAATTCCTGCGCGTGCATTCGCCCTCCGCCGAGGTCCAGGGCCACGGCAAACCGATCCTGCAATTCGGCAAGCTGCACGTCGGCCTGACCAAGGTAGAACCGGCCGGTCAGTACGCACTGAAACTGACCTTCGACGACGGTCACGACAGCGGCCTGTTCACCTGGGATTACCTCTACGAACTGGGGCGACGTTATGACGCACTCTGGGCGGATTATCTGGCCGAACTCAAAGCCGCCGGCAAAACCCGCGACCCGGACGAGTCCGTCGTCAAGCTGATGCTCTAGTCCGCGCCTCGGACTGTTTAGAGGGCATTTTCTAAATTCATCTGTTTGAATGCTCCGCTAAAGCGGCCCGGGATCGGCTGCTTGCGAAAAAAATTAAACTCGGGTAACCAATGGAGCTGGCAAGTTCCCTGCAGTGCTCTACGACTGTAAAGCAGCTATGCAGAATCAACGGTCACCCGAGCAGTAGTACCTGGCATTGGCTGTGGAACTGCACAGCAGAAAACCGGGTACTCGTCTCAGGACAATGGAGCGTCGTAGATGAGTAACAAGAATAACGATGATTTGAAGTACCAAGCCTCGGAAAACACCCTGGGGCTGAATCCTGTCGTTGGGCTTCGCGGAAAGGATCTGCTGGCCTCTGCTCGAATGGTGCTGACCCAGGCCATCAAACAACCGATCCATAGTGTCAAACACGTCACTCATTTCGGCCTCGAATTGAAGAACGTGCTGTTCGGCAAATCAGAACTGCAACCGGCTGGCGATGACCGTCGCTTTGCCGATCCGGCGTGGAGTCAGAACCCGCTGTACAAGCGTTACCTGCAAACCTACCTGGCGTGGCGCAAGGAACTCCATGCCTGGATCGACGACAGCAGCCTCTCGCCCAAGGACATTGCGCGCGGGCACTTCGTGATCAACCTGATGACCGAAGCCATGGCGCCGACCAACACGGCGGCCAACCCGGCGGCGGTCAAACGTTTCTTCGAGACCGGCGGCAAGAGCCTGCTCGACGGCCTCTCGCATCTGGCCAAGGATCTGGTCCACAACGGCGGCATGCCGAGCCAGGTCAACATGGGCGCGTTCGAGGTCGGCAAGACCCTGGGCGTGACCGAAGGCGCGGTAGTGTTTCGCAACGACGTGCTGGAGCTGATCCAGTACAAGCCGATCACCGAACAGGTGCACGAGCGCCCGCTGCTGGTCGTACCGCCGCAGATCAACAAGTTCTATGTATTCGACCTGAGCCCGGACAAGAGCCTGGCGCGCTTCTGCCTGCGCAACAATGTGCAGACCTTCATCGTCAGCTGGCGCAACCCGACCAAGGAACAGCGCGAGTGGGGCCTTTCGACCTACATCGAAGCCCTGAAGGAAGCGGTCGACGTGGTCACCGCGATCACCGGCAGCAAGGACGTCAACATGCTCGGCGCCTGCTCTGGCGGCATCACGTGCACCGCCCTGCTCGGCCACTATGCCGCCACTGGCGAAAACAAGGTCAATGCCCTGACCCTGCTGGTCAGCGTGCTCGACACCACCCTGGACAGCGACGTCGCGCTGTTTGTCGACGAGCAGACCCTGGAAATGGCCAAGCGTCATTCGTATCAGGCCGGCGTGCTCGAAGGCAAAGACATGGCCAAGGTCTTCGCCTGGATGCGTCCCAACGATCTGATCTGGAACTACTGGGTCAACAACTACCTGCTCGGCAACGAGCCGCCGGTGTTCGACATCCTGTTCTGGAACAACGACACCACCCGGTTGCCGGCGGCGTTCCACGGCGACCTGATCGAGATGTTCAAAAACAACCCACTGATCCG
Organism: Pseudomonas sp. GW822-FHT03F04; assembly: GCF_058801405.1. Lineage (NCBI taxonomy): Bacteria > Pseudomonadati > Pseudomonadota > Gammaproteobacteria > Pseudomonadales > Pseudomonadaceae > Pseudomonas > Pseudomonas sp. GW822-FHT03F04. Next base: position 349,607 of record NZ_JBXANF010000003.1, read on the forward strand.
CCCCGATGCACTGGAAGTGTGCGGCACGCCGATCGACCTCAAGCAGGTGACCGCCGACATCTTCTCGCTGGCCGGCACCAACGACCACATCACCCCGTGGAAGTCTTGCTACAAGTCGGCGCAGCTGTTTGGCGGCAAGGTGGAATTCGTGCTGTCGAGCAGCGGGCATATCCAAAGCATTCTGAACCCGCCGGGCAACCCGAAATCGCGCTACATGACCAGCGACGAAATGACCGCCAATGCCGATGACTGGCAGGAAAACTCGACCAAGCATGCCGATTCCTGGTGGTTGCACTGGCAGGCGTGGCAAGCGGCGCGTTCGGGCGAGCTGAAAAAGGCACCGACGAAACTGGGCAACAAAGCATTCCCGGCAGGCGAGGCCTCACCGGGCACTTACGTACACGAGCGGTAACCGACACACCTCACTCCCCCCGGGGAGTGAGGTGAACACTGAGATTGCGACCCACAGGGCCTTGAAGCATGCCGCAACCGTTCATCTTTCGTACTGTCGAGCTGGATGGCCAGACCATCCGCACGGCGGTTCGCCCCGGCAAGCCTCACTTGACGCCCTTGCTGATTTTCAACGGCATCGGCGCCAACCTGGAGCTGGTGTTTCCTTTTGTCGCGGCGCTGGATCCGGACCTGGAAGTGATCGCCTTCGACGTGCCCGGTGTCGGTGGCTCTTCGACGCCGAGACGGCCGTATCGCTTTCCGGGACTGGCGAAGCTCACTGCACGGATGCTCGACTACCTCGACTACGGACAGGTCAATGTGATCGGCGTGTCCTGGGGTGGCGCGCTGGCGCAACAGTTCGCCTATGACTATCCCGAGCGCTGCAAGAAGCTGGTACTCGCAGCGACAGCGGCGGGCGCGGTGATGGTGCCGGGCAAGCCGAAGGTGCTGTGGATGATGGCCAGTCCACGGCGCTACATCCAGCCGTCCCATGTGATCCGCATCGCCCCGATGATCTACGGCGGCTCGTTCCGCCGCGACCCGACACTCGCCGCCAGCCATGCGGCCAAGGTGCGTTCGGCGGGCAAGCTCGGCTACTACTGGCAACTGTTCGCGGGCCTTGGCTGGACCAGCATTCACTGGCTGCACAAGATCCATCAGCCGACCCTGGTGTTGGCCGGTGACGACGATCCGCTGATCCCGCTGATCAACATGCGCATGCTGGCCTGGCGGATTCCCAATGCCCAGTTGCACATCATCGATGACGGTCATCTGTTCCTGATCACCCGGGCCGAAGCCGTGGCGCCGATCATCATGAAGTTCCTCCAGGAGGAACGTCTTCGTGCAGTGATGCACCCCCACCCGACACCGCTGGGCGGATAACCGGCCCGGTCCGGTTTTCTGGACAGCTCCTTGCAGAGCCTTTTCAAAGTGCGTGGCAGGACGCCGCGCAGGCAACAACCCGCAACAGCGTCTATGGTGTTCTGGTTCGGTGTGTTTGTTTTTGACCTGAAGACGAAGGAGTGTTGAGTCATGCGCGACAAACCAGCGACGGGCGTAGTGCCCAGTCCTGCCGTTTTCATCAATGCACAAAGTGCAATGACCGGCCTGCGTGGCCGCGACCTGATTTCGACGTTGCGCAGCGTAGCCGCCCACGGCCTGCGCAACCCGATTCACAGCGCGAGGCACGCGTTGAAACTCGGTGGCGCGCTCGGACGCGTGCTGCTCGGCGAAACCCTGCACCCGACCAACCCCAATGACAGCCGCTTCGCCGACCCGGCCTGGAGCCTCAACCCGTTCTACCGCCGGAGCCTGCAGGCTTATTTGAGCTGGCAGAAGCAGGTCAAGAGCTGGATCGACGACAGCAGCATGAGCGATGACGATCGCGCCCGTGCGCACTTCGCTTTTTCCCTGATCAACGACGCCGTCGCGCCCTCCAACACGCTGCTCAATCCGCTGGCGGTCAAGGAGCTGTTCAACTCCGGCGGCCACAGCCTGGTGCGTGGGCTGAGCCATCTGTTCGATGACCTGCTGCACAACGACGGCCTGCCGCGCCAGGTGACCAAGCAGGCTTTCGAAGTCGGCAAGACCGTCGCCACCACCACAGGCTCAGTGGTGTTTCGCAACGAAATGCTTGAGCTGATCCAGTACAAGCCGATGAGCGAAAAGCAGTATTCAAAACCGCTGCTGGTGGTGCCGCCACAAATCAACAAGTACTACATTTTCGACCTGAGCCCGAACAACAGCTTCGTCCAGTACGCCCTGAAGAACGGCTTGCAGACCTTCATGATCAGTTGGCGCAACCCGGACGTGCGCCACCGCGAATGGGGCCTGTCGACCTACGTCGAAGCCGTGGAAGAAGCGATGAACATCTGCCGGGCGATCACCGGCGCCCGCGAAGTCAACCTGATGGGCGCCTGCGCCGGCGGGCTGACCATCGCCGCACTGCAAGGGCACTTGCAGGCCAAGCGGCAGTTGCGCCGAGTCTCCAGCGCAACCTATCTGGTGAGCCTGCTCGACAGCCAGATCGACTCTCCGGCCACACTGTTCGCCGATGAACAGACCCTCGAAGCGGCCAAACGCCGCTCCTACCAGAAAGGCGTGCTGGACGGTCGCGACATGGCCAAGGTGTTCGCCTGGATGCGTCCCAACGATCTGATCTGGAGCTACTTCGTCAACAACTACCTGCTGGGCAAGGAGCCGCCGGCGTTCGACATCCTCTACTGGAACAACGACAGCACCCGTCTGCCCGCCGCGTTTCATGGCGATCTGCTGGATTTCTTCAAGCACAACCCGCTGATTCATTCGGGCGGCCTGGAAGTCTGCGGCACGCCGATCGACCTGCAGAAAGTCACGGTCGACAGTTTCAGCGTGGCCGGCATGAACGACCACATCACGCCATGGGACGCGGTGTATCGCTCGACCTTGCTGCTCGGTGGCGAGCGGCGCTTCGTGCTGTCCAACAGCGGCCATGTGCAGAGCATTCTCAACCCGCCAAGCAACCCCAAGGCCAACTACGTCGAAAACGGCAAGATGAGCAGCGACCCGCGTGCCTGGTACTACGACGCGAAAAAAGTCGACGGCAGCTGGTGGCCGCAGTGGCTGGAATGGGTTCAGCAGCGCTCCGGCACCTTGCGCGAAACCCAGATGGCCCTTGGCAACGCGAACTATCCACCGATGGAGGCGGCGCCCGGCACTTACGTGCGTGTGCGCTGACCGGCCCCAACCGCCCTTTAAGAAGACTGGATGAAAACAAGCGAACGGATCCTCGAATGTGCCCTGCAGTTGTTCAACGAAAAGGGCGAGCCGAACGTCTCCACCATGGAGGTTGCCAATGAAATGGGGATCAGCCCCGGCAACCTCTACTACCACTTTCACGGCAAGGAGCCGCTGATTCTCGGGTTGTTCGAGCGCTTCCAGAACGAACTGGCGCCACTGCTCGACCCGCCCGCGGATGTAGAGCTGGCGCCGGGGGATTACTGGCTGTTCCTGCACTTGATCGTCGAGCGGCTGGCGCAGTACCGGTTCCTGTTCCAGGACCTGTCGAACCTGGCCGGACGGCTGCCGAAGCTGGCCAAGGGCATTCGCAACTTTCTCAACGTCCTGAAGCGCACGCTGGCGTCATTGCTGGCACGGCTGAAGGCCTCGGGGCAGTTGGTCAGTGATACCCAGGCGCTGGGGCAACTGGTGGAGCAGATCACCATGACCTTGCTGTTCTCGCTGGACTATCAGCGGATTCTTGATCGTGAAGGGGAAGTGCGGCTGGTGGTTTACCAGATCATGATGCTGGTGGCACCGCACCTGTTGCCGCCGGTGAAAGTGGCGACGGAGAGAATGGCCCTGCAATACCTCGAAGATCACGAGTGACCGCCCAAACAAAAACGCCCGACCTTCACAGGCCGGGCGTTTTCTTGAGCCCTGAAAATCAGGACTGACTGGTCGGCGTCGACGGAGTCGATGCAACAGTCGGAGCTGGCGCCGGGGTTGGAGCCGAGGCGGAGTTCGACGTGCTTGCCAGTGCTGCTGGTGTGGTCACCGGTTTCGGCGCAGCGGCTTTCGGCGCGGCCGGTTTTTTCACTGCTGGTTTTTTCGCCGCAGCCGGTTTGGCGGCAGGCTTGGCAGCGGGTTTGGCGGCAGCGGTTTTCACTGCTGGCTTGGCCGCTGGTTTTGCAGCAGGTTTCGCGGCGGCCTTGGCGGCAACCGGTTTGGCCGCGGCTTTCGCTGCTGGCTTGGCGGCTGCGGTTTTGGCCGCTGGCTTGGCGGCAGGTTTAGCAGCAGCCTTGGCCAATGGTTTGGCAGCAGGTTTTGCCGCCGGTTTGGCTGCTGCGGTTTTGGCCGCTACAGGCTGGGTTTTCAGACCGGTGAGTTTTTCGATCTGCTTGGTCAGGGTATCGACCTTCTTGTGCAGATCCTTCACCTCGTTGCGGCTCGGTACGCCCAGGCGCGAAATCGCACTGTTCAGGCGCTTGTCGAAAGCCCCTTCCAGTTGATCCCACGTGCCCAGCGCGCGATCTTTCACGCCGCTGATGCGCGATTTGGCCGAGTTTGCAGAGTCCTTGGCAGCATCGACTGTCTTGCCGACTGCAGCCTTGGTGAGCTTCTCGGCTTTCTCGCCGTCTTTGACCAATGTATCGAAGAGCTTGCTGCCGTCAGTGTCGATCTTCGAGTACACGCCTAAACCAGCCAGCCAGATCTTGCGGGAGTAGTCTTCGACTTTCCCGATCCACGAGCTGCCTTCTTTATCGGTGTTCTTTTTACCAGCCATCCCGTTCTCCTTAAGATTTACGCGCGACGCGTTCGAGCAATGCCGTCAGCTCATCGAGCTTAGCAGAGAGTGCCTCAACGTCATGTTTAGACGGAATGCCGATACGATTCAAGGCACTGGCGACACGCGTGTCGAACGCCTTCTCGACCTTGTCGAGCTGAACTTCGACGCGGCCTTTGAAAGAGCTGACTTCGCTCTTGGCTTCGTCGATCTCGGCATTGGCCGCTTCGAGTTTTTCGGTGACGACTTTTTTGCCTTTCTTTTCAACAGTTTGACCAGCCTTGATCAACTCCTGAAAGTACTCGCTGCCCTCCTGGCCGACCTTGGTGTAGGCACCCAGGCCTGCCAGCCAGATCTTGCGGGCATAGGATTTGACGTCGCTCAGAGCAGAAGTCGAGGCGTCGATTTTTTTCTTCAAAATAACTTTGGCCATGGTGCACCTCACGCGCAGAAGGTTTGAGGAACTGCCCGGACGTGTGTCGGGCTCAGGCACAAAGTAGGGAGAAAAATTAGAAACGGCACCCTAACAACTGACATAAAAGGCAGGTGCACCACAAAGAAAAAAGGGAGCCCGAAGCTCCCCCTTTGTTCTGTTCAGACCAGCGCCTTGTCCAGCGCCTTCTCGATCTCGGCTTTGATCATGCCGCTCATGGCCGACATCATCAGGCCCAGTTCCACGTCGACCCGGATCGAATCCTCGGCCACATGCACCGCGCCTTTCACGCCCGAGCGCTTGAGGTTCAGGGTGTCACCCGCCCACTGCGGCTCGAGGCCATACTGATCGGACAGTTTCTGCGCCAGCTTGTCGGCTTTCTCGCGGGCAACTTCCTTGCCCAGGCTGTGGGCACGCTCAACACTGATATGGGCCATTGAATGACTCCTGCTTTTTGAATGGGGCTATGAATGCCTGCAACGAATCTTGACCGCCACTGCGGCAAATCGTCCCGAAGGTTGCCCATCTTACCTTTAGCCATTCCAAGACAAAGCATGGCTTGGGGATTAGAATGTCGCGCATTCTCTTTTGGTGACAGCGATATGACTGATCAGCGCAAAGGCAGCGATGCCGAACCCACCACTCACTTCGGCTTCAAAAACGTTCCGGAAAGCCAGAAAGCGGAAAAAGTCGCTGAGGTGTTCCACTCCGTAGCCGCCAAGTACGACCTGATGAACGACCTTCTGTCGGGCGGCATGCACCGTCTGTGGAAGCGCTTCGCAATCGAATTGTCGGGCGTGCGCGCCGGCAACCGCGTGCTGGACATCGCCGGCGGCACGGGCGACCTGACCAAGAAATTCTCGCACCTGGTCGGCCCGACCGGTCAGGTGGTTCTCGCGGACATCAACGAATCCATGCTCAAGGTCGGTCGTGACCGCCTGCTGGATGTCGGCGTGTCGGGCAACGTCGAATTCGTCCAGGCCGACGCAGAAAAACTGCCGTTCCCGGACAACCATTTCGACTGCGTGACCATCGCCTTCGGCCTGCGCAACGTGACGCACAAGGAAGACGCTCTGCGCTCCATGCTGCGCGTACTCAAGCCTGGCGGCCGCCTGCTGGTGCTGGAGTTCTCCAAGCCGACCAACGCGCTGATGTCCAAGGCCTACGACGCCTACTCGTTCGCCTTCATGCCGCTGATGGGCAAGCTGATCACCAACGACTCGGAAAGCTATCGCTACCTGGCCGAATCGATCCGCATGCACCCGAATCAGGAAACCCTGAAGTCGATGATGGTCGACGCCGGTTTCGACCGTGTGACCTATCACAACATGACCGCAGGCATCGTTGCCCTGCACCGCGGCATCAAACCCTGATGCTGCTGACCGGGCTGCTGGCCAGCGTCGAACTCGGCCTGAACCGCGTGCTGCGTCTCGACAGCACCGCGCTGCCGCGACTGGCGCATCTGACCGGCAAAGTGATTGCCGTGGATTGCCGCAGCCCGGCGCTGCAACTGTTCATCCTGCCGAGCGACGAAGGCCTGATGCTGGCGTCCCACTGGGAAACCGGCGTCGACTGCACCTTGCGCGCCCCGGCCTCGAGCCTGGTGAAACTGGCCCTGAGCAAGGACAAGACGGCGGTGCTGCACGCACCGGAAGTCGAACTCGACGGCGACAGCGGCGTGCTGCTGGAACTGGCGGGCGTGCTGCAGGACCTTGAGCTGGACTGGGAGTACGAACTCTCGCGCTGGCTGGGACCGGTCGCTACGCAACTGGTCGGCGGTCACCTGCGCAGCCGCGCCCGCTGGTATCAACAAGGATTTGCCAGCCTCAACCAGAACCTCGCCGAATACCTGGCCGAAGAATCGCGCACCCTCGTCGGGCAACGCGAAGCCGAAGCCCGTTTCAGCGAACTGGACCGGATCAAACTCGATCTGGAACGTCTCGAGGCGCGCTTCGAGCGCCTTTCCCGATCCCTCGACCCAAGCGATAACGCATGAAGCTGCTCGCCGTCCGCCGTCTGTTGCGCATCCAGCGCGTCGTGATCCGCTACCGCCTCGATGACCTGCTGTTCGATCTGCCATTGCCGTGGTTCCTGCTGGCGCTGCGCTACGCCTTGCCGTGGCGCTGGTTCCCGCGCAAGCCGCTGGACCTGAGCCGTGGCGCACGCCTGCGCCTGGCCTTGCAGGACCTGGGGCCGATCTTCATCAAGTTCGGGCAGATCCTCTCGACCCGCCGCGACCTGCTGCCTGAAGACATCGCCGATGAGCTGATGCTGTTGCAGGACCGCGTGCCGCCGTTCGATTCGCAGCTGTCGGTCAAGCTGATCGAAGAACAGCTGGGCAAGAAGATCAGCGAAGTGTTCAGCCGCTTCGACGTCGAACCGCTGGCCTCGGCCTCGGTCGCGCAGGTGCATGCCGCGCAGTTGAAGACCGGCGAAGAGGTGGTGGTCAAGGTGATCCGCCCGGGCCTGAAGCCGATCATCGCGCAGGATCTGGCGTGGCTGTTCATCCTCGCCCGCGCGGCCGAAAAGGTCTCCGCCGACGCCCGTCTGCTGCACCCGGTGGAAGTGGTCAGCGACTACGAAAAAACCATCTACGACGAACTCGACCTGTTGCGCGAGGCGGCCAACGCCAGCCAGTTGAAGCGCAACTTCGAAGGCTCGCCGCTGCTGTACGTGCCACAAGTCTATTGGGACTGGTGCCGGCCGAAAGTGCTGGTGATGGAGCGTATCTACGGGATTCAGGTGACGGACCTGGCGACCCTCGCCGACCAGCGCACCGACATGAAAATGCTTGCCGAGCGCGGCGTGGAGATCTTCTTCACCCAGGTATTCCGCGACAGTTTCTTCCACGCTGACATGCACCCGGGAAACATCTTCGTCAGCACCGTCAACCCGTGGAGCCCGCAGTACATTGCGATCGACTGCGGCATCGTCGGCAGCCTGACCCCGGAAGACCAGGACTATCTGGCACGCAACCTGTTCGCCTTCTTCAAGCGCGACTACCGTCGTGTGGCGCAATTGCACATCGATTCGGGCTGGGTGCCGGCGGAAACCAAACTCAACGAATTCGAAGCGGCAATCCGTACCGTGTGCGAACCGATCTTCGAAAAACCGTTAAAAGATATTTCATTTGGCCAGGTGCTGATGCGCCTGTTCCAGACCGCGCGCCGCTTCAACATGGAAGTGCAGCCGCAACTCGTTTTGCTGCAAAAGACCTTGCTGAACATCGAAGGCCTGGGCCGTCAGCTGTACCCGGACCTGGATCTGTGGAACACCGCGCAGCCGTTCCTCGAACGCTGGATGCGCGAGCGCGTCAGCCCGAAAGCCTTGATCGGCAACGTCCAGAGCCAGTTCGAACAACTGCCGCACCTGGCCAACATGGCCCGCGACCTGCTCGAACGCATGTCCCAGCCCCACGCCAACGATCCACCGCCGCCGTGGCACAAACGCAAGGACGACTGGTTCCTGCGCCTGCTCGGCAGCGCGCATCTGGCGGGCGGCACGATCCTCGCCGCCGGCGGCCCGTTGCACGAACTGGGGCATTGGCCCGCCGGAATCATGGTGGCAGTCGGCTTGTATCTGGTCGTTCGCCGATAGCCAGTTCCGTGATCGGCTGGCACACTGTTTCAACGCCTGAACCCGACTATTGAAGTGTGGGTTCGCTGTCGGAGTCGAAGATGAAAAACTGGCTGGACGAGATCAAGTGGGACGCCGATGGCCTGGTGCCGGCGATTGCCCAGGATCACAAGACCGGACGCGTGCTGATGATGGCCTGGATGAACCGCGAAGCCCTGGAGCTGACCGCCGCGGAAAACCGTGCAATCTACTGGTCACGTTCCCGTGGCAAGCTGTGGCGCAAGGGCGAAGAGTCCGGCCATGTGCAGACCCTGCATGAAATGCGCCTGGACTGCGACGCCGACGTGATCATCCTGATGGTCGAACAGATTGGCGACATCGCTTGCCATACCGGCCGTCAGAGCTGCTTCTACCGCGTCTTCGAAAACGGCGACTGGAAAACGGTCGACCCGGTCTTGAAAGACCCGCACGCTATTTATTCCGCAGGACACAAACATGAGTGACACCCTGACCCGCCTCGCTCAGGTGCTTGAAGAGCGCAAGGGCGCTGCTGCCGACAGCTCGTATGTGGCCAGTCTGTATCACAAGGGCTTGAACAAGATTCTGGAAAAAGTCGGCGAAGAATCGGTCGAAACGATCATTGCCGCCAAGGACGCCGCCGTCAGTGGCGACTGCAGCGACGTGATCTACGAGACCGCCGACCTGTGGTTTCACAGCATGGTCATGCTCGCCCAACTGGGGCAGCATCCGCAGGCTGTACTCGACGAGCTGGATCGTCGCTTCGGCCTGTCCGGACACGTCGAGAAAGCCTCGCGTCCGTCCGCCTGAACAACTATTAGAGAGGAACAGCAAGATGGGCATTTTTGACTGGAAACACTGGATCGTCATTCTGGTTGTCGTGGTGCTGGTGTTCGGCACCAAGAAACTGAAAAACCTCGGCACCGACGTCGGCGAATCGATCAAGGGCTTTCGCAAAGCCATGAACGACGACGAAAAACCGTCCGCCGATCCGACCGTCACGCCTGCGCAACCGGTACCGCCGGTTCAGCCGCAAGCCACCGCTCAGGCCAACCCGCCGCACACCATTGACGTGCAGGCGCAAAAAGTCGAAGAGCCGATCCGCAAAGACGTGTGAGCACTGACTAATGTTTGGTATCAGCTTCTCTGAACTGCTGCTCGTCGGCCTCGTTGCCCTGCTGGTGCTGGGCCCCGAGCGTTTGCCGGGCGCTGCACGCACCGCTGGCCTGTGGGTCGGACGGCTGAAGCGCAGCTTCAACGCGATCAAACAGGAAGTTGAACGTGAAATCGGTGCCGACGAAATCCGTCGGCAACTGCACAACGAACACATTCTGTCGCTGGAGCAGGAGGCGCGGAAGATTTTCACGCCTCCGGCTCAGCAGGAGCCGACACCGGTGCCGCCGGTTGCAGAGCAAACGCCAGTGGCTCCCGTTGCGGAACAACCGGCAAGCGTCGAGCACGTTTCTGCCGCCGCCGCTGAAGCTGCGCCGATCATGAAGCCGATTGAACCTGTTGCTCCAGCCGCTGCGCCAGCCACACCGGCGCCCCAAGACACCACTTTGCCGCCGCGAGCCCCATGAGCGATCTCCCTGAAAACGACCAGCACATGCCGCTGGTTTCGCACCTCACCGAGTTGCGCACCCGCCTGCTGCGTTGCGTCGCGGCGATCTTCATCATCTTCGCCGGGCTGTTCGCCTTCACCCAGCAGATCTACACCTTCGTCTCGACGCCGCTGCGCAGTTACTTGCCAGCCGGCGCGACGATGATCGCCACCGACGTGTCCTCGCCGTTCCTGACGCCGCTGAAGCTGACGATGATGGTGTCGCTGTTCCTCGCGATCCCGGTGATCCTGCATCAGATCTGGGGCTTCATCGCGCCGGGCCTGTACAAGCACGAGAAGCGTGTCGCAGTGCCGTTGCTGATTTCCAGCATCCTGCTGTTCTACACCGGTATGGCATTCGCCTATTACTTCGTGTTCCCGCTGATCTTCAAGTTCTTCGCCTCGGCCACCCCGGCCGGCGTGGAAATGATGACCGACATCACCAGTTACCTCGATTTCGTCATGACGCTGTTCTTTGCCTTCGGCGTGGCGTTCGAAATCCCGGTGGCCGTGGTCCTGCTGGTGTGGATCGGCGTGGTCGACGTCAAATACCTGAAGAAGATCCGCCCGTACGTGATCATCGGCTGCTTCGTGGTCGGCATGATCCTGACCCCGCCGGACATCTTCTCCCAGACCCTGCTGGCCGTGCCGATGTGGATGCTGTTCGAAGTCGGCATCCTGTTCGGCAGCCTGGTCAGCAAGCGCGAGCGCCCGGACGAAACCGTCGACGACCACAACGATCAGCCGCCAGCGACGCAGCCATGAACCTGCTGTTGCTTGAAGAAGCCGATTTCATTGCGGCCGACCGTGTCGTGCTGCGTGATCGGCGCCTGACTCACATGCAGGAAGTCCACCGCTCGGAAGTCGGCGACAGCCTGCGGGTCGGGCGCATCAACGGGTTGATGGGCTCTGCCGAACTGCTGCGTCTGGAAGCGGGCGAAGCCGAACTGCGGGTCACCCTCGATCAGCCACCGCCGGCCAAGCTGCCGCTGACCCTGGTACTCGCCCTGCCACGCCCGAAGATGCTGCGTCGGGTGTTCCAGACCGTGGCGACCATGGGTGTATCGAAGGTGATTCTGGTCAACAGCTATCGCGTCGAAAAGAGCTTCTGGCAGACGCCGTTTCTGGAGCCGGAAGCGATTCGCGAGAATTTGATCCTCGGCCTCGAACAGGCCCGCGATACCGTGCTGCCGGAAATCATCATCGAGAAGCGCTTCAAGCCGTTTGTCGAAGATCGTCTGCCGGCCATCACCGACGGCACCCTCGGCCTGGTCGGCCATCCGGGCAACTTCCCGCCCTGCCCGCGTGCCCTGAACGAACCGGTGACCCTGGCCATCGGCCCCGAGGGTGGCTGGATTCCCTACGAGATCGACCTGCTGGGCAAATCCGGCCTGCAACCGGTGCAACTCGGCGATCGCATCCTGCGCGTCGAAACCGCCGTCACTGCCCTGCTCGCCCGCCTGTTCTGAAGCGCTCTGGCGCCATTTGGCGCCAGACAAATTGCGTTACAGATTGCCATCATCCAGCCGATACAGTCTCCATAAGTCCAATTAGTGGTCCGAGGGGAGTCGTCGCATGTACCGTTGGTTAGCCGAGAATCTTGGAAACGTCAGCGTCAAACGCAAGCTGGGCATCGGTTTCGGCCTGGTGCTGCTTCTGACCCTGTTGATCACCTTCACCGGTTGGACCGGCATGAGCGGCATCATCAGCCGCGGTGACAAACTCGGTTTCATCTCGAGCCTCAACGAGCTGACCAAGGACCTGCGCCTGGCGCGTCTGGACTACGAAATGCGCCGTGGCGAACAAGGCCCGGGCACAGTCAATGACCTGCTCGGCAAACTCGACAGCGGCCTGCAAACCGCTCGCAGCCTGATCGAACAGCCAGCCGACGCGGCGATGGTCGATCAGCAACTGGCCGCCGTTGCCGAATACAAACGCGCCTTCGCCGACATGACCCAGGCCACCGCCCTGCGTGAAGACGCCCGCAGCAAACTCGGCGCCACCGCCGACAATGCCGTGGCCAAGGTTGCCGAAGTCGAGAAATCCATGCTGCAAGGCGACAGCGTTGCCCAGTTCAACGCGGTGATCGACCTCAGCAAGCTGATCCAGCAGGCCCGCTTCCAGGTGCGCGGCTACACCTACAGCGCCAAGGCCGAGGCCGAACAACCGGCCCTCGACGCCATCGACAACGCCCTGAAAAACCTCGAGACCCTGCCGGCCAAATTGCCGGAACAGCACATCGCCAATCTGCAACAGGCTACCGAGTCGCTGAAAGCCTATCGCGCCGCTGTCAGCCAGTTCCGTGATTCGCAGGTTGCCAGCGCCAAGGCGCTGGCCCGCATGTCGGCCCAGGGCGACCTGTTGATGGACATCAGCAAGAAGCTCACCGACTCCCAGACCATCGTGCGTGATACCGATGCCGCCAGCGCCAAGAACCAGTTGCTGATCGCCACCTTGCTGGCCGTGGCCTTCGGCCTGCTCGCCGCCTGGGCGATCACCCGGCAGATCATCATCCCGCTGGAGCAGACCCTGAAAGTCGCCGAGCGCGTGGCCGCTGGCGACCTGACCCACAACCTGATCTCCCAGCGCCGCGACGAACTCGGCCAGTTGCAACGTTCGATGCAGAGCATGACTCAGGGCCTGCGCGACCTGATCGGCGGGATCAGTGACGGCGTCACCCAGATCGCCAGCGCCGCCGAAGAACTGTCGGCCGTGACCGAGCAGACCAGTGCCGGCGTGAACAATCAGAAAGTCGAGACCGATCAGGTCGCCACCGCCATGAACGAAATGGCTGCCACCGTGCAGGAAGTCGCGCGCAACGCCGAGGAAGCTTCAGAAGCGGCCGTCGCCGCTGACCAACAGGCCCGCGAAGGCGACAAAGTGGTCGGCGAAGCCATCGCCCAGATCGAACGCCTGGCCACTGAAGTCGGCCACTCCACCGAGGCCATGGGCGAACTCAAGCGCGAAAGCGACAAGATCGGCAGCGTCCTCGACGTGATCAAGTCCGTGGCCCAGCAAACCAACCTGCTGGCCCTCAACGCCGCCATCGAAGCGGCCCGCGCCGGTGAAGCCGGACGTGGTTTCGCGGTGGTCGCCGACGAAGTGCGCAGCCTCGCGCAACGCACCCAGAAGTCCACCGAAGAAATCGAAGAGCTGATCGTCGGCCTGCAGAACGGCACCCAGCAAGTGGCGACGATCATGGACAACAGCCGCACGCTGACCCAGAGCAGCGTGGAACTGACCCGTCGTGCCGGTGGCTCGCTGGAAAACATCACGCGCACCGTGTCGGCGATTCAGGCGATGAACCAGCAAATCGCAGCGGCGGCCGAGCAGCAGAGTGCCGTGGCCGAAGAGATCAACCGTAGCGTGCTGAACGTACGGGATGTATCGGACCAGACGTCGGCGGCGAGTGAAGAGACGGCGGCCTCCAGCGTCGAGCTGGCGCGCCTGGGCACTCACCTGCAAACGCTGGTGGGACGCTTCAAGGTTTAAACCGCGCAAACAAAAAAATCGCAGCCAATGGCTGCGATTTTTTTTGCCCCGCGCTTAGAGAACCTGGCGCAGGAAAGCCTGGGCCCGCGGATCCTTCGGCGCATCGAAGAACTCGGCCGGCGAGGCGTCTTCCAGCAGTTTGCCGTGATCGAAGAACAGCACCCGATCCGCCACTTCCCGGGCAAAGCCCATTTCGTGGGTCACGCAGACCATGGTCATGCCTTCCACGGCCAGGTTTTTCATCACATCCAGCACTTCACCGACCATTTCCGGATCGAGGGCCGAGGTCGGCTCATCGAACAGCATGACCTTAGGATCCATCGCCAGTGCCCGGGCAATCGCCACGCGCTGCTGCTGACCGCCGGACAGGCGCGAAGGATATTCGCGGGCCTTCTGTGCAATCCCGACCTTCTCCAGCAACGCCAAAGCCTTCGCCTCGCTTTCCTTCTGGCCGCGCTTGCGCACGACTTTCTGCGCCAGGCACAGGTTTTCCAGCACGGTCATGTGCGGGAACAGGTTGAAGTGCTGGAACACCATGCCGACTTCGCGGCGGTAGGCGTTGACGTCGGTTTTCGGGTCGGCCAGTTGCAGGCCGTCGATGCTCACCGAGCCGGAATCGAATGCCTCCAGACCATTGAGGCAACGCAGGAAGGTCGACTTGCCGGAGCCGGACGGACCGATCACCACCAGCACCTCGCCCTTGGCGACGGAAGTGGTGACGTTATCCACAGCCCGGACCACTTGCCCACGGGTGTCGAAGACTTTTACCAGATCGCGGACTTCAATCACTTTGCGCGAGCCTCCGCTCAAGCCGGCTGGCGATTTTCGACAGCGGCAGGTTGATCAACAGGTACAGGCCGGCAACGCAGAACAGGATTTCGAACGGCGAAAACGAGGTGGTGATCACTTCACGACCGCTTTTCAGCAGCTCGGTGATGGCGATCACCGACACCAGCGAAGTGTCCTTCACCAGACTGATGAACTGCCCCGCCAGCGGTGGCAGCACGCGCTTGAAGGCTTGCGGCAACACTACGTGGCGCATCGACTGGCCAGCGCCCAGACCCAGCGAACGGGCGGCTTCATTCTGGCCACGGGCAATCGACTGCACGCCGGAACGGATGATTTCCGCCACGTAGGCGCCGGTGAACAGCGACAGCGCGGCGATCCCGGCGAACTCCCGGGACAGGTTCATCACCGTGCCGATGAAGAAGTAGAAAATGAAGATCTGCACCAGCAGCGGCGTGCCGCGCACCAGTTCGACATAGATCGTCGACAGGTCGCGCAGGGTCGGGTTGCTCGACAGTCGGCACAGCCCGGTCGCCAGACCGATCAACAACCCCAGCACACCGGACACCACCGACAGCCAAAGCGTCGTCCACAGGCCCCACAGCAGCGGCCCCGCCGCCCAATGTCGGGTAACACCCACGACGTCGCCTTCAGCCACATCGTCGCCCTGGGCGAATTGCAGGCTGTTTTCGTCGACGGTCAGGTGCTGCTCGTCACCGGCATCGTTGCGCAGGGTGACTTGCGCGCTGCCGCCCTTGCGCACCAGTTCGCTGACGGTGGAAATGTCGGTCGCGCGCTGGGTTTCCTCGGCCTGATAGGCGAAGTACTGCGGCACGCGGTTCCAGCGCCATTCGTAGGACATCAGCGACGTGGCGTAATACAGCGCGCCAGCCAGGCCGATCAGCACCAGCACGGTCAGCACGTGCCAGGGCCATTGGGCTTTTTTCTGTTTCATGGGTTTAGCGAAATCCGAAAGTTGTGTCGCCGGGGAGGCCGCTATCGCGAGCAGGCCCGCTCCCACAGGGAAGCGCATTCCAATGTGGGAGCCAGCCTGCTGGCGATGGGCGCGACGCGGTCAGTCTGACCAGCGCTTATTCCATGTCCTTGAGCCACTCGGTGCTCTTGAACCACTTGTCATGGATGCGATCGTAGGTGCCGTCTTCGTGGATCTGGTGCAGGAAGTTGTTGATGAAGTTGATGCTGTCGTAATCACCCTTCTTCAGGCCGAAGGCCAGCGGCTCGTAAGTGAACGGCTTGTCGAGGAACACCAGTTTGCCGGCACCGACCTTGTTCACCGCGACCACGTTGTACGGCGCGTCGTAGATGAAGGCGTCGGCCTTGCCGTTGACCACGTCGAGCACGGCTTCCTGCTCGTTGTCGTAGCCGTGGTACTTGGCCTTGGCGATCAGCTTCTTGGCGACCATTTCACCGGTGGTACCGAGCTTGGAGGTGATGCGGTAGTCGGCGGTGTTCAGGTCTTTATAGGACTTGATGGTGCCTTCCAGCTCCTTGCGGATCAGCAGGGTCTGGCCGACCACGATGAACGGTTCGCTGAAGTTCAGGCGCAGGTTGCGCTCCTGGGTCAGGGTCATGCCGCTGCCGATCATGTCGAATTTGTCGGTCATCAGCGCCGGGATGATGCCGTCGTAACCGGTCGAAACCAGCTCCAGCTTGACGCCCATGGCCTTGGACATGGCTTTGAGGATGTCGACTTCGAAACCGATGATCTCGCCGCGCTTGTTGGTCATTTCGAACGGCATGTAGGTCGGGTCCATGCCGACTTTCAAGGTGCCGCGCTTGACCGCGTCATCGATTGCGCCGGCCTGCGCCGCATTGACTGCAACCAGTGCCGTGACGCCGACCAGCAGCATCGACAGATACTTCTTCATCTTCAAGTCCCCAAAACCATTGCGTTTGCGGCGCGAAAACCGACAGAGGTGGACAAGATTGTCCGGGTGCGCCAATTCGGGGACGGATGCTAACGCACTCGATTTTTTGCACAAGGTTTAATGGACGATTTGTTTAACAATCAAGGGCCGGGCTGAGGGGCTCCTTTATCGAGAACAAAAAAAACCCCGCTTTCGCGGGGTTCTTCATCAGGCCGGTTGCGCCTGCAAGCTCACAGGCTTGAGCGGCAGCAACGGCGCATGGGGATCGGCTTTCACCGAGGCCCGCCAGGCGTCCAGCCACTCGGCGTGACCTTCGGCCCACACCTGCTCGTGCAGACGGGCCAGGGCGACCGGGTCGCTCAGCAGTTGCAGGCGATCATGGTTGTTCAGCCCGGCCGGGCCCACCTTGATCGCGTGACGCACACGTTCCTGACGCAGCCACTCGATCGGCTCGGCCTCACCGTGACGCGAGGTCGCCAGCGAGCACGCCAGGGCGTTCTGCTGCGGATCGACCACGGCGCGGACGAAGCCGTCGTTCAGCGCATGCCAGCGGTTTTCGTGGGTGTACTGATCAGTGGCCAGCAACGCCTGTGGCGGATTGTATTCCTCGGGGATGAGGAACAGGCTCTCGTCACGGGACTTCAGGCCCAGACCCACGCGGCTGGAAATCACCGACACCGGAATCGACAGCATCAGCGAACCGACGATCGGCACCAGCCACCACAGGAAGCTCGGGTTCAGCCAGATCACCAGCAGTGCCCAGAAGAAGCCCAGCAGAGTCTGCGGGCCGTGGCGCTTGACCGCTTCGCTCCATGGCGTGGAGTCGTCGTCACGCTGTGGCGAGTTCCAGGTCGCGGCCCAGCCGAGGAACGCGGCGAGGACGAAACGGGTGTGGAAAATCATCCGCACCGGCGCCAGCAGCATGGAGAACAGCATCTCCAGCAGCATCGACAGGGTCACCTTGAACTTGCCGCCGAACTCTTTCGCGCCCTTGGCCCAGATCAGGATGATGCTCAACAGCTTCGGCAGGAACAGCAGCACGATGGTCGTCGAGAACAGCGCGACCGCTTTATCCGGATGCCATTGCGGCCACAGCGGATAGAGCTGGCGTGGCTCCATGAAATACTGCGGTTCCATCAGCGTGTTGACCGCCAGCAGCGCGGTGGACAGCACCAGGAAGAAGAACCACAACGGCGCCGACAGGTAAGACATCACGCCGGTCAGGAACACCGCACGGTGCACCGGGTGCATGCCTTTTACCAGGAACAGGCGGAAGTTCATCAGGTTGCCGTGGCACCAGCGACGGTCACGCTTGAGTTCGTCGAGCAGGTTCGGCGGCAGTTCTTCGTAGCTGCCCGGCAGATCGTAGGCAATCCACACGCCCCAGCCGGCACGGCGCATCAGCGCTGCTTCAACGAAGTCGTGAGAGAGGATCGCACCGGAGAACGCACCTTTGCCCGGCAACGGCGCCAGGGCGCAGTGGTCGATGAACGGCTTCATGCGGATGATCGCGTTGTGACCCCAGTAGTGGGATTCACCCAGCTGCCAGAAGTGCAGGCCGGCGGTGAACAGCGGACCGTAAACGCGAGTGGCGAACTGCTGCATGCGTGCATACAGCGTGTCCATGCCCGAAGCACGCGGCGCGGTCTGGATGATACCGGCGTCCGGAGTGGCCTCCATCAGGCGCACCAGACTGGTCAGGCACTCACCGCTCATCACCGAGTCGGCGTCGAGCACGACCATGTACTTGTAGTCACCGCCCCAGCGACGGCAGAAGTCGTCGAGGTTGCCGCTCTTGCGTTTGACGCGACGGCGACGACGGCGATAGAAGATCTTGCCGAAGCCCTTGGCTTCACGACAGACGTCCAGCCAGGCCTGCTGTTCGGCGACGCAGATATCGGTTTCGTTACTGTCACTGAGCACAAAGAAGTCGAAGCGATCCAGGTCACCCGTGGCCGCCACCGACTCGAACGTCGCACGCAGACCGGCGAACACCCGAGGCACGTCTTCGTTGCAGATCGGCATCACCAGTGCGGTGCGCGCGTCTTTCGGAATCGGCTCGTTGCCAGCACTTTTACCGGAGATCCGGTATTTATCGTGACCGGTGAGCAATTCGAGGAAGCCCATCAGCGCGGTCCAGAAACCGGCCGATACCCAGCAGAACAGGATCCCGAACATGATCAGGATGCTGGTCTGCAGCGCATACGGCAGCACTTGCGTGGCGGTTTGCAGCAGCGGTTGATGCAGGACTTCTTCCAGATCGACGAACGACCAGCCCTGGTACGGCATGATGCCTTTCATGTACCAGCCGGCGACGATGGTCTGACCGAGCATCAGGATCAGCAGAATGTAGCGACGGATCGAACCGACGGTGCGCCAGCGCGCAGCAGGCAGCACATTTTCGTCTTTCGGCGGTTGCGGCGGATTGGTCCGGCCGGTCAGGCGGCGCCAGCCACGCACCAGGATATTGGTGCGCCACGGCTCCGGCACGACCTTGGTCCGACGAATCGGTGGCGTGGCCTTGAGACGGACTCGACCGCTGGCGTCCACGCCCAGCATTTCCGCGTCTTCCAGCTCTTCGGCGGTGCTCAGGGTCAGGCGCTTGCCCACCGAAGCCTGGGCGGCTTCGGTCGGCGCGTCGAACGTCGAGGACGACAGGCGTTCATGCAATTCGCTGAAGGACTGGCAGCCCGCGAGTTCCGCGCGCTGCTCGTCGGTCATCGGCAGATGCGCCAGGTACTCGGACAGAGTCTCTGGCTGTACTTGAGAGTTACTCATCGGCAGGCAACTGATAGCTCCAGGTCTCGGTCAGGACTTCTTCAGTCGGTGCCGATTCCGGTGTGGCTGGGGCCGCGTCCGCAGCGGCTGGCTGCTTGGCGTCTTTGTTGGCCTTGTCCTTGGCGTCTGTCGCTGGCTTGGCGTCGGCCTGTTTGGCTTCGGCGGCCTTGGCTTCCTTGTCGGCTTTCTCCTGTTGCTTGGCGGCGACCTTGTCGGCCTTGGCAACCGAGGAGTTGGAAGCCGGCAGCGAGGTCTTGGCCAGATCGGCCGGGACGATGTTCTGCACCAGTGCGGCACGCATCTCGGTCGACTTGCTCGCGTCCTTGATCTTCATCCGCAGGGTCAGGCGCCAGCCCTTGGTTTCAGGGTTGTAGCGCACGCTGTTCTCGACCAGTTCGGCGTTGTCGCCGACGCTGACCTGGCTGCGAACGTCCGCATCCGGGGCCAGGGCCGACAGCGACGGGCCTTCGAAGTCGACCAGATAGGCCACGCTGCCATCCGGCTGACGGATCAGGTTCGATTGCTTGACGTCACCGGTCGAACGCAGGGTCTGCTTGACCCAGGCACTGTCCGGCGCGTGAATCGCCGCTTCGTCCATGGTCCAGTGCATGCGGTAGGCGAAGTCCAGCGGCTGGCCTGGCTCCGGCAGTTTTTCCGGGTTCCAGAACGCAACGATGTTGTCGTTGGTTTCGTCGGCGGTCGGGATCTCGACCAGATCGACGGTGCCTTTGCCCCAGTCGCCCTTCGGCTCGATCCAGGCGCTTGGACGCTTGTCGTAGCGGTCGTCGAGGTCTTCGTAGTGGCTGAAGTCACGGCCACGTTGCAGCAGACCGAAACCACGCGGGTTTTCGACGCTGAACTGGCTGACAGCCAAATGTTTAGGGTTGTTCAACGGGCGCCAGATCCACTCGCCGTTGCCGGCATGGATCGACAGACCGCTGGAGTCGTGCAATTCACGACGGTAGTTGAGCACTTTCGACGGCTGGTTGGCGCCGAACAGGAACATGCTGGTCAGCGGCGCGACGCCGAGCTTGCCAACCTTGTCACGCAGGTACATCTGGCCTTTGACGTCGACGATGGTGTCGCTGCCAGGACGCAGGATCAGACGGTAGGCGCCGGTGGCGCGCGGCGAATCGAGCAGGGCGAAGATCACCAGGTGCTTGTCACCCGGCTTCGGCTGCTGAATCCAGAACTCGCGAAAACGCGGGAATTCTTCGCCGGACGGCAGAGCAGTATCGATCGCCAGGCCACGGGCCGACAGACCGTAGGTGTGACCCTTGCCGACGACGCGGAAGTAGCTCGCGCCCAGCATGGTCATGATTTCGTCTTGCTTGTCAGCCTTGTTGATCGGGTACAGCACACGGAAACCGGCATAGCCCAGTTGTTCGGTGGCCTTTGGATCGAACTGCAGATCGCCGAAATCGAAACGGCTCGGATCGTATTTGATCTCTTCGACGGTGTTCGCGGTGATTTCGTTGATTTTCACCGGCGTATCGAAGTGCATGCCCTGATGATAGAAGGACAGCTTGAACGGGGTCTTCTGGTCGGCCCATTCGGCTTTTTCGGTGCGGAAACGAATCTTCTGGTAGTCCGCGAATTTCATGTCACGGAATTCGTTCGGCAGGTTGCTGCGCGGGGCTTCGAATTTCTGCCCGGCCAGTTCTTTGGCCTTGGCCGACACATCGTCAAGATTGAATGCCCAAAGCTGGCCGGCGCTGAGCAGGCACAGCAGTGCCGAGCCCGCTACCAGAGCGCTGCGCAAGCGTTTGGCAGACAATTTTGCTGCATTACAGGGACTAACAATCACGAGCAACCCTCGCCGAAAACAGATCAATAAACCAACGGCCAGATGAAGTGCCTGTGAGGTTTTCGGTACAAAAATACCGGCCTTGCAGGGCACCCTTGCCAAGTTGGCGAGCATTGTTCCGACTCCGCTGGGGCAAAATGATTCCCCAATCGGATCCGGACAAGTCTCTACCTAAGTCAAAATGGACCAACGAACGCTGATCCCCGTAGCGCGCGATTATCTAGTAGCCCGCGTGACAACGCATCAGGGGTAACAAAGTATTTATCGCGAAAATTCCCTGTTTTCAGCCGAAAAGCCCTTAAAAAGTTGTTTCAAGCACTTTCATGTCTGTAACAGGAAGGTTACCGGGCCATCGTTGACCAGGTGCACCTGCATATCCGCGCCGAATCTACCTGATGCCACAGTGCCATGCATCTGTTTCGCTTTGCTTAATAGATAGTCGAACAATTCCTCGCCCAGCGCCGGAGGGGCAGCGGTCGAGAAACTCGGACGCAACCCGCTTTTGGTGTCGGCAGCCAGGGTGAACTGAGAGACCAGCAGCAACCCGCCGCCCACATCCGCCAAAGACAGGTTCATCTTGCCCTCGGCGTCACTGAATACTCGATAGTTAAGCAGCTTATGCAGAAGTTTGTCGGCGCTGGCCTGCGTGTCGTCGGGTTCGACCGCCACCAGCACCAGCAATCCCTGATCGACGCTGCCGACCACCTCACCCGCCACTTCGACCCGCGCGCCTTTCACGCGCTGCAAAAGACCCTTCATGCTTCTTCGGGCGGCAGGTCGAGCAGGCGCCGGGCCATGTTGCTGGCGGCACGTACCAGCGCATCGGTGATGCCCGGTTCGGACGCGGCATGACCGGCGTCGCGGATCACCTGCAGCTCGCTGTTCGGCCAGGCCTGATGCAGTTCCCAGGCATTGTCGAGCGGGCAGATCACGTCGTAGCGGCCGTGGATGATCACACCCGGCAGGTGGGCGATCTTGCCCATGTCGCGAATCAACTGGTTCGGCTCAAGAAAAGCGTTGTTGGTGAAGTAGTGGCATTCGATCCGCGCAATCGACAAGGCGCGCTGCGGCTCGGAGAAACGGTCGACCACCAGCGGGTTCGGCCGCAGGGTCGCGGTGCGCCCTTCCCAGGTCGACCAGGCTTTGGCCGCGTGCATCTGGGCGATCTGGTCGTTGCCGGTCAGGCGTTTGTGGAACGCGCTGAGCAGGTCATCACGCTCGTCCAGCGGGATCGGCGCGATGTAGTCCTGCCAGTAATCGGGGAACAGACGGCTGGCACCGGCCTGGTAGAACCATTCGATTTCCTGCGGGCGGCAGAGAAAGATCCCACGCAGGATCAGACCATGCACGCGCTCCGGGTGGGTCTGCGCATAAGCCAGCGCCAGGGTCGAACCCCAGGAGCCGCCGAACAGCACCCATTTCTCGATGCCCAGGTGTTTGCGAATGCGCTCGAGGTCTTCGACCAGATCCCAGGTGGTGTTGTTTTCCAGACTGGCGTGCGGGGTGGAGCGACCGCAACCGCGCTGGTCGAAGGTGACAATGCGATACAGGTTAGGATCGAAGTAGCGACGGCTCTGGGCATCGCACCCGGCACCGGGACCACCGTGAATGAACACCACCGGCAAACCTTCCGGTGAACCGCTTTCGTCGACGTACAGCGTATGGGTGTCGTCGACGGCCAGATCGTGCCGTGCGTGAGGTTTGATCTGCGGAAACAATGTCTGCATTGCGTGCTCCGTAAGGGGTCGAGGTCATCCCTGGGGGGACTTCTATTATTCTGCCGTCCGGCATCATAAACCCGATTTACGTCAATGAGCATGCCCGTGCACTGTCACAATTTGTCAGCCATGAACCCCAGCAGGCTTTCGTAGAGACGATCGACTTCGGCGACCTGATGCCGCGCCCGCAGACAGCCATGCACCAGCCCTTCACCGTAATACAACGCGGCCTCGCCCCCGGCGGCGGCGAGTCGTTCGGCGTAGCGCACCCCGTCGTCGCGCAACGGATCGAACTGCGCCACGGCGATCCAGGCCGGGGGCAATCGGCTGACGTCATCGGCGAGCAACGGCATGGCCCAGGCATTCGGTTGCGTCGAGCCACGCAGGTACAACGCGTGATAACAGTCGACATCGCTGCTGGTCAGTAGTGGCGCATCGGCGCATTCGCTGCGTGACGGCAGATGTTCGTCGCCGCCCAGTCCGGGATAGATCAGCACCTGAGCGCCGGGCAGAGGCTCGCCGGTATCGCGCAAGGCCAGGCACAACGCGGCGGCGAGATTGCCACCGGCGCTGTCGCCGGCCACCAGCATCCGCTCGCGGTCGAAGCCGAACGATCCGTCGCGCAGGGCACGCCAGACATTCAGGCAATCGTCGAATCCGGCGGGAAACGGATGCTCCGGCGCCAGCCGGTAATCCACCGCCACCACCATTGCCCCGAGCGCCACGGCCAGTTCGCAGCAGATGAAGTCGTGGGAATCCAGCCCGCCAACCACCCAGCCACCGCCGTGCAGGTACACCACACAGGGCGGTAACGCCAGGGGTGGGCGATAGGCACGGACCGACACCGCGCCCAATCGAAAGTCCTCTACCTCAAGCCCTGCCGGTCGCGGTGGAGTGAACGCCCGGCACATCTCGTCATAGCCCCGGCGCAATCCAGCAAGGCTGCTGTCATCGCTGGCGAAGCTTTCGGTCCTGGCGACAAACGCCGCCATCGCCGGCGACAGTGGATAAGTACCCATCAGTTTTTCAGACTGGCCTGAACCGTGGCCACGCCATCCTTGCCGTCGAAACTGCTGACACCCGCCAGCCAGCGCTGCAAATCTTCCGGGTGCTCACGCAGCCAGTTCTTCGCCACTTCCTGGGGTGTCTTGCGTTCCATGATCGGCACCATCAACTGGCTTTCCTGAGCGGCGGTGAAGGTCAGGTTCTCCAGCAGTCGATGGACGTTGGGGCAGCGCTCGGCGTAGTCCGGCGAGGTGACGGTGGAAACGGTGGCGGCGCCTTCGTTCGGGCCGTAGACATCATCGCTGCCGGTCAGGTAGGTGATTTTCATGTTGATGTTCATCGGGTGCGGGGTCCAGCCGACGAACACCACGAATTCCTTGCGGTTCACCGCCCGCTGCACGGCGGCAAGCATGCCGGCCTCACCGGATTCAATGATCTTGAAATCCTTCAGACCGAAATGGTTGGTTTCGATCATGGTCTTGATCGTGGTGTTGGCGCCGCTGCCGGGCTCAATGCCGTAGATCTTGGCGCCGAGCTGATCCTTGAATTTTGCGATGTCACCAAAGGTTTTCAGCCCCGCCGCCGCAACGTAGTCCGGCACCGCGAGGGTCGCCTGAGCATCCGCCAGGCTTGGCTTGTCCATCACTTTGACTTGATTGGCAGCGATGAACGGCGCGATGTTCTTGTCCATCGCCGGTTTCCAGTAGCCGAGGAAGATATCCAGACGCTTGTCGCGGATGCCGGCAAAGATGATTTGCTGCACGGCGCTGGTCTGTTTGCTTTCGTAGCCGAGACCATTGAGCAATACGTCGGCCATGCCGCTGGTGGCGATCACGTCGGTCCAGTTGACCACGCCCATGCGCACGGTTTTGCAGGAAGCATCGTCGGAAGCCATGGCGCCGGCGCTGAGCAGCGCACTGCCGGTGAGGATTAACGCACAACGAGTGAACAGTTTTTTCATGTGGGATCGTCTCGTGCGGCAGCGGGTTATTGTTCGGATCGGTGTCTTCTTGCACCGTGGCCGAAACATTACGCAGCAGACGAGACGGAAAAGCGACCTGTGGCGACCGGGATTTGCACGGTGGCGACAGGCGCTCTCCAAAACAGATTCAGTTGTAGTGCTTTTCGCCCCAGGCGAGCAGCCCTTGCAACAACTCCTTGAGCACCACCCGCGTCGGCTCCGCCAGATCGGCGCGGTAGCGGAACGGTTCGAACTCTTCCATATAGGTGCACTGGCCCAGTTCCAGTTGCACGGCGTGGATGTTCTCGGCCGGGTTGCCGTAGTGACGGGTGATGTGGCCGCCCTTGAAGCGTCCGTTCAGCACATGGCTGTAATCGCCGTGGCGTGCGCAGATCGCTTCCAGTTGCGTGGCCAACTGCGGATCGCAGCTGGCGCCGTTGAAGGTGCCGAGGTTGAAGTCCGGCAGCTTGCCGTCGAACAGGTGCGGGATCACCGAACGGATCGAGTGCGCATCGAATAACAGTACGTAACCGAACTCGGCCTTCAGCCGCGCCAGTTCTTCCTGCAAGGTGCGGTGGTACGGCGTCCAGATCTGCTCCAGATACGACGCGCGTTCTTCTTTCGACGGTTCCTTGCCTTCCTTGAACAACGGAATGCCATCGAACAGCGTCGCCGGGTACAGCCCGGTGGTGGCGCCCGCGTACAACGGTTTGTCGTCGGACGGCCGGTTCAAGTCGATGACGAACCGCGAGTACTCGGCCGCCAGCGTGCTGGCGCCCAGCTCGGCGGCAAAATCGTAGAGCTGCGGAATATGCCAGTCGGTGTCCGGCAGGCTTTTCGCGTCCGGGATCAATCCGGCCTCGACCACCGGGGTCAGGCGCACACCCGCGTGGGGCATGCTGATCAGCAGCGGCACGCGACCTTGTTTGAAGTTCAGAACCTTATCCACAACCGTTCTCCTACAGACTTGATTCAACGCCGTGACGCACGACGCGTTTGTCCAGTTCACCACCGAGCCAGTACGCCAGATCCGCCGGCCGGTCGATGTGCCAGGCGACGAAATCCGCCACCTTGCCGACTTCCAGCGAACCGTGGGTATCGGCCATGCCCAAGGCTTGCGCCGCATGAATCGTGGCGCCGGCCAGGGCTTCTTCCGGGGTCATGCGGAAACAGGTGCAGGCCATGTTCAGCATCAGGCGCAACGACAGCGCCGGCGAAGTGCCGGGGTTGAGGTCGCTGGCGATGGCGATTTTCACCTTGTGCTTGCGCAGGGCTTCCATCGGCGGCAACTGGGTTTCACGCAGGAAGTAGAACGCGCCCGGCAACAACACCGCGACAGTGTCGGATTCGGCCATGGCGATGGCGTCGGCTTCATCCATGAACTCCAGATGATCGGCAGACAATGCGTGATAACGCGCAGCCAGGCTGGAGCCGTGCAGCGACGACAGTTGTTCGGCGTGCAACTTCACCGGCAGGCCGAGTTTTTGCGCGACTATGAATACCCGCTCGACTTGTTCCGGGGAGAACGCCAGGTATTCGCAGAACGCATCCACCGCATCCACCAGGCCTTCGGCGGCCAGCGCTGGAAGCATTTCGGTGCAGATGTGATCGATGTAATCGTCAGCGCGATCCTTGTATTCCGGTGGCAACGCGTGAGCCGCCAGACAGGTGCTGCGCACGCTGATCGGCAATTCGTCGGCAAGGCGGCGGATGACCCGCAGGATCTTGCGCTCGCTGGCCAGGTCGAGGCCGTAGCCGGATTTCATTTCGACCGTGGTCACGCCGTCGCGCATCAGGCTTTTCAAGCGCTTGGCGGCGCTGGCGAACAGTTCGTCTTCCGACGCTTCGCGCGTGGCGCGCACGGTGCTGGCGATGCCGCCGCCGGCCGCTGCGATCTCGGCGTAGCTGACGCCTTGCAGGCGTTTCTCGAACTCACCGCTGCGGTTGCCGCCGAACACGGTGTGGGTGTGGCAGTCGATCAGGCCGGGGGTGACCCACGCGCCTTGCAGATCGTTGACCGCCGGGTATTCGCCCGACGGCAATTGAGTGCGCGGGCCGATCCACTCGATGTGTGCACCGGACGTCACGATGGCCGCATCCTCGATGATCGAGTAGACGCCTTGCGCCATGGTTGCGACGTGGCAGTGTTGCCAGAGGGTTTTCATCCCAGGTCCTCGTCTTGCGATCGTTCCCACGTCGAGGCGCCGAACCGTCTGCGTGGGAACGATCAGTGGATAGGGTTAAAGGCTCGGCAGCAGTTTCGCCGGAACCAGTTCAGTCAGAATGCGCGAAGCCAGCAGCTCGGTCGCCGCATTGATGTCCGGCGCGAAGAAGCGGTCCTTCTCATAGAACGGTACTTCGCGACGCAGAATCCCCCGGGCCTTTTCCAGTTTGGTCGAGGTCTTCAGGCCGTTGCGCAGGTCCAGACCTTGCGCCGCCGCCAGCCATTCCACCGCGAGAATCCCGCGAGTGTTTTCGGCCATTTCCCACAGACGCTTGCCGGCGGCCGGAGCCATCGACACGTGGTCTTCCTGGTTGGCGGAGGTCGGCAGGCTGTCCACCGAATGCGGATGGGCCAGTGCCTTGTTCTCGCTGGCCAGGGCCGCAGCGGTCACCTGAGCGATCATGAAACCGGAGTTCACGCCGCCATTGGCCACCAGGAACGGCGGCAATTGCGACATGTGCTTGTCCATCATCAACGAGATACGGCGCTCGCTCAGCGAACCGATTTCCGCAATGGCCAAAGCCATGTTGTCGGCAGCCATGGCCACTGGCTCGGCGTGGAAGTTGCCGCCGGAAATCACGTCGCCTTCAGCCGCGAATACCAATGGGTTGTCGGACACGGCGTTGGCTTCGATCACCAGCACCTCGGCAGCCTGACGGAACTGAGTCAGGCAGGCGCCCATGACTTGCGGCTGGCAGCGCAGCGAGTACGGGTCCTGAACCTTTTCGCAGTTCTGGTGCGAGTCGGAGACTTCACTGCGCTCGCCCAGCAGATCGCGGTAAGCAGCGGCGGTGTCAATCTGGCCTTTCTGGCCACGGGCGGCGTGGATACGGGCGTCGAACGGCGAACGCGAGCCCAATACCGCTTCAACTGTAAGACCACCCAGCGCCAGTGCACCGGCAAACAGGTCTTCACCTTCGAACAGACCGCGCAAAGCGAATGCGGTAGAAACCTGAGTGCCGTTGAGCAGCGCCAGACCTTCCTTCGCCGCCAGTGTCAGCGGGGTCAGACCGGCAACTTTCAGCGCTTCGGTCGCTTCCATCCACTCGCCCTTGTAGCGCGCCTTGCCTTCGCCCAGCAGTACCAGCGACATGTGCGCCAGCGGTGCCAGGTCGCCGGACGCACCGACCGAACCTTTCAACGGAATGTGCGGGTAAACCTCGGCATTGATCAGGGCGATCAGCGCATCGATCACCACGCGGCGGATGCCAGAGAAACCACGGCTCAGGCTGTTGACCTTGAGCACCATGATCAAACGCACCAGCTCATCGCTGATCGGCTGACCAACGCCAGCGGCATGGGACAGCACCAGCGAGCGCTGGAGGTTTTCCAGGTCTTCGCTGGCGATGCGGGTCGAGGCCAGCAGGCCGAAACCGGTGTTGATGCCGTAGGCAGTGCGGTTCTCGGCGAGGATCTGCTCGACGCAGGCGACGCTGGCTTCGATCTGCGCCGAGGCGCTGTTGTCGAGGGTCAGCTTGACCGGGTTCTGGTAGACGTCACGCAGTTGGGCCAGGCTCAGTTGGCCGGGGATCAGGTTCAGCGCAGTCATCTTGTGCTCCTTTTGAGAGTTTCTTGTTAACTAACCAGACGCTCCGGAGATGTCCGTTGTCCGTCGCTTCTCGCCTTTTGGGGAGCCGCGCCTTGGCACGCTGGCATGGGTATTCGTCAGTGCAAATTCGGTAGTACGTTGTGCAGCAAATCCGAGTCCTTCAACACGCTCGCGGCAGCGGCGATATCCGGCGCCAGCCAGCGGTCCTGATCGTAGGCCGGGACTTTCTCGCGCAGCAGTCGCCACGCCACATCGGTGCCGGCGCCGAAGCGTTGTACCTTGAGAAATTCAAAGGCCTGAGCCGCCAACAGGTACTCGATGGCGAGGATCTGCGTGCAGTTTTCCAGTGCGCGATGCAGCTTCAGCGCGGCGTTGGTGCCCATGCTCAAGTGGTCTTCCTGCAGGCCCGAAGTGACGTAGTTGTCGAGCACCGCCGGTTGTGCCAACTGGCGGTTTTCCGCGCACAGCGACGCAGCGACGTATTGCACGATCATCATCCCGGAGTTCACCCCCGGATTGGCCACCAGGAACGCCGGCAGACCGCTGACATGCGGGTTGATCAGTCGGTCCAGACGCCGCTCGGCAATCGAGCCGATTTCGGCCATCGCGATGGCCAGCAAGTCCGCCGCCAGCGCGACCGATTGACCGTGCGGGTTGGCCTGGGACATCACCCGGAAGTTGTCCGGCGTACCCAGCAGCAACGGGTTGTCGGTGCAGCCGTTGAGCTCGGTTTCGATCTGTTTGATCGCGTGTTCCAGTTGATCGCGCGCGGCGCCGTGCACCTGCGGGATCGAACGGATGCTCAGCGCATCCTGGGTGCGAATGCCTTTGCTTGTCGCAATCACTTCGCTGCCATCGAGCAGCGCACGCAGATTGGCGCCGACTTGTTGCATGCCCGGGTGCGGCTTGAGCGCGATGATCTCGGCGTCGAACGCGGCGATCTGGCCGCGCTGCGCTTCGAAACTCATGGCACCGACCACGTCCGCCCATTGCACCAGACGCGTGGCATCGGCGATGGCCAGGCAGCTGAGACCGGTCATGCACGGCGTGCCATTGACCAGGCACAAACCGTCCTTCGCGCCGAGTTGCACCGGTTGCAGGCCTTCTTCGGCCAGCGCTTGCTGCGCAGAGACAACCTGCCCGCGATAGCTGACATTGCCGACGCCCAGCAGCGCGATACCGATGTGCGCCATGTGGGTCAGGTAACCCACCGAACCCTGGGACGGCACTTGCGGGGTGATGCCGCGATTGAGCAGCGCCAGCAGCGCTTCGACCACTTGGCGATGAATCCCGGATTTGCCGTGGCTGTAATTGCGGATCGCAGCGCACATGATGGCGCGGGTCTGCTCATCGGCCAGTACCGGACCGACACCGCAGGCATGGCTGAGCAAAGTGTTGCGCGACAACTGACTGAGCTGCTCGCCCTGCAGCGAGACGTTGGACAAACCGCCCAGCCCGGTATTGACGCCATAAGCACGTTCGCCGCTGGCAACGATGCGCTGGACGATGCCCTGAGCATTTTCGATGCGCGCCCAGGTCTGGGCCGACAGCTCGAGCTGCGCGCCGTGACGGGCTACCGCGACCACATCCTGCCAACGCATCGGGGCGTCGGCGATAACGATTTTTTCAGCCTGGGACATCTAAAACCTCTTTAACCTGATCGTCACGGAATGCATTCCCACGCAGACGGTTCGACGCCTCGACGCGGGAACGAACCTCAAACCACCGCCGCCCGCCGCTGCACGAAGCGGTCGACATACTCATCCGCTGGCGAGTGCAGGATCTCTTTCGGCGTACCGACCTGGATCAGGCGGCCGTCCTTGAGGATCGCGATGCGGTTGCCGATGCGCACAGCCTCGTCGAGGTCGTGGGTGATGAAGACGATGGTCTTGTGCAGGGTCTTTTGCAGCTCCAGCAACTGATCCTGCATCTCGGCGCGGATCAGCGGATCGAGGGCACTGAACGCTTCGTCCATCAGGATGATGTCGGTGTCCGCCGCCAGAGCGCGGGCCAGGCCGACACGCTGGCGCATGCCACCGGAGAGCTGGTGCGGGTATTTGTTTTCGTAGCCTTTGAGGCCCACGGTGTTGATCCAGTGCAGTGCGCGTTCGGCGCACAGCTGCTTGGTCTCGCCGCGCACTTTCAGGCCGTAGGCGACGTTGTCGAGGACGGTCTTGTGCGGCAGCAGGCCGAAGCTCTGGAACACCATGCTGATCTTGTGCCGGCGAAATTCGCGCAGGGCTTCCATGTCGTATTGCAGGATGTCCACGCCGTCCACCAGGATCGCGCCGCTGGTCGGGTCGATCAGGCGATTGAAGTGGCGCACCAGCGTGGATTTGCCGGAGCCGGACAGGCCCATGATCACGAAGATCTCGCCGGTGCCGATGCTCAGGGACAAGTCGTTGACCCCGACCACGCAACCGGTTTCGTTCAGCACCTGATCCTTGGTCTTGCCCTGGCCGACCATCGCCAGGGCGTCCTTGGCGCGGTTGCCGAAAATCTTGAAGACGTTTTTGACTTCGATCTTGCTCACGGTTGCGTTGTTCATTTGCTCACCTCATGCCGTGGCCGACCATACGCCTGGGTAATGCGGTCGATGACCACTGCGAGAATCACGATCGCCAGACCGGCTTCAAGACCACGTCCGACGTTGAGGGTCTGAATGCCCACCAGCACATCTTCACCCAGGCCACGGGCGCCGATCATCGAGGCGATCACCACCATCGACAGGGCCATCATGGTGGTCTGGTTGATCCCGGCCATGATGCTCGGCAGGGCCAGCGGCAGTTGCACGCCGAACAGTTGCTGCCAGCGGTTGGCGCCGAAGGCGTTGATGGCTTCCATCACTTCACCGTCGACCTGGCGGATGCCCAGATCGGTCAGGCGGATCAGCGGCGGTGCTGCGTAGATCACGGTGGCGAAAATCGCCGGCACCTTGCCCAGGCCGAACAGCATCAGCACCGGAATCAGGTACACGAAGCTGGGCATGGTCTGCATGATGTCGAGCAGCGGCATCAGGATCGAACGCAGGCGATTGCTGCGCGCCGAGAGAATCCCCAGCGGCACACCGATCAGCACCGAGATGACCGTGGCGACCATCATCAGCGCCAGCGTTTGCATCAGTTTGTCCCACAGGCCGACGGCGCCGACCAGGAACAGCAAACCGACGATCACGGCGGTGGTCACGACTTTGCGCGTGGCGTGCCAGGCAACGCCCGCGACGATGGCCAGCATCAACCACCACGGTGCTGCGCGCAGCAAGCCTTCAAGGTTGACGATGGCCCACAGCAGGGTGTCGGAGATATGGCGGAACACGTCGCCGTAGTTGGTGACCAGCGCATCGACCCAACCGTTGACCCAGTCGGCGATGGAAAACGTAAAGCGTTCGGGAAACATAAGAGACTCTCAATCAAGGGGTTGCGATCAAGCGTCCGACTGCCGTTGCCGGCAGCCGGTGAAGCTCGACCTACAAGGCCGCGTCGATTTTCTTGGCTGCGTCGTCGCTCACCCATGCGTGCCAGACTTCAGGATGTTCCTTCAGGAAGATCTTGGCCAGTTTTGGCGACTCGATCCGCTCCTTGGTCATGCGACCCAGGTTCTGGTTCAGCAGGTCGATCGGCAGGTTGACCTTTTCCAGCACGGCCACCAGCTCAGGCGCTTGCTCGTGGAAGGTCTTGGACAGGCCGACCTTGATGGTCACGGTCTTGTCAACGCCCGGTTTCTCTTCCAGTTTGACCGCGTCGATCTGGCCCATCAGCGGGGTTGGCGACCAGTAGTAGAACAGGATCGGCTCGCCACGCTTGTAGCTCGACAGCACCGCCGCATCCAGCGCCGGGCCGGTGCCCGGGCGGAAGTTGGTGTAGGTGCTTTCCAGGCCGTAGCTTTTCAGCATTTCGCTGTTGTCCAGCTCGCAGGTCCAGCCGGCCGGGCAGTTGTAGAAACGGCCCTTGGACGGCTCTTCGGCATCCTTGAAGATTGCCGAGTATTTGCCCAGGTCAGCGATGTTTTTCAGGTCCGGCGCCTTGGCTTCGATCTTGCGCTTGGCATCGCCTTCGATCACGTAGCGCGGCACGTACCAGCCTTCAATCGCACCGACGACCGGCGCGCCGACACCGACGACCTTGCCGGCCTTCTCGGCCTTGTTCCAGACCTCGCTGCGGCCGACCCACTCTTCGGCGAACACTTGAATATCGTTGCTGCTCAGGGCGTTTTCCATGGTGATGGAGTTGCCCGGCAGGCTGTCGGTCTTGCAGTCGTAACCTTTCTCCAACACGACTTGCAGCACGTCGGTCAGCAACATCGCGCTTTCCCAGTTCAGGCCGGCGAATTTCACCGGTTTGCCGGATTCGCACCAGCCGGCAGCCTGAGTGGCGCCGGCACTGGCCAGCAGGCCCATGGACAGCAGTGTGGTCAGCAGGGTCTTGTTCGATTTCATTGTTGTGACGCTCCTAATCATGAGTTGGCTTACGGCAGTCAAGAGGCATCCAGCCCTGTCCACGTCCAAATCAGGCCTGCGCCGCAGCGCGACCGGCCCCGCTTGCTTTAGGTTGTACAACGCTGTTCTGCTCGACCGGCAGAATCAGTTGATCGGGCACGCTGCCGTGCCATTTCTTTGCGCACACGTAGTACAGCGCGGCAGGCAACACCAGGCCGATGATCCACGAGATATCCACATCACCCAGCGCGGCCACCAGCGGACCGGTGTAGAACTTGGTGGAAATGAACGGCAGCTGCACCAGCACACCGAACACGTAGACGCTGATACCAAGCATGTTCCAGCGGCCGTAGCGACCGTTCGGATCGGCCAGCGCCGGTACGTCATAGCGCTCGCGGGTGATGCAGTAGTAGTCCACCAGATTGATCGCGCTCCACGGCGTGAAGAACGCCAGCAGGAACAGGATGAAAGACTTGAACGCCCCGAGGAACGAGTGCTGGCCGAGCAGCGCCATCAGCGTCGCCGCACCCACGATGACCAGCACGAACACCAGACGCTGCAGGCGCGTTACTTTCAGGTCACCACGGAAACCGCTGATGATGGTCGCGATGCACATGAAGCTGCCGTAGGAGTTCAGGGTGGAGATGGTCACCTTGCCGAACGCGATGCTGAAATACAGCAGCGCAGCGGTGGCACCCGTGCCGCCCAGACCGACGATGTAAGCCACTTCATGACCGGCGAACTGCCCGTTGGCCGAAGCCGCCGCGAACACGCCGAGGATCATCGCCACCTGCGCGCCAATCACCGAACCGGCACCGGCAGCGAAAAAGGTTTTCACCGAGGAAACCTTGCTCGGCAGGTAGCGCGAGTAGTCCGCCACGTAAGGGCCGAAGGCGATCTGCCAGGACGCTGCCAGCGACACCGCCAGCAGGAAACTGCTCCAGCTGAAGTGGCGGATTTCCAGAAGTGCGCCGACGTCCACCTGACTCATCAGACGGCTGAACAGATAAACGAAAGCAATCACGCCAATGGCACTGGCAATACGGCCGATCCAGTGGATCACCCGATAGCCGAGCACCGTGACCACGACAATGACGCTGGCGAAAAGAAGGATGCCGACAGTGTCACTGACACCAAACAACTGGCCCAGCGCCTGGCCCGACAGCACCGTGCCGGTCGCGGTGAAGCCCAGGTACATCAGGCACACCAGCACGATCGGAATCGCCGCGCCATAAACCCCGAACTGCACACGGCTGGAGATCATCTGCGGCAGGCCCAGCTTCGGACCTTGTGCCGCGTGCAGCGCCATGACACCGCCGCCCAGCAGTTGACCGATCAACAGACCGATCAGCGACCAGAACACATCACCGCCCAGCACCACGGCCAAGGCCCCGGTGACGATTGCGGTGATTTGCAGGTTGGCACCCATCCACAGGGTGAACTGACTGAATAGACGACCGTGTCTTTCCGCTTCCGGGATGTAGTCGATCGAACGCTTTTCGATCAACGGTTTGTTGCTTGCACGATCGGTGTTGCCAGCCATGATTCAACCTCTGTGGATTGTTCTGGGTTTTGTTGTTGTATTGGCTTGAGCGGGAGCGAGCATGCTCGCTCCCGCCGGTTTTTTATTTACCGGTGATCATCGGCAGGTTCAGCCCTTGCTCCTTGGCGCAGTCGATGGCGATCTGGTAACCGGCATCGGCGTGACGCATCACACCGGTGCCCGGATCGTTGTGCAGCACGCGAGCGATACGCTCGGCCGCTTCATCCGTGCCGTCGCAGACGATCACCATGCCCGAGTGCTGCGAGAAGCCCATGCCGACGCCGCCACCGTGGTGCAACGACACCCAGGTCGCGCCGCTCGCGGTGTTCAGCAGGGCGTTGAGCAGTGGCCAGTCGGAGACGGCATCGGAACCGTCCTGCATCGATTCAGTTTCGCGGTTCGGGCTGGAGACCGAGCCGGAGTCGAGGTGGTCGCGACCGATCACGATTGGTGCCGACAGCTCGCCACGACGGACCATTTCGTTGAACGCCAGGCCGAGCTTGGCGCGCTGGCCCAGGCCGACCCAGCAGATCCGCGCCGGCAGACCCTGGAAGCTGATGCGCTCGCGGGCCATGTCCAGCCAGTTGTGCAGGTGCGCGTCGTCCGGGATCAGCTCTTTGACCTTGGCGTCGGTCTTGTAGATGTCCTGCGGATCACCCGACAGCGCCGCCCAGCGGAACGGGCCGATGCCACGGCAGAACAGCGGACGGATGTAGGCCGGGACGAAGCCCGGGAAGTCGAAGGCGTTTTCCACGCCCTCTTCCTGAGCCATCTGACGGATGTTGTTGCCGTAGTCGAAGGTCGGGATGCCTTGTTTCTGGAAGTCCAGCATCGCCTTGACGTGCACCGCCATCGATTGCTTGGCGGCTTTGATTACAGCGGCCGGTTCGGTCTTGGCGCGGGCGCGGTATTCGTCCCAGGTCCAGCCGGCCGGCAGGTAACCGTTCAATGGGTCGTGGGCGCTGGTCTGGTCGGTGACCATGTCCGGGCGCACGCCGCGACGGACCAGTTCCGGGAGGATTTCCGCGGCGTTGCCCAGCAGCGCGATGGAGATCGCCTTGCCTTCTTTGGTGTACTTCTCAATGCGCGCCAGCGCGTCGTCGAGGTCTTTGGCTTGCTCGTCGACGTAACGGCTTTTCAGGCGGAAATCGATGCTCACCTGCTGGCATTCAATGTTCAGCGAGCAGGCACCGGCCAGGGTCGCGGCCAGCGGCTGAGCGCCACCCATGCCGCCGAGGCCGGCGGTCAGGACCCAGCGGCCCTTGAGGTTGGAGTTGTAATGCTGGCGACCGGCTTCGACGAAGGTTTCGTAGGTGCCCTGGACAATGCCCTGGCTGCCGATGTAGATCCAGCTGCCGGCGGTCATCTGGCCGTACATGGCCAGGCCTTTGGCGTCGAGTTCGTTGAAGTGTTCCCAGGTCGCCCAGTGCGGCACCAGGTTGGAGTTGGCGATCAGTACGCGCGGCGCATTGCTGTGGGTCTTGAACACGCCGACCGGCTTGCCGGATTGCACCAGCAGGGTCTCGTCGTCGTTCAGGTTGGTCAGGCTTTCGACGATCTTGTCGTAGCACTCCCAGTTACGCGCGGCGCGGCCGATGCCACCGTAGACCACCAGTTCTTTCGGATTCTCGGCCACTTCCGGGTCGAGGTTGTTCATCAGCATGCGCAGCGGCGCTTCGGTCAGCCAGCTCTTGGCGGTCAGCTTGTTGCCGCGGGCAGCGCGGATTTCGACATTGCGGAATTTTGTAGGCTTATTGTCAGTCACGAAAAAGACTCCTCAGCGATCAATTCAAACCAACCCTGGCGATGGGCAAGCGGCTTGTGCGCTTCAATGCGCGACAAGCGAATCAGGGACGCTGCGGAGAACCTCTAACGACTCATACGCATACGTCTTTACTTGTACATACAAGCATATGCAATCGAGCGGCCAACTTGTTGGAGGGCTGTTCAACAAAAATGCCGGGCATGGCTGGAGGACGCCTGAATCAAGGGTTGTGGCGTGTATGAATTTTTTCGCGGGGTTGGTTTGAGCAAGCGGGAGGCTGGTTCATAAGCGTGGTTTTGCGCCACGCTGGGGCGTTCGGTAACAAGTTGGTGCGCGTTCGGGAACGTCGGGATGAAAAAAACCGCCGTTTTCAACAGCCCTTACGGGCACTGTTCAAAGCGGCGGTTTTTAAGGGGCCGATCAGTGTGCAGTCAGTTCGATCACGCAGCAGCCGGCATTCACGGCGATTTCCACCAGACCGGTGTTACCGTCCAGTTGCAGGCAATCATGCCGGCCGAGTTGCGAAGCGCTGTCACCGACCGTCACTTCCAGCAACTCGCTGACGCTGAAGACGAGAACGGTGCCGGCGGAGCTGAAGAACCGTTGCTCGCCATCCAGCCACTGCAAACGCGCGCTGTAACGCTGCGGTGCGTAGATCAGGTTGAAATCGCGGATCGCGCCGCCGAGCAAGGTGCAGGACACCTGGCTTTCGCCGCTGAAGGCAAACGGGTCGAGGGGTAACAGCGGCCGAGTGTCGTCACCGTCGACACACAAGGTCATGCCGTCGCCCTGCAACACCGTGATCACCCGCTGATAACCGGTGAACGTCGAGAAGCCGCCGGATTCGGCGATGTCGGCAATCGACAGACGCCAGCCGAAACCGTCGAGACCGGCACCGGCGTCACGGGTGATTTCCTCGGTGCTGCCGCCGCCGTTTTTCCACGGCATGCGCGGGTAGCCTTCGGCGCGTAGAACCTTCAACTCGCTCATTTATGCTCTCTATTTATGCTTTTTATTTATGAAACCGACCTTCCAGACGATGACGGGAACCGGGGTGGATCAGGCGCGCTGCCGTCACTGGCTGACGGCCCGACCAGGTGCGACGGCGGATCAGCAGGCACGGCTCGCCTTTTTCGATCTGCAGCAATTTGCATTCGGTCGGCTCGGCGAGGATCGCTTCGACCACATGCTCGCCTTCGGTCAGCGGCGCAACCTGGTTGAGGTAGGCGTAAGGCGTTTGCAGGGTGAAGTCCTGCTTGAGGTATTCCGGGGCGACCAGCGCGTTGACGAAACGGTCTTCGATCTGCACCGGAATATCGTTTTCGTAATGCACGATCAGCGAGTGGAACACCTTTTGCCCTTCGCGCATGTCCAGGGCCAGGGCGCGCTCGGAACCGGCGGCCTCTTCTTCCAGGGTGATCACCTGGCAGGTGTGGCGATGGCCACGGGAGGCGATTTCATCAGCGATGTTGTGCACCTCGAACAGCGCGGACTGGCTCTTCGGCTCGGCAACGAATGTGCCGACACCTTGCATGCGCACCAGCAAACCGTCGGCGGTCATTTCCCGCAGCGCGCGGTTGATGGTCATGCGGCTGAAGCCCAACTGGCTGACCAGCTCGCTTTCCGACGGCACGCGGTAATGCGGCGGCCAGTTACCACTGTCGATCTGCTGGGTGATCATCTGTTTGACGCGGGCGTACAAGGGCGCCGGACTGTCGCCCATGTTCGCGGCCAACGGAGAGACTGGAGGCGGAGTCGGCACGGTGGATCCCTGTTCATTGGATAAGGTTGCTAGCTTGCCGGAGTTTACCGGGCAGGCAAACGTCTGTATATGTATATACAAATAACACACGATGGGGTGCTGAACCATGTCCGCCTTCTTTGCCGAACGCGCGCTGCTGCCTAACGGATGGGCCAACAATGTACGTCTCGAGGTCAGCGCCGAAGGCGTCTTGACCCGAATCCAGGCCGATTCCACCGCAGAAGGCGCCGAACGGCTGAGCGGTCCGCTGCTGCCGGGGATGCCGAATCTGCACTCCCACGCGTTCCAGCGAGCGATGGCCGGGCTGGCAGAAGTGGCCGGCAATCCCAATGACAGTTTCTGGACCTGGCGCGATCTGATGTATCGGCTCGTCGGAAAAATCAGCCCGGACCAGCTCGGCGTGATCGCCCGTCAGCTGTACATCGAAATGCTCAAGGCCGGTTACACCTCGGTCGCCGAATTCCATTACGTCCACCACGATCACAACGGTCAGCCTTATGCCGATCCGGCCGAGCTGGCGTTGCGTATCAGCCAGGCCGCGAGCTCCGCCGGCATCGGCCTGACGCTGTTGCCGGTGCTCTACAGCCACAGCGGTTTCGGTGGCCAGACACCGAACGAAGGCCAGCGCCGCTTCATCAACAGCACCGAAAACTACCTGAAACTGCAATCACGCCTGCAACCGCTGCTGGCTCAGGAAAAGGCTCAGTCGCTAGGATTGTGTTTCCACTCGTTGCGCGCAGTCACCCCACAGCAGATCAGCGAAGTGCTGGCGGCCAGCGACAAGCAATGCCCGGTGCACATCCACATCGCCGAACAGCAAAAGGAAGTCGACGACTGCCTGAGCTGGAGCGGTCGCCGTCCGCTGCAATGGCTGTACGAGAACACCGAAGTCGATCAGCGCTGGTGCCTGGTGCACGCGACCCACGCCAATCCGGAAGAAGTCACGCTGATGGCCAAGAGCCGCGCCATCGCCGGCCTGTGCCTGACCACCGAAGCCAACCTCGGCGACGGGATCTTCCCGGCGGTGGATTTCCTGGCTCAGGGCGGACGCATGGGTATCGGCTCCGACAGCCATGTGTCGTTGAGCGTGGTGGAGGAACTGCGCTGGTTGGAATACGGCCAACGTCTGCGCGATCAGCGTCGCAACCGCTTGTATGGCGCGGATCAGCCGATGGTCGGCCGCACGCTGTACGACGCGGCACTGGACGGTGGTGCTCAGGCTCTGGGCCAGCCGATCGGTGCGCTGGAAGTCGGCAAACGCGCCGACTGGATTGTGCTCGATGGCAGCGATCCGTATCTGGCGACGGCCAGCGGTGACGGGATCCTCAACCGCTGGCTGTTTGCCGGTGGCGACCGTCAGGTGCGTGACGTGCTGGTCAACGGTCAGTGGGTCGTTCGTGACGGGCGACATGCCGGGGAGGAGGACAGCAATCGCGCCTTCACCCAAGTCCTGCGAGACCTTTTGGGCTGACACAAAAAAACCTGTGGAGGGCAACCTCCACAGGTTTTTTGTTGCGCGTCAGTTGGACGTCTTGGCCATCTGCTGATCCGATGCGCGCCAGATCAATCGCGTGGTGTCGTAACCCTGCTGACGCGCCTTGCTCAGCAGTTCTTCGCGCACCACACCGTTGACGGTCGGCGTGCGGGACAACAGCCACAGGTAACGGCGGCTCGGGTCGCCAACAATGGCGGTCTTGTAGTCGTCACTGACGTACAGCACCCAGTATTGACCCTTCGCCGAGCCCGGAATCAAGCGCGAGAACCAGGTATCGAACTCGACCCACAATTTGTCGGTCTTGCCCGGCACCTGTGGATAAGCCTTGCCCTTGACCTCTTCCCACTGCCAGTCCTTGGTCAGGCAACGGTTGAACACGCCGAGGTTGCCGTCAGGCTGGAGGCTGTAGCGGGCTTCGGATTGAGCGCAATTGCGCTGGAAATACATCGGCAGCCGCGCCAACTCGTACCAGGTGCCCTGGTAACGCTTGAGATTGACGCTGTGGACTGTCTTGGGCGCCAGCGGATCTTCACCGGTCGTGGCGCAGCCGGCCAATACCAGGCCGGCAAAAAGGACAAGCAATAACCGCTTCATTGTTTTTCTCCCGTGGGCGCGTAGCCCCGGTTTACTTCAGGCCTTGGCCGGAAAACATCAACACTTTGTCACCGGCGTACTGCACGCTGATAAAGCTGTTCTTGTCGCCCCAGGTGCAACTGGACATGCCGAGCGCGCCCGAGCAATCGGTAGGCTTGCCGAGCAGCGTCTCCACTTCGGCCTTGGCCATGCCGGCCGAGAGCTTCGAGTAGTTTTCCTGATTGACCTTGCTGCATGCGGCCAACAGCACGCAAAACGACAGAAGGGCGATAGATCGCAGCGACATGGTGTAACTCCTGGAACGGAAGGGGGATGGCATGGCGCCAACCAGAAGCTTAGAAGAGAAAACCCCTGTCTGGTTCCCTGGAGCACTGGCTATTTGTTAGCCCGCTCGTCCGGCATTCATCGGTAAATCAGACACTTTGTAGGGCTATTGAGCATTTCGTCGCCTTTAGCAAAAGCTGCCTAATCTTTGGCGCGCAGCGGTCGAAATAAGAGCAGCGCAAAGCCCGAGAGTGTGGCAAATTGCCGCCCTTTCTTGACCAGCCCCTTCGCGGTAGCTCACTTAATGACCAGAAACATGAAATTCAGCCACAAGATCTTGTTGGCTGCCGCCCTCGTGGTGGCCGTTGCGTTCGCCTGTTTCATTTTGTTCAACGACTATCGACAACGCGAAGCCCTGCAAACCAGCACCGAAGCGTCAATGCAGGAACTGGGCAGCCTGACCACCAGCAACATCCAGACCTGGCTGGAAAGCCGCATTCAGTTGCTGCAATCGATGTCGCAGCAGGTTGTCGCCGACGGCAACGCCCCGGCGAGCCTGAAACGCATCATCGACCTGCCCGCCTACACCGGCAATTTCCAGCTCAGCTATTTCGGCGGTGCCGACGGTGTGATGTTCTCGGTTCCGGCCGGCAACCGCGCACCGGATTACGACCCGCGCGCCCGTGGCTGGTACAAGGCCGCGAACAGCGCCCAGCAAACCATCGTCACCGAACCGTACATCGCCGCCTCGTCGGGCAAACTGGTGATTACCGTTGCCACCCCGGTGCAGCGCCAGGGCCAGATGATCGGTGTGGCCGGTGCCGACATCGATCTGTCGAGTGTCAGCGCAATCATCAACTCGCTGAACTTCGGCGGCCATGGCCACGCGTTCATCGTCAGTGCCGACGGCAAGATCCTGATCCACCCGGACAGCAAACTGGTGCTCAAGACCTTGGCCGAGGCCTATCCCAACGGTGCACCGAAAGTCAGCCCGGGCCTGAAAGAAGTCGAGTTCGACGGCAAGACCCAACTGATCTCCTTCACCCGTGTCAACGGCGTACCGTCGGCCGACTGGTACGTGGGCCTGGTGCTGGACAAGGACACCGCGTTCTCGATGCTCAGCGAGTTCCGCACCTCGGCGCTGATCGCCATGATCATTGCCGTGGTGATCATCATCGCCCTGCTCGGCATGCTGATCCGCGTGCTGATGCAACCGCTGCTGACCATGGGCCGCGCCATGCATGACATCGCCGAAGGCGAAGGCGACCTGACCAAACGCCTGACCATCCACGGCCACGACGAATTCGGCGCGCTGGGCTTGTCGTTCAACCGCTTCGTCGAACGTATCCATACCTCGATCCGCGAAGTGTCCTCGGCCACTGGCCAGGTCAACGAAGTTGCCCTGCGCGTGGTCGCGGCGTCCAACTCGTCGATGTACAACTCGGACCAGCAAGCCTCGCGTACCAACAGCGTGGCCGCCGCGATCAATCAACTCGGCGCCGCCGCCCAGGAAATCGCCCAGAACGCCGCCCTCGCCTCGCAACACTCCAGCGACGCGCGCAGCCTGGCCGAAGACGGCCAGCAGGTTGTGGATAAAACCATCCACGCGATGCAGCAACTGTCGGCGAAGATCAGCGATTCCTGCGGCAACATCGAAACGCTGAACAGCAACACCGTGAACATCGGGCAGATTCTGGAAGTGATCACCAGCATCTCCCAACAGACCAACCTGCTGGCCCTCAACGCCGCCATCGAAGCGGCCCGTGCCGGCGAAGCCGGTCGCGGTTTCGCCGTGGTGGCCGACGAAGTCCGCAACCTGGCGCACCGCACCCAGGATTCGGCGCAGCAAGTGCAGAAAATGATCGAAGAGCTGCAGGTCGGCGCGCGTCAGGCGGTCGGCATCATGACCGAGAGCCAACGAGAGAGCGAAAGCAGCGTCGGCATCGCCAACCAGGCCGGCGAACGCCTGGGCAGCGTGACCCAGCGCATCGGCGAGATCGACGGCATGAACCAGTCGGTGGCGACGGCAACGGAAGAGCAGACGGCCGTGGTCGAATCGATCAACGTCGACATCAACGAGATCAACACGCTGAACCAGGAAGGTGTGGAGAACTTGCAGGCGACTTTGCGCGCTTGTGCGGATCTTGAGCAGCAGGCTGCGCGGTTGAAGCAGTTGGTAGGCAGCTTCAGGATATAAGGCGTCCGAAGCCGTCTTCGCGCTTGAACCCGCGAAGACGGAACAACATTCGACACGCTTGTCACCTCGGCCTGACTCAGGACTGAATTAAGACTAAACTCAGTCCTAGTCCACCGAGCGAGGCGCAGCCCGTGAAGCTTTCATCCCAGATCAAACCCATCAGTTACCTGAAAAGCCATACCGCCGAAATCGTCAAAACGATTAGCGAAAGCCGTGAGCCGCTGGTGATTACCCAGAACGGCGAAGCGAAGCTTGTAGTCATGGACGTCAAAAGTTTTGAAGAGCAGGAAGAAACAATGGCTCTGCTCAAACTGCTTGCCATGGGTAATCGAGAAATTGAGGAAGGCAAGTACAGGGACGTTGAAGACGTTTTCGCAGAGCTGGACAGGATCGACCCCCAATGAGTTTGAAGGTCGTTATTCTTCAGTCCGCCGAAACAGATCTCAAAGATCTTCGCACCTACCTCATCAAACAGTTCTCACCTCAAACTTGGCATAGCACTTATGCCAGCTTGAAGGTCGCTATTCGCAGTCTCGCATCCTTACCCTATTCAGGTTCCATTCCCGAAGAAATAGAAAGGCTGAACCTT
This sequence comes from Pseudomonas sp. GW822-FHT03F04, assembly GCF_058801405.1. Lineage (NCBI taxonomy): Bacteria > Pseudomonadati > Pseudomonadota > Gammaproteobacteria > Pseudomonadales > Pseudomonadaceae > Pseudomonas > Pseudomonas sp. GW822-FHT03F04. Next base: position 392,804 of record NZ_JBXANF010000003.1, read on the forward strand.
GGTCAATATCGACAAGTCATCTCTGGCTTGAATCGCATTATTTATGAAGTTCGAGAGCAGACCATCTATATCCACATCATCGCCGATACGAGAAAAAACCTGCCTGCACTCTTGATGAAGCGTTTGCTTCAAGGCAATCCCTGAGTCTGATGCAGCTTCAGAAACTCGACCCCGGCTGCGAAAGAAACGCCAGCTCCTCAGCCGTAGACTCCCGCCCCAATACCGCATTGCGATGCGGAAACCGCCCAAACCGCGCAATCACCCGCTGATGCCGCTCGGCATAATCCAGGTTGTCGGCAAACACCCCGCGCTCCGCCTCCGGCTGTTCGGCCACCAGTTCGATGAATCGCGAGACCGCTTCATTCTGCACCGCGAGGTTTTCGCAGTGTTCGAAGACGAGGTAGATGAAGAGTCGCTGGATCGGCTTCAACTGCCGATCGAAATCCGCCGCGATGCCTTGGGCAACCAGCTTCTGTGCCCGTAGATCACCAGAGAAAGCTTTGGGAGTATCGCGAAAGATCATTCGCGGGAGTTGATCGAGCAGCAGCACCACCGCCAACCAACCTTCGGGACGTTGCGTCCACTCGGTCAATTCGCCAGCGAGGGCCTGATCGACAAAGACCCCGAAACGCTCACGCGCTTCGAGGTCCTGGCTGTCTTTCTTGCCGAACCACAACCCGCCCTGTTGCGCCGTCACTTCAGTGGCTGACTCGGAGTGACCGAACCACCAATCGAGCAACGGCTGCCAGGGCGCGGTCATGGTTTATTCCTTGTGGTAAGCCGTGGCGCGGGCAACTTCTTCTTTCGAGCCGAGGAACACCGCTACGCGCTGGTGCAGGCCTTCAGGCTGAATGTCGAGGATACGCTGGTGACCGTCGGTGGAAGCGCCGCCCGCCTGTTCCACCAGGAACGACATCGGGTTGGCTTCGTACATCAGGCGCAGTTTGCCCGGCTTGGACGGCTCGCGGCTGTCGCGCGGGTACATGAACAGACCGCCACGGGTCAGGATGCGGTGCACGTCGGCAACCATCGCCGCGACCCAACGCATGTTGTAGTTCTTTTTCAGCGGGCCTTCTTCACCAGCCAGCAGTTCCGAAACGTAGCGCTGTACCGGGGCTTCCCAGTGACGCTGGTTGGACATGTTGATGGCGAATTCCTGGGTGCTTTCAGGAATGGTGATGTCTTCGTGGGTCAGGACGAAGCTGCCCATTTCGCGGTCCAGGGTGAAGCCTTTGACGCCGTGGCCCAGGGTCAGCACCAGCATGGTTTGCGGGCCGTAGATGGCATAACCGGCGGCAACTTGCTGGGTGCCTGGCTGCAGGAAGGCCTTCTCATTCAGAGGCTCGTTCTGGCTCAGGTATTCGTTCGGGCAACGCAGTACCGAGAAGATGGTGCCGACCGGTGCGTTGATGTCGATGTTCGACGAACCGTCCAGCGGATCGAATACCAGCAGGTAGGCGCCTTTCGGGTATTTGCCCGGGATCTGGTAGGCGTTGTCCATTTCTTCGGACGCCATGCCGGCCAGGTGACCGCCCCATTCGTTGGCTTCGAGCAGAATTTCGTTCGACAGCACGTCGAGCTTCTTCTGCACTTCACCTTGCACGTTTTCAGTGCCCATGCTGCCCAGAACGCCGCCCAGGGCGCCTTTGGACACGGCGTGGCTGATCTCCTTGCAGGCACGCGCCACCACTTCGATCAGGAAGCGCAGATCGGCAGGAGTGTTGTTGCTGCGGGTCTGCTCAATCAAATAGCGACTCAGGGTAACGCGGGACATGGACGGCTCCGGTGGAATGGGGGGCTAAAAACCCGCGCAGTTTACAGGGAGTCTGAAACCGTAGCGAGCAATGACGCCCGGTAACGTGCGTCAGGTGCAATTCCTGCTATCAGACGTGATCGAACCGAGAGAGTTCATGCACCGGATTCAGCGTAGTTGGAAACCCGACGGGTGTAGAGGCCACACCCGTCATATTCAGGACTTGGCCGGCGGTTTGCGCAGCAGACTGAAGGCCATCGCCGCCAGAAACAGAACACTGAGCAGCAACACCGCCCACAGGCCGAATTTCTTCCAGTTGGTGTCGGTTGTGGCCGCCGAGGTGGCCGTCGAAGTCTGGGTCGCCACCGCCTCCCCCTGCACCGTCGCCTTGCCAAGCGTGGCCAGTTTCTCCGGTTTGAAGTCAGGGATCAGAGTCGAGAGCGGCAAGTTCGCCGTTCTCACCGTCGGATTGCCCAGCGCCAGGCTGTAGGGCCCGTCGCCGCGGGCGAGAAAGATCACCTGGGTGGCGCGCACCGCGTACTTGACGCTCGGCGCCTGCTCGCCGAGACCGCCGCCGCGTTCGTCGACCGTCAGTTTCAACTGCTGGACGGTCTGCCCGTAGAGCTGCAATTCGTTCTGCACCACGTCCTGGCCATTCTGGGTCAGGCGATAGAGCAAGCCGCTGCTCAACGGCTGCCACGGCAGACTGGTTTCGCGGCGTCCCGACAGCGTCACCGGCGCCAGGCTGTTGGGTTGCTTCAGCTCAACCTGGACCCGCTCGATATTCAGCCCCATCGGCAACTGCCAGGTGTACTCCCCGGCCTTGGTGCTGCTGCCGGCCAGCGCTGGCGACCAGACGAGCGGCAGCGGCAGGTTTTGCGGGTCGCTGCTTTTCAACTGCGCCGACGTCAGGGTCGGGGCCGCATTCGGCGAATCCCACAACAGGCGCAGATAACGCGCCGATTGTCCCGGCAACGCGACTTCATGCTGCTCGATGCGCTCATCGGAAAAGGTCAGGCGCGCGACCTGGCCTTCGCCCCAGGCTTGCCAGTGCTGCAAGTCGTCGCTGGCCTCGATGCTGAAACGCTGGAAGCCGTCGCGCTCGCTGGTCCAGTCGAGGATCAGTTGCTGCAACGGTGCCTTGATCGCACTGGCATCCAGCAGCCAGCCGCGCAGCACCTCTTCCCCCGCTTCCAGTTGGCTGGATGGCTGCACTTCCACCAGCGTGCCGGTAGTCGTGGACTGCACCCGCACGCTCGGCGCGCGCTCGGTGGCATCCGCCGAGTTGTACAGCGGGAACCACTTCACCGTGTTCAACTGGCCGTCGTCGCGGGTCTGCGCTGATTCCCGGGCCAGCGCATACGCCTGGGGCTCTCCGGCGGCGTTGAACACCCGCAGGTCGCTGAGATCGGTCTGACGCGCCTGCAACTGCACGCTCAGCGGCAGTTCGAGGCGATACCACGGGCCTGCGCCACTGACCGACAACGGCACCTGTGCGGCGAAGTCCGCCGGTTTTTCCTGGGCGCCGGCCGTCATGGCCACGCCCAGCAACAGCCACCCCAGATTAAGCTTGCGACTCAAGACGACACTCCTTCGGTTTCCGGGGCCGGTTTGTCCGCCTCCGGTGCAACTTCGACACGTTTGGGCGGCAGCGGCGCGAAGTAGCCCACCACCAGCAGCAACACGCCGACGCCGATAAACGAGACGATCCGGGCCAGCCCGCCACGGTTGCTCAGTTCGACAAAAATCAGTTTGGCCACCACCAGCGCAATCAGCGCCGCACCGATCAGCCACACTTCGCGGCGATGACGCAGATGCCCGCCGATCATCAGCCCGAGCGCCATCAGCGTCCAGACGATGGACAACCCGGCCTGCACCAGCATCGACTCAAGCAACAGGTCCAGCTCGAACGAAATCCCCGCCCAATGGTGCGCGGCGCGGGTCACCATCGCGGTGCAGAACGCGAACAGCGAAACACCGGCAATCAATTGCGAGGCGTGAGCGGCGTAATCCTTGCGGATCGACAGCTCGGTGACCGCGCTGCGTGACCAGACATAGACGCTGAACAACGCGATCAACAGGCCCAGCTCCAATGGGTTGATCAGCGGCACGTAAGGCAGCGGTTCGGCGTTGCCGTCACTCACTCCATTCGCCAGCCAGAACCAGACAAGCATCAACACCGCCAGCGGCGCCGCCGCGTACAAGCGGTACTCACGAGGGAACGCCGCCACCGGCCACGGCCAGTTGCGCGGCGCAGCCATCAGCAACAGATACACGCTCGGCAGAATCGCCCAGCCCAGCCAGCGCCAGGCGTTGTATTGCTCGGACAACAGCAGCAGGCCGTAGCGCAGCTCCAGCGCCAGCACGCCGATCAGCAGCCAGCAGCCGAGCACATGCGCCGTGCTCAAGGCCCGCGCCGGCAACATCGGCGCCAGACGCCGCAGGCTGAAGAAATGCACCGCAAACACTGCTGCCCACGCCAGCCAGCCGAAGTTGGCCGCCGGGTGATAACGCGAGTGCCACGCAGCGAGCAACACCAGCCCGGCTGCCGGTATCAGCAAGGTGCAGAGCAAACCAAGCGAAGGCCATTTCAGACGCAATGCCAACAGCGCCCACAATGCGATGCTCAACGCGGCGACCAGCAGCAACAGCGTTGCCTGCAGATTCAGCGGCGCAAAGCGCAGCACTTCGCTGACCCACGCCAGCGCCCACCAACCGGCGCCCCACACCAGCAACACTTCGGACAATCGCTGCAAACTCAGCACATCGAACGCCGAAGCGTGATTGCCCAGTTGCAGGCGCCACGCCCCGATCATCGCCGCCAGACCCAGCACCAGCGGCGTCCAGAACCCGCCATGAGCCAGCGGTCGCAGACCTTCGCTGGACAGCGGCCCGAGCAGCTCGGGACCGGCCAGCAAAAACGCCGCGCCGCCGATCAGTTGCAACAGCAGACCGAAGACAAAACTCACGCGCTGCTTGAGGTACAGACTGAGCCAGATGATCAGCAACCCACTGGCCGCCCACACGGCGCTCGCGGTTTGCCACGGCAGGACGAACAACACCGCCAGATTGATCAGCACCAACCCCGCCAACAGCACCACCGACAAACCGCGCAACAGACGAACATCGTTGCGCACCATCTCGTCGCGCGCCGCCAGCAGCATGCCGGCGATCAAGGCCAGACCGATCAGCGAGGCGCTGAGCAAACCGCTCCAGCCGGCGCTGAACACGGCCGCCGAATCCTCGCCCGCCCCTTGCAGGCACAACAGGAACAACGCACCACCCAGCAACTGCACGGCAAACGCGGTGAACAGGAACGTGCGCGATTGCAGGCGCAAGCCGACGAACAAGGTCACCAGACCGGCCAGCGCCCAACTGATCGCCGTGCCGTGGGTGAAGAAAAACAGCGGCGCCAGCAGATAGAGGAACGTCAGACCGAGACTCGCCAATACCGGCAAGCCCTGCCGTTCCAAAGCCGAGGTGTATTCCGCCGGGGCTTTGCGCAACTGATAGAAACTGAACAGCAGCGCGATGCCGAGCATCAGCGCGCCCAGCGGTGCACCGTCGAGCAGGCTGCTTTCGCCAACGCGCAACTGGCTGAGAAACGCCAGCGCCGAACCGAGTTGCAGCAGCAATGCGAAGGCCCGGGCAAACGGCCGGTGCTGACGCAGGCCGAGCCAGAAAATCCCCGCGCCCTCCACCGCCCAGGCTGCAGACGTCCAGCGCGCATCCAGCCCCAGTGGAATCGCCAGGCTGGCGAAAATCACCCCCAGCGCCAGGCAAGTCTCGCCCAGCAACAACGCCCGGCCGCCCATCAGCACCCGAGCGAGCGTCATGTAAATCACGCCCAGTGCCAACGCACTGAACGCGGCGGCGAACTCCAGATGCTGCACCAGCGCGAATTGCAGACCGAAACCTACCAGCGGCGGGCCGAACAGCATCGTGCCATCGACGTAGTCACCCTTGCGCGCCGACCAATTCAGCAGCGCCTCGCGATCGTTCTCCGCCGGGGCGTCCGGCATGTCCAGCAACTTGCGTCGGGCGAACAGCAGGCCGATGGCCAGGTACATCAGGAAGAACAGAATCAGGAACGGCTCGGTGCTCCACAGCAGTTCCGGCGCATACGAACGCACACCCCAGGCGAAACCGATGCCGAAGGTGCCGGCGAAACCGATCAGGTTGAGCAGGCGCCAGGCCTTGAACCAGGCGATGGCCAGGATGCCGGCGTTGAGCAGCGCGAAATAACTGAACAACGCGACATGATTACCGGCGCCGGTGGAGGTCAGGATCGGCGCGGCAAAACCGCCCAAGGCCGCAACGCAGGCCAGGGCGAGGGAATCCTGGGTGATGGCCAGAATGGCCGAGAACACCGTCACTGCTACCAGCAATCCCAGTGCAGCGGACGGATCGAGCAGCGGGTGCAGACGCATCGCCGCAAACACCGTCAGGTACAACACCGCAATCCCGGTGCCTTGCAGCATCAAGGCGTAGCTGCTGTTGCGATGGCGCAGCCACCAGCCCAGCGCCAGCAACCCCAGCGCCGCTGCTGCGACTCCGGCATAGCGCATTTCGATCGGCACCACCATGCCTTCGGTGGCGTAGCGCAGCAGGAAGGCCAGACCGAAAAACAACAGCACCACGCCGACCCGCAACACGGTGTTGCCACCGAACAGCCAGTTGCGCGCAGCGCTGATGCCGCGCTCGATAAGGTTCGGGCCACGGGGTTCAGCGGGTTGCTGCGGTTCGGGAAGGTCGGCAGTAACGGCGTCGAGACGCCAGACATCGGCCGGCAGCGGCTGACTGGTTTCGCTGGCGACGGCAGAGAGAGGTTCGAGTTCGGGCGGCAGCTCCCAGACCAGTTCGGGGGCCGGCGCTTCTTCGACGATATCGACGGGCTCGACCAAAGGCTCGGGGGCCGACTCTACGCCTGGCGCCGGCACCGCGTGAGAAGGCGAACCCTCCAGCAGATACAGACGCTGCGCGACGCCCTGCAAAGCCACCTTCGCCTGTTCAAGTTGCTGCTGTTGCTCCGCCACCTGCGAGCCGAGCCGCATGATGCGGATCGTCTGCCCGATTGCCAGGCCCAACAACGCGCCCAATAGCGCAGAACTGAACGATTCGTCGAGCAGCCAACCGAGCAGCAGCCCGATCAACATGAACATCCATTGCATGGTCGATATCCCTGAGCAGCCCCGAAGCGGGGCCGAACCAGGGCTCAGTATATCGGCCCGGCCCAACAAGCGTGGGGGCCGGGCGCACATTTGTCGCTAAAAGTTACTCCAGTGCCTTCCAGATATCCGTGGCGTACTCGCGAATCGTCCGGTCGGAGGAGAACCAGCCCATCCGCGACGTGTTCAACACCGCCGAGCGCCACCACTTGTTGGAATCGTGCCAGAGCGCATCGACGCGCATTTGCGCCTCCCAGTAAGAGTCGAAATCGGCGCAGACCAGGAAGCGGTCGTAATCCACCAGCGAATCGATCAGCCCGGTGTAGCGCGACGTGTCATCCGGCGAGAACACACCGCCGCGAATCGCCTGCAATACATCGTTCAAACGATGGGAGGCGGCGATATCCGGCACCGCGCTGAACTCGTGGTTCTGCTTGCGCGCTTCGACCTGCTGGGCACTCAGGCCGAAAATGAACATGTGTTCGGCACCGATGCGCTCGCACATTTCCACGTTGGCGCCGTCGAGGGTGCCGATGGTCAGCGCGCCGTTGAGGCCGAACTTCATGTTGCTGGTGCCCGAGGCTTCGAAACCGGCGGTGGAGATCTGCTCCGACAAGTCCGCAGCCGGAATGATGCTTTCCGCCAGGCTGACGTTGTAGTTGGGCAGGAACACCACTTTCAGCAGGCCCCGCACGGTCGGGTCGTTGTTCACCACGCGGGCGATGTCGTTGGTCAACTTGATGATCAGCTTGGCCTGGTGATAACTCGCCGCCGCTTTGCCGGCGAAGATTTTCACCCGCGGCACCCAGTCGATTTCCGGCTCGGCGCGGATCGCCTGATACAGCGCGACGGTGTGCATCAGGTTGAGCAACTGGCGTTTGTATTCGTGGATCCGCTTGACCTGCACGTCGAACATCGCCGCCGGGTTGACGGCGATCCCCAGCCGCTCGTGGATCAGATAAGCGAGGGCCTTTTTGCTGTGCAGCCGTTGCTCGGCGAAGGCTTTGCGGAAGGCGGGTTTCTCGGCGAAAGGCTCAAGATCGAGCAGACGCTGTTCGGGGTTATCCAGAACGTCCGGGCCGAGGGAATCGACCAGCATCGACGTCAGCTCCGGGTTGGCCTGGTACAGCCAGCGGCGGAAGGTGATGCCGTTGGTCTTGTTGTTGATTCGCTCCGGGTAGAGCTTGTGCAGTTCGGCGAACACGGTCTTGCGCATCAGTTGCGTGTGCAGCCCCGACACGCCGTTGACGCTGTGGGAGCCGAGGAACGCGAGGTTGCCCATGCGCACCCGGCGGCCATTGTCTTCTTCGATCAGCGACACCGCGCGCAGCACGTCGAAATCATGGATGCCCTTGGCCCGCAGTGAATCGATGTGCTGGGCGTTGATCAGGTAAATGATCTGCATGTGCCGGGGCAACATGCGCTCCATCAGCCCCACCGGCCAGGTTTCCAGCGCTTCGGGCAGCAGCGTGTGGTTGGTGTACGACAGCGTGTCGACGGTGACTTGCCACGCCGCATCCCAGGCCACGTCGTAGACGTCGACCAGTTGGCGCATCAGTTCGGCGACGGCGATCGAGGGGTGAGTGTCGTTGAGTTGGATCGCCGCGTGATCGCCCAGGGTCAGCACCGAGGTGTGCATGTTGCGATGACGGCGCAGCAGATCCTGAAGCGAGGCGGCGACGAAGAAGTATTCCTGACGCAGGCGCAATTCCTGCCCGGCCTCGGTGCTGTCCGCCGGATAAAGGACGCGGGAGATGCTTTCGGCCCGGGCCACTTCGGCGACGGCGCCCAGGTGATCACCCGCGTTGAAGCGCTCCAGGTGCAAATCTTCCATGGCCCGGGCCCGCCACAGGCGCAAGGTGTTGACGCTCGCCCCGCGCCAGCCGACCACCGGGGTGTCGTAGGCAATCGCCCGGACGGTTTCTGCCGGGTGCCAGACCTGTTTGCTCTTGCCGCTGACATCGGTGACGGTCTCGACGCTGCCGCCAAATCCGATGGAGTACACAACCTCCGGCCGCTCGAACTCCCACGGGTTGCCGAAATCCAGCCAGTGCTCGGTCTGTTCCTGCTGCCAGCCATCGACTATCGCCTGACGGAACAACCCGTGTTCGTATCGGATGCCGTAACCATGACCGGCGATGCCGAGGGTCGACATGCTTTCCATGAAGCACGCTGCCAGCCGTCCGAGGCCACCGTTGCCCAGTGCAGCGTCAGGTTCCAGCAGGCGGATGCGCTCCAGATCCACGCCCAGTTCGGTCAATGCTTCACGGGCGACGTCGAGCAGACCGAGATTGCTCAAACTGTCGTACAGCAAACGGCCGATGAGGAATTCCAGCGAGAGGTAATACACCCGCTTCTGACCTTTGCGGTAGATCTGCCGGGTGTGGTCCATCCAGTGCTCGACCATGTGATCGCGCGCCGCCAGGGCGATGGCTTCGAACCAGTCATGGTCAAAGGCGTGATCCGGGTCTTTGCCCACCGCGTAGGTGAGTTTGGTCAGGACGGCGTCGCGGAATGCGGCCACCTCTGCTTCGCGAACTAGTGGTTCTTGAGTCATCGATAGGACCTCGAGCGAGCGGGGAATTGTCAGAGCCTAGACGGTCTGACCGACGGTGTTGGCTCTGGTTCGGCAGTTTTTCCTGAGAGTGAACGTTCGTCCGGCAATACCCTGGCGAATGCCTGAATGAATGCAGGGGCCGTGCCGAATTGTCAGCCCTGGTGGTGGCAGGAAGAAAAAATCTGGCGAAAGGTTGTTCAAAAATCCACCAGTCCCGGTATGATCGCGCGCCCTGATGCACATGTCTGGTAAACCCCGATGATGAAGCCCAACCTGATCGCCGCAGCCGAGATCGACCGTCTCGATACCTGGGCCAAATATTCGGCCCCGATGTGCGGTTCGTGCATGTCCAGCTGCTGCACGCTGCCGGTCGAGGTCAAGATCAAGGACCTGGTGCGTATCGGTGTGGTCGACGAGTTCGAACTGGGCGACCCGCCGAAGAACATCGCCAAGCGCCTGCAAAAGGAAGGCCTGGTGGAACGCTTCAACCAGAAGTCGGGGATCTTCACCCTGCAACGCATGAGCAACAACGATTGCTACTACCTGGATCGTAAGAGCCGGCTGTGCACCATTTATGACAAGCGCCCGGACACCTGCCGCAACCACCCGAAAATCGGCCCGCGTCCGGGGTATTGCGCGTACAAGCCGAAGGAAGTGGAGCGGGTGCAGAATTTCCGGGCGATCGAGAAGTTCTGATCTGCCCTTGATCGTTCCCACGCCTTGCGTGGGAACGAGACATCAAAAAAACCCGGACAAACAAAAACGCCCCCGGTCTCTCGACCGGGGGCGTTTTTTTAAGCCTGGGCTAAATTACGCCTTGGCTTTCTTGGCAGCGCGGGTACGCTCGCTTTCGTCCAGGATCTTCTTGCGAAGACGGATGGACTTAGGAGTGACTTCGCACAGCTCGTCTTCCTGGATGTATTCCAGAGCCTGTTCCAGGGTGAAGCGAACAGGTGGAACCAGAGCGATGGTTTCGTCTTTACCCGAAGCACGCATGTTGTCGAGCTTCTTGCCTTTGGTTGGGTTTACACCCAGGTCGTTGTCGCGGGAGTTCTGACCAACGATCTGACCGTTGTAGATCTCCTGGCCGTGTTCTACGAACAGCTTGCCACGAGCCTGCAGGGTTTCCAGGGAGTAGGTCAGCGCCTTGCCGGTTTCAACCGAAACCAGAACGCCGTTCTGACGGCCGGACATGTGGCCCGACTTCACTGGAGCGTAACGATCGAAGATCGAGGTCAGGATGCCAGCACCGTTGGTCAGGGTCAGGAACTGGTTACGGAAACCGATCAGACCGCGAGCAGGGATGTTGTATTCCAGACGAACACGGCCCTTGCCATCCGGCACCATGTTGCTCAGGTCGCCTTTACGCAGACCCATCTCTTCCATGACCTTGCCCTGGGATTCTTCAGGGATGTCGATGGTTACGTTTTCGAACGGTTCCTGCTTCACGCCGTCAACTTCACGGATGATCACTTCAGGACGGCCCAGGGCCAGCTCGAAGCCTTCGCGACGCATGGTTTCGATCAGTACCGAGAGGTGCAGCTCACCACGGCCGGAAACCTTGAACTTGTCAGCCGAGTCGCCTTCTTCAACGCGCAGTGCAACGTTGTACAGCAGCTCCTTGTCCAGACGATCCTTGATGTTACGGGAGGTCACGAACTTGCCTTCTTTACCGCAGAAAGGCGAGTCGTTTACCTGGAAGGTCATGGAAACGGTTGGCTCGTCAACGGTCAGAGGCTTCATCGCCTCGACGGTGTTGATGTCGCACAGGGTGTCGGAGATGAACAGCTCGTCGAAACCGCTGATGCAGACGATGTCGCCGGCAGCTGCTTCTTCAACGTCGATGCGGTGCAGACCGTGGTGACCCATCAGCTTCAGGATACGGCCGTTGCGGCGCTTGCCGTTGGCGTCGATAGCGACAACCGGAGTGTTCGGCTTGACGCGACCACGAGCGATACGGCCAACACCGATAACACCCAGGAAGCTGTTGTAGTCCAGAGCGGAGATCTGCATCTGGAACGGGCCGTCACGGTCAACAGCAGGCGCTGGAACGTGGTCGACAACCGCTTGGTACAGCGGGGTCATGTCTTCCGCCATGGCGGTGTGGTCCAGACCGGCGATGCCGTTCAGGGCCGAAGCGTAAACAACCTGGAAGTCCAGTTGTTCTTCGGTTGCGCCCAGGTTGTCGAACAGATCGAAGATCTGGTCCAGAACCCAATCAGGACGCGCGCCCGGACGGTCAACCTTGTTGATAACCACGATTGGACGCAGGCCGGCTTCGAAAGCCTTCTTGGTCACGAAACGGGTTTGCGGCATAGGGCCGTCTTGAGCGTCGACCAGCAGCAGCACGGAGTCAACCATGGACATTACGCGCTCAACTTCGCCGCCGAAGTCGGCGTGGCCCGGGGTGTCCACGATGTTGATGTGGTAGCCGTTCCAGTTGATGGCGGTGTTTTTCGCCAGAATGGTAATGCCGCGCTCTTTTTCCTGGTCGTTGGAGTCCATCACGCGCTCGTCGTTGAGCTCGTTGCGCTCCAGAGTGCCGGATTGACGCAGGAGTTTGTCTACCAGGGTGGTTTTACCATGGTCAACGTGGGCAATGATGGCGATGTTGCGTAGATTTTCGATCACTTGTGTATCTCGATCAGAGGATTCGGTTTGCTGACAAGTCTTGGCAGCGATTAGCAGTAGTGTCCGGCATGGCCGTTACAGCTTGACGGCGGTGTCGGGGGGCCGGTGACGCAGGCCACAGGCAAACAGCCCCGGGCACTTAGCTCGGTCGATAAACGCGCACATTGGCATGCCCCTCACTGAGCAAATGGTGAGCATGCAGGCGACTCATCACGCCTTTGTCGCAATACAGCAGGTACTGGCGAGTCGGATCCAGCTCCTTGAAACGAGCGTTCACTGCGTAGAACGGCATCGTCTGTACTTCTATGCCCTCGAGCTCCAGCGGCTCATCCTCGGCGGCATCCGGGTGACGGATGTCGATGACGATCTGGCCGGCCAGTGCTTCGCTGACTTCTTCGATTTGCAAATCCTGGCCCAATTCGTCGATCACCCGATCGATCGGCACCAGTCTGGCGTTTGCGAGCGCACGCTCAAGCACCGCCATGTCGAATTCCTGCTCTTCGTGCTCAACGCGACCACGCTTGGCGGCGGTCTTCGGATTGACCGAAATGACCCCGCAGTACTCCGGCATGTGCCGGGCGAAATCGGCGGTGCCGATCTCGTTGGCCGTGTCGATGATGTCCTGCTTGTGGGCGACGATCAGCGGACGCAGGACCAGTTTGTCGGTCACGCAGTCGATCACCGACAGGTTCGGCAGCGTCTGGCTCGACACCTGGGAGATCGCCTCGCCGGTGACCAGCGCATCAATGTGCAGACGCTCGGCGATGGCCGAGGACGCGCGCAACATCATACGCTTCAATACGACGCCCATATGACTGTTATCGACTTTGCCGAGAATTTCGCCCAACACTTCTTCGAACGGAACACTGACAAATAGCACGCGTTGCGAGCTGCCGTACTTCTTCCAGATGAAATGCGCGACTTCCATCACGCCCAATTCGTGGGCACGACCGCCCAGATTGAAGAAGCAGAAGTGCGCCATCAGGCCGCGACGCATGATCTGGTAGGCGGCAACCGTCGAGTCAAAGCCGCCGGACATCAATACCAGCGTCTGCTCCAGCGCACCGAGCGGGTAGCCGCCGATGCCATTGTGCTGGCTGTGGATCACGAACAACCGTTTGTCGCGAACTTCGATGCGGACTTCGATTTCCGGCTGTTTCAAGTCGATTCCGGCAGCACCGCACTCACGGCGCAGCTTGCTGCCGACGTATTTTTCGACGTCCATCGAGCTGAACGCATGCTTGCCCGCACGTTTGCAGCGCACCGAGAAAATCTTCCCGGCCAGTGCATCGCCGTAGTGCTCTTTGCACTTCTCGGTGATGTCGTCGAAGTCGCCCAGCGGGTACTCGTCGATCTGCAGAAAGTGCGCGATGCCCGGCATGCAGGTCAGGCGCTCGCCCATCTCTTTCAGGGCCTTGGGGTCGGTAACGCGGGTTTCCAGCTCGAGATTGTCCCACACACCGTTCACCACCACGGCCGGGTCCAGGTCGCGGAGCACGGTGCGGATGTTCTTGGCCAGCTGGCGGATGAATTTCGTCCGGACAGGTCGGCTTTTGATGGTGATCTCGGGGAAGACTTTTACGATTAGTTTCATGAAAACAGCGCGCGCAGGGCCAGCCGAAAAAGGGGGGCGCGGATTATAGCGGAAATTGCTCAAGGTTTAACCAGTTAATGTGCAGAAGGTTTTGCATGCACCAAAACGGGTCATTTTCGACTTAAAGCGCTACATTAAAGGGCGAGATTTTCACCCTTTATGCACTTCGCACCTTTATAAGCGTGAATTTGGGGCAAAAAACCCATGCTGGGGCACTGGCATGCAATTTGCTCCCTTGTGAGGCAGGTTGCCTTGGCAGAGTATTCGCGCCGGCATCACCAACATTTAAGGGCATCCACTACCAGCCCTAAGCCACCCGGAGGACACTATGTCGAAGTCGGTTCAACTCATCAAAGATCATGACGTCAAGTGGATTGATCTGCGCTTCACGGACACCAAAGGCACTCAGCACCACGTGACCATGCCGGCTCGCGATGCGCTGGAAGACGACTTCTTCGAAGTTGGCAAGATGTTCGACGGTTCCTCCATCGCTGGCTGGAAAGGCATCGAAGCCTCCGACATGATCCTGCTGCCGGACGACGAAACCGCCGTTCTCGACCCGTTCACCGAAGAGCCGACCCTGATCCTGGTCTGCGACATCATCGAACCGTCGACCATGCAAGGCTACGATCGCGACCCGCGCGCCATCGCCCACCGTGCCGAGGAATACCTGAAGACCACCGGTATCGGTGACACCGTATTCGCCGGTCCAGAGCCTGAGTTCTTCATCTTCGACGAAGTGAAGTTCAAGTCCGACATCTCCGGCTCGATGTTCAAGATCTACTCCGAGCAAGGCTCGTGGATGTCCGACCAGGACGTGGAAGGCGGCAACAAGGGCCACCGTCCAGGCGTGAAAGGCGGCTACTTCCCGGTTCCGCCGTTCGACCACGACCACGAAATCCGTACCGCCATGTGCAACGCACTGGAAGAGATGGGTCAGACCGTTGAAGTTCACCACCACGAAGTGGCAACTGCCGGTCAAAACGAAATTGGTGTCAAGTTCAACACCCTGGTGAAGAAAGCTGACGAAGTTCAGACTCTGAAATACGTTGTACACAACGTGGCCGATGCCTATGGCCGCACCGCGACCTTCATGCCGAAGCCTCTGTACGGCGATAACGGTTCGGGTATGCACGTTCACATGTCCATCGCCAAAGATGGCAAGAACACCTTCGCTGGCGAAGGCTATGCCGGCCTGTCCGAAACCGCCCTGTACTTCATCGGCGGTATCATCAAGCACGGTAAGGCCCTGAACGGCTTCACCAACCCGGCCACCAACTCCTACAAGCGTCTGGTGCCAGGTTTCGAAGCTCCGGTGATGCTGGCCTACTCGGCTCGCAACCGTTCCGCCTCGATCCGTATTCCTTACGTCAACAGCCCACGTGGCCGTCGTATCGAAGCACGTTTCCCGGATCCGGCTGCCAACCCGTACCTGGCTTTCGCAGCACTGCTGATGGCCGGTCTGGACGGTATCCAGAACAAGATCCACCCAGGCGATGCGGCTGACAAAAACCTGTACGACCTGCCGCCTGAAGAGGCGAAAGAGATCCCGCAAGTTTGCGGCAGCCTGAAAGAAGCCCTGGAAGAGCTGGACAAGGGCCGCGCGTTCCTGACCAAGGGCGGCGTGTTCTCCGACGACTTCATCGACGCCTACATCGCGCTGAAATCCGAAGAAGAAATCAAGGTTCGCACCTTCGTACACCCACTGGAATATGAGCTGTACTACAGCTGCTGATCCGGTAGCGCTGCACTACGCGGCGTGACAAAAGAGAGGCCTCCTTCGGGAGGCCTTTTTTGTGCCCGCTCATCCATGGATAATCCGCCGCTTTCGCGCCATGACCGGCGCCTTGACGAAGGGATTCGCATGAAGTGGTTACGGGCTATCGCCCTGATGGCGGGCCTCGCCTGCTCGACAGCCGGCGCTGCCGAGTTCTATGAAGACAAGCCGCTGGCTCACCCGCTGATCGAAGGGTTACAGGAAAGCTCGGCGACCCTGGCGTTCATAAAAGAGCCAGGTGGCGTCAAAGGCTACTACTGCCTTTGCAACACGTCCGAGGGAAGCCCTCAGTTGCTGGATGACTTTGGTCAGGCGAACATCGAGTCGGTGTTCCTCACCCAACTCGACAGCGAAGGTCCTATCCGCCTCGTTCTCTTCAAACAGCAGGCGAAGTACCGGGTTTATGCCTACAAATACGACCCCAGCCAAGAACGCTACAGTCGCCTCCAGGGGCTGCAAAAAGCCCTTGACCGTATTACCGAAGGCCAGAAACGCCTCGACGCCCTCACCATCAAGAAAGCCCTGGCCCAGCTCACGCCCATCAACTACGGCATCCGCTACCAGACCTCCGGCATCGACGAGTTCGACCAACTCGACCTGACTCAGGGAACACTGGTGAGCTATTACGGCCAATACCACGACCCTCTGCACAACCCGACGCCGGATGACGAACCGTACTTCTTTAAAAAGACCTATCAGGAAAAGGACGGGCGCTTCCTGACCGTCACCTTCTGGCGCGCCGCCGATACTACCGTCGGTGAAGGCCAACACACGCTCTACAACTACCAGGTCAGACGCATCGCCTGGGAGACCGCGCCGGCGCAGTTCACGGGCAGTGAAGACGGTCAATCGGCGTCCTACTACTTCGGCAATGTCTCGGCCCAGGGTGCTTACCAGCACGGCTTGCGTAGCGGTACGTGGATGCTTTCCAACGACGAAAAACAGTCGGAGTCCGGTGAATACGTCAACGGCAAACGCGAGGGGCAATGGACCGAAGATGACGATGCGCAAGGCAAGAGCGGCGAATACCGCAATGACTTGCGCGAAGGTCGCTGGGTGTTTTCCAACGAAGCTGAAATGGGGTGGATCGCTACCGGGTTCCAGACCTATGCCCACGGCCAACTCAACGGCCCCAGCGAACTGACCGTCGGCAGCACCACCGAACATGGCAACTATCTCGACGATAAACGCCAGGGCCCATGGGTGACCGATTCAGGCAGCGGCAACTACACCGATGGCCTGCAAAGCGGTCCGTGGACACTCAAGGCCGGCGACGGTCATCGCCAAGCGGTGAACTTCGTCGCCGGCAAAAAGGACGGGGAATTGCGCGACACCGACGCCAATGGCGTACTGATATTCATCGAGCATTACAAGGCAGGCGTCCTGTCAGGCAGTCGTGAAGGCTACGCGCCAAACGGCAAGCTTACCTTCGTGGAAAACTACACCGACGGAAAACTCGACGGGCACGCCCAGCATTTCAGTGCCAATGGGGAACGTTTGCTCAAGGACTTCAACTGGCGCGCCGGTGTGGTCGATGGGCCTTATCGCGATTTCTTCGATGATGGCAGGCTCGCCAGCGACGGCGTCTACGAAAACGGCAAGTTTATTGGCCTCTGGATTGACCAAAACCCCAAAAGCCCCCTGCTGATAGAAACCCGCTGGTGCAGCTTCGATGAAAACGGCCCAAAGGTAGACCGCTGCGGAAAATACCGTGTTTTCGAGAATGGAAAACTGAGAACCGAAAGCGACTATCTCTATGGCCGGGAACAAACCAATGTGGAATACAACGTCCAGACGGGGAAAAAAACCAAGGAAACGATTATCGGCGAGGACGATCAGGTGACCGTTAATGGCTATGGCCCTGATGGCACTCTTTCCTGCAAACAGTCGAAAAAAGGCTTCACGCTGATGACCATCAACCAGCAGCCCGTCAAAAATTACGACGGTGCAAAACTGTATGGTGAACAGCTGTGTTATTACCCGAGCGGTGTTGTCCGCAATCGCTACTATTTTGACCGTGGCTATCTCGGCTGCGCGATCGATTACGACGAGTCGGGCAAGGAAATCCCGCAACGCTGTGCTCCATTGACACCGGAAATGGAACGACGCATGCAGAAATTCCTCCACTGATATTGAGGCTGCGTAAACCGGAGAGTGTTCTATGCTGGCAGCCAGGGAATTCCATTGTCGGAGCCATCCTTGCTGCTCACCGGGGGGGCTTGATGCGGCCATTTTTGTTGTTTTTGATGCTGACTTTCGCATTTCCAGTGACGGCGCAGATCTACAAATACACCGACGCCAGCGGCAACACGGTGTACAGCGATCATGCGCCGGACGGCGTGAAGGCGCAGCCGGTGGAGTTGCCGCCGCTCAACAGCGTCCAGCCTCAGGCACCGAGCGTGCCGTCGTCGGACACGGCCAGCCGGGCGCCTGCGCACAATGCCTATGAGGTGTTGGAGCTGACCGACCTGCCCACCGAAGAGGCCCTGCGCGCCAACAACGGTACGTTCACCGTCAGCGTGCTGATCAAGCCGCGCCTGCAACCGCCACATCAATTGCGCCTGCTGCTGGACGACGCGCCTTATGGCCAGCCGAGCAACGTGCCGATCCTGCAGCTGGTGAACATTGACCGGGGCGAGCATCGGCTGGCGGTTCAGGTGATCAATGGCGAGGCGATCATTCAGCAGAGTCCGGCAGTGGTCTTCACTGTGCAGCGGGTGCACAAGCCATGACTCGCGGATTGATTGCCGTGTGTCTGGTTCTGTTCGCGCTTGGCGCATCCGCCGAGGTCTTCACGTATGTCGACTCGCAGGGCAATCGGGTCTACACCGATCAACCGCGCGGCAATGCCAAGCGTGTGCCGCTGGCCACCAGCAATCGCATGGCCTCCAACCCGACCGGGGCGGCGCCCATTACCAAAGCTAAAAAATCACCGGAGCAACCGCTGTTCCGCTACGACATGCTGCGGGTGCTGGTTCCCGAGCCGGACGCGACCATTCGCAGCAGCGCCGGCGAATTGATCGTCAGCATCACCAGCGAGCCGGGGCTGCAAAAAGGTCATCGCTATCGCCTGCTGCTGGACGGCCAGGCCACCGGCGAGCCCGGCCTTAGCCCGGTGTTCCCGCTGAGCAATATCGATCGCGGCAGCCATAACCTGTCGGTGGAGATTCTCGACGCGCAGGATCGCATCGTCGAGCGCACCGCCAATCAGCCATTCCATATGCAGCGCATCTCGCTGGCGCAGAAACGCCAGGTCAAACCCTGCACCACCGAAGACTACGGCGTTCGCCCGGAATGCCCGCTGAAAGACAAACCCGTCGAACCGAAAAATCCCTTCCTGCGTTTCTTCTAACGCCGTTCAGCTTTGCGCACTATATTGGTGCAACAGTCTGCACCGTACCCACATTGCAACCCATTTTGGTTCGAAAGTACCCGCCAGGGTCGGCCGATCGCCACGCAAACGAGCGTCAAACGCCCGTTTCAGGGGTCGAACGCTTCTTTTCGGAGCCTTGGTTTGGTTTTTGCATTTTCCTGATATCGGCGCTTGGTTCCTTGCGCACGCCTTGCTCCAAAAGAGGTCCTGATGACCATAAGCGACGCACTCCACCGTTTGCTGCTCGACAACCTGACCACCGCCACCATCCTGCTCGATGCCGAATTGCGCCTCGAGTACATGAACCCGGCGGCGGAGATGCTGCTGGCCATCAGCGGTCAGCGCAGCCATGGCCAGTTCATCAGTGAGCTGTTCACCGAGTCCACCGAGGCGCTCAATTCGTTACGCCAGGCGGTGGAACAGGCGCACCCGTTCACCAAGCGCGAAGCAATGCTCACCGCCCTCACCGGCCAGACCCTGACCGTGGACTACGCGGTGACGCCGATCCTCAGCAACGGCGCGACCCTGCTGTTGCTGGAGGTTCACCCTCGCGACCGCTTGCTGCGGATCACCAAGGAAGAGGCGCAACTGTCGAAGCAGGAAACCAGCAAGATGCTGGTGCGCGGCCTCGCCCACGAGATCAAGAACCCGCTGGGCGGCATCCGTGGCGCCGCGCAACTGCTGGCCCGGGAACTGCCGGAAGACAGCCTGCGCGACTACACCAACGTGATCATTGAAGAGGCCGACCGCCTGCGCAATCTGGTCGACCGCATGCTCGGCTCGAACAAACTGCCGTCGCTGGCCCTGTGCAACGTCCACGAAGTGCTGGAGCGCGTTTGCCAGTTGGTCGAGGCCGAAAGCCAGGGCTGCATCACGCTGGTGCGCGATTACGACCCGAGCATTCCCGACGTATTGATCGACCGCGAGCAAATGATTCAGGCCGTGCTGAACATCGTGCGCAACGCGATGCAGGCGATCAGCAGCCAGAACGAGTTGCGCCTGGGCCGCATCAGCCTGCGCACCCGCGCCATGCGCCAGTTCACCATTGGCCACATCCGCCATCGCCTGGTGACCAAGATCGAGATCATCGACAACGGTCCGGGGATCCCGGCGGAACTCCAGGAAACCATTTTCTTTCCCATGGTCAGCGGCCGTCCGGACGGTACCGGGCTGGGCCTGGCCATCACCCAGAACATCATCAGCCAGCACCAGGGCCTGATCGAGTGTGACAGCCATCCAGGCCACACCACGTTCTCGATCTTTCTGCCACTGGAACAAGGAGCCACATCGACATGAGCCGTAGTGAAACCGTGTGGATCGTCGATGACGACCGTTCTATCCGTTGGGTCCTGGAAAAAGCCCTGCAACAGGAAGGCATGACCACCCAGAGCTTCGACAGTGCCGATGGCGTGATGAGTCGCCTGGCGCGCCAGCAGCCGGACGTGATCATCTCCGACATCCGCATGCCGGGTGCCAGCGGTCTGGACCTTCTGGCGCGGATTCGCGAGCAACACCCACGACTGCCGGTCATCATCATGACCGCTCACTCCGATCTGGACAGCGCTGTCGCCTCCTATCAGGGCGGTGCCTTCGAGTACCTGCCCAAACCGTTCGATGTCGACGAAGCGGTGTCTCTGGTCAAACGCGCCAATCAGCACGCCCAGGAACAACAGGGCCTGGAAGTCGCGCCGACCCTGACCCGCACCCCGGAAATCATCGGCGAAGCGCCGGCGATGCAGGAAGTGTTTCGCGCCATCGGGCGCTTGAGCCACTCCAACATCACCGTGCTGATCAACGGCGAATCCGGCACCGGTAAAGAACTGGTGGCTCACGCCCTGCACCGCCACAGCCCGCGTGCGGCCTCGCCGTTCATCGCGCTGAACATGGCGGCGATCCCGAAGGATCTGATGGAGTCCGAGCTGTTCGGCCACGAGAAAGGCGCCTTCACCGGCGCGGCCAACCTGCGTCGCGGGCGTTTCGAGCAGGCTGACGGCGGCACGCTGTTCCTCGATGAAATCGGCGACATGCCGGCGGACACCCAGACCCGACTGCTGCGGGTACTGGCCGACGGCGAGTTCTACCGCGTCGGCGGGCACGTGCCGGTCAAGGTCGATGTACGAATCATCGCCGCGACTCACCAGAATCTGGAAACCCTGGTTCACGCCGGGAAATTCCGTGAGGACTTGTTCCACCGCCTCAACGTGATCCGCATCCACATTCCGCGCCTGTCGGACCGTCGCGAAGACATCCCGACCCTGGCCAAGCACTTCCTCAGCCGCGCAGCACAAGAACTGGCGGTAGAGCCAAAACTGCTGAAAAGCGAGACCGAGGAATACCTGAAAAACCTGCCATGGCCGGGCAACGTGCGTCAGCTGGAAAACACCTGCCGCTGGATCACGGTGATGGCGTCCGGGCGCGAGGTGCACATCAGCGACCTGCCACCGGAACTGCTGAGCCTGCCGCAAGACTCGGCACCGGTGACCAATTGGGAACAGGCGCTGCGTCAGTGGGCCGATCAGGCGTTGGCGCGTGGCCAGTCGAGCCTGCTCGACAGCGCGGTACCGGCGTTCGAGCGGATCATGATCGAGACGGCGCTGAAGCACACCGCCGGGCGTCGTCGTGACGCTGCCGTGTTGCTGGGCTGGGGCCGGAACACCTTGACCCGCAAGATCAAGGAACTGGGAATGAAGGTCGATGGCGGGGATGACGACGAAGGCGAAGAAGGCTGACCCTCAGCGCCCGCCTGCACCGCCGCAAGGCACCGTGACCCGTAATCGGGCACGGTCGCTGGCTCATTCCTGCACCGCAACCCGCTGAAAAAACCATCCGGTGAAAAGACGAAGGCCCCGTATTACGGGGCCTTCGTCGTTGTATCGGGCTTTTTTGTTTCAAAACGATAAAAACTGGCACGCCCCCTGCAATAACCCAATCAGGTGATTCGTTTCACCAACCCTTTCGGGGGCCTTGGTACAGGCAGGCCGGGGATTCCCCTCTTTACACCGGACTCATCGAGTCCACCCTTTTGGGGCCCTTGATACAGGCAGGTCAGGGGTTCCTTCTTTACACCGGCTCAGTACGCGATGCGATGAGCCCGCCCGTTTCGGGAACCTTGGTACAGGCAGGCCGGGGATTCCCTCTTTTATTGCTCCCGGAGATGGATCTCCAGCCGCCAGCGGTCATCGACCTTGCTGCCGGCCCACTCCCCTTGCAGCGGTCGCGCTGCTACCAACGTCAGCAACAGGCCCCCATCACTCAATCGCGTCCGCCAGTTCACGTCCTTGCCGTTGAGCTTGAGCTGGCCCTTCTGCGCCTTGCCTTCGGCCTCGAACAACAGCGCAACGCTGCCATCGACGATCTCGCCGTGCAGCTTCGGCTCGTTGTTGAACCAGACCGTCAGACCGCCATCAGCCACCTCGACCTGTTGCAAGACGCTCGGGTCAGGCGTGGTCAAACGGCCGATCATCATCCCGACCATCACACCGACGATCGCCAGCGACGCCATCACCCGCGGGAATAGTTTCGAACGCGGGTCGGCTTGCGGCGTAGAATGCGCGTCATCTTTACCTTCGGAGCCGTGCATGTTTCACGTCATCCTTTTTCAACCGGAAATTCCACCGAACACCGGTAACGTTATCAGGCTGTGCGCCAACAGCGGCTGCCACCTGCATTTGATCGAACCGCTGGGCTTCGAGATGGACGACAAGCGCCTGCGTCGCGCCGGTCTCGACTATCACGAGTATGCCACTCTGCAACGCCACGCCGACCTGGCCAGTTGCCTGGAAAGCCTCGATAACCCTCGGTTGTTCGCCTTCACCACCAAGGGTTCGCGACCGTTTCACGATGCGGCGTTCGTCCCCGGCGATGCCTTCATCTTCGGCCCGGAAAGCCGTGGCCTGCCGCCGGAAGTGTTGGATGCCCTGCCCGCCGAACAGCGCCTGCGCCTGCCAATGCGTGAAGGTTGCCGCAGCCTGAACCTGTCGAACACCGTGGCAGTGGCCGTGTACGAAGCGTGGCGGCAGAACGACTTCAAGTAACGCCATTCGATCGCCCAAGAAAAAAGCGCCTGTAACGGCGCTTTTTTCGTTGTTGCATCGACCGCTTACTGAACGGTCGGGGTCTCGCCGGCTTCCTGCATGCGCTGCAGCTCTTGCGCGTACAAGGCGTCGAAGTTCACCGGGGCCAGCATCAGGGCCGGGAACGAACCGCGGGTCACCAGGCTGTCCAGGGTTTCGCGAGCGTACGGGAACAGAATGTTCGGGCAGAACGCACCCAGGGTGTGGCTCATCGAAGCCGCGTCCAGGTTCTTGATCAGGAAGATACCGGCCTGTTGCACTTCAGCGATGAAGGCGACTTCTTCACCGTTTTTCACGGTGACGGACAGGGTCAGTACGACTTCGTAGAAATCGCCTTCCAGCGCCTTCTGACGGGTGTTCAGATCCAGACCGACCGCCGGGTCCCACTGCTGGCGGAAGATCGCCGGGCTTTTCGGGGCTTCGAAGGACAGGTCGCGTACGTAGATGCGCTGCAAGGAGAATTGCGGTGCGGTTTCTTCTTCGCTGGCTGCAGTGTTCTGTTGGTCAGTCATCTCAGATCCTTTCTGATCTTGGGTCTTTTAGGGTTCTTGGTTTGCAGGTGCAGCAGTTCAGGCCTTGAGCAGCGCGTCGAGCTTGCCGGCGCGCTCCAGGGCAAACAAATCGTCACATCCGCCGACGTGGGTGTCGCCGATCCAGATCTGCGGCACGGACGTGCGTCCGGCCTTCTGGGCCATGGCGGCGCGCACTTGCGGCTTGCCATCGACCTTGATCTCTTCGAAGGCCACGCCTTTGTTCGCGAGCAGGTACTTGGCGCGCGAGCAGTAAGGGCAGTAATCGCTGGAGTAGACGATGACTTCGCTCATGTCACTTCACCAGCGGCAGGTTGTCGCCTTTCCAGCTGGAAATCCCGCCGGACAGCTTGGCAGCGGTGAAGCCGGATTTCATCAGCTCGCGGGCGTGGGTGCCGGCCGTCTGGCCCAGGGCGTCGACCAGAATGATGGTCTTGGCCTTGTGTTTTTCCAGCTCGCCGATACGGGCGGCCAGTTTGTCCTGGGGAATGTTCACCGCGCCAACGATGTGACCGGCGGCGTAATCCTTGCTCGGACGGATGTCCACCACCACGCCGGCTTCCTTGTTGACCAGTGCGGTCAGCTCGCCCGTGCTCAGGCTTTTACCGCCGCCCTGCACTGTGTGCGCCAGCAGCAATGCCAGCAGTACGACGAAGATACCGACAAGAATGTAGTGGTTAGTGGCAAATTCAATCAGGTGAGCAACCATCGAAGGAGGTTCCAGGGCGTTAAAATGTCGGCCAGTATACACAGCCACTATGGTGGGCCAAACCCCGTCCGGCGGTGACGCGGTCGGAACTTCGCTTTAAACTCCAACTCCCTTTTCCATCGCCCTCTTCTTTATTAGCCACGAGTGGATTCCATGACTACCACGCCTAAACCTTTGGTCCTGATGATTCTCGACGGCTTCGGTCACAGCGACAGCCCCGAATCCAACGCCGTCTTCGCGGCCAAAAAGCCTGTGCTGGATCGCCTGTGGGCCACCGTGCCGAACGGCCTGATCTCGGGCAGCGGCATGGACGTCGGCCTGCCGGACGGCCAAATGGGCAACTCCGAAGTCGGCCACATGAACCTCGGCGCCGGCCGCGTGGTGTATCAGGACTTCACGCGCGTGACCAAAGCGATCCGCGACGGCGAGTTCTTCGAGAACCCGACCATCTGCGCCGCCGTGGACAAAGCCGTGGCCGCCGGCAAGGCCGTGCATTTCATGGGGCTGCTGTCGGACGGCGGCGTTCACAGCCACCAGGATCATCTGATCGCCATGGCCGAACTGGCCTTCAAGCGTGGCGCCGAAAAAATCTACCTGCACGCCTTCCTCGATGGCCGTGACACGCCGCCGAAAAGCGCCGCGTCGTCGATCGAACTGCTCGACGCGACCTTCCAGGCGCTCGGCAAGGGCCGCATCGCCAGCATCATCGGCCGCTACTTCGCCATGGATCGCGACAACCGCTGGGACCGCGTTTCCCAGGCCTACAACCTGATCGTCGACGGCAAGGGTGAATTCAACGCCGCCACCGCCCAGGAAGGCCTGGAAGCCGCCTACGCCCGTGGCGAGAGCGACGAATTCGTCAAAGCCACCAGCATCGGTGAGCCCGTGCAAGTCGAAGACGGCGACGCCGTGGTGTTCATGAACTTCCGCGCCGACCGTGCTCGCGAGCTGAGCCGCGTGTTTGTCGAAGACGGTTTCAAGGAATTCGAACGCGCCCGCCAGCCAAAAGTGCAGTACGTGGGCCTGACCCAGTACGCCGCCAGCATCCCGGCCCCCGCAGCCTTTGCGCCGGGCAGCCTGGAAAATGTTCTCGGCGACTATCTGGCGAAAAACGGCAAGACCCAACTGCGCATCGCCGAAACCGAAAAGTACGCCCACGTGACCTTCTTCTTCTCCGGCGGTCGCGAAGAACCGTTCCCGGGCGAAGAGCGCATCCTGATCCCGTCGCCGAAAGTCGCCACTTATGACCTTCAGCCGGAAATGAGCGCACCGGAAGTCACCGACCGCATCGTCGATGCCATCGAGAATCAGCGCTACGACGTGATCGTGGTCAACTACGCCAACGGCGACATGGTCGGCCACAGCGGTGTGTTCGAGGCGGCGGTAAAAGCCGTGGAATGCCTGGACACCTGCGTCGGCCGCATCGTCGAGGCGCTGGAAAAGGTCGGCGGCGAAGCGCTGATCACCGCCGACCACGGTAACGTCGAACAAATGGCCGACGAAGCCACCGGCCAGGCGCACACCGCTCACACCACCGAACCGGTGCCGTTCATCTATGTCGGCAAACGCGACCTCAAGGTCCGTGAAGGCGGCGTGCTGGCGGACGTGGCGCCGACCATGCTCAAACTGCTGGGCCTGGAAAAACCAGCGGAAATGACTGGCACTTCGATTCTGGTCTGATATCAAAAACGCCCTGTAATCAGCCTGAAACGGCTTTTTATGACGAACGCCTCAAAGCAGTTGGCTTTGAGGCGTTTTTTTTGCCGCGTGGGGCGGGCATACTAGGCCGTCCCTTACCCTGGTGCCGCCCGCCTCTATGCTTCGCGTCCTGATCGCCCTCGCTCTGACATGCCTGCTCCAACCGGCCTTCGCTGACGAGCGCGCGCAAACCCAACAACAGTTGGACGCCACGCGTCAGGATATCGCCGAGCTGAAAAAGCTGCTGGGCAAGCTCCAGGAAGAAAAATCCGGCGTACAGAAAGAGCTCAAGGGCACTGAAACCGAGATGGGCAATCTCGAAAAACAGGTGGACGCCCTGCAAAAGGAGCTGAAAAAGAGCGAATCCGAGCTGCAGCGGCTCGATGCGGAGAAAAAAAAACTCCAGAGCGCGCGCACTGAACAGCAACGACTGATCGCCATCCAGGCCCGCGCGGCCTATCAGAACGGCCGGCAGGAATACCTCAAGCTGCTGCTCAACCAGCAGAACCCCGAGAAATTCGCCCGCACCCTCACCTATTACGACTACCTGAGCCAGGCCCGCCTGGAGCAGCTGAAGAATTTCAACGAAACCCTGCGCCAGCTGGACAATGTCGAAAAAGACATTTCCACGCAGCAAGCCCAGTTGCTGGTGCAGAAAAGCGACCTGGATACCCAGCGCGACGCACTCGACAAGGTTCGCAAGGAGCGCCAGCAGGTGCTGGCCAAGCTCAACGACGACGTGAAGGCGCGCGATCAGAAACTGGCCTCCCGCGAGCAGGATCAGGCAGACCTGTCTAAAGTCCTTAAAACCATTGAAGAAACCCTGGCCCGCCAGGCCCGTGAGGCAGAAGAAGCGCGACAGAAAGCGCTCATCGCCCAGCAGGAAGCCGAAAAAAAGCGTTTGCGTGAGGCCCAGGCCCGCGCCGATGCGGACTCGGACACCAGCGACGCCCCGCGAAAACAAGCCAGACCCACACCTGGCGCGCTGGTTTCCAGCAGCGGCGAGACATTCGGCGGCCCTTTTGCCGCCACCCGGGGAAAACTTCCATGGCCGGTTGATGGTCGACTGCTGGCACGCTTCGGTGAAACCCGTGGCGACGATGCCCGCACCAAGTGGGATGGCGTGATGATCAGCGCCTCCGCCGGCAGCCAGGTGCACGCCGTACACGGCGGGCGCGTGGTGTTTGCCGACTGGTTGCGCGGTGCCGGGCTGCTGGTGATCCTTGATCACGGCAACGGTTTTCTGAGCCTTTACGGTCATAACCAGACGCTGCTGAAGTCGGCTGGTGACGTGGTAAAAGCCGGTGAGTCCATCTCCACTGTCGGTAGCAGTGGCGGGCAGGACACACCAGCGCTGTATTTCGCAATTCGTCAGCAGGGTCACCCGAGTGATCCGGCGCAATGGTGCCGCGCGCAAGGATAGGCGTTGAGTCACCAACTTTAGGAGTTCGTTCGACATGCTGCATTTGTCCCGTCTTACCTCGCTGGCCCTGACGATCGCCCTGGTGATCGGCGCGCCTCTGGCGTTCGCCGCTCAACCGGCTCCGGCTGTCGCTCCGGCAGGCACTGCCGCGACTTCCAAGGCCCCGCTGCCGCTGGAAGAGTTGCGCACCTTTGCCGAGGTCATGGACCGGATCAAGGCCGCTTATGTCGAACCGGTGGACGACAAGACCCTGCTGGAAAACGCCATCAAGGGCATGCTTAGCAACCTCGACCCGCACTCGGCCTACCTCGGCCCGGAAGATTTCACCGAGCTGCAGGAAAGCACCAGCGGTGAGTTCGGCGGCTTGGGCATCGAAGTCGGCTCGGAAGACGGTTTCATCAAGGTTGTGTCGCCAATCGACGATACGCCAGCGTCGAAGGCCGGCATTCAGGCCGGTGACTTCATCGTCAAGATCAACGGCGCGCCGACCCGTGGCCAGACCATGACCGAAGCCGTGGACAAGATGCGCGGCAAGATCGGCCAGAAAATCACCCTGACCCTGGTCCGCGACGGCGGTACGCCGTTCGACGTGACCCTGGCCCGTGCGGTGATCCAGGTGAAGAGCGTCAAGGCGCAACTGCTGGAATCGGGTTACGGCCTGATCCGCATCACCCAGTTCCAGGTCAAGACCGGCGAGGAAGTCTCCAAGGCCCTGGCCAAGCTGCGCAAGGACAACGGCAAGAAGCTCAACGGCATCATCCTTGACCTGCGCAACAACCCGGGCGGCGTGCTGCAGGCAGCGGTGGAAGTGGTCGACCACTTCATCACCAAAGGCCTGATCGTCTACACCAAGGGCCGGATCGCCAACTCCGAACTGCGCTTCTCCGCCACCGGCAAAGACGAAAGCGAAGCCGTGCCAATGGTTGTGCTGATCAACGGTGGCAGTGCCTCGGCCTCGGAAATCGTCGCCGGCGCCCTGCAAGACCAGAAACGCGCCGTGGTCATGGGCACCACCAGTTTCGGCAAGGGCTCGGTGCAGACCGTGCTGCCGCTGAACAACGACCGCGCGCTGAAGATCACCACCGCGTTGTACTTCACGCCGAACGGCCGCTCGATCCAGGCCCAGGGCATCGTCCCGGACATCGAAGTACGCAAGGCCAAGATCACCAACGAAGCGGACGGCGAATACTTCAAGGAAGCCGACCTGCAGGGTCACCTGGGCAACGGCAACGGCGGCGCAGACAAACCGACCGGCTCCGGCGCGAAACCGAAAGCCATGCCGCAGGATGACGATTACCAGTTGGCCCAGGCCCTGAGCCTGCTCAAAGGCCTGAGCATCACGTCCGGCCGTTGAGGATGTCTTTGCGTCTTGTCTTTGTCCTGCTGTGCTGTCTGGCGGGTGCTGCTCACGCAGAGCCTGCCAGACCGACACCACAAAAAGCCTACCTGACACTGATCATCGACGACCTGGGGCAGAACCTGCCCCGGGATCGCCGCGTGCTGGCCCTCCCCGGGCCCGTCACCACGGCAATCATGCCCGACACCCCGCACGCCACCGAATTTGCCCGCGAAGCCCATCGCGCCGGCAAGATCGTGATCCTGCACATGCCGATGGACCCGGCCACCGGCCCGTTTGCCTGGCATCCTGAACTGCCCATCGAAGAACTTGAGAAACGCCTCGACGCCGCATTCAAGAGGGTCCCCTACACCGCCGGCATCAACAACCACATGGGCAGTCGCATGACCGCACAACCAGTGGCGATGGCCTGGTTGATGGGTGAGTTGCAGCGCCGTCACAAGTTCTTCGTCGACAGCCGCACCAGCGCGCAAACGGTCGCTGCTCAACAGGCACAGAAGATCGATCTGGCGAGCGTCTCGCGGGATGTGTTTCTCGATGACGAGCGCACTGAAGCAGCGATTTTCACCCAGTTGCAGACGGCGATCAGCCTGGCTCACAAGCAGGGTTCGGCGGTGATGATCGGCCATCCTTATCCACAGACTCTGGCTGTGCTGGAACGGGAACTGCCGAAGCTGAAAGCCCAAGGCATCGACTGGATCGACATCAAGCAGATGATCAGCGTGCGCAGCAATCGCGCCACGGCCGCTCATGGCAAAGACGGCGTCTACCGGTAACAAGCTGTCACGAAGCAATAGATAGATACCGCAGCCAGCCCCCTCCATACCCGGATATTGAGACCCGTCGCGGCGACACCAAGCCGCTTTCTTTATTCGGGATCAATCATGAACACCCAAACTTCTCTCAACTCATCTGTTCGGCAGATGGAGCCCATTGCAGTTGAAAACCTGCTGATCAATTTCACCACCGAGTTTCACCGGATCTGGGACAACACAGGCTCGAATTCAAAACCCGGCAGCTTCTGGCGCCCGACACCGGCTCCCGACCTGCTGCCCGGCTATTTTTCCTTGGGCGATCTCGTTGTCTCCGGACGGGACAATATCAACGACAGGCAGGTGATGGCGGTTGTCCGCGAGGGCGATCCGCAGAATGCCGAAGCCGGCAAGGGGCCGGCACTGAGCAGGCCTGATGATTACCAACGGGTATGGAGCGATTCAGGTTCGCGCGCCAACGGTGACTGCTCCGTATGGCGGCCGATTCCTCCCGAAGGCTATGTGGCAGTCGGAATGGTATGTTCCAACGACCGCAACAAGCCGTCCTTCAACGCCGTTCGTTGTGTACGTGCAGATCTGGTGGTCGCCGCAAGCGCCAACGCACTGATCTGGAGCGACAAGGGTAGCGGAGCCGACCGCGATTTCAGCACCTGGAGCGTCAAGCCTCCGACCGCACCTGCCGGGGAGATATTCTTTGCACCCGGCACGTTTATCGGTGCCAACGGCTACAGCAAACCTGCTGCATCCATCACGGCCTATGCCTTACGGATGCCTATTGCGCTTCAGGTCGATACGCCTCCGGCGGCCCCTGTACTGACCGGGCATGATGCCTCCGCCATCCTGACGCAACCCAAGATTACACAGGTCGTCCGATTGCCGTGGTTCACGGTCAGCGACCCGGCGATGACAAGCCTTGTACAGCTACGCACTTCACCGTTTTATCGTATGGAAAGAACTGATCGCTACTTGCTCGTCGGCCAAGACCAGAACAGCACAGACATGCATCGCCCTTTCAGGTGGAGAGCCGGCCGAGCCCAATCCTTCGAAATGGTGCGCACGTTCACGCGCAAAACCGGAATCGACATCGGCAGCCAATGGCCGTCGGCATTGTCTGCGCCTGAGTCGGCCATCACCTGCTCAGCCAGGTTGGGCGACAGTTTCTGCAACACCGAATCGGCACCCTATGAATGGGTGAACTCCGAACAGGCAGAAGTTATTGCGCTGGTTGCGAAAAACCGGTTCGCAGCGATTTATCTTATGCAGAGCGACTACCGATTGCTGCGCGAAGACGGTTCACAAGTGGAAGGCCATCTCAGCTATACCGATATGAATAGCCTGCATCTGACTGACTACCCGGCCGAGCCGGAACCGTCAAAGGATACGAAGAAAGAACTTGAGAAACCGACTGCCATCGAGCCAGAGAAGGAACCTGAAAAGCTGCCGGCTGCGGAGCCCGTGGCAGGTCCGCAATCAACGAAAGAATCAGCGACAGTTACAGATACCGCCCCATGATCTCGTCGACCACGCCGTCCTTGCGCATCTGATCAAGCGCTGCCTGAAGTTTGGCGACGGCTTCGTCCGGCACGTCCTTGTTCAACGCCAGATACAGTTCGGCGCTGTTGAAGCGAAGCACGGTTTTCAGCCCGGTCACGCCATCCTGCCGCGCCAGATAACGGCCGGCGGGATCGCCGGTAGCCCACAGGTCGATCTGCCCGCTGACGAGCTTTTTGGCGTTGTCCTGATCGCGCAACACCACCACCGGTTTCAGGCCCTGCTTGGCCAGGGTCTCGGCAATCGCATCGCCTTTGTAAGCGCCGATCTTGTACTTGCGCGCATCGTTCAGGGTTTCGAGGGTGATCTTGCTGTCGGCTTTGGCCAGCATGACCCAGTCATCCGGGCCGATGGGGCCGACCCACTTGAACAGCGTTTCGCGATCCGGCAGGCGTGCCATGACGAAAGCACCGTAACCGGGGTTCTCCAGCGCGAGCTTGTAGACCCGTTCCCAGGGGAAGCGCAGGGTCAGACTGTAAGTGATGCCGGCACGCTTGAACATCTCGCGCACAATGTCTGTGGCGATGCCGTTGATGTTTTCGTCTTGAGCGAAATTCTTGCCGTTCTTCGCCATGTTGTACGGCGGGAAGTTTTCGGTGAGGAGCACCAGATCGGTGTCGGGGCTTTCTTCGGCGTGGCCAGTGTTGATCAACAACACGGAGGCACTGGCGAGGGCGAGAAGCAGGCGTTTGATCATGTCGGGCTACCGAAATCCATGGCGTGCCCAAGAGTGCCTTGGGTACGCCATGCTGTCCACTGGCCTGTATGGATGTTTAACGCATTACGATGCCGCGGTGAGCCATGTAAGCCTTGGCTTCCTGAACCGTGTATTCGCCGAAGTGGAAAATACTCGCCGCCAGTACGGCACTGGCGTGGCCTTCGAGGATGCCATCGGCCAGATGCTGCAGGTTGCCGACGCCACCGGAAGCGATCACCGGGATCCCCAGCGCATCGCTGATGGCGCGGGTCACACCCAGGTCGAAACCGTTTTTCATGCCGTCCTGATCCATGCTGGTCAGGAGGATTTCACCGGCACCCAGGCCTTCCATTTTCTTCGCCCACTCGACCGCGTCGAGGCCGGTCGGCTTGCGACCGCCGTGGGTGAAGATTTCCCAGCGCGGGGTTTCGCCCGGGCCCGAAACCTTCTTCGCGTCGATGGCGACGACGATGCATTGCGAGCCGAAATGCTGCGCCGCTTCGCCGACGAATTCCGGGTTGAACACGGCAGCGGTGTTGATCGACACCTTGTCCGCACCCGCATTGAGCAGATTGCGAATGTCCTGCACGGTCCGCACGCCGCCGCCGACGGTCAGCGGAATGAACACCTGGCTGGCCATGCGCTCGACGGTATGCAGCGTGGTGTCGCGACCATCGACACTGGCGGTGATGTCGAGAAAGGTAATCTCGTCGGCACCCTGCTCGTCGTAGCGACGGGCGATTTCCACCGGATCGCCGGCGTCACGGATGTTCTCGAACTTCACACCTTTGACGACCCGGCCGTTGTCCACGTCCAGGCAAGGGATGATGCGTCTGGCCAGCGCCATGGTCAGTCCTCAGCCTTGGTACGAGTCGCAGAAAGCTTGCGCTTCGGCGACGTCGAGAGTGCCTTCGTAGATCGCCCGGCCAGTGATGGCGCCGATGATGCCTGGCGCCTTGGCGTCGAGCAGCGACTTGATGTCACCCAGGTTGTGAATGCCGCCGGACGCGATCACCGGGATCTTGGTGGCAGCAGCCAGCGCAGCGGTGAACGGTACGTTGCAGCCCTGCATCATGCCGTCTTTGGCGATGTCGGTATAAACGATCGAGGACACGCCGTCGGCTTCAAACTGTTTGGCCAGGTCGATGACCTGCACGGTGCTGATTTCAGCCCAGCCATCGGTGGCGACAAAACCGTCTTTGGCATCCAGACCGACGATGATCTTGCCCGGGAACGCACGGCAGGCTTCCGCGACGAACGCCGGATCCTTCACCGCTTTGGTGCCGATGATCACGTAGCTCACGCCGGCCTTGACGTAGTGCTCGATGGTTTCCAGCGAACGGATGCCGCCGCCGATCTGGATCGGCAAAGTCGGGTAGCGCTTGGCGATGGCGGTCACCACTTCGCCGTTGACCGGTTGGCCTTCGAAAGCGCCGTTCAGGTCGACCAGATGCAGACGACGGCAACCGCCCTCCACCCACTTGGCAGCCATGCTCACCGGGTCATCGGAGAACACTGTGGAATCTTCCATGCGGCCCTGGCGCAGACGTACGCAGGCACCGTCTTTGAGATCGATAGCGGGAATAATCAGCATCTGGCAAACCTTCAAATTTGAATGTTCAGCTTGGCTCGGAAATCAGTTTTTCTCGAGCGCCCACAGGTCGCTTTCGATGCTTTCAAACCGCTCCTTGAGGTGGGTCTGCACATCGAAAATCGCCCTGTTGTAATAGTGCGGAGCAATTTCGCGGGTAAACAGCTCAAGAATTTCCGCCGCCTCGAACGAACCCAGGTCCAGTTCGAAACGATCCTCCATGAACCGCTGGATCTTGCGATTGGCGTCGCTTTCCTGCTCGGGCGTGAGGGTCAGGATCGGCGGCTTGGATTTCTTGACGGCCATTTACCAGCGACCATCCCACGCAGCGAAGTTCTGCAGCAATTGCAGGCCATGGGTATGGCTCTTCTCCGGGTGGAACTGCACGGCGAAACGCGAACCCTCGGCCAGCGCCGCGGCGAAATCGACACCGTAATGACCGCTGCCGACCACCTGCCGCGGGTTACCGGCGGCGATGTAGTAGCTGTGCACGAAGTAGAAACGCGCCAGGTCCGGAATGTTGTGCCACAGCGGGTGATCCACCGACTGTTTCACTTCGTTCCAGCCCATGTGCGGGACTTTCAGGTGCTCGCCGTCTTCATGCAGGTCTTTGCCGAAGAACTTCACCGCGCCCGGGAACAGACCGATGCAGTCGACACCGTCGTTCTCTTCGCTGGTGTCGAGCAAGGCTTGCATGCCGACGCAGATGCCGAGGAACGGGCGATCCTGGCTGACTTCACGTACCAGCGAGTCGAAACCGAGGCGACGGATCTCCGCCATGCAATCGCGAATCGCGCCGACACCGGGAAAAACCACGCGGTCGGCTTCGCGGATCACGTCCGCATCGCTGGTGATCAGCACTTTGCCGGCGCCAACGTGCTCGAGGGCCTTGGCCACCGAGTGCAGGTTGCCCATGCCGTAGTCGATTACCGCAACCGTCTGCATTACAGCACGCCCTTGGTCGAAGGCATCTGGCCGGCCATGCGGTCGTCCAGCTCGACGGCCATGCGCAGCGCGCGGCCGAAAGCCTTGAACACGGTTTCGATCTGGTGGTGAGTGTTGGTGCCACGCAGGTTGTCGATGTGCAGGCTGACCAGCGCGTGGTTGACGAAGCCCTGGAAGAATTCCTGGAACAGGTCGACGTCGAAGCCGCCGACGGTGGCGCGGGTGTACGGCACGTGCATCTGCAGGCCCGGACGGCCGGAGAAGTCGATCACTACGCGCGACAGCGCTTCATCGAGCGGCACGTAGGCATGGCCGTAGCGACGGATGCCTTTCTTGTCGCCGATGGCTTGCGCGAAGGCCTGGCCGAGAGTGATACCGACGTCTTCCACGGTATGGTGGTCGTCGATATGCAGATCGCCCTTGCATTGGATATCCAGGTCGATCAACCCGTGACGGGCGATCTGATCCAGCATGTGCTCAAGAAAAGGAACACCGATATCGAATCGGGCCTTTCCGGTGCCATCAAGGTTGATCGAGGCTTTGATCTGGGTTTCCAGAGTGTCGCGCTCGACAGACGCCTTACGTTCGGCCATCACCAGCTCCGCAAAATCATTGGGCGAAAAAGGCAGCCATTATAGGGGCGCGGGGCCGAAACAGAAACACGAGACGTGATATGGCAGACGGATAGAAGCCCGTACTGTCGGGGATAGACATGTCCATACAAGCCATTTCGGACAGCCCAAAACAACTGTGGGAGCGTGCTTGCTCGCGATGAGGGCCACACATTCAACATCACTGTCGACTGTCAGACCGCTATCGCGAGCAGGCTCGCTCCCACAGGGTTACGACGTTTTACTTAGTGGAACAGCACCGCCGTCTTCTGCAGGGTCACCCACACACCCCACGCCAACGGAATCCCGACCGCCAGCCACGCAGCAACCGCCAACGGCTTGCTGCCCGGCGCGGCTTTCCACTCAAGCACGGTGCTGCTGTCAGCACCCTTGTCGTGGCCCAGCGCCTGCTCGGCAGCCAGTTCGGCGTCGGTCATGAAGTACTTGTCTGCCACCGGACGCACCAGCAGGTTGCACAGAAAACCCAGCACCAGCAGGCCGGCGAGGATGTACAGAGTGATGTCGTAAGCCGCCGCGCGTTCAACGCCGATGCTCAGTTGATACTCACGCAGGTAGTTCACTAGCACCGGACCCAGCACGCCAGCAGCAGCCCATGCCGTCAGCAGACGACCGTGGATCGCGCCGACCATCTGCGTGCCGAACAGGTCGGCCAGATATGCCGGAACGGTTGCGAAGCCACCGCCATACATCGACAGGATGATGCAGAACGCCGCCACGAACAGCGCAACGTTGCCCAGATGGCCGAGGTTCGGAATCAGCGCGTACAGCGCAAAGCCCAGCGCGAAGAACACGAAGTAGGTGTTCTTGCGACCCAGGTAGTCCGAGAACGACGCCCAGAAGAACCGGCCGCCGATGTTGAACAGGCTCAGCAGACCAGTGAAACCGGCCGCAATCGCTGCGATCGACGCCAGTTGCCCGGCATCCAGCTGACCGAACGGCAGATCATTGCCCAGCAGCTTGCCGCCGAACACTTCCTGCAACAGTGGCGAAGCCATGCCGAGGATGCCGATACCGGCGGACACGTTCAGGCACAGCACCAGCCACACCAGACGGAATTGCGGGGTTTTCCACGCCACATTCACGTGTACGTGACGGTGGGTGATCATCGCATTCGACGCTTTCTTCGCTGGCGCGGTCCAGCCTTCAGGCTTCCAGCCGGTCGGCGGGACGCGGTACGACAACGCACCACCGATCATGAACACGAAGTAGATCGCGGCCATGGCCACAAAGCTCTGCCACACGCCCACGCCAGCCGGCGAAGCGAAATGGCTCATCAGAGCGGTCGCCAGTGGCGCACCGACCATCGCGCCACCACCGAAGCCCATGATCGCCATGCCGGTGGCCATGCCGCGCTTGTCCGGGAACCATTTGATCAGGGTCGACACCGGCGAGATGTAGCCCAGGCCCAGACCGATACCGCCGATCACGCCGGAGCCGATCCACATCAGCCAGATCTGGTGGGTATAGATCCCCAACGCAGAAATCAACAGACCGCCGCACCAGCACAGTGCCGAGACGACACCGGCCTTGCGCGGGCCGGCGTGTTCGAGCCAGCCACCCCAGATCGCTGCCGAGCAGCCGAGGAAGATGAAGAACAGGGTGTAGATCCAGCCGAGCATGGAGATCGGCCAGTCGCATTGCGACGAGAAGACTTGTGCGATGAAGCTCATGTCCGGCGCGCAAGCCACCGGAGCGGTGATGCCCAGCGCCTTGGACAACGGCAGCCAGAACACGGAAAAACCGTAGGCCATGCCGATGCACAGGTGAATGGCCAGAGCGGCCGGTGGTACCAGCCAGCGGTTGAAACCGGGCTTGGCGATGATGCGTTCCTTGGACAGGAACGCAGGCTGGGCGGCGCTGAGGCCGTCCGCCGTAATGCTCGTGCTCATTGTGTATCCCCCAATTATTAGTATGGTTCGCCAGCCACTGCTCACCCCCGGCCTTTATGCACGCAGGCATGACCGTGTTGGTGGGTGAAGCTCCTTGAGGCGCGACCAAAAGTCGCAGAAGGGCGGACGAACGGGCGAAGGTTACCATCTGCACGTGACAGAAAAACCAAACTGATATCACCTTTTTTGAGTCATCTGATCTCCTGTGACCGGGGAACCCTCCTGCCGACCGTTGTCGAAGCGCTGCACGTCGCGGATCAACAGGTTCCTCAGGACGCCGCACCAGCGCGGGGTTATGCAGCGCTATACTCCCCGGCTAAATTACGAATTCGACTAACTACAAGGACTCGCCCATGAAAGCGTTCGGCAAAATCCTGGGTCTGGTACTTCTCGGGCTGTTGCTGATCATTGTGGCGGCGGGCTTCGCCCTGACCCACCTCTTCGATCCCAACGACTACAAAGACGAGATCCGCCAGATAGCCCGCGACAAGGCCCACATCGAGCTGACGCTCAATGGCGATATCGGCTGGAGCCTGTTCCCGTGGCTCGGCCTGGAATTGCACGAGGCCAGCGTCGCCACCCTGATCAAGCCTGCCGAACCGTTTGCCGATCTGCAGATGCTCGGTCTGTCCGTGCGCGTGCTGCCGCTGTTGCGCCGCGAAGTGCAGATGAGCGATGTGCGTGTCGAAGGCCTGAACCTGCGCCTGAACCGTGACAAGAACGGTCACGGCAACTGGGAAGACATCGGCAAGCTGCCTGCCGCAGCGCCTACGCCGGGCAGCACCCCGCCGGTTGCCGCTGGCGAGCCGGTTGCCGAAACGCCTGCCCAGCCGGAGAAACCGCCGCAGCCGATCCGCCTCGACATCGACAGCCTGACCGTCAACAACGCCCGCGTTGAATACAACGACGAGCAGACCGGCAAGCAGTTCAGTGCCGAAAGCATCCAGCTGAGCACCGGCGCGGTACACGATTCAACCAACATTCCGCTGAAAGCCACGGCGTTCCTCAGCACCAATCAGCCCGTGTTGCGAGTACGCACCGAGCTCAATGGCGAGTTGCGCATCGAGCGCGCCCTGCAACGCTACAAGTTCGAAGACTTGAAGCTGTCCGGCGAACTGACCGGCGATCCACTGCAAGGCAAGGCCATGACGTTCTCCGCCCAGGGGCAGATGCTGCTGGACAAGGCTGCGAACGTCGCCGAATGGACCGGGATCAAGATCTCCGCCAACCAGTTGCGCGCCTTGGGTGAGCTGAAGGCCAACGATCTCGACAAGACCCCGCAGATCACCGGCGGGATTTCCATCGCCCAGTTCGATCTGGCGAAATTCGTCGACAGCATCGGCCAGACCCTGCCGGCCATGGCCGAAGGCAGCCTGAGCAAGGTCGAGCTGGTCAGTCGCGTGTCTGCCACGCCCACCAGCGTGGCGCTGGACAACATCAACCTGAAACTCGACGACAGCAGCTTCAGCGGCCGCATCGCCGTCGAAGATTTCGCCAAGCAATCGCTGCGGGCGATCCTCAAGGCCGACACTTTCAACGTCGACCGCTACCTGCCGCCAAAATCGGAAAAAGCCACCAGCGCCACCCAGGCACGTCAGACCGAAGTCGCCAGCACCGAAGCCGATGCCATGGCCGGCGCCGGCAGCACCCCGCTGCCGGACAAACCGAGCAAAAGTGCCTGGAGCACCGAGCGACTGTTCCCGGTGGAGCGCCTGAGCAAACTGGACGTGAACGCCGACCTGACCTTCGGCCAGTTGACCCTCGACAAGCTGCCGATCCAGAACGCTGCACTGAAAGCCACCGGCCAGGGCGGCCTGTTGACCCTGGAGAACCTGCGCGGCGAGCTGTACAACGGCGACTTCGAAGCCAAGGGCACGCTGGATGTGCGCCAGACCGCGCCAGTGCTGAATCTGCAAACCCGGATCAACCGCGTGCCAGTGGAAAAAATCCTCGAAAGCCAGGGCAAGAATCCACCGGTCAAAGGCCTGGTGAACCTCACCAGCACTGTCACCGGTAGCGGCAACAGCCAACAGGCGCTGATCGACACCCTCAACGGCAACGCCAGTTTCGTGATCAACAACGGCGTGTTGCTCAATGCCAACCTCGAACAGCAACTGTGCAAAGGCATCGCCACGCTCAACCGCAAATCCCTGAGCGGCGAGCCGCGCGGCAAGGACACGCCGTTTCAGGAGCTCAAGGGCAACCTGACCTTCCGCAACGGCGTCGCCAGCAACCCGGACCTGAAAGTGCGGATCCCGGGCATGACCGTCAACGGTGACGGCGACATCGACCTGAAAGTGCTGGGCATGGACTATCGCGTCGGCATCATCGTCGAAGGCGACACCAGCGCCATGCCGGACCCGGCCTGTCAGGTCGGCGACAAATTCGTCGGCATCGAGTGGCCGCTGCGCTGCCGTGGCCCGCTGGAGCTCGGCGCCAAGGCTTGCCGTGTGGATAACGAGCGGCTCGGCCAGGTCGCGACCAAAATGGCCGGCGACAAGCTCAGCGAAAAAATCGACGAAAAACTGGGCGACAAAGTCAGCCCTGAACTGAAAAACGCATTGAAGGGGCTGTTCAAGCGATGAGAGCGGAGCAGTTTTCCACGGCGGTGCTGGAATGGTTCGACCGCCACGGCCGCCATGATTTGCCTTGGCAACAGGACATCAACCCATACAGGGTGTGGGTGTCCGAGATCATGTTGCAGCAAACCCAGGTCAGCACCGTACTCAACTACTTCGACCGGTTTATGGCTGCGTTGCCGACGGTCGAAGCCCTGGCCGAAGCGCCGGAGGACGAAGTGCTGCACCTGTGGACGGGCCTGGGTTACTACACCCGCGCGCGCAATTTGCAGAAGACCGCGAAGATCGTCGTCAGCCAGTACGGCGGCGAGTTTCCCCGCGATGTCGAGAAACTCACGGACTTGCCGGGCATCGGCCTGTCCACCGCTGGCGCGATTGCCAGCATCAGCATGGGCCTGCGCGCACCGATCCTCGACGGCAACGTCAAACGGGTGCTGGCGCGCTTTACCGCGCAGGAGGGCTACCCCGGCGAGCCAAAGGTCGCCAAACAGCTGTGGGCCAACGCAGAACGCTTCACGCCGCAGGATCGGGTCAACGCCTACACCCAGGCGATGATGGATCTGGGCGCCACGCTGTGCACCCGCAGCAAACCGAGCTGCCTGCTGTGTCCACTGGAGAAGGGCTGCGAAGCGCATATGCTCGGCCTGGAGACGCGCTACCCGATTCCCAAGCCGCGTAAAGCCATCCCGCAGAAACGCACGCTGATGCCGCTGCTGGCCAACGAGGAGGGCGCGATTCTGCTTTATCGCCGCCCCTCCAGCGGATTGTGGGGCGGTTTGTGGAGCCTGCCGGAACTCGACGACCTCGACGACCTGCAACACCTCGCCGCGCAGCACTCGCTGGAACTCGGCGAGCAGCAGGCGCTGCCGAGCCTTGTCCACACCTTCAGCCATTTCCAGCTGTCCATCGAACCCTGGCTGGTTCAGGTGCAGGAGGCGGGCGGTCACGTGGCCGAGGCCGACTGGCTCTGGTATAACCTCGCCACCCCGCCGCGCCTGGGCCTCGCCGCCCCGGTCAAAACCTTGCTCGAACGCGCGGCCGCCGTCTTGAATGCAGGAGAGTCGACATGACCCGCACCGTAATGTGCCGCAAGTACAAAGAACAACTCGAAGGTCTGGAGCGCCCACCGTACCCGGGCGCCAAGGGCCAGGACATCTTCGAACACGTCTCGGCCAAGGCCTGGGCCGACTGGCAGAAACACCAGACCCTGCTGATCAACGAAAAACGCCTGAACATGATGAACGCCGAAGATCGCAAATTTCTGCAGGGCGAAATGGACAAGTACTTCTCCGGCGAGGAATACGCCCAGGCGGAAGGCTACGTGCCGCCAGCGGAATAACCCCCGAAAATCGGGGGTCGGATCGTAAGCGACGGAATTAATTTAAGAAATTTTAAAAAAGTGTTTGACGTAAATCCGAAAAACCCTTTTAATGCGCCCCGTTGCCCAGATAGCTCAGTCGGTAGAGCAGGGGATTGAAAATCCCCGTGTCGGCGGTTCGATTCCGTCTCTGGGCACCAAATACCGAAAACCCTGAATCGCAAGATTCAGGGTTTTTTTATGCCTGCGATTTGATGGAGACTGGATCCCGCGCTTCTTGCAGGCCGGAATTCGCGATACTTTTCCCAACCCTTACGGAAGAGGGTCATCCAGTCGATGAACCAGAAAAGAACCCGCATCCCCCTGCCCCATCCACCACCCTATCGCCAGAGCCGGACTTCGTTCTGGCTGACGCTTCTTGTCGGGCTGTTGATAACGTTCGCCATTGGCGCGTCGA
Source organism: Pseudomonas sp. GW822-FHT03F04 (assembly GCF_058801405.1). Classification (NCBI taxonomy): domain Bacteria; kingdom Pseudomonadati; phylum Pseudomonadota; class Gammaproteobacteria; order Pseudomonadales; family Pseudomonadaceae; genus Pseudomonas; species Pseudomonas sp. GW822-FHT03F04. The sequence goes on from NZ_JBXANF010000003.1 coordinate 433,879, forward strand.
TTTACATGATCATCGACAGCCTGATCAGTGGCTCGATCACCACAACCAATCGCGGCCCGCGCACAACCTACCTCCGGGATCTGCAACCGCGCAGGTACTGGTTCGAAGTCGTGTGGCAAAGCCTCGTCCCCCTAATGCTGGTGAGCGTTGCGCTGTTCGGGTTACGGATCCACCTGAAGGTACGCAAGTGAACGTAATGGACGGGATTCAGCCCGAACCCCGTCCTGGTCGACGTTATTGATGCCAATCCCAATGAAACACCAGGTTACTTGCCCCGCCGATGCCAACATTGGCAACGTCCCGCCGCACCTCACCATTGCGGGTGGCAACCACGGTGTATTTGCCTGGCGGCAGTTGCGCATAGACCAAAGGCCCGATCTGGCTCAGGTTCAGCACCGGCTGCCCTGTCGCTTTCTGGACAACCAGGTCGACGTCCGAGGTGTACAGGTTTTGTGCACCGACGGAGAAGGTCATGTGCAGGTTGTAGCCGGCGGCTTGCTGAATCGCCCGTGACTCGTCCAGGCCAATCCCTCCGGACAGGTAATTGATACCGTTTTGCTGTTGTTGCTGGACTTGCACACCGGCACTGTCGATCGGCTCGGCGCTGCTCGCCTGCGCCATGAGCGGGAACATCAGAACAGCCACTGCAGCGACCGGCAGCATGAATGAAATGACGCGTTTCATGATGAGTACTCCCGGGTTCTCGCAGAACCCAATCGTTACTCCTGTTTAGATTTTGCGATGCAAGGCTGGTTTTAGATTGATTGGGAGTTGTCTTGAATGCGAAAAGGACTACGCGTTGTATTCCCCAATCGCTATCTTCGTCGGTCGCATCCTGCAAAACCCGCCCCCTCTTCCTTCGGTAGAGCCAGACACGGCCGGCATCGCCAGTCCGTGAATTATTGGCATGCTCTTGCTTCTGTTTCTCCTGAGCCGGAAGACCTGATGAGCCAACTTGAACCTGCTGATACGCAAGATCCAAAACTCGATTCGCTGTTGGGCGATCTGGGTGACCTGATACGCCAGGCGCGGCAGAAAGTGTTGCGAACGGTCGACACGATTCAGGTCCAGACCTGCTGGCAGATCGGGCGACATATTGTCGAGTTCGAACAACAGGGAGCCCGACGGGCGGGGTATGGAAAACAACTTCTGGCTACGTTGGCAAAAGAACTGACTGCGGACTTTGGGAAAGGCTTCGATTCTTCAAACCTTCGCTACATGCGTTTGTTTTATCAGGCATTTCCAATTCGTGACGCACTGCGTCACGAATTGAGCTGGACCCACTATCGCAAGCTATTGGGGATAGAAAGCGAATCAGCCCGCCAGTGGTACATGAACGAAGCCGCCACGCAAAACTGGTCAAGCCGCGCCCTGGATCGCCAGATCAACACGCTCTACTACGAACGTCTGTTGATGAGCCGAGACAGAACCGACGTCTATGCAGAGGCAGCGACGAACATTGCCGCGATGAAAAGCAATCCTCGGGAATTCATCCGCGACCCCGTCCTTCTGGAGTTTCTCGGCCTGCCATCACCGGGCAAGCTTCAGGAATCCGAACTGGAGCAAGCCTTGATCGACCAGCTCCAGGGATTTCTCCTCGAACTGGGCAAGGGCTTCGCTTTTGTCGGCCGTCAGCAACGCATCAGTGCTGGAGACGATGATTTTTACATCGATCTGGTGTTCTACAACTATCTGCTCAAATGCTTCGTCATCCTGGATCTGAAGCGCGGCAAACTCAGCGCTCGGGACGTGGGACAGATGGACATGTACATACGCATGTACGACGACCTGAAACGCAGTGAGGGCGACGGGCCTACGGTGGGGATCATTCTCTGTGCACAACAAAATGAATCGGTTGCGCGCTACACAATCCTCAAGGGCAATGAACAACTGTTCGCCAGCAGCTACAAACTGGTGCTGCCGAGCGAAGAGGAATTACGAGCGGAGCTAAACCGGGAACACACGCTGCTGGAAGAACGCTTGATTGATCAGCCGGATGATTAACCGACGACGGATTGTTCACCGAGCCGCCTGAGACTATCGTTGGCAGCTACTCCGCGAAGGTCGAGAGCCATGGGTTTTCAAGAGACGCACGCACTGGAAGATGCCCGGAACAGAACCGCGCTCGCAAGCGATGTTCAGGACGCACCCTTTCAGGAGCCCGCCGCCGATGGCTATCGCCTTGGTGGTTTCACCTGGCGCCACGCTTCGCCCGACCCACAGCGCCCGGTGGTGATCATCAATGCCGCCACTTCCGTGCGCTGCCGTCACTATTCGCGCTTCGCCGCGTACCTGTTCGCCAACGGTTTCGACGTGATCATTTATGACTACCGGGGCATTGGTGAATCGCGCCCGAAGTCGATGAGGCATTTGCAGGCTTCGTGGACGGACTGGGGCGCGCTGGATTTCGAAGCGATGCTCAAACGCGCGCAGCGGGAGTTTCCCGGTCAGCCGATCGATGTGGTCGGGCACAGCTTCGGTGGCTGCGCAGCAGGTCTGGGGGCCTCCGGGCAGGTAATCCGACGATTGGTTATGGTCGGCGCGCAATTCGCTTACTGGCGCGATTACGCGCCCGAGCATCGCTGGCGGATGTTCGGCAAATGGCATCTGCTGATGCCACTGGTCACGCTGCTCTGTGGCTACTTTCCGGGCAAACGCCTCGGCTGGCTGGAAGACACGCCCGCGGGCGTAGTGCGCGACTGGAGCACGCCTGGCGCACGTTATGAGCAGCGTCCGAGCGGTCGGGCGATGCTGGCGAAAAACGGCCGCCTGCCCTTCTCCAATGTCCACGCAAACACCCTGGCAATCAGTATCGGCGACGATCCTTACGGGACCATTCCGGCAACCGAACGCCTGCTCGATTACTTCGACAGTGCGCAAAAGACCCACCTGCGAATCGAACCCCAGGACATTGGCGAACAAGAAGTCGGACATTTCGCCTTTTTTCGCAGCGCATACCAAGCCACACTATGGCCCATCGCTCTGACCTGGCTGCAAACCGGCGCACTGGCCCCCGACACACCGGGGCGGCAAGTACCGCGCAGCTGAACCCCTCCAACGCACCACGGAACACACACCATGGCTTCCGCCAACAAGCAGCAAAAACGCGCCGCCCGGGCCAAGACCAAGGCCAAGCAGAACCGCACCAAACGTGCGGAAGCGCCGGTCGAGCTGGACCCGAACGACGACCGCATCGATTTCGAATCGGTGGACCTGACCGAGCTGTTCAAGAAAATGATCGACGCCGAGAAGATCAGCCAGCAGGCCATGTGCACCGCGTTCCTCGAAGACCCGTTGCTGGAACTGGTGTACGAACAGGAAGGCGAAGAAGGTGCGATGGACTTCATCCTCGCCGCACTGATCGAGTACCGCCAGTGGTCCACCGAGACCGACGAGGCCGGCGCCTTGGCGTGGATTGAATCGCCTGCCTTCCAGAAAGACTATGTGGCCGCGTCCGACGCAATCGCCGCACAAACCCAACAGAAAAACTGAGTTCCCATGGCATCCCTTAACAAGCAGCAGAAACGCGCCAAACGCGCCAAGGCCAAAGCCAAGCAAATCCGCATGGTCGGCCGCAAACCTCTGGCCCAGGACGATGACCTCGGTCACCTGGCCGAGCCGATCCCGGAATACACCCTGGCGATGTTCAGCAAGATGCGCGACGCCGAAGCCGTCAGCCGCAACGACATGCTGCTGACGCTGCTGCGGGAGCTGGCGTTCATCATCGTTGATCATCCTGAACTGCTGGACATGGAAAACGCCGACAACGAAGGCATGGCCGCCACCCACCTGGCCGCCGACATGCTGATCGACTACCGCATGTGGGCCGACGGCATGGACCGCGAGACCGCCCAGGCCTGGCTGAGCGAACCGCAGTTCATCACCGACTTCGGGATTGCGCTGGATAGCTACGGTCAGTCGGTTGATGCACCGGAAGAGAAGAGCGAATAAACCCCGCTCAGTAACAAAAACGGCCGCTTGTCATCACTGACAGCGGCCGTTTTGCATTACGCGATTCGGATCAGTTCAGAACCGCCGCACCACGGTTTTCCGCCTTGCGACGGCGAGCGACCAACAGACCGGTAGCCACAACGACCAGACTCAGCAGGCCGGTCGCGAGGATTTCCACACGGTGGGCGTCCTGGAACAGCATGATGGTCAGGGCTGCCACGATGAAGGCGATCACCGCGTAGGTCAGGCCTGGGAACAGCCACATGCTGAAGACGATTTTTTCGCCGCGAGCCATGCGTTGTTTACGCATGCGCAGTTGCGAAATCGCGATCACCAGGTACACCAGCAGCGCGATGGCGCCGGAGCTGGCCAGCAGGAACTCGAACACCGCAGCCGGGGCCACGTAGTTGGCGAAGGTGCACAGGAACGCCGCGCCAGTGGACAGCATCACCGCCCAGTAAGGGGTGCCGCTCTTGTTGGTGCGGGTTGCCATGGCAGGAGCATCACCACGCTTGCCGAGGGAGAACAGCATGCGCGAAGAGGTGTACAGCGCCGAGTTCAGGCAGCTGGTCACCGCGACCAGTACCACGATGTCGACGATCATCTTGGCGTTCGGGATGCCCATGCGCTCAAGCACAGTCTGGTAGGAGCCGAGGCTCGCCAGAACCGGGTCGTTCCATGGCACCAGGGCCACAACGATGAAGATCGATACGAGGTAGAACAGGCCGATCCGCCAGATCACCGAGTTGGTGGCCTTGGAGATCTGCTTGCCAGGGTTCTTCGATTCCGCGGCCGCGATGGTCACGATCTCGGTACCCATGAAGGAGAACATGGTGGTCAGGATCGCGCCCAACACCGCGCCCATGCCGTTTGGCAGGAAGCCCTGGGTGTCGAAGATGTGCGAAACGCCGCTGACCTGGCTGTTCGGCAGGAAGCCGAAAATGGCCGCGATACCGAGGATGATGAAACCGATGATCGCCACGACTTTGAGCAGGGCGAACCAGAATTCGAACTCACCGTAGTTTTTCACGCTGAACAGGTTGGTCACCGTCAGCAGCATGGTGATGATCAGCGCGAAGGCCCAGATTTCCACGCTCGGGAACCAGGCGTGCAGGATGGTCGCGGCGGCGTTGGCCTCCAGCGGGATCACCAGTACCCAGAACCACCAGTACAGCCAGCCGATGGTGAAACCGGCCCAATGGCCGATGGCGCGGTCGGCGTAAGTCGAGAACGAGCCGGTGTCAGGCGAAGCAACAGCCATTTCGCCGAGCATGCGCATCACCAGCACAACCAGCGCGCCAGCAGCGGCGTACGCCAGCAGAACAGCGGGACCGGCGGCGGCGATGGCGTGGCCGGAGCCTACGAACAGACCTGCACCGATCACCCCGGCGATCGACAGCATGGTCACATGACGCGGTTTGAGCCCCTGTTCGAGGCCATTGGAGCTTTGGGTACTGCTCATTGAAACTACCTTTGCGAGGAAAGCGATTCAGTCCGTCCCGTCTGGCGTTCTTTCTCGTAAAAAGAATCCAACGGGGCGTTCCGGATTCTGCACGCAATAATTGCGCCAAAATGTTTCAAACTCTTCTGGCCTGCGGTTTTCAGCGCGACCGGACAGTCATCGCAAGTCCTTGAGAATACTGGCCTTTCGCCAAAGCGTTACCCTGCGACTCACTTTTTAAACGAATCAGCGCACCAGAAACACACTGAAAAAGTGTGGGATGCACAATAAAAGGGCGAATGAGGAACGTTCGGCCGGTTAGCGCTTCCAACACCCCGCCAAAGGTGGCAACATCGCGCCTTTTTTTACGCGGCACCCACGGGAATCAACGTTCAAACACCCGTTCGGTTGTTGATGGGGCGACAGTCTGCTGCGCCGATGCGACAACCTGCCACACGCCATCCGTTTACCGCCCGAAGCGCTGTTGGCTGCCATTGAAACGCTATGCTAGCTTGGCCGCCTCGCCAGGAAGGCCAACCAACAGCAGGAGCGCAACATATATGAGGAACGCACATGGCTGAGGCCACGCCCGCGCTTGAAATCCGCAACTTGCACAAACGCTACGGACAGCTTGAGGTGCTCAAAGGCATCTCGCTGACCGCCCGCGACGGCGATGTGATCTCGATCCTGGGTTCCTCCGGTTCCGGCAAGTCCACGTTCCTGCGTTGCATCAACCTGTTGGAAAACCCGCATCAGGGCCAGATCCTGGTGGCCGGGGAAGAACTCAAGCTCAAGGCCGCCAAGAATGGCGAGCTGGTTGCCGCCGACGGCAAGCAGATCAATCGCCTGCGCTCCGAGATTGGTTTTGTGTTTCAAAACTTTAATCTGTGGCCACACATGAGCGTGCTCGACAACATCATCGAAGCCCCGCGCCGCGTGCTCGGCCAGAGCAAGGCCGAAGCCATCGAAGTCGCCGAAGCCCTGCTGGCCAAGGTCGGCATCGCCGACAAGCGCCACGCCTACCCGGCGCAACTGTCCGGTGGCCAGCAACAACGCGCGGCGATTGCCCGCACGCTGGCGATGCAGCCCAAGGTGATCCTGTTCGACGAGCCCACCTCCGCCCTTGACCCGGAAATGGTCCAGGAAGTACTTAATGTCATCCGCGCATTGGCCGAAGAAGGCCGCACCATGCTGCTCGTGACCCACGAAATGGGGTTCGCCCGTCAGGTTTCCAGTGAAGTGGTATTCCTCCACCAGGGCCTGGTCGAAGAGCAAGGATCGCCACAGCAGGTGTTTGAAAACCCGCTTTCGGCGCGCTGCAAACAATTCATGTCCAGCAACCGCTAACGGAGCTACCCGCATGCAGAACTACAAAAAGGTCTTCCTGGCCGCCGCCGTCTCCCTGGCGTTCAGCGCCGGCGCCATGGCCGAGACCCTGAAGATGGGCATCGAAGCGGCTTACCCGCCGTTCAACAACAAAGATGCCAGCGGTAACGTCGTCGGCTTCGACAAAGACATCGGCGATGCCCTGTGCGCCAAGATGAAAGTCGAGTGCTCCGTGGTCACTTCCGACTGGGACGGCATCATCCCGGCCCTGAACGCCAAGAAGTTCGACTTCCTGATCTCTTCGATGTCGATCACCGACGAGCGCAAGCAAGCGGTGGACTTCACCGACCCGTACTACTCCAACAAGCTGCAATTCATCGCGCCGAAAAACGTCGACTTCAAAACCGACAAGGCTGCACTGAAGGGCAAAGTGATCGGCGCCCAGCGCGCGACCCTGGCCGGCACCTTCCTGGAAGATCACTTCGGTGACGACATCACCGTCAAGCTCTACGACACCCAGGAAAACGCCTACCTCGACCTGACTTCCGGTCGCCTGGACGGCATCCTCGCCGACAAATACGTCAACTACGAGTGGCTGAAAAGCGACGCCGGCAAAGCCTACGAATTCAAGGGCGACCCGGTGGAAGAAAGCGACAAGATCGGTATCGCTGTACGTAAAGGCGACGCCATCCGCGAGAAGCTGAACGTCGCGCTGAAGGAAATCGTTGCCGACGGCACCTACAAGAAGATCAACGACAAGTACTTCCCGTTCAGCATCTACTGATCCTGACCTGCCGGATCGACGCCGCTACAGAGTGGCGCCGATCCCCGGCCTTGCCTGCCGCGATTTGAAAAGAAATCCATGATTATCGACCTCTACGGATTCGGCCCGGCGCTCGCCGCCGGCGCGCTGATGACCGTCAAACTGGCACTCTCGGCCCTGTGCCTCGGGCTGGTGCTCGGTCTGCTCGGCGCCTTGGCCAAGACTTCCCCGTACAAGCCGCTGCAATGGCTTGGCGGCACTTATTCGACCCTGGTGCGCGGCGTCCCGGAATTGCTCTGGGTGCTGTTGATCTACTTCGGTACGGTCAACGCCATGCGCGCCCTCGGTGAGTTCTTCGGCAATCCCGATCTGGAACTCAGCGCCTTCGCCGCCGGCGTCATTGCGCTGGGCCTGTGCTTCGGCGCCTACGCCACGGAAGTGTTCCGCGGCGCGATCCTCGCCATTCCCAAAGGCCACCGTGAGGCCGGCGTGGCCCTGGGCCTGTCGAAATGGCGGATCTTCACCCGGCTGATCATGCCGCAGATGTGGCGCATCGCCCTGCCCGGTCTGGGCAACCTGTTCATGATCCTGATGAAGGACACCGCACTGGTGTCGGTGATCGGTCTGGAAGAAATCATGCGACACGCGCAGATCGGCGTGACCGTATCCAAACAGCCGTTCACCTTTTATATGGTCGCCGCCTTCATGTACCTGGGCCTGACCGTACTGGCCATGACCGGCATGCACTTCCTGGAAAAACGCGCCGCACGCGGCTTCGCGAGGAGCGCTCAATGAACTGGGAAGTCATCATCAAGTGGCTGCCGAAACTGGCTCAGGGCGCGACCCTGACCCTGGAACTGGTGGCCATCGCCGTGATCGCCGGGCTGCTGCTGGCAATCCCGCTGGGCATCGCCCGTTCTTCGAAGCTGTGGTACGTGCGCGCATTGCCCTACGCCTACATCTTCTTTTTCCGTGGCACGCCGTTGCTGGTTCAGTTGTTCCTGGTCTATTACGGCCTGGCGCAGTTCGACGCGGTGCGTAACAGCTCGATGTGGCCGTACCTGCGCGATCCGTTCTGGTGCGCTACCGCGACCATGACCCTGCACACCGCGGCGTACATCGCCGAGATCCTGCGCGGCGCGATCCAGGCGATTCCCCCGGGTGAAATCGAAGCGGCGCGGGCGCTGGGCATGTCCCGGCCGAAAGCGCTGTTCTACATCATCCTGCCGCGTGCTGCGCGCATCGGCTTGCCGGCCTACAGCAACGAAGTGATCCTGATGCTCAAGGCCAGTGCCCTGGCCAGTACCGTGACTTTGCTGGAACTGACCGGCATGGCCCGTACGATCATTGCCCGCACTTACTTGCCGGTGGAGATCTTCTTCGCGGCCGGTGTGTTCTATCTGGTAATGGCCTACGTGCTGGTTCGCGGCTTCAAGTTGCTGGAACGCTGGCTGCGCGTCGATGCGTGCCAGGGGCGCTGAAGCTTCTTACGTGCTGACGGGCGAGGATCTGCTCGCCCGTTTCACGGCACTGGATACATTTCTCACGGCGCATCAGACGCTGTGGAAACCCCGCCCGTTCACTCATCTGCAACTGCCCTGGGAAGCGTCCTACCCGGAGCTGGCCTTGTGGCTACGTGGCCGGTCGCTGGAGGATGCGGAAAACGCCCACAACCATCCTGCCGAACTTTTGGGTGCGCCCGAACCCTTTGCTTCATTGGCAGCGTTATCGCTTGAGCTGAGCTCGGTGGGTGAATTACCTGCACACGAGTTGGAAGCTTCCAGCCATCGACTGAATGTCGATGTGCCGGGGCGCAAATGGCAGCAGATCGAGGCCTTCGCCAGCCGTTTGTCGTTTGCCTCACAACCGAAGCACTGGCTGGATTGGTGTTCGGGCAAAGGTCATTTGGGCCGTCGCCTGCTCGGCGCTGACCAGCAACTCATCTGTCTGGAATATGACCCGGCGCTGGTCGCCAGCGGTCAGGCGCTGAGTCAACGTCATCGCCTGCATGCGCTGCATGTCGAGCAGGATGTGCTCGCGGCGAACACCGCTTTATTGCTGAACGCAGAGCACACACCCGTCGCCCTACACGCTTGCGGCGACCTGCATGTGCGGCTGATGCAACTGGCTTCCGACGCTGGCTGCCGACAATTGGCGATCGCACCGTGCTGCTACAACCGGATCAGTCGTACTGAATATCAGGCATTGTCCTCCGCTGGTTCGCGATCAGACCTACAGCTCTCGCTGGAAGATCTGTCCCTACCGATGAGCGAAACCGTCACTGCCGGGGCCCGCGTCCGACGTCAACGTGATACCTCCATGGCCCGTCGGTTGGCCTTCGATCTGCTGCAACGGCAAGTGCGGGGCATCGACGAGTACCTCCCGACGCCATCCCTTCCCAGCGCCTGGCTGGACAAGCCGTTCGACGACTTCTGTCGCGACCTGGCGGCGTTGAAAGAGTTATCCACAATCGGCGAGCGCGATTGGCCGGCACTGGAAGCAGCGGGTTGGCAGCGGTTGGCCGAAGTTCGCAACCTGGAATTAATGCGCGGACTCTTCCGACGACCGTTGGAGCTTTGGCTGAATCTTGATCGGGCACTTTTCCTCAGCGAACAGGGATACGTCGTACGTCTCGGTACCTTCTGCGAGGCGCCGCTCACACCGCGTAATTTCCTGTTGCTGGCCGAACGCGCTTAAATCCTTACAGCCTGTGGATAACTCTGTTGATGGATTTCTCGTGGATCCAATATCCACGGCTGTTTCAAGCCATTAACAGCCCTGGTCATTTTTTGTTCACATGAATAAAAAACCGGTAAAACAGGGATTTGCGATTCAAATGAGAACCCGTCCACAAAATCCCGCCTGACCCTGTCGAATTAAACGCCTGTTGTGCATAAGCCCCCAAGCAAAAGGACATAACCGCCGAATCACGGACGCCGGCAACCGAAAATTGCGCCTGCCCACCACCCTTGCTATACAGGCTCACACCGTGCCGGCAGCGCACGCACGAACAAGAAGAACCTGACCGACAGGGAGCGACCGTGACGTTCATCTCTTACGCACAGAATTTCGAAGACATCCGCCTGTGGCGCGCCCTCAAGTTCTTTGAAAACGGCTTCTACATCGATGTCGGCGCCAACGATCCGACCCACGACTCGGTCACCAAGGCGTTCTACGATCGCGGCTGGAGCGGCATCAACGTCGAGCCGATGCAGAACTTCCACGACGCCCTGTGCGAACAACGCCCGCGCGACACGACCTTGCAATGCATCGCCAGTGATAAGCCCGGTGAAGTGACCTTCTACGGCATTCCCGGGACCGGCCTGTCCACCGCCGACCCCGTCACCGCCCAGGAGCGCCGCGATCTCGGCCTCGATGTGCGCAGCCTCACTGTCCAGGCCCGGACCCTGACCTCGATTTGCGAAGAACACGCCAGCGGCCGCGAAATCCATTTCCTGAAAATCGACGTCGAAGGCCACGAGGAAACCGTGCTGCGCGGCATGGACTTCAGCCGCTTCCGTCCATGGATCATCCTCATCGAAACTCCGTTCGAACGCGACCACACCTGGGAACACCTGGTCACCGACGCCGGCTACACCAACGTTTGCTTCGACGGCCTCAACAGCTATTTCCTGGCCGACGAACACCTGAATCTGAAACCGGCCTTTGACATGGCGCCCTGCCAACTCGACAACTTCCAGCTATGCCTCGGCCACCCCTTCGCCCACCCCGTCAGCCCCGGCGAAGCCGACGCCTTGGCGCAAATCAGCGCCGCTCTGCAACGCGCCGAACACGCCGAAGCCCAACTGCGCGCCATCCAGAACAACCGCGCCTGGCGAGCGATCCAGAAACTGCGCAACGTCCTGCGTCGGGCTTGATCGGAGCCCGCGCAAAAATAGTCTGAATTCAGGGGTTTACAGAAGCAACCGAGTCGCTATAATCGTCGCCCACACGCCGGTATAGCTCAGATGGTAGAGCAACTGACTTGTAATCAGTAGGTCCCGGGTTCGATTCCTGGTGCCGGCACCATACAAAACGAAGCCCCTGCAGAAATGCAGGGGCTTTGTTGTTTCTGGAGTGTCCAAATTTCGTCTACATCTCCGATCATCAGTAATCGTGTTGCCAGTTTTAATCGGAACAATCCATAGACTGATCACTTCAAGCCGGTTGCAGATTCCTGAGCACCTTCATGGATGTCACGCTTGCCGAATGGCCATAACGGCGCTTGTACTGCTCGGCATCGAGTGCATTGATGGGTGCTCTTATCCGGCAATCCCAGCGTGGTCGCAAATGCAACCCGCTGCTTCCGTTTGAATACGATGATCCGTTTCGGGGAGAATGTTGGTCGCTCAAATGCCACCAGGCCAAGGATCTCAAATGGAAGTCACACAAATCGCTGCGCTTATCGTCAATCGGCTTGACGAAATGGGCACTGACATTCAGAGACAGTGGAACAATCCCGAGGGCACCCACACTCGCCACTTCTTCGTTGACGACCTGCTCACGGACGAAATGGCCGAGGCGATTTATGAGGCGTTCCCGCGTAATGCTGATGGGTTCTTTGACCGCCAGTCGTTCCGGGAGAAGAAAAAAACGCTGACCAATCTCTCCGACTATCCGCAGATCCTGAGCGCCGTGACCTACGCAATGCAGCACGAATCTGTTGTGGCCAAGGTTGCACAACTGGTCGGGATGGATGATGTCGTGCCGGACCCAAGCCTGTACGCCGGCGGTCTGTCGATGATGTTCCAAGGCGACTTTCTGAACCCTCACATCGACAACAGCCACGACGGCACACGCAACCTGTACCGCCGCCTGAATCTGCTCTATTACGTGTCGCCCAACTGGGCGCTTGAAAATGGCGGCAACTTTGAGCTGTGGGATCCGAAGGTCAAGCAGCAGAAAACGATCGTGTCCAAGTGCAATCGCCTGGTGGTGATGGAAACCAACAAATACTCCTGGCACTCCGTGAGCGGTGTTCGCGCCGAAATGCCTCGGTGCTGTGTTTCCAACTATTACTTCTCGGCAACTTCGCCGGATGATCACGAATACTTTCACGTAACGTCGTTCAGTGGCCGCCCGGAAGAAACAGGTCGTCGCCTGCTGGGTATTGTGGACAACAGCCTTCGTAATGTGGTCTCGAAAGCGCTGCGAGTGGGACGAGGAACGAAGCTGATCAACAAAAAGGATCAAAATGATTGAGCCGAATTTCAGCGATCCATTCGGTATCAGATTGATTCTGCAATCCTGGTTTCATTGACAGGCGTAAGAAAAACAAGCCCCCCCCCTGCGGCTTGATCCTATCGTTCACAATTTTGTATGGATGCAGCTGACCGAAGCCTCGGCCAGCCGCATCAGGTCAGTCAGTTGCACCCGATCGACACGCCGACGGTCAGTGCCCGGCGCTCTGCCCGCCATCCACATGCAGAATCTCACCCGTCACAAACGCCGCGTTATCCAGATACACCACGGCCTGCGCGATATCGTCGACCTCGCCCATGTGCCCAACCGGGTGCAAAGCCCCCAGTGCCGCGTGGGTTTCCTCGCCATGCATCGGCGTCTTGATGATGCCAGGCGACACCGCGTTCACCCGGATCCCGCGTTTGGCGTATTCGATGGCCAGTGATTTGGTGGCGGCGTTGAGGCCGCCCTTGGTCAGTGAGGCGAGGACCGAGGGCACGCCGTCGACCGCGTGGTCGGTCAGGCTGGTGGTGATGTTGACCACGTGGCCCTTGCCCTGTTTTTCCATTTCGGCGATGGCCAGTTGGGTGATGTAGAAGAAGCCGTTGAGGTTGACCGACAGCACCGCCGCGTAGTCTTCCGGGGTGTAGGCGGTGAACGGTTTGGCGACGAAGATGCCGGCGTTGTTGACCAGGGTGTCGATGCGGCCAAAGCGCGCCACACCTTCGCTGATCACACGCTGAGCGGTGGCAGGATCGCCTATGTCGCCGGCGATGGTCAGGATCTGCGGGTCGTTCGACGGTTTGATCGAGCGCGAGGTGGCGACGATGTTGTAGCCCAGTTCACGGAAGGCCTTGACCATGCCTTCGCCCAGACCTTGGGAGGCGCCAGTGATGACGACGGTTTTTTTCGAATGGCTCATGATGAAATCCTCAACAGGTTGATGGTGACCGAAAAGACAGTGAGTGCGGTCATGACTGATTCCGTTCCGCCAGTTGTCGGCGGTATTCGGTGGTGGTGATGCCGGCGTAACCCCAGTTATCGGTGTCGACTTCTTCGATCACGATGTGGGTCAGGTCCGGGCGTTTGTTGAGGACGCGTTCCAGGGTTTCGGTGATTTCGGCGATCACCTGAGCTTTCTGCTCGCGGGTAACACCGTCACGGGTGATGCGTACGCTGACAAATGGCATGACGATTACTCCAGTGACCTGGCCTCGGGATGATGGTCAGGTGTTGGAGCTCAATTTAGGCGTGTGCCGGTGGGGGAAAAAGTAGGGGTGGGGTACTTCATTTGTGAGGTGGTGTAATGAATTGATACGCCGATGTCGCTACCGCTTACCCATTGAAGTCGTAGGTTGACACATCAGATTCAGTGGCCGAGAATCGGCACCAAGAGCGCGAAACCGACTGCCATCAGGTGGCGATAGTCGGCGTTAGGAACCCCGTTGATGACCTGAAAATCAGCGTTCGGGTGAGACCTCTTCTCCCCTGCTTGAGGGAGCACAATATCAAGCAACTTTTTCGTGAAGGGCAGCCTGTTAAGGCTGCCCTTTTTGTTTGGGTCATCGGTAACGTTGAAACAGCAGCTCTCCATGCCGATGCTTGTTCAGCCCCTTTTTGTCACAGTTCATGAACTTCCAGAGTACGTTGCCATGATCGACATGGATCACGACCAGCATCTGGTATTTCGTGTTGTAGGCACCGATATATGAGAGCCGGAAAGAGTCGTCATCGTAGGAAATCTTCCAGATTTCTAACGGCTTTTTCAGGGTGTCCTCCGCGAAGTCTGTGAAGCGCTCCCGAGCATTCGGACGTTTTTCCACAATGTGCAACAAGTGCTCGCGCCTCACCAGAACTGGGCAAATGGGTGTCTCAATCACTTTTGAATTGAGGCCGTCCTGAAGTCCGAAGCCTTCGGCAACTTGCTCCCATGCAGCCTCCAGACTCTCGGCGCCCGGACGTTCTCTGATCGCAGAAGTCAGCAACTCGGGATCAATGTCCCGAATGTCCGGTAAACCAAGATCCTTCCAGTTCTTTTGTTCAGGTAACGCCCTGCTCCCAGGCACACTCATTGGCATCTTCTCGCTAGCTTCGCGGATGCCGGCATTGCCTGGATATCCAATGGCCTCGGACTGAAAAAGTCCCGAAATTAACTACCTGATATTTCAGCTACTTGTGCTGCGGTAATAAATCAGCCCGTTCTTGTCTTTCAATAGGACGCTTCCGGCATCAACGCTGAACAGCGCGAGATGGCTGTACGAAATTGTCCCAGCCGCTGTAACCCAACCGCACAAAAAAAGTGCCCGACTCCTTCGAGTCGGGCACTTTTTTTGACCCCAATCACCCCCACGTCACCAAAAACCCCGATCCTGTGTCAGCCTCCAGCCATCGGCAGGGACATCAATTCGCTACTAATTGCGCGACAACTATGCTCAGGTGCAGGAATATAGCCGGCAAATGGAGCCGTTCAGGCCGTCACGTACACAACAATACCCAGCCCACTTCAGAGGGCATTACCCATGGATAGCAGAACCTTACGCAACCTCATGCGCATCGTGCAGACCGGCTCGTTGTCGGCCGCAGCCGAGCATTCGTGCCTGACTGTGCAGGCCCTGGCCGCGCAGTTGAACAAGGTCGAAGAACAGTTCGGTTTCCGCTTGTTTCGCCGTTCCAACAAAGGGCTGACGCTGACGCCGCAAGGCACGGAGCTGACGCCCTATATGGACCGAGTGCTGATAGCCACGCGGCAGATGGAAGAGAAAGTCGAGGCGTTGAAGGTGCCGGGACAGCGCACGTTGAAAGTGGCGCTGAACACCACGCTGGACCCGGATTTCAACCGACGATTGATCGGACGCCTGATCGACGTGTTTCCCGACTACCAGATGGAATTCAGCTACGCCGAGTCGATGGAAAACCTCAGCAAGCTGAAGAACGAGGACTTCGACCTCGCGGTGTTGATCGGCCCGCAGCGTCCGGGTTTGCCGAGCATTGTCCTGCCTGAAGTGCAGGTGCAAGTGGTCGGCGCGCATTGCGGTCAGGAAAACGATCCGCTGACGTTGCTCGGCAACAAGTTTCAGGTGCGTCCGGCAGAGGATTGTCCGTATTCCCACAGCTTTTTGCGTTTTCTCGACGCCGGGCTGGGTAATCACGAGAACAGCCAACGGACGATTTATTCCTGCAGCGAAACGCTGACCCTGTCGCTCATCACGCAGATGGACGCGGTCGGCATGGTCTCCCGCGAGGCCGCACAGAAGAACGGCCTGACGATTTTCCCCGGGTTCGAGGATTTCCTCGAAGTGCGCCTGGCGGTGAACAACCCGGATCTGTCCGGCCAGGCGTTGAACGATGTGGTCGATCTGCCGCTACATGAACGAGCCGAGCGCAATGTACGCAGCCGTCCCAACCGCCACACTGAGAAAGAGGTTTTTGCTGAAATACGCACATAACAGCGTCGGAATCGCTGCATAGAATTCCGGGCGATCGAGCTGTATGTGCTGATCCTTGATCAACAAGGGAGTCAGGCTGATCGCAGCGACGATCGCCACCGGCAGGTATTCCAGCGCCCGGGCGATGAAGGGCGGCCAGTGCTCGGTGTTGACCTGCAACGGCAAGGCACGCGGCAGGAAGGTCACGGCCATCATCAGCGCGACCACCAGAATCAGGAACGTTTGGTCAGGCATACACCCACTCCGCAGCCCACAAACGTGGCGATGAAAACGTTGAATGGCGAGCTGCCGACCAGGCTCAGTGCGCCCATGCAGACCACAGCGGCCAGTGCGGCGATGAGTTTGTTGCGGGTGTTGCACAGCGAGACCAGCACGTAGAGCATCATCGCGGTCAGCGCATAGTCGAGCTGGTATTTGATCAGATGCGACGCGTACTGCGCGCACAGGGCGCCGAGCAATCCGCCGATCACCCAGGAGGTGTGGCAGAACAGGTTGAAGCCGATCAGATAACGGATGTTCACCGGCACCCCGGTGCCGAGCTTGACGCTGTGGAAGGCGAACGACTCATCGGTCAGGCCGCCGGCGTAGCACCAGCGCTCCATGCGGCTCAGGCCCAGCGCCCGCAGGGCCTTCGCCATGTACACCGACATCAGCATGTGCCGCGCATTGATCAGAAACGTGGTCAGCACGATGGTGGTCAGTGACGCCCCGCTGCTGATCAGCGCCAGCGCCGCGAATTGCGAAGCCCCGGCATACACGAACAGACACATGGCCACCGGCAGCCACAGCGGCAGCCCGGCGTTGACCGCCATCAGCCCGAACACGAACGACACGGTGAAATAACCGGCCACCACCGGGCTGGCTTCGGCAAAAGTGCGCGACGGCTGACGGTCGACCATCAGCGGCGCACTGCCGGATGTTTCATTCATAGATCCCTCTCAAATGTCCGCTCGCCGTGTGGTTCGCAAAAACCCTGGGCAGTCCAGAAACGCTTGCCCGCGAGGTTAGCATCATCGACGAACAGGAACATCCGCAGCACACCGACCCGTTTCATGTCGGCCGACGCCGCTTCCACCAGCCGCTGGCCGACGCCCTGGCTGCGATAGCGCGCGCTGACCGCCAGATGGTTGATCGTGCCGCGACTGCCCAGCATGCCGCCCAGCACCGCGCCGACGATCTCGCCTTCGACATCGAAGGCCAGATACGCCGTGGTGGTTTTCTGGATCAGCACACCGCGCAGGCATTTGGCGTCCTGCCATTCGCAGAACGACACTTCGTCGAACTGGCGGAAGAAGCGCTCCATGCGCTGCGCATCCTTGGCCGTCGCGCGCCGCAGCACCACCGGCGTCGAGCATTCGACGCCGTCAATTTGAGTGATCTGATTAGCGAACAATGTCGAAAGCGGTCCCGGGCCGCGAGAAGGAAATCGCCAGAATCTGCCGGTACGCCATGGCATGGGAGTGGGTATTGCGTGCCGGTGTCACGTAGTGGCGCATGTCGCGGTCGAGGAAGTAAGTGGTGTCGAGGATTTCCAGGTAAGTGGTCGACGCCAGTTGCTGCTCGTGAATGTCGTACAGACGGCTTTCGGCGCCCTCGACATTGTTGCGGCCCCAGAAGTGCACACCGCTGAACGGGTAACCGTCGCAATGAATGCCTTCCGGCGTGATTTCCAGTTGTTTGCCGGGTTTGATCTCGATGCGGATCTGATGGATCTGGCATTGCCAGATTTCATCGTGCAGCTCTTCCGGCAACACGCTTTTGTACACTTCGAAATCGGTGTCGATCAGGCTGCGCATCACCGGCGAACTGATGACTTCATCAGAGAAGTCCTGGAAGTGCCGTACAACGCCGCCCACGTAAGCATTGTTTTCCTTGGACTGCACGTACGCGCGATGTTCCAGTTGCTTCAGTTCGCGTGTCTTGGGGTTGTACTCAAAGTCGCTGTAACGACGGTAACGCATGCCGGCTTCGGCCTGACCGTAGTAACTGTCAGGCTCCATGTTTTCCCAACTTTTGGTCAGTCTGACGAAGTCGGCGAAATGACCGTAGAGATTGAAGTCAGCACCCTGCACATTGGCGTACTTGTCACGCCGTAGCGATTCGCCCACTTCTCTGGTTAAAACGATCATTACCAAATTCTCCGCTGCATTGAGCGGCCTAATCTATTAGGTGGAGAATTTGCGTCCATGAGAAAGAATTTCAGGCATTTAAAGCCCTGTTTGAAACGCGATTTGAAACGCCTTCAAAGTGCGTTTCAAATGACAAAAACACGGGTTTTTATGCTTTTTTTTCAAAAAACGTCAAAAAAAAACCCCGAACCAGTCGGGGTTTTTTATGGCGTTTCGCAGCCTTAACCGATCATCAGAAGATGTTGATCGGGTAATCCACGAACACACGCAGCTCGTTGCCGCTGACGTTGTATTCGCTGGATTTCTGCGAAACACGCAGGATCGAGCTGCGCAGTTTCACGCTCAGGTCTTTGGCCGGGCCACTTTGCACGACGTACTTGAACTGGTTGAAGATTTCGCGCTCGGTGCCGCCTTCGCTGGTGGA
Organism: Pseudomonas sp. GW822-FHT03F04; assembly: GCF_058801405.1. NCBI lineage: Bacteria > Pseudomonadati > Pseudomonadota > Gammaproteobacteria > Pseudomonadales > Pseudomonadaceae > Pseudomonas > Pseudomonas sp. GW822-FHT03F04. Next base: position 452,540 of record NZ_JBXANF010000003.1, read on the forward strand.
CGTGGTGATGTTATCGCCACGCACGTACGCGAAGTTGTAGCTCAGACCCGGTACGCCGAATGCGCCGAAGTCCAGGCCGTAGCCCAACTGCCAGCTGCGCTCGTCTTCAGCGTTGAAGTCCGACCAGTAGGAGTTGGCCAGGTAGATGGTGTTGCCACCGTCACCCACGCGACCTTGACCTTTCTGGTAGCCGCCATAGGCGTAACCCAGGTTGCTGTCGCCGGTGGAACGCTGGTGTGCCACGGTGAACGAGTGCGGACCGGTAGCGAAGGTCGCTGCCAGGCTCCAGATCTTGTTGTCGTCGCCGGTCACACCGTTTTCGCGGACATAGGAGTTGTCCAGCTTGGTGCGGTAACCGTTGAAGTCCAGGGTCAGGGACTGATCCTTGTCGATCGGGAACACGTAGTTGGCGTTCACGTATTGCTTCTTCAGCACGTCTTCGACGTCGGAAGCGTACAGCGCTGCCTTGAACTGTTCGGTGAACTGGTAGCTACCGCCCAACACGTTGATCGACTTCAGACCACCGCTGTCACGGCCTTCAGCGCTTTTACGCGATTCGGCGGTGAAACGACCGGCATCCAGTTGCAGACCTTTGATCTCTTTGGAAGTGATCAAGGTACCGGTGTAGCTTTCCGGCAGCAGGCGCGAGTTGTCGTAGTTCAGCACCGGCAGGGCCGGCATCTGGTCACCGTAAGTCAGGGTGGTGTTGGACAGGCGGAATTTCACCGCTGCGCCGCCCTTGGACAGGTCGTTGGCCGGGTGGCCGCTGTCGCCCTTCTTGAAGAAGTCGATACCTTGGGCGCCGCTGCGATCTTCGCTGCGCTCCAGGTTCAGGGCGTACAGGCCGAATGCGTCAACGCCGACACCGACAGTACCTTGGGTGAAACCGGACGAGAACGTACCGATGGCCGCCTGGCCCCACTCGGATTTGTCCTTGTTGCCGTCTTTGTAGTCACGATTGATGTAGGCATTGCGCAGCAGCACTTTGAGGCTGCTGTCTTCAACAAAACCCTTGGACTCGGCCTGGTCGTTAGCCATGGCCTGAGTGGCGCTCAACATCCCCAATGCGATCAGACTGATCCGCTTGTTCAACATTTTGTTTTCCTTATTACGGGTTGAAACGCGCTGTGTCGAACGGCTGAAACGGCGCTAATGCACTCTTTTTTCACCCCGAAACAAAAAGGCCCGCCCACGACAAAGTCGTGGCGGGCCTTCTTATTATTTTTGAGTCATGGCGGTTGGCCACAGGCGTTGGGCCGAATCGTAGCCGCGCCCTGAACAATGTGTCAATTTCAAGAATCGTCTTTAAATAGGCAAAAATCGTCTAAAAAAAGTAAATTTTTCGATGGCTGCGTGCAGGGAAACGCCTGTAATCAGGGATTTTGATGCCGTCTCACGCGCAACCGTCGAGGCCGCAAACCGGCAAGGTTTGCGCCGATGGTGCCGAAGGAATCGACTCGCTCAACCACTGTGCAAAGGCCTGCGGTTTGCCGAGCCACGGGCCGATATCGATCAGGGTGAACTGCCCGTCCTGTTCCAGCGCAAAGGTCGGAAAGCCTTGGCCACCGAGTTTCGCCAACAATGCGCGGCTGTTCTTTATGTGTTGATCGGTGTCAGTCGCTTTGAGGGTTTTGAGGAACGTATCCGCCTCGTAGCCCATCTCTGCCGCGCACTCCACGAGCACGGCTTCATCGGCAATTCGCCGGCCTTCTACATAGTGTGCGGTTTGCAAACGGCCAAGCAGTTCCAGGCCACGCTCATCGATGCTTTCTGCTGCCATGACAGCAGCAATCGGTGGCGCGGAATCAAAAACCGCCGTGTGATCGCGCAACAGACCTTCGAAATAGGCTTCGCCGAACGGCTGTCCGGTGTATTCGGCGATGCGTCGGTCGTGAGGCATCACGTAATTGCGCAGTTGCGGTGAAACACTCTGGCGGTTGGCACCGGTCATCATGCCGCCCGCGTGGGCGATCACCGGCAGCACTTGTTGTGCGGCTTGTACCAGCGGTTTGGCGCCATAGCACCAGCCGCACAGAGGGTCGTAGATGTAATGAAGCGTCATCGGAAAGCTCCGGCAAGAAGGTGGGAAAAACGATGTCGCCACCTTAATCCTCTGGTCGTTGCGGAAAAACGCCGGAATGGCTTTCAGTCTGTTTCGGCAATCGGTCGAATGGGGTCGTTGTCAGTCTTGTAACAGTCTTGAAAAAGACCTGAAACAAAATGAAACAATCAAACAACGGAACCTTTCAGGAATAATTAACGGAAGTAAATGCAAAGCATTACCATTCGCGCACTCGAATTCTTCCACCCTTCCGGATGCGCTTTTCAATGCCTGCCCCGTTCCGTCTCACGCCCGTCACGCTTGGGCTTTCTGCCTTTTTGTCCTCTGGTTTCGCTTACTCCGCGACCGAACTTCCCGCCACTTCGATCAGTGCTGAAGCGCAGGCCGACGACCCGCGCGTAAAGGTCAGCAACACCGCAACCCGCACGTCCACCCCCGTGCGCTACGTGCCGCAGGCGATCGATTCGATCAAGACCGCCAACGTCGCGGATTACGGCGTCAATGACATCGAAGATGCCCTGAGCGGGATTCCCAACGTCAGCGGCGGAGGCGACACGCGCTTCGACAGCCTACGCATCCGTGGTTTCGACGCCAGCAACGACTTCTACCTGGACGGCATCCGCGACGACAGCCAGTACAAGCGCGATCTGCACAACATCGAACGCGTCGAAGTACTCAAGGGCCCCGCCGCCGTGCTGTACGGCCGTGGTAGCCAGGGCGGGATCGTCAACCGGGTGAGCAAGGCGCCCGAGTTCGGCCGCCGCTCGACCATTGAGGCCCAGGGCGGCAGCGAGGATCTGCGCAGTCTGTACGCCGACCTCAGCGCCGACCCGAGCGAGAACATCAGCCTGCGTCTGAACATGGGCAACATGGACGAGAACAGCTTCCGCGACGGTGTCAGCGGCAACCGCAAACTGTTTGCGCCGTCGATGAGCTGGCAGCTCACGCCTGACCTGAACTGGCTGGTGCAATACGAATACAGCCGCTACAACCGCACGCCGGATCGCGGCATTCCCGGGGTCGGTGGACGTCCGGCGGATGTCGGCCGGGACACGACCTACGGCAACGATCACGACTTCATCGACGACAAGACGCAGTCCCTGCGCTCGAAACTGAGCTATGAAATCAACGACAACTGGCAACTGCGCCACACGCTCGGTGTGTTCAAGCTCGACAGCGATTTCGACAACACCTACCTCACCGGCTTCGATGCGAAGACCAACAAGGTCACCCGCCAGCATTGGCAACAGGACCTGACCACCCGCAACGTGTTCAACAACGTCGAACTGGAAGGCGGCTTCGATACCTTCGGCCTCGAACATCGACTGCTGACCGGGATCGAAACCGGCAGCCAGCGCCGCGACCCGACCCTGTACAACGCGGCCACCGGTCGTGGCACCCAACCGGTGCCGTCGCTGGATCTGTACAACCCGGATCGCAGCCAGCGCCACACCGGGCGCATGCAGGTGTCGAGCAGCAGCCACACCGAAGTCGAAAGCCGCGCGATCTATGTTCAGGATCAACTGCGCCTGAACGATGAATGGCAACTGCTGGCCGGTCTGCGCTACGACACTTTCGATATCGAGTCGACCAATAAACTGCGCAACATCTCCGAGGACCGCGACAGCCACAGCACCAGTCCGCGTTTCGGCGTGGTCTGGACGCCGCTGCAGAATCACTCGTTCTACGCTTCATGGACCAAGACGTTTTCGCCGGTTGGCGGCGGTCTGATCGGTATCACCCCCGGTGCAGCCGGCAACACCAACGACTTGAGTCCGGAGCTGACCAAGCAAAAGGAAATCGGCGTCAAGAGCGACTGGCTCGACGATCGCCTGAGCACCACCCTCGCCGTCTACGAGCTGGAACTCTACAACCGCCGCACCACCGACCCGGTCGATCCGACGCTGACCGTGATGAGCGGTTTGCAGCGCTCGCGCGGGATCGAACTGACCGGTACTGGCAAGATCGTCGGCAACTGGTACGTGCGCGGTGGCGTTGGTGTGCAGGACGCGACCATCGAGAAGGACAACAACGGCCTGGAAGGCAAACGCGTCAACAACGTCGCCAAGCACAACGGCAGCCTGTTCCTGACCTGGAAACCGGAGATGGGCTGGTACGGCGAAACCGGTCTGACCCTGGTCGGTCAGCGTTACGCCGACAACGCCAACACCACCGTGTTGCCGGGCTACGGTCGCTGGGACGCCCTGGTCGGCTACCGCCACAAGGACTGGGACTTGCGCGCAGCGCTGAACAACATCACCGACCGCGAGTATTACTCGTCGGCCACCAGCGCCTTCCAGATCCAGCCAGGCGCACCACGCAGCCTGGTCATGACCGGCACCTACAGCTTCTGATTCACGCCCATAAAAAAAGCGCTGCCATCCCGGCAGCGCTTTTTACAATCCTTGTCTGTTCTTCTTATCCTTCCATCACATCCCACAATGCGTCCAGTTCGGCCTCGCTGAACAGGCCAGCGGGGTAACGCTCGATCATCATCCGGCGCGGATCAGGTTCCCTGATCTGACGCGTTCCATTGGATTTCAACCAGTGCGCGACAATCTGGAGCGACTCACTATTTACAGCCATGGGATGCAACGTCCGCTCGCTGATTACGTTCACTTCGGCGTTCATTTCAGCGCTCTCTCCCCGTTCGTGAGCGGCTACGTTATCCAAGGTTTATGACAGAACTGTTGAAGTTCTCCCCCCTCCCTAGTGCGTCATGAGCGATACAAGAGCTATGCCAATGTGTTGAAAATACCGACAGGCGGATATAAAGAAACCCGCAGTCCTGACGGGCTGCGGGTTTCTCTTCAAGCGTGGGCAACAAATGACTGCCCGGTCGATTTTTCAATCAACTCAAGCTGTTACATCCGCACTCACTCTTTGTGCGGCGCGGGTTGCTGTTGGGTAAGGCAGTGAATGTTGCCGCCACCCAGTAACAGTTCACGACCCGGCACCATCACCACTTCGTGTTGCGGGAACAGGTTCTGCAGGATTTCGCGGGCCGGGGCGTCCATTGGATCGTCGAAACTCGGTGCGATGATGCCGCCGTTGACGATCAGGAAGTTCACGTAGGACCCGGCCAGACGCACGCTCGGGTTGCGCTCCTGAGTGCCGTCCACCGGGTCCACGCCCGCGCATTCTTCTTCGGTGGCAAACAGCGGCCCCGGAATCGGCATCTTGTGCACCGTGAACGGGCGGCCCTTGGCGTCGGTGCTGCTTTCCAGCACTTTCATCGCAGCCTGGCAGCGCGGGTAGTTCGGATCCTGCGGATCGTCGGTCCACGCCAGCAGCACTTCGCCCGGACGCACGTAGCAGCAGAAGTTATCCACATGGCCGTCGGTTTCGTCGTTGAACAGGCCATCCGGCAGCCAGATGATCTTGTCCACCGACAGGTTTTCGCTGAGCACCGCTTCGATTTCTTCGCGGCCCAGGTGCGGGTTGCGATTGCGGTTGAGCAGGCACTCTTCGGTGGTGATCAGGGTGCCTTCGCCGTCGACGTGAATCGAGCCGCCTTCAAGCACGAAACCTTCAGTGCGGTAGCGTGGGCTGCGTTCGATCTCGAGGATCTTGCCGCCAACCTGAGAATCACGGTTCCACGGCGAATACAGGCCGCCATCAAAGCCGCCCCAGGCGTTGAAGTCCCAGTTCACACCGCGCACTTCGCCGCTGTTGTTGATCACGAAGGTCGGACCGCTGTCGCGGACCCAGGCGTCATCGCTGGACATCTCGACCACACGGATATTCGGTACATCGAGGCGAGCGCGAGCGTTTTCGTACTGGCCGGCGGACACTGCCACGGTCACCGGTTCAAAACGCGCGATGGCCTTGGCCACGGCGGCGTGAGCGGCCTGCGCGGGCTTGCCGCCCAGACGCCAGTTGTCCGGACGCTCGGGCCAGATCATCCAGGTCTGGGTTTGCGGCGCCCATTCGGCCGGCATGTGGAAGCCATCGGCGCGTGGGGTACTTTTCAAGGTGGTCATGTCGATCAGGACTCCAGGGAACGGTCGAGGGTGTTCAACGCGCCGAACAGGTTTGGACGACGGACTATGGCGACTTTATAAACGATAAATATCGACTTTAAAAGCTAAAAACAAATGATCGCTTTTGAATCTACCGATTAATGCCGATACAAATCGGCATTAATCGGCCTATCACAGGCTCAGAGGCCTTCTTCCAGCACCTTCGACAGCATGTCGACAAAGAAATCCACGCTCTGACGCGAAGTGACCATCGGCGGTTTGATCTTGAGGATATTCAGGTCATCGCCGGTCGGCTGCATGAAGATCCCCAGCTCTCGCAGGCGATCGCACAGCAACGTGGTTTCTTCGGTTGCCGGCTCCAGGGTCTGCCGATTGCGGATCAGTTCGACCCCCAGATAGAACCCCGAGCCATGCACCGCACCGACCAGCGGATGTTTATCGATCAATGCCTCCAGCCGCTGCTTGAAGTGCCCGCCGACCACCTGGGCGTTTTCCCAGAGTTTTTCTTCTTCCATCACATCGAGCACGGCCATGCCGATCTGGCAACTCACCGGACTGCCGCCCGCGGACGAGAAGAAGTAACCCTCGGCTTCCAGCGCTTCGGCGATTTCCCGGCGGGTGATCACGGCGCCCAGTGGCTGGCCGTTGCCCATGCCCTTGGCCATGGTGATGATGTCCGGCACCACGCCTTGCTCTTCGAAGCCCCAGAAGAAGTGGCCCATGCGCCCGTAACCGACCTGCACCTCGTCGGCGATGCACACGCCGCCCCGGGCGCGCACCAATTCATAGACTTTTTTCAGATAGCCCGGCGGCAGCGAGATCCCGCCCGCATTGCCGTAGACCGGCTCGCAGATGAACCCGGCCAGTTGCCGCTTCTGCTCGTCGATTTTGGCCAGGTTGTGTTCGACGCTGCGCACGTAGTCCGGCGCCGAATCGAGGCCTCGGAATTCGCCACGATAGATATTCGGCGCAGTCACCGGGTGCACCCAGTCCGGACGACTGCTCAGGGCCTGCGGGTTGTCGGCAATCGAGGTCGACACTGCATCCGCGCCGACCGTCCAGCCGTGATAGGCCTCCAGCACACTGAGCATGTCGCGCCCGCCGCTGTAGGCCCACGCCAGACGGATCGCCAGATCATTGGCCTCGCTGCCGCTGTTGACCAGGAACACCCGGTCCATGCCTTCCGGCGCCAGCTTCAGCAAGCGTTCGGAAAACTCGGCAACCGCCGCATAGTTGAAACGCGAGTTGGTATTGAGCAGTGACCATTGCCGGCTCGCGACCGCTGCCATGCGCGGATGACCGTGCCCGAGCACCGCGACGTTATTGAGCATGTCGAGGTAGGAGCGGCCCTGCATGTCGATCAGGTGATTGCGCCAGCCGCGCTCGATGCGCGGCGGGTCGACGTAATAATGTTTCTGGGTGCGGGCGAAACTGGCATCACGGCGCGCCAGCAGGGTTTTCGCATCCAGCTCCGGCTCCGCGTCGCAGGCCAGGCCCAGCAGCGCCGCTGGCGATGGGGACAGCGCCTGCCACGCCGGCGCGCGGGTCGGCGTGCAGAACAGCGGTGCCTCCAGGTGCGCATCGCGAACCAGTTGCACAATCAGCGGACCGTCCACCGAACCCAGCACCTGGCCTTTGACCAGCGCCGCGCCGCTGTGCAGCGACGGCGTCACGCCCCACAGGCGCACGCACAGTTGCGGGCCATCGAGTCGCAGCGCGCCGTCAGCCGACAGATGCAGAACGCCCGCAAACGGCGCTTCCACCGTCGTACCCTGAGGTACGCGCAACTCAACGTGCAGCGGGAATGTTTCTGGCTCCTCGGCACTGTCAGGCCGGGTACGAGACAGACGGTATTGCCCGTATCGACTGGCGGCCAGACCGTGGATGGCGGCGGCCTCGTTCAACAGACGTTGATCAATGCCCGATTGCTCCCAATTGCCCGCCTCGAAGTGCGCGCTCAACACACCCAGATCAATCAGCGCGAACTCGCGCCCGACCAGACCGGGCAACAACGGCGCGAAGCCTTCACTGTCGATGGCCGGCAACGTCCGCCCGACCGCCGAGAGAATCGCCGCCTCCATCAGCGCCAGCGGCACCGAAGTGGCGACCCGGAAGATTTCCCATTCATGGGTGAGGTTGTCGCGGCTGTAGGTATTGCCCGGATCAATGCTGACCTGTTGCTCGCCACTGAGCACCAGCACCGCCGCGCGCGCCACGATCAGCGGCCACAACGCCTGCAATTCTTCGTGTTGCAACGGATTGACCGCGTGGTAGGCCTGCACTGCCAGCAGGATCACGAACGGATCGCCCCCGGCGTGATGCAGCAACGCCGCGCAGGTGACCGACAGATCAGTGATACGCCAGGTGCGCACCAGATCACCGAAATCGATGACGCCCTGTAACTGCCAGTGTCGCCGGGCATCACGCTGCCAGACCACGTTGTCGTCGGTGATATCCATGTGGATCGCCTGCACCGGCAGCTTTTCCAGCAACGGTTGCAGACGGCGACCAGCCTGTTCGGCGGCCTCGGCGATCAGTGCGCGCTGGCGCTGATCCTCGATCACCGGCAGCAGGTGCTCGATCAGGGCACTGGCGTGGCGCGCATCCCATTGCAACGTGCGCGCGAGCCCCGGATGGTCGAACCCGGCCAGGGCCAGGTCCATTTCACCGCAGAGCCGGCCGAATCCGGCGACGACTTCGTGGCCAAGATGATCGAGCGCCGTCAGCGGCTGGCCTTCGATGTAATCGAGCAACCGCACATGCACCGCTTCACCGCCGATCTCCAGCGACAACAGGTCCTGGCCGTCATTGGCCGGGATGACCCGGGGAACATGGACATCGCAGTGTTCGGCCAAATATTTCAGGCCAGCGTGCTGGGCCTGCAACTCCACCAGCGAATAGTCGCCCCGGCAGATTTTCAGCACGAATCGCCCGCGCTCGCTGTCCACGCGATAGTTGAGGTCCTGCTGGCTACCCAGTGCCTGCAACGTGCCGTTCAGCCCGTAATGCTGCGCCAGAACCTGCAACGCCTGCTCCGCAGTGACCTGTGGGCCTGGCAGACTGGCGCGATGAATCAACGTGGCGAACGACATGGAACGACCCCTGAAATTTTATTAGGCGCCTATATCGCCATTGCTTTGGACGATTCGCAACCCCTGCTCCGTCGGACGGGATCGCAAGTTCGGGCGAAATGTTTCAGACCACTCGCGCCCACCGGCACTTTGCGCAAGAATGTCGACCATTCACACCTCTCACTGGAAAAAACTCATGAATGTAATCGCTACCGATCTGCCCGGCGTTCTGATCATCGAACCCAAGGTGTTTGGTGACGAGCGTGGTTTCTTTTACGAAAGCTTTAATGCCAAGGCTTTTCAGGAAGCGACCGGTCTGGATACGCAATTCGTCCAGGACAACCATTCGCGCTCGCAGAAAGGCGTGCTGCGCGGCCTGCATTACCAACTGGAAAACACTCAGGGCAAACTGGTCCGTGTCACCGTTGGTGAAGTGCTCGACGTGGCGGTAGATATCCGCCGCAGCTCGCCGAACTTCGGCAAATGGGTTGCTGTACGGCTGTCGGCCGAAAACCACCGCCAACTCTGGGTACCGGAAGGCTTCGCCCATGGCTTCGTGGTGTTGAGCGAATTCGCCGAGTTCCTCTACAAGACCACCAACTACTACACCCCGTCCGCGGAGCGCAGCATTCGCTGGAACGACCCGGATCTGGGCATCGACTGGCAGTTGGACGAAGAACCGAAACTGTCGGCCAAGGATCAGGCGGGTGCACTCCTCAAGGACGCCGACGTCTTTTCCTGAATGCCTGTGTGAAACTTCAGCGCTGCTGTGCACCCGACAACGGGTGCGCAGACTGCGACTGCAAGCCTAGGCATAATGCGCCTGTATCCACAGGCGCTCGATGCTCATGACTCCGACCCTTCCCCGCCGCCCCCGCTGGCGCAGCCTCGCCCTGCTGGCCCTGTGCCTGGCCCCGCTGCTGTGGCCGCTGGAGCATCTCGCCGAGCGTTACTACCGCAGTGAGCTGGCTGGCCAGAACCGCCAGACCCTCGACCTCTACGTCGCCAACCTGCTGGGCACTCTGCATCGTTACGAAGTGCTGCCACAGATCCTCGGCGATCTGCCGGCCCTGCGCGCGGTCGTCGGCGCGCCGGACGACGGTGTCACCCAGGGCAATGCCAACCGCCTGCTGAAGAACATCGCTTCCCAGACCGGCGCCGAAGTCATGTACCTGATGGACACCACTGGCCGAACGCTGGCGGCGTCGAACTGGGACAAGCACGACAGTTTCGTCGGGCGCAATTTCTCGTTCCGGCCTTACTTCAGCGAAGCCATGGCCGGACGCCTGGGCCGCTTCTTCGGCCTTGGCACCACCTCCGCCAAACGCGGCTATTTCTTCGCGGCGGCCGTGCGCAATGGCGAGAAAATCATCGGTGTGCTGGTGATCAAGGTCGACCTCGACCACACCGAAAGCCTGTGGGGCAAAACCCCGGAACAACTGCTGGTGACCGATCACAACGGCGTGGTCATTCTCACCTCGCGCCCGGAATGGCGCTTCCGCTCCACCCGTCCATTGAGTAACGACGAACGCTCAGCAATCACCGCGATCCAGCCGTACCCGACTCGCGAGCCGCGGCCATTGAACCTCAGCCCGACCGCCTGGCTGACCCAGACCCGGGACATCGAAGAAACCGGCTGGAGCGTCAGCATTCTTGCGCCGCGCACCCTGATCGATCGTCCGGTGCGCACCGTGGTGGCCGTCGGCGGCGCCACGTTGCTGGTGGTCATGCTGTTGCTCGGGCTGATGATGCAGCGCCGCCGCCATTACCTGGAACGGATCGCTTTCGAAGCCAAGGCAAGACGGGAACTCGAAGGCCGGGTCGCCGAGCGCACCAGCGATCTGGAAGGACTCAACCGGCGCCTGAAACAGGAAGTGCTGGAGCGTGAACAGGCTCAGCAGGAACTGGTGCGGGCCCAGGACGACCTGGTACAGGCCGGCAAACTGTCAGCGCTCGGGACGATGTCGGCGAGCATCAGCCACGAACTCAACCAGCCGCTGGCGGCGATCCGCAGTTACGCGGAAAACGCCGAGGTGCTGCTTGACCATCAGCGCACCGACGACGCTCGTGGCAACCTCAAGTTGATCAGCGAACTGACCGGGCGCATGGCGTCGATCATCGCTCACCTGCGCGCCTTCGCCCGCCGCGATCGCCACGCCCCGGAAAGCGTGGCCCTGCAACCGGCACTGGACGATGCATTGGCGCTGCTGGCCAAACGTCGCCGGAGCATGGACGTCGAGCTGATCCGCGACCTGCCCGCCGCAACCTTGTGGGTTGAAGCCGGGGAAACCCGTCTGCGCCAGGTCCTCGGCAACCTGCTGGCCAACGCCCTCGATGCCCTGACCGAGAAAGGCCCGCCGCGCAAATTGTGGCTGAGTGCCGAATCCACCGGCGAGGGCGTCAATCTGTACATTCGCGACAACGGCCCGGGGTTCTGCATGGAAGCGCTGGGCCGCGCCAGCGAACCGTTTTACACCACCAAGACCCGCACACAGGGGCTTGGTCTGGGGTTGGCCATCTGCGAAACCCTGATGCGCGCCTTCGGCGGTGAACTGTCGTTCGCCAACCACAAGCAAGGTGGCGCCTTGATCACCCTGCGGCTGCGCGCCGGCGCGCCCGGGGTCAGCCTGCAACCGTCCGAGGATCGAAGTGCATGACCATCGACAACCGCATTCAGGTGGTGCTGATCGACGACGATCCGCACCTGCGTCAGGCCCTGGGCCAGACGCTGGATCTGGCCGGCCTGAAAATCCTCCCGCTGTCCGAAGCCAAGGGCCTGGCCGCCCAACTGGAGCGTGACTGGCCGGGTGTGGTGGTCAGTGACATCCGCATGCCCGGCATGGACGGTCTTGAGTTATTGAGCGAACTGCACGCACAGGACCCTGAGCTGCCCGTGCTACTGATCACCGGCCACGGCGACGTGCCGCTGGCCGTACAAGCCATGCGCGCCGGCGCCTACGACTTCCTCGAAAAACCGTTCGCCAGTGACGCCCTGCTCGACAGTGTGCGCCGCGCATTGGCCCTGCGGCGTCTGGTGCTGGACAACCGCAGCCTGCGCATGGCCCTGAGCGACCGCAACGAACTGAGCGCGCGACTGGTCGGCCAGTCGGCGCCGATGGCGCGCCTGCGCGAGCAGATCGGCGCACTGGCCGCGACCAAGGCCGACGTCTTGATCCTCGGCGAAACCGGTGCCGGCAAAGAAGTTGTCGCCCGCGCATTGCACGACCTGTCGAGCCGGCGCAACGGCCCGTTCGTGGCGATCAACGCCGGGGCACTGGCCGAGTCGGTGGTCGAAAGCGAGCTGTTCGGCCATGAGCCCGGCGCGTTCACTGGTGCGCAAAAGCGCCGGATCGGCAAGTTCGAATTCGCCAATGGCGGCACGCTGTTCCTCGATGAAATCGAGAGCATGAGCATGGACGTGCAGGTCAAACTGCTGCGCATGCTGCAGGAGCGAGTCGTCGAACGGCTGGGCGGCAATCAGTTGATCCCGTTGGACATCCGCGTCATCGCCGCCACCAAGGAAGACCTGCGCCAGGCCGCCGATCAAGGGCGGTTCCGGGCCGACTTGTATTACCGCCTCAATGTAGCGCCACTACGTATCCCGCCATTGCGCGAACGGGGCGAAGACGCGCTGGTGCTGTTCCAGCACTATGCCGACGAAGCCAGCGCCCGCCACGGTTTGCCGCCTCATGAACTGCAACCGGCGCAACGGGCATTGCTGCTGCGTCACTCATGGCCGGGAAATGTGCGGGAATTGCAGAACGCGGCAGAGCGTTTCGCCCTTGGCCTGGAGCTGGCGCTGGACAACACTCAGCCTGACGGCAGCAGCACCGCCATCGAGGTCACCAGCGGTGGCCTCAGTGAACAGGTGGAGAATTTCGAGAAGTCATTGATCGCCGCCGAGCTGGCCCGCTCGCACAGCTCGGTACGCAGTCTCGCCGAAGCCTTGGGCATTCCGCGCAAGACTCTGCACGACAAACTGCGCAAGCACGGTCTGAATTTCGCCGACAGCAGCAGCCATGGAGACGAATCCGAATGAATCGCGACAGCCGCTATCTGGAATCCGTCCTCCATCACGACATTCCGCTGACCCGGGACATGGGCCTTAAGGTGCTCGACTGGCAGGAACAGCAACTACGCCTGCATTTGCCGCTGGAAGCCAACGTCAACCACAAGAGCACCATGTTCGGCGGCAGTCTGTATTGCGGCGCGGTGCTGGCCGGCTGGGGCTGGCTGCACTTGCGTTTGAAAGAAGAAGGCATCACCGACGGACACATCGTGATCCAGGAAGGACAGATCAGTTATCCGCTGCCGGTAACCGGCGATGCCAACGCCATCTGCGCGGCGCCGAATGCGGCCGTGTGGAAGAAGTTTCTGACGATGTATCAGCGCTACGGGCGGGCGCGATTGACGCTGCATACGCGAGTGGTCAATGCGGGGAGCGATGAGGATGCGGTGACCTTCAGCGGGCAGTACGTTCTGCACCGCTGAAGGCTGAGCGTTCCCGAGTCCGGGAACGCGCTTACGAACGGGCCAGTTCCAGCAACTTCGAACGCCACGCCGCTTTCGCCGGCAGCGCCAGAAAGAACGCGTTGCGCAATGATTCCCGCGGTGGATAACAGAACGCATCACCGTTCAAATCCAGCACCTCGCCACCGGCACCTTCCAGAACGCCCTGCGCCGCCGCTGTGTCCCACTGGGACGTCGGCGCCAGTCGCGGATAACAATCCGCCGCACCTTCGGCCACCAGACAGAACTTCAGCGAACTGCCGATATTGGCCAATTGCAACTCGCCAAGGCTTGCGCTCAAACCGGCCAGCAAGCGTTCCTGTTCCGGGCTCGAATGACGGCGGCTGGCAACCACAGTGAAGGCTTCGCCAGGCCCCGGCACGTCACGAACCTGAATCGCCACCGGCGTGCCGCCCGTGTCGCCACGCCAGGCACCGAGCCCGGCACCGCCAACGTAGTAACGCCCATTGGTCGGCATCGATACCACGCCAAAGACCACCCGGCCATTTTCGATCAGGGCAATGTTGACGGTGAACTCTTCGCTGCCGCTGATGAATTCCTTGGTGCCATCCAGCGGATCCACCAGCCACCAGCGCTGCCAGCCGGCACGCACGCTTTGCGGGATGTTGGCGTCCTCTTCGGACAACACCGGGATGCTCGGATCCAGGGCGGTCAGGCCGGCGACGATCACATGGTGCGCGGCGATATCCGCAGCGGTCACCGGCGAATCATCGGACTTGGCGGTCACCGCCACATCGGCGCGCCAGAACGGCAGAATCGCCTCGCCGGCCCGCAGCGCCAGTTCAACCACCGGCGCCATCAACGGATGGGAAAAACTCATAGACATCTCACTCATGACTGGAAAAAACCGCGCTGGGTCAGCAGATCGCGGGCCAGGTACAACGCCGCCAAGGCACGACCTTCGGAAAACTGCGGATTTTGCGCCAATGAAGAGAGATCCCGCAGGTTGACCTTGTCCACCCGCATCGGCTCCGGCTCGTCGCCTTCCAGTCGCTCCTCATACAGATCGCTGGCAAGCACCACCTGGATTTTCTGGCTCATATAGCCGGGGGACAACGACAACTCGGTCAGGTGTTCCAATTGCCGGGCACCAAAGCCCGCCTCTTCCTTGAGCTCACGTTCGGCCGCCGCCAGCACATCCTCGCCCGGCTCGATCAAGCCTTTGGGCAGGGACAGCTCGTACTCGTCGGTACCGCCGCAGTATTCCTCGACCAGCACTGCGTGCTCGGCATCGAGCATGGCCACAATCATCACCGCGCCGTAACCGGCGCCCTTGCCCACCAGCCGCTCGTAGGTGCGCTCCACGCCGTTGGAAAAGCGCAGTTTCAGCTCTTCCACGCAGAACAGACGACTGGTGGCGACGATTTCGCGGGCAAGTACGGTTGGTTTCTGGCGCATGCAAAGCTCCTTGGCGTGAACGCGCTACTATAACGCGGCTTTTCCGATTGTTTGCGTCGGATATCTTTCTACCGTTCGAGACGTTGCCATGCCTTCATTACCGTGGTCCGACATCGATACCGTTCTGCTCGACATGGACGGCACGCTGCTGGATCTGCACTTCGACAACCACTTCTGGCTGGAACACTTGCCGCAGCGCTACGCCGAACTGCATGGCGTGAGCCGGGCCATGGCGGAAATGGAATTGCAGCCGTTGTTCGAACGTCATGCCGGTCAATTGCAGTGGTATTGCCTGGACTTCTGGAGCACGGAATTGAAGCTGTCGGTGCGCGAGCTGAAGCTGGAAACTGCCCACCTGATTGCCCTGCGCCCGGACGCCGACACTTTTCTGGCCGCGATCAAGCGGGCCGGTAAACGCGTGGTGATGATCACCAACGCGCACCGCGATTCGCTGTCGCTGAAACTGGAACGGGTTGAACTGGCGCCGTACTTCGAGCGGCTGATCAGCTCCCACGATTACGGTTTTCCCAAGGAGAACCCGCAGTTCTGGGATGCCTTGCAGGCCGATATCGGTTTTGACCCGGCGCGCAGCCTGTTCATCGACGACACCCTGCCGATCCTGCGCAGTGCACGGGACTTTGGTGTGGCACATCTGTTGGCCGTAAAGGAGCCGGACAGTCGCAAGGGGCCGAAGGACACGGCGGAGTTTGTGGCCGTCGAAGATTATCGGGACTTGATAGCAGGACTCTGAACGTTGCAGGAGCTGCCAGAGGCAGCTCCTGCAAGTCTGTTGTTACTCAGGAATACGCAGCGTCTGCCCCGGATAGATCTTGTTCACGTCCTTGAGCAGCGGCTTGTTGGCCTCGAAAATCTTGTTGTACTGGTTGGCATTGCCATACACCGCCAGGGAAATCGCGCTGAGGGTGTCGCCCTTTTTCACCACCACGAAACGTGCGGCAGCCACTACCGGCCCAGTGACCGTGATCTGGTCATCGACACTGCCGACGCCTTCGATATTGCCCACCGCCAGCAGAATCTTTTCTTTCTCTTCCTGGCTCGCCACCTCGCCGGTGACCGTCACCTTGTCGCCATCCACCGTCGCCTGAACATTCGGGTTACCCAACCCGACCTTGCTGATGTGTTCCTTCAATTGCTCGCTGGCATTGGCGTTGCCAGGGGTCAACAGGTCGATCAGCTTCTCACCGGCCTCTTTTACAAAGCTCAAAAGACTCATAGCGCACACTCCTTGATTTAAGTTCCAGACGCCCAAGCCTAGACCACCACAAACTAACCCGGTTCCAGACCGACCAATGACCCTGTCGCCGCGCAAACGGTAGAATCGCCCACCCTTGCCAGCGCCCCGGAGCGAAGATGGACATCAAGCAGCTGAAATTCCTCATCGCCCTCGACGAAACCCGCCATTTCGGCCAGGCCGCCGCCCGGTGCCACATCACCCAGCCGACTCTATCAATGCGCCTGCGCAGCCTCGAAGAAGAACTCGATCTGCCGCTGGTCAATCGCGGCCAGCGCTTCGAAGGTTTCACCGCGCCAGGCGAGCGAGTGCTGGCCTGGGCCCGTACGGTGCTGGCGGCTTATGACGGCTTGCAGGCGGAAGCGGCGGCCTGTCGCGGCAACCTGATCGGTACCTTGCGCCTGGGAGTGGTGCCGCTGTCGAGTTTTGATCCGCTGCCGTTGATGCAACGCCTGCACGCTGCACACCCGGAACTGCGCTTCGAATTGTCGGCACTGAGTTCGGAACAGATCCTCGAACAACTGGCGGACAACCGGATCGACATCGGCGTGTCCTACCTGGATCGTCTCGACAACGAGCGTTTCGAATCCCTGGCGTTCGACGAAACCCGCATGGGCCTGCTCTACGATCAGCGTTCCTTCAGCTTCGGCGAGGCGCCATTGAGCTGGCAGGCGCTGATCGAACTGCCGCTGGGCATGCTCACCAGCGGTATGCACTTTCGCCAGTCCATCGACCACAACTTCCACAGCCGGGGCCTGACACCGCAGCCGTTGTTGCAGACCGACGCCGTGCATCAATTGTTACAAGCTGTGCACGGCGGATTCTGCTGCGCGATCATGCCGCTGGACGGCGGCCTCGAAAGCCTCACCGATCACCTGCGCCTGCAACCGATCGAAAACGCCCAGACCCTCGCCCGGCTGGGCCTGATCATGCGCCGCGGCGCCCCGCGTTCGGCACTGGCCGAGGCCTGTTTCGCGCTGTATCAGAAATCGCCAGCGGCCGCTTGATCGACGGCATCTATCGATAGATCGACACTAGCGATTAGACGCGACAAGTTGCCGCGCCTAGTCTTAACGTTGATCAATCCGTCGGTGATGCCATGAACGCCAAGCGCCCGGCCTGCGCGGCGCCTGCACTCGAAACGCCCGCGCCCGCCGCCAGTCAGACCTACAGCTACAGCGACCTGCCCCTGGCGGAGTCGGCCAGCACCGCGCTGGCCGAGGAAGTCGCACTGGCGATTGCCTACAACGGCATCAGCCAGGCCGTGATGCTGGTGACGCCAACCGACCTCGAAGACTTCATCGTCGGCTTCAGCCTGGGCAGCGGCATCATCGAAGACGCCTCGGACATCTATGACCTGCAACTGACCGGTTCAGGCTCGGCGCAATACGCCCAGGTGACCATCGCCAACCGCGCCTTCTGGAATCTCAAGCAGCAGCGTCGGCAACTGGCCGGCACCAGCGGTTGCGGTTTGTGCGGCGTGGAGGCGGTGGAACAGGCGTTACCCGATCTCAAGGTCTTGCCCGGCGCCCCTTTGCCGCCGATTGAATGGCTCGACGGTTTGCGCCAGCGCATCGGTGCGTTCCAGCCGCTGGGCCAGCATTGCGGCGCGGTGCACGCGGCGGTGTTCATGAACGCCAGCGGTGAATTGCTGCTGGGCCGCGAAGACATCGGCCGACACAACGCCCTCGACAAACTGATCGGTGGCCTGATCCGGCAAAAGATCTCCACCACCGGCGGCCTGGCGATTGTCACCAGCCGTTGCAGCCTCGAATTGATCCAGAAAGTCCTGCGCGCCGGGATCCAGACCCTCGTCAGTCTGTCCGCGCCCACCGGCCTCGCCGTGCAATGGGCCCGCCGCCACAACCTCAATCTCATCCACCTGCCGCAGAAGAACGCGCCGCGGGTGTATAGCCCAGAAATGGAGAAACACTCGTGAGCCAACACCATCAAGCCGACCAGAAACCCGTCCCGCGCTACAAGCCCTACAAGGGCGCAGCCGGCGGCTGGGGCGCACTGATCAGCGTGGCCCAGGCCTGGTTGACCAGCGACAACGCGCTGAAGAACCTGCGCATGATGCTCAAGACCAACCAGAACGGCGGCTTCGACTGCCCGGGTTGCGCCTGGGGTGACTCGCCGGAAAGCGGCATGGTCAAGTTCTGCGAGAACGGCGCCAAAGCGGTGAACTGGGAAGCGACCAAACGTCGGGTGGACGGCAAGTTCTTCGCCAAACACAGCGTCACCTCGTTGCTGGAGCAGAGCGACTACTGGCTCGAATATCAGGGCCGTCTGACCGAACCGGTGGTGTATGACGCCGAAACCGACCGCTACAAGCCGATCAGTTGGGACGATGCCTACGCGCTGATCGGCAAGCACCTGCAAGCCCTGCCGAGTCCGGACCAGGCCGAGTTCTACACCTCGGGTCGTGCCAGCAACGAAGCCGCCTATTTGTATCAACTGTTCGTGCGCGCCTACGGCACCAACAATTTCCCCGACTGCTCGAACATGTGCCACGAGGCCAGCGGCGTGGCGCTCGCGCAAAGCGTCGGTGTCGGCAAAGGCACCGTGACCTTCGACGATTTCGAACACGCCGATGCGATTTTTGTCTGGGGCCAGAACCCCGGCACCAACCACCCACGCATGCTCGAACCGCTGCGTGAAGCGGTGAAGCGCGGCGCTCAGGTGGTCTGCATCAACCCGCTGAAAGAACGCGGTCTGGAACGCTTCCAGCATCCGCAGCACCCGATCGAAATGCTCACCAACGGCGACAAGCCGACCAACACCGCGTATTTCCGCCCGGCACTGGGCGGTGACATGGCAGTGCTACGCGGCATGGCCAAGTTCCTGCTGCAATGGGAACGCGATGCGCAGAAGGCCGGTGCGCCGGCGGTGTTCGATCACGACTTCCTCAATGAACACAGCGTCAACGTGCTGGAATACCTCGGCGTCGTTGATGACACGCCGTGGGAGCAGATCGTTGCGCAGTCCGGCCTGACGCTGGTTGAAATCGAGCAAGCGGCGCGCATGTACGCCAAAGGCAAGAACGTGATCATGTGCTGGGCGATGGGCATCACCCAACACCGCCATTCGGTGCCGACCATCCAGGAAATCGCCAACCTGATGCTGCTGCGCGGCAACATCGGCAAACCCGGCGCCGGTCTGTGCCCGGTGCGCGGTCACAGTAACGTGCAGGGCGACCGCACCATGGGCATCAACGAGCGTCCGCCGGTGGCGTTTCTCGATTCCCTGGAGCGTCGCTTCCAGTTCAAGGTGCCGCGCCACAACGGGCACAACGTGGTCGAAGCGATCCATGCGATGGCCGAAGGTCGGGCCAAGGTGTTCATCGGTCTGGGCGGCAACTTCGCCCAGGCCACGCCTGACAGCCCGCGCACCTTCCAGGCCCTGCGCAACTGCGACCTGACCGTGCAGATCAGCACCAAGCTCAACCGCAGCCACCTTGCCCACGGCAAGGACGCATTGATCCTGCCGTGCCTGGGTCGTACCGACATCGACATCCAGACCGAAGGCCCGCAGGCCGTCACCGTGGAAGACTCGTTCAGCATGGTGCACGCCTCCAACGGCCAGTTGCAGCCGCTGTCGAACCAGATGCGCTCGGAGCCGTCGATCATCGCCGGCATTGCCGCCGCGACCTTGGGCAGCAAACCGGTGGACTGGAACTGGCTGGTGGCCGACTACCGGCGCATCCGCGAACTGATCGCCGACACCATCCCGGGCTTCAAGGACTTCAACGAGAAGGTCAAGAACCCGGGCGGTTTCTACCTCGGCAACAGTGCCGGCGCGCGCAAGTGGAACACCACGTCGGGCCGGGCCAACTTCAAACCGAACATGCTGCCCAAAGACCTGATCCACGAACGCACTCGCGCCACCGGTCAACTGCCGGATCTGATCTTGCAATCGATGCGCTCTCACGATCAGTACAACACCACGATTTATGGTCTCGACGATCGTTATCGCGGGGTGAAGGGACAGCGTGACGTGCTGTTCGCCAACGAGGCGGACATCATCCGTCTGGGCTTCAAGCCTGGGCAGAAGGCTGACATCGTGTCGCTGTGGGACGATGGCCGTGAGCGTCGCGTGAAAGGCTTCACACTGCTGGCGTTCGATATTCCGGCGGGGCAAGCGGCGGCTTACTACCCTGAGGTGAACCCGCTGGTGCCGCTCGAAAGCACCGGGGACGGCAGCCATACGCCGACGTCGAAGTTCATCGCGATCCGGTTGGAAGCGGCGAGCGAGACAGGACTGATAATGGCCAGGTCGGCCTGACACCAAACTTTTCAGCGCCCACAAAAAAGGCCGCTTTTGTATAAAAGCGGCCTGTCCGAAGCAGTTAAAGACCGGTGAAAATCGGTTAAGTTCCACCCAAAAATCAGTAACTTGCATAATTGTATACAAGTCGTGTTATTCGTCGGATTTCGATTGTCAGCCTTGTTACACAGCCTCAGGATCGCGCCGTCATCCCTTTGAGGCTCCTCTATGAAGTTCTCCCAGATTCTCTTGTTGTCCCTTGGCCTGGTCAGTGGCTTCGCTTCTGCCGGAGGCACCACCGAAGCAGGTGTGGGCGGCGCATTGGGCGGGGTTCTTGGCTCGGTCGTCGGTCAGTCTTTAGGCGGCAGCACAGGTTCAACCATTGGCGCGGCCCTGGGCGGCGCGGGTGGTAGCGCGGTGGGCGCCAACAAACACAGCCGTGGCGAAGCGGCCATTGGCGGTGCGTTGGGCGCAGCCGGCGGTAACGTGGTTGGCCGCAGCATGGGCGGCACCACCGGCAGCCTGATCGGCGCCGCAGCAGGTGGCGGCGCCGGTGGCGCGCTGGGTAACTACATGGGCAACGAGAGTAATCGCGAAGACCGCAATTACGATCGCGGCCGTGACCGTGGTCGCTACTACCGCGACGACCACCGTGGTCGTGGCCACGCCTACGGCCATCGCAAGCATCACCGCTACTACCGCGACTGAGGCTTGACCTCGTTGCCGGTACAGCCAGATCGCAGCTCCCCCGAGCTGCGATTTTTTTTGCCTGTCAAACCGCCAGCCGTTCCAGCGCTCCGCGTAACCCCGCAGGGATCGCCACCGGCTGATTCGATGCACGATCAACGAACACATGCACGAAACGCCCCGCCGCACAGGCTTCATGCTCGCCAGCCTTGAACACGGCCAGCTCGTATTGCACTGAACTGTTGCCCAGTTTGCCGACCCGCAAACCAACTTCGATCAAGTCCGGGAACGCAATCGAGGCGAAGTAATCGCAAGACGAACTCACCACAAACCCCACCACCTCCCCATCGTGGATATCCAGGCCGCCGACCTGAATCAGGTAGGTGTTCACGGCCGTATCGAAAAAGCTGTAGTAGGTGACGTTGTTGACGTGGCCGTAGGCATCGTTGTCATGCCAGCGCGTGGTGATCGGCTGGAAATGTGGGTAATCGGCGCGTTGCGGCATCGGGTTGGACATCAGTGTCGATTCCTTGAGTGATCGGCCCAGTCTAAAGGTAAAAACCTTTGCCTCGTGCCGCCAGCTCGCCAATCAGTTGCGCCGGCCGCCATTGATCACCCTGCCGCGTTTCCAGCGCCAGCAGCCGCTTGTGAATGTCTGCCAGCCCCTGATCGTCCGCCCAGGCCATCGGCCCGCCTCTCTCAGCCGGGAAGCCATAGCCGTTCAGGTAAACCTGATCGATGTCATGCGCCGACTCGGCAATCCCTTCCTGCAGAATCTTCGCGCCCTCGTTGACCAACGCCAGAAGACAGCGCTCAAGGATCTCCTCAGATCCGATCTCACGGCGATGAAACCCCAGACCTTCGCTGACACTCAACACCAGTGCATCCACCTCGGGATCATGTTCGGCCTGACGACTGCCCGGTTCGTAGTGGTAGTAACCATTGCCAGACTTCTGCCCGAACCGACCCAACTCGCACAAGCGGTTATCCACCTGAACCTCTGGCGCATCCTGGCCCTTGCCGGCCAGCTCACGAGCACGCCACTCAAGATCGATGCCGACCACGTCGTACATGCGAAACGGCCCCATGGCAAAACCGAAGCCCTGCAATATTGCGTCGATCTGCTGCGGCCAGGCCCCCTCAAGCAGCATCTTGCGCGCCTCGAGCACGTAAGGATGGAGCATGCGATTGCCGATGAATCCGTGGCAGTTGCCCGACACCACACTGACCTTGCCCATACGCTTGCCCAGCTCGAGTGCAGCCTCAAGCACGGCTGGCGAGGTCTGTGCACCACGGACTATTTCCAGCAGTTTCATGATATGCGCCGGGCTGAAGAAATGCAGACCCAGCACTTGCGTCGGTCGTCGTGTCGCGGCGGCAATCGCATCGATGTCCAGTGCCGAGGTGTTGCTCGCCAGCAGGGCTTCGGGTTTCAGCAAGCCATCGAGCTCACGGAAGATCTTCTGCTTGAGTTCGAGATTCTCGTACACCGCTTCGATCACCAGGTCGACATTGCGGATCGCCACATAATCCGCCGCCGCACTGATCCGGGCGATTCGCGCATCGGCCTCGGCCTGATCGATCCGACCCTGACGCACGTTGTGCGCATAGGTATCGGCCACCGTCTTCAGCGCCTGCTCAAGCATCTGTGGATTGTTATCGACCCATTGCACTGACACGCCGGCGTTGGCCAGGCACATGACAATGCCACGGCCCATGGTGCCGGCGCCGATCACGGCGGCCTGCCGAATTTCGAAGGATGTCTGGCTCATTGTTGTTCTCTTGTTGGAGATCCAAAGACAGCCTTCACCATAGTCAGCCAACGGGTATTTTTGAAGTTTATTGCTGTGATGATCGACATTCAGCAAATGGATTCGTTGCTTCAGAGATGCGCCTGAGCCCAAGCCCGCACGTCCGCGTAGGGATACTCCTCCAGCGCCGCATACCCGGAAATGGTCCGTGCCTTGAGCTTGGTGAACAGCGGCACACTGATCCCGCACAGAAAGCGCGTCAGCCGCTCCGTTGAAGGCGCACTGCCTGTCTGCTGCTCATGCCTGTGGATAAAATCGCCGCACAACGCCGGGAAACTTTTATCCACAAGCGCCGGCAATTCCGGAGGCGTCGGGAGCCGGGCAACCTGCCCGTGACACACCGAGCAATGCCCGCACTGCTCGGGGGCGTTGTGATCACCGAAGTACTCCGCCAGTCGATAGCCCAGGCACCGCTCGGTGGCGAACAATTCGAGCATGGCGTGAATCCGCGCCACTTCGGTCTGTTCGTGGCGAGAGAAATAATCATGTAGCTCGCCACTCAAGACCTGGCTGTCGAAGGCGCTGTGCAGCACGTTGTAGACTTCGGTCATCTGCTTGCTTTCCAGCTCGACCCAGCCTTTCTCCTGGAAGTAATCCAGCGCCTTCACCACACGATTGCGCTCAGCCGAATACTGCGTGTACATCGCCTCGAAATTCACCGTGGCCCAGGTCCGCGCGCGATTCGAGGTCTGGATGATCGCCGCAACGAAATCCCTGCGCTCGCCCTCGAAACGCTCTAGCAGCGCCTCGGGTTCCAGCAGGTATTTGAAACGGTATTCGGCGTAGTACGCGTAGCGCGGGGCAATCAGCCCTCGCAGCTCCAGTTGCACCAGCAACGTCTTCAATGGCAGCGCACGAATGTTGCTCTGATCCGCCAGCGGCCCGAGCAAAAACTCCCACTGACCTTCAGGCGCAGCGGCCTGCAACTCGTCCAGCACATGGCGAATGCCATCGCGCTCCGGCGTGTCGCCGTAGACAAAGTTTTCCAGCACATTGAGGCTGTCGCGGTTGGCCAGCACCAGACAGTCGGACGGTTGCCCGTCACGCCCGGCGCGGCCGATTTCCTGGCTGTAGTTTTCGATGGATTTGGGCAGGTCGAAATGCACCACGTTGCGGATGTCACTCTTGTCGATGCCCATGCCGAACGCGATGGTGGCGACGATGCAATTGGACTGCCCACCCATGAAGCGTTTCTGAATCGCTTCCCGTTGCTCGTGGGGCAGCCCGGCGTGGTAAGCCTCGGCCTGAATGCCATTGCGCCCCAGATGCTCGGCGATGTGCTCGGCGGTTTTCTGCAGGGTGACGTAGACGATGCTCGGTTGACCCGCCCGCTCGGCCATCCACTGCACCAGCCGTCGACGCTTGTCCTCACCGCGCACCGGCTCCACCAGCAGATTGAGATTGGGCCGATAGAAACCCGTGGTCACAACGTCTTCGGCAGCGATGGCGAATTTCGCCTGCATGTCGGCGATGACTTTCGGCGTTGCCGTGGCGGTCAGCAGCAAGGTTTGCGGGATGTTGAACTGACGCTGGTAGTCCGGCAGCTTGAGGTAATCAGGCCGGAAGTTGTGGCCCCATTCGGAGATGCAGTGCGCCTCATCCACCACCAGCAGCGAGATCGGCACCTGCTGCAAAAAATTGCGGAAGCGCTCGTTCTTCAGGCGCTCCACGGAAATCATCAGGATCTTCAGTTCGCCCGATCGGGCACGAGCCATCACATCATTGGCGTCTTCACGACTCTGCGCCGAATCGATGCTGCCTGCCGAAATGCCATGTCGCTGCAGAAACGCCAACTGATCCTGCATCAGCGCGAGCAACGGCGAGACCACCAGCGTCAGGTGCGGCAGCAGGAGAGCCGGCACCTGGTAGCAAAGGGATTTTCCGGAGCCCGTGGGAAAGATCGCCGCCGCCGAGCGCCCGGCCAGCACGGCGCTGATTGCCGCTTCCTGACCGGGTCGAAATTGTGGATAACCGAAAACCTGTTCCAGGGTGTTGTGCATTCGCTGTCACTCCGTTGACCGCTGTGATGCCAACAGCCTAGCGGGCGATCGCAGCGAGTCGAGAAAAGGTCGGGGGGCAAATCGATACGGGATGATACAGCGTCGGCAGCTCCGCCACGGGATCAAACAAATGAAACACTTTGTTCATCGCCGCGTGAATCGACCCGAGGGTAATGTCCGTCACGCCTCGAGCCAGGACGGCCGAGGCGCATGGATTTTTATCAAGGAGTGAACATGTCGAACAACCTGAAACTGCCTGTCGCCCTGGTCTTTGCATCCCTGTTGCTGGGCGCATGCACGCCAGTTCCCGATGGCTTCCCACCGCCCTTGGCGATCGCCGTGACAGCGGATGAAGCCTCGTCGACTTAGCAGCCGCAAGCGCGCTGCTATGGCCGCAATACGGCTACCCGCAATTGCTCATCCAGTACCCGCTCATGCACATCCAGGCTCTTGCTCGCCCACAGTGCATGGGCCGGGCTGATGCCGCCAGTGAATGCCGCCGCCAACTGACGCAAGTCGGCGACGCTGCGCACCCGTGGGCAAAACGCTTGCTCGTCGCAATTCTGGCTGGCGTTGCGGTAGGTGTTGAGCAAGCGATCCCACAGACCGTCGCGCACTTGCCTGATCGACTTGAGCTGCATTTGCTGCACGCCCAGTCGTTGCTTGAGTCCTGTTTCGTCCAGCGCTTCGCTCGCCAACAGAGCCTTGCCGAAGATCAGCACCTCAGCGCGGGAGGCTGTGTCGATGCTGGCCTGAGTGGTGAGTGCATCGGGCCAACCGCTGCGCTCCAGGTTGGCCAGCGCCAGCCCGTTGCCCGTGTCGGAGGCCACCGTCAAACGACAACCACTGGCCCACAGCAAAATGATCGAGGCCATTCGTAGCCACTGCATACCTAATTCCCTTTAAGCGTGTGTCGGACGTCTGGAAACGCCCTACGGATTCTGGCGCGCACCATACAGAGGTTTACCGGGAATCGCCCGACAAACACGTGGGAAATTTCTCTCCTCAGGGTTTGGCTGTTAAAACGCCGTAAAAACGCGTAGGGCAAATGCCCGAACCCCGGAAAAACCCCTACGAATCCTGTCCATTGTGGCTGTCTTGTCCCACTCGATGGCGCCCTTCTATAGTGGCCGGCGCGGCTGAAAACACTGTGTCGGCCCACCGACGCGACTTCGTAAAGGACACGCCTCAATCATGAACATGTTCAAACCGCTGAATACTCGTTTTCGCCCTCTCAAAACCTGCGACGGCGACATCCCGGTCATGGTCATCGACACCGAAGCCAAACCTGGGGATCTGCTCAATGCTGCCGATCAACGCCTCCGTGCCGCCAGCGATCTGCTGGAAACTCTTTACTGCCTGTGTTTCAAACAGGCCGACGTGAAAGACATCCCCAACATCGTCAATGCGCTGTATTTGTTGACGCAGGACGGCTGTGACTTGCTGGAAGTTGCCAGACAACGAATAAATAACTGACGCCACCAGCCAAACTTACAAAGTTCGCAACAACCCATCACTTCCATTACTGCAAAGTTCAGAACTAGCCTGTTTGCTCTTACATCAACCAAGAGCAACAACATGACTACGCTGACTATTTTCTTTTGCGGTACAGGTTCGACAAAGTTTGATAATGCCCATGAAAACTATTGGGATGGCGAGCTGGTTTCAACACTCGCCTCCCATCACGCCGGTCGCGAGTTTGCCGAATGGATCGTGGTCGATGGCCCCGGCACCAGCAACCTGCAGGCCGATGACCTGTTCACCAAATCCAAGGACTATGGCCTCAGCGGAACCCTGTTCGGCAAGGGCTGGGAGGAAAACGTCCAGCACGCGATGAACATCATCAAAGGCCAATGCGACTGGCAGCGCGAGCAACTGACCGAAGCAGAGTACAACCGCCTCAAAGCCGCCGGCATCCCCATTGAAGATGTAAAAGTCGAGGGCTCCTGGCTGTGGCGCAAATACAACTATGGTGATCGCAGCGTCACGCAACAGAAGTTACAAGAGCAAATCATTAAAACGTTCCGCAAGGACGGCGTTATTCCAACAAAGGTTAATCTGGTGGGCTGGAGCCGTGGCGGCATTAGTTGCCACATGCTGGCCAATTCCATGTTCAACGACAGTGCGCTGAAAAATATACCGGTGAATATCTTCGCTATTGATCCCGTGCCCGGTATCGGTAACTTTCAGGAACACCGGGTGAAGCTCAATTACAACGTAAAAGAGTACGTGGGTTTCTATGCACGGGACGAACGCTCCAAGGGTTTCAGCTGCGTCATCCCGCAAACCGCGACCGGCACCAAAACCAGCATCTTCCCCATGCCCGGCCGTCACGCCACCC
Source organism: Pseudomonas sp. GW822-FHT03F04 (assembly GCF_058801405.1). Classification (NCBI taxonomy): domain Bacteria; kingdom Pseudomonadati; phylum Pseudomonadota; class Gammaproteobacteria; order Pseudomonadales; family Pseudomonadaceae; genus Pseudomonas; species Pseudomonas sp. GW822-FHT03F04. Next base: position 479,941 of record NZ_JBXANF010000003.1, read on the forward strand.
TGGTCGGCAACGCCTCCGCCGATGGCAACAGTGGACCAAAAGTGCTGGCCGAACCCGGTCTCATCGTCCGCCACTTTGCCGAGGTCTGCCTGAAACGCTGGGGCACCGTGCTCGACAAGAACCTCAACCTCACCGACGCCGACCTGCGAAACCACACCGCCGCCATCGTCAACGCGGCAGCGAAATACAAGGCCATGGAGAAGTGCTCCTACACCTGGTTCACCGAACTGGATCAGGGTGAACGCTACGTGTCACTGGGCAGCAAAGGCGTCCCGTTCTCGACGGTGAAAGGCACGATCTACACACCGGCGAGCGGGCTGACGACGAGTGTGCTGGATGTTGAGGCGTATCGGGCGATTCGTTGAAAACCGTGATTGATCTGTAGGAACGGCCTGCCCAGATTTGCATCCTGTTCCTACAGGCAGCGGCGCCTTGTCTTCTATCGGCGCCGGTGGGCCAAAACCTATAGTTGTGACTGTCGCTGCCAATTCAGCGGCTCGGGCTTGGTCACCCGAATGGATCATGCATTCGCGTCCGCTGTATGCTGCCGGCACTTAATTGCCAGCAGCGTTATGGTGGCTGTGTTTGGGACGCTTTCGAGCGTGCCGGGTATGTGCATGATCCTCACCGGTTGACCAACCCGAACACAGTCGCCTCCAGTCGCTTGGTCACGATGTGGTGGCTTCATTCGAAGCAATTGAGGATCTAAAAAATGAAATCATGGAACGAGCTCCACTCCGATCGCTACCGTCCACTCGACTCCAACCTCACCGACACCAAGCCCTTGGTCATCGACACCGAGGCCAACCCGCAAGACATCCTCGAATGCGCCGTCCAGCGCCTGCGCGCCTCCAGTGACCTGCTGCAAACCCTCTACTGCCTCTGCTTCAAACACGCCGACGTCGAAGATATCCCGCACATCACCCACGCCCTCTACCTGCTGACCAAAGACGGCTATGACCTGCTCCAGGTCGCCCAGCAGCGAATGCTTAACTGGAAAGCGCCGGCCTGAGGCTGAGTGATCGAATCGCTCTCACGCATTACCTGAGAGCGATCTAAAAAACAGCAATCGAACAATGGAGATTCCGGTGAGCAAATTTTTTGATGAGCTGATGGAAAGCGTTAAACAGGCAGACGAAATCTTTCGTCGTGAGCACCGAGCCGACTGCCAATCGAGTTTCGATGGATTTCCCAAAGAACCCCATCAGCCCAATGATAGGCAACGCATATGTAAGCATCGAAAATCCCGACCGATCCGGGAACACGATTGCGCTACACTGGAATCCAGCACAAAGAGGCATATGACATGAGCGAGTTGACGTTCCAGCAAAAGCAGGCTTATTACGACAAGGTCCGCCGGTCCAACTATCTGGCGAGTCTGCGGCTTGAAGGCTTTGACACCACCCGTGCCGACGCTGAAAAACCACTTCCTTCGCGGGAATCGGTTATCGAAAAATATCGTCAAAACGGCCGTTAATGGTGGACAAGTACGGGGTTGGGCAAGACCCTTATTGTTACCCTGGCACCGATGTTTTGCGTAATTTGCTCAACATCCATTGTGAAGAACAACTTCAAAAAGCAGAGCGAGAGCTCTCTGAAATCGCAATCAGCCGATTTCATCTTCTCCCCCCTCCTTATGACCTCAGCCGCTTGCAGCACGTCCATGAAGTTCTTTTTTGCGACGTCTATGATTGGGCTGGACTGCTGCGTACCGTTAACATCCAAAAAGGCGAAACATTTTTTTGCACTGCGGAGAGGATCCTCCCGGAAGCTGACAAAATTTTTCTCTCTATGGAACGCTCCGCATGGTTCGAGGGGCTGGAAAGGTCAGATCTTGTAGTAAAAGTTGCTGAAGCCTACGGCGATCTGAACGTCATTCATCCTTTTCGTGAAGGCAATGGTCGTGCCCAACGCATTCTTTTTGAGCACATAATCATCAATGCTGGTTTTGCAGTAGATTGGTGGTTGATCAAGGATGAGACCTGGATTCCGGCAAACATCGATGCTGTGGCATGCGATTACCGGGGCCTTGAGGCAATTTTTGATCGCTGCATTGGCGAAAAGCTTGCATCTTAAGTAGCAGAATTCTGGCAGTTCACACCGTATCGTGCGGGAATAATGGTACTTACTCGAGAACTGAACGCCCACAAAAAAGCCGCCCACAAGAGGCGGCTTTTTCATTCACCAGAACCCAGTCTTACAACTTAGGCCCGGCAGCCTTGATCGCGTCGCTCACGTCGAACTTCTTGAAGTTCTCGATGAACAGACCGGCCAGTGCCTTGGCAGCTTCGTCGTACGCAGCCTTGTCAGCCCAGGTGTTGCGTGGGTTGAGCAGGTTGGTTTCGACGCCCGGTACGGCCAGTGGCACGTCCAGGTTGATGGTGTCCAGGTGTTCGGTTTCGGCACCGATCAGTGCACCGCTCTGGATCGCTGCGATCACGGCGCGGGTGGTCGGGATGTTGAAGCGTTTGCCGACGCCGTAGCCACCGCCGGTCCAGCCGGTGTTGACCAGGTAGACCTTGGAGCCGAAGCCCTTGATGCGCTTGATCAGCAGTTCAGCGTATTCGCCAGCCGGACGCGGGAAGAACGGTGCGCCGAAGCAGGTGGAGAAGGTCGACTTGATGCCGCTGCCCGAACCCATTTCAGTCGAGCCCACCAGTGCGGTGTAGCCGGACAGGAAGTGGTAAGCCGCTTGCTCGTTGTTCAGGATCGACACTGGCGGCAGTACGCCGGTCAGATCGCAGGTCAGGAAGATTACAGCGTTCGGCTCGCCGCCCAGGTTCTTCTCGGAACGCTTGGCAACGTGCTCCAGCGGGTAGGCCGCGCGGCTGTTCTGGGTCAGGCTGACATCGGCGTAGTCGGCGTGCTTGGCATCGTCGATCACGACGTTTTCCAGCACAGCGCCGTGCTTGATGGCTTTCCAGATGACCGGCTCGTTCTTCTCGGACAAGTCGATGCACTTGGCGTAGCAGCCGCCTTCGATGTTGAAGACAACGCCTTCACCCCAGCCGTGTTCGTCGTCACCGATCAGGTAACGGCTTTCGTCGGCGGACAGGGTGGTCTTGCCAGTGCCGGACAGACCGAAGAACAGGGTCACGTCGCCCTCTTCGCCGATGTTGGCAGCGCAGTGCATTGGCAGCACGTCAGCGGCCGGCAGCAGGAAGTTCTGCACCGAGAACATGGCTTTCTTCATTTCACCGGCGTAACGCATGCCGGCGATCAGCACTTTTTTCTGGGCGAAGTTGAGGATCACGCAACCGTCGGAGTTGGTGCCGTCACGCTCAGGCACGCACTCGAAATTGGCTACGTTCAACACTTGCCACTCGTCACGACCGGCCGGGTTGTACTGAGCCGGGTTGATGAACAGGCAACGACCGAACAGGTTCTGCCAGGCAGTCTGAGTGGTCATCTTCACGGCCAGGTAGTGATCTTCGGCCGCGCCTACATGCACGTGGGAAACGAAATGCTCTTGCGCGTTGTTGAACGCCTCGACACGAGCCCACAGCGCGTCGAACTTGTCGGCCGGGAACTTGCGGTTGATCGGGCCCCAGGCGATTGCGTCCTGGGTGGAAGGCTCTTCAACGATGAAACGGTCGACTGGCGAACGGCCGGTGCGGTGACCGGTGCGAACTACCAGAGCGCCGGTATCGGCAAGCTCGCCTTCACCGCGTTTCAGGGCTTCTTTTACCAGATCATCAACACTCAGATCGGTGTACACGGCGTTATTGGCTTGCGTCATGAGGTTCCCCGTCGGCCAGTGGCCGAGTGTGCTCCAAACGTTTTGTAGTAGAAAGTCGTGCACTACTACCGCGAAAAAAGTGGGCCGGATTATGCCAGAAAAGCCCAAAAAGAGTAGGGCCCTCCCGTCGTAACGGCGTTATTCCGTCGTTGAGCAGTGAATTTACCTGCGCTGAACCGTTTTAGTGCCGGGTATCTGACGGCGTCTCGACACCCGCACCAGCGAACAATTGAGCGATATCCGCCGCGTCGAACAGGTAGCGCTGGTTGCAGAACTGGCAATCGATCTCGACGCTGCCACCCTGCTCGGCCACCAATTGCTGCGCATCTTCCAGACCCAGGCTGACCAGTGCGTTGCCCGAGCGTTCGCGGGAGCAGCTGCAATGGAAGCGCAGTTTCTGCACATCGAACAGACGGACCTGTTCTTCATGGTAGAGGCGATGCAGAACCGTTTCGTTGTCCAGGCTCAACAGTTCATCAGCGGTCAGGGTGTTGCCCAGCGCGGTGATGTGCTGCCAGCTGGCGGCGCGTTCTTCTTCATCTTTCAGGCGATCGGCAGGCAGTTGCTGCAGCAGCAGGCCACGGGCGCGACGGCCATCGGCGCACAGCTTGAAGCGGGTGCCAACCTGCTGGGACATGACGAAGTAGTTGGTGAAGCAGTCGGACAGGGTTTCGCCGTCGAGGTCGACGATGCCCTGGTAGCGCTGGCCCACCGTCGGATCGACAGTCAACGCCAACACGCCGTTGGGCATCAGGTCGGAGAGGGTCGCATCAGCGGCGATCAAGTCGGCTTCATAACGGGCCAGGCCACGAATTTCGCGGTCACTGGAGCACTCGATCATCAGCAGCGGGATCGGGCCTTCGGAGCGCGCCTGAAGAATCAGCAAGCCATCGAATTTCAGGGTGCCTACCAGCAACGACGCAGCAGCCATCAGTTCGCCCAGCAATTGCGCAACCGGCTCCGGATACGGGTGCTTGGCGAGCACTTCGGCGTAGCTGCGTTCCAGCGACACCAGTTCGCCGCGCGTGTCGCTGTCATCGAAGATGAAGCGTTGGGTGTAATCGGTATCGAGGAAATCGGTCATAGGTCTAGGTATCTGATTTTAATGACAAAAAGGTTACAAAGAATGAAAATCCCGCGCTTCTGGCATCCATTTTGATGCCTATGTTCAGCCACGGGAGGCATTTTATGAACAATCCGGGTTTGTTCCAATCAAGGTGGAACCTCGGCCGGCTGGTTCTGTGCAATGCAGTGCCTTTGGCACTACTGGCTTTCTGGTTATGGCCTACGGGTCAGATGCTGTGTGTGATTTTCGACGAGTGGCTGTTCCGCTCACTCAATGCACCGCTGGCCAGCAACCCCATATGGCTCCACATCTGGGCAATTGCAAGTCTGCGCCCGTTCGACGTTGTCGTCGGACTGATCCTGCTGACCCTGCTGATCAAGGGCGACTGGGTGTTCAAGGCGATTGACGTGCGTCGCGCCTTCTTCGGATTTTTCTCGATCCTGCTGCTGATGGTGGTGATCCGCGCGCTGTTTTCCAAATTCGCCGACCACATGGGCTGGCAGCACAATAGCCCATCCATGGTGCTCCAGGGCGCCGTTCATATGAGCGACTACTTCCCGCATCTCGAGAAGACCTTTGAGCTGAAGGACCGTTCGAGCCAGAGCTTCCCCGGTGACCATGCTTCGGTGCTGTTGATCTGGGCGCTGTTCATGGGCGTTTTCAGTCGCTCCGCCGGCCAGTTCCTGACGATCTGGGGTCTGGCGCTGCTGTTCATGCTGCCGCGTCTGGTGGCCGGCGCGCACTGGGGCCAGGACGATTACATCGGTGGCCTGCTGTTGGCGGTGTGGGCGTTGGGCTGGGGTTACTACACACCGTTTGCCTATCACGCAGCGAACTTCTGGCTGAAGATCACAGCGCCGATTTTCAGGCTGGTGGGCAAGTTGCCGGTGGTTTCGCGGATGAGTGTGGTGGCGCTCCGCTAATTCGATGCGCCTGAAAAGATCGCAGCCTCCGGCAGCTCCTCAGGGAGCGCATGCAGGCTGCGATTTTTTATTCGCCGCTACTGTTCCCACGAAATTTAAACAAGTCCCGACGCTGTTTCTTGCTCGGTTTGCCGTCGGTGGTCACGCCCAACGCGCCCGCCTTGCGCATCGCCGCGGCCGCCTCGCGCTTGGCGATACTGGCTTCGGTTTCCGCATACAGCGTCTGCGCTTCCGGCGCGCCACGGCGCACGATCGACAGAGCCTGGACCACGATAGTCTTTTCATCGAAGCCGGTACGAATCTCGAATTCATCGCCGATGCGTGGTTCTTTGCCAGGCTTGCAGCGCTCTCCCCGACAATGCACCTTGCCACTTTCGATGGCGGCTTTGGCCAAGGCGCGGGTTTTAAAAAAACGTGCAGCCCACAGCCATTTGTCGAGACGGACCTTGTCGTCCTCTTCGCTTTTTTGTGCCATGGAATTTCCTCATTCTGAAATATTGATGAACTGTACTACCGTTTCTGTCGTGCCATGAATTGTGCTGTCCCGGATTACAATGCACACATTCCGGGGCGTGCTTGAGAGCGCGCAAATCCGGGCCGTAGATATCTGTCGCCTTTTAACCACTATTCTGCGTGAATACCGCAAATCCGGCCCCCTGCGGGCTGATCGGTTTTCACCGGTTGAGCATTTTTTTGAAGACATTTGACCATTTGACCGTTGTCGGTCTGCGTGAGTGGGTGGCGCTCCCAGGTTTGGGAGTCGCAGGCCTTCGGGCGAAAATCGACACCGGTGCCAGTACCTCCAGCCTGCACGCCACCGACATCGAACCGTTCGAGCGGGACGGCGAGAAGTGGGTGCGTTTCACCGCGCACCTGGGCACGGTGGTGCAATTGCGCCACCGGCGTTGCGAAGCACCGCTGGTCACCCGCAAGACCATCAAGAGTTCCAACGGCCAGGCCCAGGTGCGCTATGTGATCAGCACCACCCTGGCCCTCGGTGATCGGGTCTGGCCGGTCGAGTTCACCCTCGCCTGCCGCAAGTCCATGCGCTATCGCCTGTTGCTCGGTTCCAAAGCCCTGATCGACGGCCAGTTGGTGGTCAATCCGGGTATCAAGTATGTACAAGACAAGCCGGTGTTCCCGGTATCTACCTCCTCCACAGGTGTTGCATGAAGATCGCTGTGCTGTCGCGGAATCCGCGTCTGTATTCCACCCGTCGTCTGGTCGAAGCCGGCACCGAACGCGGGCATGAAATGGTGGTGATCGACACCTTGCGCGCCTACATGAACATCGCCAGCCACAAGCCGCAGATCCACTATCGCGGCAAGCCGCTGGAAGGGTTCGACGCAGTGATTCCACGGATCGGCGCGTCGGTGACGTTTTATGGCTGCGCAGTGTTGCGTCAGTTTGAAATGATGGGGGTGTTTCCGCTCAACGAATCGGTGGCCATCGCCCGCTCCCGGGACAAGCTGCGTTCGCTGCAATTGCTGTCGCGCCGGGGCATCGGTTTGCCGGTGACCGGCTTCGCCCACTCGCCGGACGACATTCCCGACCTGATCGACATGGTCAACGGCGCGCCGCTGGTGATCAAGGTGCTGGAAGGTACTCAGGGCATCGGCGTGGTGCTGTGCGAAACCGCGACGGCGGCGGAGTCGGTGATCGAGGCGTTCATGGGTCTCAAGCAGAACATCATGGTGCAGGAATACATCAAGGAGGCCGGCGGCGCGGACATCCGCTGCTTCGTGGTCGGCGACAAGGTAATCGCGGCGATGAAGCGTCAGGCCAAGCCCGGGGAATTCCGCTCCAACCTGCACCGTGGCGGCAGCGCCAGCCTGATCAAGATCACCCCGGAAGAGCGCATGACCGCGTTGCGCGCCGCCAAGGTCATGGGCCTGGCGGTGGCGGGTGTGGATATCCTGCGTTCGAATCACGGGCCGCTGGTGATGGAAGTGAACTCGTCGCCGGGCCTGGAAGGGATCGAGACCACCACCGGCAAGAACGTGGCGGGGATCATCATCGAACACCTTGAGAAAAATGGCGGGCCGAACATGACCCGTACCAAAGGCAAGGGTTGAACCTTGAATCAGGCGGCCGCAAGGCCGCCTGAAACTTAAACCGCGTCCCGCGGCAGCATCAACCCCAGCGGCAAGCGCACCCGCGCCTCCAGCCCGCCACCGGAGCGGTTGCGCAGCTCGACATTGCCGCCATGCATCGAAGCAATCCGCTTCACGATCGCCAGCCCCAACCCGGTACCCTTTCCGCCCCGCGCACGGTCGCCACGGGTGAACGGATTGAAGATCGCCTCTAGCTCCGACGGATCAATCCCCGCGCCACGGTCCATCACGCTCAGCACCACATACGGCGCACTGGTATCGCCGGACACGTAAGCCGCAACTTCGACGCCGCTGCCGGCATGATTCAACGCATTGCCAATCAGGTTGTTCAGCAAACGCTTCATCGATACCCGGCGTAGCGGAAACGGCTGGATCGGCTCCAGACGCAAGCGCACCTTCTCTTCACTCTGGTTGTACGGCGCCGCGACTTCGCGCACCAGATCGCTCAGGTCCACCTCTTCCACGGATTCATCCCGACCATCGCGAATGAACGCGAGGAACTGGTCGAGAATCGCGTCCATGTCTTCGATGTCCCGCACCATGTCGTCGGTCAGGTCGGTGCGGTCACCCATCAGTTCCAGCGACAGCCGTAGACGGGTCAGCGGCGTGCGCAGGTCGTGGGAAACCCCGGCGAGCATCAGTTCACGTTCACGGCCGGCCTGTTCGACGTCCTCGGCCATCTGGTTGAAGGCGCGATAAACCTCGGTCATTTCGCTTGGCGTGTCACTGATCGGCAGGCGCACGCTGCGGCCCTGGCCGAGTTGCCGTGCGGCATACACGAGACGCTTCAAAGGCTGATTGAGCTGGCTGACGAAGATCCATGCCGACGCGGTCGAGAGCAACCCGATGGCGAGGAACCAGCCGAGTACGTTCCAGATTTTCTGGCCGCGCAATGGATGCGGGTACAACGGCACTTTCAGCCAGCCATCACCCAGGCTCGGCGCACGCACCCACAACGCCGGCGGCGAATGCATGCGCAAGCGAACCTCGGTGTCGGCACCCAGTTCCGCCTGCATCTGCCGCTGGTAGATTTCGCTGTACGGCCAGTGCTGCTCGCCTTCCGGCACACCGGCACCGACCACCCGGATCAGGGTCGCGGCATCAGCGATCTTCGCGCGGTTTTCTTCATCGGCAGCCCAATAGGCACGCAGCGTCAGGGCGACGCCGTGGCTGTATTGACGGTCCACCAGCACGTCCTCGTTCATCAGCAGATAAACCAGGGTCAGCGCCTTGGAAAACAATACGACGATGAGCACCAGCCAGAGGGTGCGGGAGAAGAAACTTTGGGGGAACCAGACAGGGGTTTTCATGGATAACCGCTACGCACTTGCAGGAGCGAGCAATGCTCGCATATTGCGGATAACGAGTCTGCGGAGGCGGCTTTTTTGACCGCTCCCCACAGACCCGCTCCTACAAATCACCCGTCACTTGGTGGAGTTGCCATCCGGCACGAACACATAACCCACGCCCCAGACAGTCTGGATGTAGCGCGGTTTGGACGGATCGGGTTCGATCATCCGGCGCAGACGGGAAATCTGCACATCGATGGAACGCTCCAGGGCATCCCACTCCCGGCCACGGGCCAGGTTCATCAGTTTGTCGCGGGTCAGCGGCTGACGGGCGTTCATCACCAGGGCCTTGAGTACCGCGAACTCACCGGTGGTGAGCATGTGCACTTCGTCGCCGCGCTTGAGTTCGCGGGTGGCCAGGGACAGCACGTAGTCACCGAACGTGACGTTCTCTTCTTCGCTGCCCGGCGCGCCCGGCACCGGTGCGGCCTGACGGCGCAGCACGGCTTTGACGCGGGCCATCAACTCGTCCGGGTTGAACGGCTTGGCCAGGTAGTCGTCGGCGCCCAGTTCCAGGCCCTTGATACGGCTCAGCTCGTCGCCCTTGGCGGTGAGCATGATGATCGGGATCTGATTGTTCGCGCCACGCAGGCGACGGCAAGCGGTCAGGCCGTCTTCGCCCGGCAGCATCAGGTCGAGGACGACCAGGTTGAACACTTCACGCGACAGCAGACGATCCATCTGCTCGGTATTCGGTACGGCTCGGGCACGGTAGCCCTTGCTGACGAAGAAGCGTTCCAGCAGGCTGCTCAGCCCCGGATCGTCATCAACAATAAGAATTTTTTCGCCTTCAGCAGTTTGTGCAGTGCTGCTCATTGGATGCTCCTTTTAGCTCGGCGCGCATTATGGCGTAGCTGCCGTTATACGCACCGTGTGCATTGTTAGCAGATTTTTCCTTCACTGCCAGAAAACCGGGGCTTGAGCCTACAGACTGTGTCGCCCCCGAATGACAGAACGCTGGTTATAATGCGCGGCCTTTTGTGTCAGGCAACGTCTGAATCGTTACCGCAGGTGGCCGTCTCTTATTTTCCGGGCCGTCGCAGTAATTGTTCGATTTCACGGGTCAATGGGATGCCTTTTGACCCAGGCAGCGGCAAGCGTCAGGCCGCCCAACCAGACTCCGGGCCTTTATTTACGTGCCTGCGAGCCTGCTTTCACAATTTGTCAGGTGGTTTTATGGACAGCATCAACAGCCGCATCGCCGAGGAACTCGGCGTACGCCCACAACAGGTCGAAGCGGCCGTCGCGCTACTCGATGAAGGCTCTACCGTTCCCTTCATCGCCCGTTACCGGAAAGAAGTGACCGGCAGCCTCGATGACACTCAACTGCGTCATCTGGAAGAGCGTCTGCGCTACCTGCGAGAACTCGACGAACGGCGCATCAGCATTCTTTCCAGCATCCAGGAGCAGGGCAAACTCACCCCTGAACTGGAGCGCGAAATCAAACTCGCCGACACCAAGACCCGCCTCGAAGACTTGTACCTGCCGTACAAGCAGAAGCGCCGCACCAAGGGCCAGATCGCCCTGGAAGCCGGCCTCGGCGAGCTGGCCGACGGTCTGTTCAACGACCCGAGCCTGGCCCCGGAAGCCGAAGCCGTACGCTTCATCGACGCCGAAAAAGGCGTGGCCGACGTCAAGGCTGCGCTGGAAGGCGCCAAGTACATCCTCATGGAGCGCTTCGCCGAAGACGCCAACCTGCTGGAAAAACTGCGCACTTACCTGAAGCAGGAAGCCACCCTCAGTGCCCGCGTGATCGCCGGCAAGGAAGAGGAAGGCGCCAAGTTCCGCGATTACTTCGAACACGACGAACCGCTGAAAAGCATGCCGTCGCACCGCGCGCTGGCGATTTTCCGTGGCCGCAATGAAGGCATTCTCAGCTCCGCACTGAAGGTCGGCGATGAACTGCCGGGCACCATGCATCCGTGCGAAGGCATGATCGGCCAGCAAGTCGGCATCCAGAACCAGAACCGTCCGGCCGACAAATGGCTGGGTGAAGTGGTGCGCTGGACCTGGAAGGTCAAGCTCTACACCCACCTGGAAACCGACCTGCTCGGCGAGCTGCGCGACGGCGCCGAAACCGAGGCGATCAACGTGTTCGCCCACAACCTGCACGACCTGTTGCTGGCTGCCCCGGCCGGCCCGCGCGCCACCCTGGGTCTCGACCCGGGCCTGCGCACCGGCTGCAAGGTCGCGGTGGTCGACTCCACCGGCAAGCTGCTGGATCACGCCACGGTTTACCCGCACGTGCCGCACAACAAATGGGATCAGACCATCGCGATCCTGGCCGCTCTGTGCGCCAAGCACTCGGTCGACCTGATCGCCATCGGCAACGGCACCGCCAGTCGTGAAACCGACAAACTGGCCATCGAGCTGATCAAAAAATATCCAGCGATGAAAATGACCAAGGTCATGGTCTCCGAAGCCGGCGCATCGGTGTACTCGGCATCGGAACTGGCAGCCAAGGAATTCCCGGATCTGGACGTGTCGATTCGCGGCGCGGTATCGATTGCCCGTCGCCTGCAAGATCCACTGGCCGAACTGGTGAAGATCGATCCGAAATCCATCGGTGTCGGCCAGTACCAGCACGACGTGTCGCAGCTGAAACTGGCGCGCGGCCTGGACGCCGTGGTCGAGGACTGCGTGAACGCCGTGGGCGTGGACGTGAACACCGCCTCCGTGGCGCTGTTGGCGCGGATCTCCGGCCTCAACGCGACCCTGGCACAGAACATCGTGACTCACCGTGACGAACACGGCGCGTTCAAGACTCGCGCTGCACTGAAGAAAGTCGCGCGTCTGGGCGAAAAAACCTTCGAACAGGCCGCCGGCTTCCTGCGCGTGATGAACGGCGACAACCCGCTGGATTCCTCGGCCGTTCACCCGGAAGCCTATCCGCTGGTGCAACGCATCGCCGCTGAAACCGACCGCGACATCCGCTCGCTGATCGGCGACGCCGGGTTCCTCAAGCGTCTGGATCCGAAGAAATTCACCGACGAGACCTTCGGTCTGCCAACCGTCACCGACATCCTGCAGGAACTGGAAAAACCGGGCCGCGACCCGCGTCCGGAGTTCAAGACCGCCGAGTTCCAGGAAGGCGTCGAGGACCTGAAAGACCTGCAACTGGGGATGATCCTCGAAGGCGTGGTGACCAACGTGACCGCGTTCGGCGCGTTCGTCGACATCGGCGTGCATCAGGATGGTCTGGTGCACATCTCGGCGCTGTCGGAGAAGTTCATCAAGGATCCACGCGAAGCGGTGAAGGCCGGTGACGTGGTGAAAGTGAAGGTCATGGAAGTCGACATCCCGCGCAAACGCGTCGGCCTGTCGATGCGCATGAGCGACACCCCGGGCGAGAAAATCGACGGTGCCCGTGGCGCGCGTCCAGGCTCGGCGCCACGCCAGTCGCAGGGTTCGGCGCCGCGCAAGGAAAGCACCCCGGCGGCTCCGGCGAACAACGCCATGGCGTCGCTGTTCGCCAACGCCAAGCAGTTGAAGAAACGCTGATGGAGATTCCGGCCGGGCTCGTCGAGAGCGCGTTTTTCAAGCTGTTGGGCTGCCGCCTGCACAGCCTGGAAACCGGGGTGGCGCAAGTCGCCCTGGTGCTGGAACCCGAACTGCGCAACCGCGGCGGCAAGCTGCACGGCGGCGCGCTGTTCAGTCTGGTCGATATCGCCATGGGGCTGGCCTGCTCCAGCACCCACGGCTTTGACCAGCAAAGCGCGACCATCGAGTGCAAGATCAACTACATCCGCGCCGTCTCCGAGGGCGAGGTGATGTGCACGGCGCGGGTGATCCACCCGGGCCGGCGCACGCTGGTGGTCGAAGCCGACGTGATGCAGGGCGACAAACTGGTCGCAAAAGCGCAAGGCACGTTCGCTGTCCTGTAGATGTTGTTCATCATTTTGAGTTAATTTCGGCGCTGTGATCGCAGCGTCGGAGTTTTCCTCGCCCGCGTCTGCCAGATTCAGGGACTGAAGTTGGCGTTTCCAATGGGGCTTTCATGGCCCGAAAACCAGGCGAAAACGCCAGTTTCAACTTCACCCTTGTAGACCGTCCTGCCCACCCCCATATTGGGGCGACTGACGCGTGAAGGAATCCAAATTGAGCGAACTTCTCAACCGCCGCCTGGCTCTGCTCGGTGAGCGCGCCAACCTCTCTCTGCTCGAGCAGTGCCTGCACGGTATCGAACGTGAATGCCTGCGCGTGACCGGCGAGGGACGTCTGGCGCAAACGCCGCACCCTGAAAGCCTGGGTTCCGCGCTGACCAACGAACAGATCACCACCGACTATTCCGAGTCGCTGCTGGAATTCATCACGCCTGCCCTGCCAGACCCGGCCGACACCCTGGCCAGCCTGGACAAGATTCATCGCTTCGCCTACAGCAAGCTCGGCAACGAGTACCTGTGGAGTCCATCGATGCCGTGCCCGTTGCCGGCCGAGGAAGACATCCCGATCGCCTATTACGGCACCTCCAACATCGGTCAGCTCAAGTACGTCTACCGCAAGGGCCTGGCCCTGCGTTACGGCAAGACCATGCAGTGCATCGCCGGGATTCACTACAACTTCTCCCTGCCGGAAAAACTCTGGCCGCTGCTGAAAGAAGCCGAAGGCTTCGTCGGCACCGACCGGGATTTCCAGTCGTCGTCCTATATCGCGCTGATCCGTAACTTCCGTCGCTACAGCTGGCTGCTGATGTACCTGTTCGGTGCTTCACCGGCGCTGGACGCGGGGTTCCTGCGCGGCCGTTCGCATCAGCTGGAACAGTTGGACCCGGACACTCTGTACCTGCCTTACGCCACCAGCCTGCGCATGAGTGACCTCGGTTACCAGAGCAACGCCCAGGCTGGCCTGACCCCTTGCTACAACGACCTGGCAAGCTACACCGACAGTCTGCGCAAGGCGGTGGCCACGCCATACGCGCCGTACGTAGAAGTCGGCACGCACCAGGATGGCGAGTGGGTGCAACTGAACACCAACATCCTGCAGATCGAAAACGAGTACTACTCCAACATCCGCCCGAAACGCGTGACCTACACCGGCGAGCGGCCGATCCAGGCGCTGGTCGCCCGTGGCATCCAGTACGTCGAAGTGCGTTGCCTGGACATCAACCCGTTCCTGCCGATGGGCATCGACCTCACCGAATCGCGCTTCCTCGACGCGTTCCTGCTGTACTGCGCACTGAACGACAGCCCGCTGCTGACCAACATCAGCTGCGGCAACGCCACGTCGAACTTCCTCAGCGTGGTCAAGGAAGGTCGTCGTCCGGGCCTGCAATTGCAGCGTGACGGCCAACCGGTCGAACTGAAGGAATGGGCCGCCGAACTGCTGGAAAAAATTGCTCCACTGGCGGCGCTGCTGGATCAAAGCCATGGTGGAGATGCCCACAGCAAGGCACTCGACGCACAACTGGCCAAGGTCAAGGATTCGTCCCTGACGCCTTCGGCCCAGGTGCTGGCGGCGATGGCCGAGCACAAGGAAAGCTTCGCGCAATTCTCCCTGCGCCAGAGCCAGGCTCACGCCGAGTTCTTCCGCAGCGAGCCGTTGGCGGCTGAGGAACAGGCGAAGTTTGAAGAACTGGCGCGGTCGTCGCTGGCGCAACAGGCTGAGCTGGAGCAGAACGAGGTGGGCGATTTCGACGTGTTTGTCGGGTCGTATCAGGCGAGTATTCTGGCGATCAGCAACTGACACTTCCTTCTCCGATCATTCCCACGCTCCGCGTGGGAATGCAGGTCCTGACGCTCCACGTCACTGTCACCGGGACGCAGAGCGTCCATTGAGGCGTTCCCACGCAGAGCGTGGGAACGATCTGCTCTGCCTTCCCTTAGATTTTTCCGCTCATAAGCTAAGTCTAAAAAGTTATTTATTTCTAGATTCTTAGATCATTTAGTCTCCTTTCACGCCGACGCTCGGTCGCCTGATATGGAGCTCTTCAATGAAACTGAATGTCCCGCTTCGCCTGCTGGCCGTGGCCTCTCTGGCTGCCGCGAGTTTCCTGGCTCAGGCCGCCGACCTCACCGTCGCCTACCAGACCACCGTTGACCCGGCGAAAGTCGCCCAGGCCGACGGCGCCTATGAAAAAGCCACCAAGGCCGACATCAGCTGGCGCAAGTTCGACAACGGTGCCGACGTCATCACCGCCATCGCTTCCGGCGACGTGCAGATCGGCTACCTCGGTTCCAGCCCGCTGACCGCTGCGATCACCCGCAAAGTCCCGGTGGAAACCTTCCTTATCGCCACTCAGATCGGAGCTGCCGAAGCGCTGGTCGCCCGCGACGGCTCCGGCATCAAGACGCCGCAGGATCTGGTCGGCAAGAAAATCGCCGTGCCATTCGTGTCCACCGGTCACTACAGCCTGCTGGCCGCGCTGAAGCACTGGAACATCGACCCTTCGAAAGTCACCGTCCTCAACCTCGCCCCGCCAGCGATCATTGCCGCGTGGAAGCGCGGTGACATCGATGCCACCTACGTTTGGGATCCGGCGCTGGGTGTGGCCAAGGAAAACGGCAAAGTGCTGATCACTTCCGGCGAACTGGCCAAGTTCGGCGCGCCAACTTTCGACGCCTGGATCGTGCGTAAAGACTTCGCCGAGAAGCACCCGGAAATCGTTACCGCATTCGCCAAGGTCACCCTCGACGCCTACGCCGACTACCGCAAGGATCCAAAAGCCTGGATCGCCAATCAGAGCAACGTCGACAAGCTGGTGAAACTGTCCGGCGCCAAGGCCAGCGACATTCCATTGCTGCTGCAAGGCAACGTCTACCCGCTGGCGGCGGATCAGGTCAGTGACCTCGGCGCGCCGACCACCAAAGCCATCACCGACACCGCTGCGTTCCTCAAGGAGCAAGGCAAGGTCGAAGCGGTTCTGCCGGACTACGCGCCGTACGTCAGCGCCAAGTACATCACCAACTGATCGGGAGTTAATTGCGATGGCCTTGCTACAGCTGGAGCGCATCAGCGCACAGTATCCCGGCAGCCCGGAACCGGTGCTGGCGGATATCTCTCTGACCCTGGGGCCCCAGCAGTTGCTGGTCGCCCTCGGCCCGTCCGGCAGTGGCAAGACTTCGCTGTTGAACCTGATTGCCGGCTTCGTCGAACCGAGCACAGGGCGCATCACCCTCGACAACGTGCCAGTCAAAGGCCCGAGCGCCGAGCGCGGCGTGGTGTTCCAGGACGACGCCCTGCTGCCCTGGCAGGACGTGCTGGCCAACGTTGCCTTCGGTCTCGAACTGGCCGGTGTCGCCAAGGACAAACGCGAACAGCGCGCCCGGGAAATGCTCGCGCTGGTCGATCTCTCCGGTTTCGAAAAACGTCGCATCTGGCAACTCTCCGGTGGCCAGAAGCAACGTGTCGGCCTGGCCCGCGCCCTCGCAGCCGACCCGCGCGTGCTGCTGATGGACGAACCCTTCGGTGCCCTCGACGCCTTCACCCGCGAACAGATGCAGGAGCTGTTGCTGCAAGTCTGGCAACGCACCGCCAAACCGGTGTTCCTGATTACCCACGACATTGAAGAAGCGGTGTTCCTCGCCACTGACCTGATTCTGCTGGCGCCGAATCCGGGGCAGATCGTCGAGCGTCTGCACCTCGACTTCGGCCAGCGTTACGCCGCCGGCGAATCGGCGCGGGCGATCAAGTCCGATCCGCGCTTCATCGAAACCCGCGAACACGTGCTCGCCAAAGTGTTCTCGCAACGCAGCGCCGTTCAGCGGCAGGAGCGCGCATGAGCAGTTACGACGTTTCCGCCACCGCAGTGAAACCCGCCGCCACGTCGGTGGTGATTCCTGTGCGTCGCAGCCTCAGCACTCGCTGGATCAGCCTGCTGACCTTGTTCGCGTTGCTGGTGATCTGGTGGGTCGTCACGGCCACCGGCCTGATCGAACCGCTGTTCCTGCCGCCACCGTCCGCCGTGCTGCAAAAAGGCTGGTTACTGGCGACCACGGGTTACATGGATTCGACGTTGTGGCAGCACCTGGGCGCGAGCCTGAGCCGCATCGGTCTGGGCCTGGGTTTTGCGATTCTGACCGCGGTGCCGGTGGGCATTGCCATCGGCGCCAACCGCATCGCCCGAGGTGTGCTGGATCCGCTGATCGAGTTCTACCGCCCTATTCCGCCGCTCGCGTATCTGCCGCTGATCGTGATCTGGTGCGGCATCGGCGAATTGTCGAAAGTGCTGCTGATCTACTTGGCGATTTTCGCTCCGATCGCGATTGCCACCGCCACCGGCGTGCGCACCGTCGACCCGGCCAAACTGCGCGCTGCGCAATCGCTGGGCGCCACTCGCGCACAACTGATTCGCCACGTGATTTTGCCGAGCGCGCTGCCAGACATTCTGACCGGTGTGCGCATCGGTCTGGGTGTCGGCTGGTCGACTCTGGTCGCCGCCGAATTGATCGCGGCCACCAGTGGCCTGGGCTTCATGGTGCAGTCGGCCGCGCAATTCCTGGTCACCGATGTGGTGGTGCTGGGGATTCTGGTCATCGCCCTGATCGCCTTCGCCATGGAAATGGGCCTGCGCGCCCTGCAACGCAAACTGGTGCCGTGGCACGGCCAGGCCCACTGATTTTTCAGCACTGACTACCCCGACAGTTTCGGGGCCCCGGAATTGAAGAGAACCACCATGAGCAGCCTGAACATCACCCCGTTAAGCTCGGCCCTCGGCGCACAGATCAGCGGCGTCGACATCAGCCAGCCGCTGAACCTGGAACAGCGCGACGCCATCGAGCAGGCACTGCTCAAATACCAGGTGCTGTTCTTCCGCAATCAGCCGATCGAGCCGTCGCAACAGGCACGTTTCGCCCACTATTTCGGCGACCTGCACATTCACCCGATCTACCCGAATGTGCCTGAGCAACCGGAAGTGCTGATCCTCGACACCGCCGTCACCGACGTGCGCGACAACGCGATCTGGCACACCGACGTCACCTTCCTGCCAACCCCGGCCATGGGCGCGGTGCTCAGCGCCAAGCTGTTGCCGGAGTTCGGCGGCGATACGTTGTGGGCCAGCGGGATTGCCGCGTATGAGGCACTTTCTGCGCCGATGAAAGCGCTGCTCGAAGGGCTGACCGCGACTCACGACTTCACCCGCTCGTTTCCGCTGGAGCGCTATGGCAACACGCCGGAAGCACTGGCGCAGTGGGAAGAGGCGCGGCGCAAGAATCCACCGCTGTCGCATCCGGTGATTCGCACGCACCCGGTGAGCGGGCGGCGTTCGTTGTTCGTCAACGAAGGCTTCACGTCGAAGATCAATGAGCTGTCGGAAACTGAGAGCGAAGCGGTGCTGAAGTTTCTGTTCGCCCACGCGACGCGGCCGGAGTTCACCATTCGCTGGCGCTGGCAGAAGGATGACATTGCGTTCTGGGATAACCGCGTGACGCAGCATTACGCGGTGGATGATTACCGGCCGGCGCAGCGGGTGATGCAGCGGGCTACGGTGTTGGGGGATGTGCCGTTTTTTCGCTGAACAATTGATCGTTCCCACGCTCTGCGTGGGAACGATCAGTGTGTCGTTATTCCGCCGTCGAAGGCTTCTCCCAAAGATTGATCCCGCCCTCCTGGGCAAACCGGTCAATCTCCGCCAACTCCTCCGCACTGAATCTCAGATTTTTCAACGCCCCGACGTTCTCGACAATCTGCTCCGGCCGGCTCGCGCCGATCAGCGCCGAGGTCACCCGAGGATCCCGCAACGTCCACGCCAATGCCAGTTGCGCCAGGCTCTGGCCACGACGCTTGGCGATCTCGTTCAACGCCCGCACATGAGCGATGTTGGCCTCGGACAAATGTGAAGCCTGCAACGAACCACCCCCCGGACGATTGACTCGCGCATCCGCCGGCACGCCGTTGAGGTATTTGTCAGTCAGCAGACCTTGCGCCAGCGGGGTGAACGCAATCACGCCGGTGCCGAGTTCGTCGGTGGTGTCGAGCAGGTCTTTTTCCACCCAACGGTTGAGCAGGTTGTAGGCCGGCTGGTGAATCAACAGCGGCACTTTCCACTCTTTGAGCAGCGCGGCGATCTCGCGGGTTTTCACCCCGGAGTACGACGAGATACCGATGTACAGCGCCTTGCCCTGCTGCACCGCAGTGGCGAGGGCGCTGGCGGTTTCTTCCAGCGGGGTGTCCGGGTCGAAGCGGTGCGAATAAAAGATATCCACATAGTCCAGACCCAGGCGTTGCAGGCTCTGATCGAGGCTGGCCAGCACGTATTTGCGCGAACCGCCGCCCTGACCGTAAGGGCCGGGCCACATGTCCCAACCGGCCTTGCTGGAGATGATCAGTTCGTCGCGATACTGCTTGAAGTCTTCGCGCAGCAAGCGGCCGAAATTGGTCTCGGCGCTGCCGTAGGGAGGGCCGTAGTTGTTGGCCAGGTCGAAGTGGTTGATCCCCAGATCGAACGCGGTGCGCAGCAAGGCACGCTGGGTGTCGATCGGCGTGCTGTCGCCGAAGTTGTGCCACAGGCCCAGGGACAGCGCCGGCAGCACCAGACCGCTGCGTCCGACGCGGCGGTAAGGGATGGAGTCATAACGGTTTTCGGCAGCGGTGTAAGTCATCGAATCCTCTCTTGTCGGTCTTGAAATGGGTGTCGATTGCTACGCAAATCTATTGCCGGGACGGGCGAGGCCAAGGTTCTGGCGCAAGGTCCGGCCCTCGTATTCGGTTCTGAACAGTCCGCGCCGTTGCAGTTCCGGGACCACGCCATTGGCGAAGTCTTCGAGCCCGCCGGGCAAGTGCGGCACCAGCACGTTGAAACCGTCTGCCGCGCCCTGCTCGAACCATTCCTGCAAGCGGTCGGCAATCTGCGCCGGCGTGCCGACGACGCTGTAATGCCCGCGACCGCCGGCGATTCGGCGGCCCAGTTCGGCCAGGGTCAGATGCTCGCGACCGGCCAGTTCTGTCAGCAGTTTCTGCCGGCTCTGCTGGCCGCTGTCGGTCAGCGGCAATTCCGGCAGCGGCCCGTCCAACGGGTACTTCGACAGGTCGAAGTTGCCCAGCATACGCCCAAGCAGGGCGACACCAACCTCGGGTTCGACCAATTGCTGAAACGTTTCACATTTTTCCTGCGCTTCGGCTTCCGTCTGCCCGACGACGACAAACACACCGGGCATGATTTTCAGTGAGTCGGCGCTGCGTCCGTACTTCGGCAAGCGTCCCTTGAGGTCGGCGTAAAACGCCTGGGCGCTGGCCAGTGAGGTCTGCGCGGTGAACACTACTTCGGCCGTCTGCGCCGCCAGTTCACGCCCGGTTTCCGACGAGCCGGCCTGCACGATCACCGGCTGACCCTGTGGCGAACGTGCGACGTTCAGCGGGCCCTTGACCCGGAAGTGCTCACCGACGTGATCCAGCACGTGCAATTTTTCCGGGTCGTAATACGCTCCGCTGGCCTTGTCGCGGAGGAAGGCGTCGTCCTGCCAACTGTCCCAAAGTCCGGTGACCACCTGATGAAACTCCCGGGCGCGGCTGTAGCGTTCGGCATGGCCGATGTGTTCGTCGCGGCCGAAATTCTGCGCTTCGGCGGCGTTGTCCGAGGTCACCAGATTCCACCCCGCTCGCCCGCCCGAGAGGTGATCGAGCGAAGCGAATTTACGCGCCACGTGATACGGCTCGTTGTAGCTGGTAGTGGCGGTGGCGATCAGGCCGATGCGTTCGGTCACGGCGCTCAAGGCCGAGAGCAACGTCAGCGGCTCGAAGTGATCCGAACGGGCCATCCGGCTGGCGATGTCCTGGGTCGGCGCAGCGACGCTGTCGGCGACGAACAACGTATCGAACTTCGCTGCCTCGGCAATCTGCGCCAGACGTTTGTAATGGGCGAAATCCAGCCCGGCGTTGGCCGGCACATCCGGATGACGCCACGCGGCGACGTGGTGCCCGGTGGCCATGAGAAACGCGCCGAGTTTCAGCTGTCTGCTCATCTCAGAAGTCCTTGCGCAGTTGCACGCCGAAGTAGCGCTCGTCGTCGCGAGGCACGGCGCGGTAGATGTAATTGCCACCGCTGGCGAGCAACGGCGAATACGACTTGTCGGTGAGGTTCTTGCCCAGCAATGCCACGCGCCAGCCGTTGGTGTAATCGGCCAGGGCGACGCTGGCATTCCAGAGGCCGTAGGCGCCCTGCTTGGTGTCGGTGTTCTGGCTGATGTCGTACTGCACTTCGCTCTGCCAGCTGTAGTCGGTGCCGAGTTCGATATCCAGGCCGTTTTCCAGCGGGATGGTGTAGTCGGCCCGCACGTAGCTTTTCCAGTCCGGGCTGAACGGCAGCGGTTTGCCATTGACGTTGCAAGACGCCGCCGCACCCGCCGGGCAGGCGAACTGGTCGATGCGGGCGCGGGTGTAAGCCAGCGCTCCGGAGAACTTCAGTTGCTGGGTCGCCTGCAAGGTGTAATCGAGTTCCACGCCTTCGGTGCTGACGCTGCCGGCGTTGATCAGGCGCGTTACCACTTGGCCTGCGACGGTGTCGAAAAAGTTCGCCTGATAGTTGTCGTAGTCGCTGTGGAAAACCGCGAGGTTGGTGGTCAGGCGATTGTTCCACGACGAAGCTTTGATCCCCGCCTCCCAGGTGTTGGAGGTTTCCGGTTTCAGTGCTTCGGTATCGCGCGGCTGCATGTTGAAGAACACGTTGTAGGCCGGGCCTTTGTAGCCGCGCGAGTAGGTCAGATAAGTGGTGACGGTATCGCTCAGGTCGTACTGCAAACCGAGCCGACCGGACCAGCCGTCCTCGTCCACCGAGCCAGAGCTGCTGGTCGCCGGTTGAATGCCGCTGACCGTGGTTGCAGAAGTGGAAACGCGACGGTGATCGTATTCCAGATCGTCGTGGGTATAGCGCAGGCCGGCGATGCCACGGAAGTCCGAGGTGAAATTCAGCGTGCTTTCGCCGAACACCGCGTAGCTGTCGCTGGTGGTGCTGTAATCGGCGACGCCGCGATCAGTCCGCGTGGTGGTGGTCAACGTGCGCTGATAGGTCTCGTCATCCTTGCCGTGCATGTAGAACAGGCCGCCGACGTATTCGAGGAATTCGCCTTTCGGCGAAGCCAGCCGCAGCTCCTGCGAGTACTGGTCGAAGGCCAGATCGCCCTTGTCCGCCGTGCCGGGGAACGCGGCCGTCACCGTGCCGAGGCGGTCGCCGTCCTGATACTGGGTGTTGTCCCAGCCACGCCACGCGGTGATCGACGTCAGGGTGTAATCGCCCAGTTGCCAGTCGAGCTGGCCGGACAGGCCCTTGTTGGTGTCTTCGACGTGGGTGCGGGTGTCGGTGTTGATGTCGCGGTTGTGGCTGGTGGCGCTGACCGGACTCAGCGCGTTGGCGAAGGCCGGGGTCAACGACTTGGTGACGACGCCGTTGGGGCCGTCATCGTGGGACTGCATGTAGTCGACGATCAGGGTGAAGGTGACGTCGTCGTTCGGGGTGAATTCCAGTTTGCCGCGTACACCGCGATGGTTGTAACCGTTGACCTCCTGGCCATTGTGCTTGTTATCGACGTTGCCGTCGTAAGTGCCGAACAAGGTGCTGATCGAACCCTTGAGCGTGTCCGGAATCAGGCTGCCGCCAATGCCGAAACGGGTGCGGCTTTCGTTGCCGCTGTAGTACGACTGATCGATGTAACCGTGGGTCTCGGCGGTCGGCGCCTTGCTGGTGATGTTCAGCACGCCGGCCGACGCGTTTTTGCCGAACAGCGTGCCTTGCGGGCCACGTAGAACTTCGACGCGCTCCAGATCCAGCAGATCGAGGGTCGACTGGCCAGGACGGGCGTAGACCACGCCGTCAATCACCGTGGCCACCGTCGGCTCGACGCCCGGCGAGGTGGAAATCGTCCCCACGCCACGCACGAACAACGAGGTGTCCTTGTTCGATGCGCCAGTGCGGAAATTCAGCGACGGCACTTGCTGGACGATGCTCGCCACGCTGTTGCGGTTGTCGCGTTCCAGTTGCTCGCCGTCGATCACCGACACCGCCACCGGGACCTTTTGCAGCGACTCTTCGCGGCGGGTGGCGGTGACCGTGACGGACTTGAGTGTCGGCTCCTGATCGGAGCTGTAGGCGGCGAACGCGGCGGGCAGCGGCAGCGCGGCCAGCCCGGTGAGTAGCCAGCCCGCAGCGCGGATCGATTGCGCCAGTTTGTGTGTCGCCCCAGGAATGTTGTGCATGTTTGCCCGCTCGAAAAGTTGCCCTGAACCGCTGCCGTTCTGCGACGACAGCGCCTGTCTCGGTGTCTTGGGCATTCGCTCGAGCGAGTAGCAGACAACGCGCCTTGTTAGCGCTAACATCGCCAGTATTGGCAAGCCGGACATAGACCGTCCAATACTGAAAAATTACTTTTATATGCGTTTTGGTTTTTAAGAAGGATCGAGCCTTGAGCGAAGAAAAGCCCCGCAAACGCCGTGGCGCCGGTCGCGTGACCCTCAACGCGGTGGCGCGCCAGGCCGGTGTTTCGGCAATCACCGTGTCGCGCTATTTCAACCAGCCGGAACAGGTCTCGCCCGAACGCCGCGAGCGGATCGCGGCGGTGGTCGCCGAGCTGGGTTATGTGCCGAATCTGGTGGCCGGCGGGCTCGCCTCAGCGCGGGGGAAAATCGTCGGCATGGTGATCCCGAACATCTCCGGGCCGATCTTCGCCAACACCATTCAAGGCTTCAGCGACACCCTCAGCCGCCACGGTTATCAGTTGCTGCTGGCCTCGAGTTACTTCAGCGCCGAGCAGGAAGAAAACGCGGTACGGGCCTTCCTCGGCTGGTCGCCGGCGGCGCTGGTGGTCACCAGTCACTTTCACAGCGCGGGCACGGAAAAGATGCTCGCCGAAGCGGATATCCCGGTGATCGAAACCTGGGATTACCAGCCGGATCGCGAGCCGATGCAGATCGGTTTTTCGCACTTCGAGGTGGGTGTCAGCGCCGCTCGTTATCTGCACGGCAAAGGCTATCGGCGAATCGCCTTCGTGCAGAACAGCGCACCCGGCGACTTCAGCGCACTGGAACGCCGCGACGGTTACGCAGCGACCGTCCGCGAGTTCGGTCTGGAACCGTGGGTATTCGCACCAGATGCCGATCGCGCCCCGTTCGAGGCCGGCAAGCAAGCGATGGAAGCGCTGATGAACACCTCACCGCGCCCGGACGCCATCATCTTCGCCAACGACAACCTCGCCGCCGGCGGCCTGCTCGCCGGGCAACGGGCCGGCCTCAAGATTCCCGAAGACTGCGCCGTCCTCGGCTTCGGCGACTACCCGTTCGCCGAGATGCTGCTGCCGAGTCTGAGCACGATCAAACCGCCGGCGCTGGAGATCGGCGTTCTGGCGGCGACGCGAGTACTGGAAAGTCTGGGCGTGCTGCCGAGCGATGAGGTGCAGCGGTTGAATCTGCTGCAATGCACGGTCATTGAGCGGGAAAGTACCTGATGAGCACAGCGTGGGCTGAGTTGGCTATGCTCTAGGTGATACCGCACATCCCGCAGGGGCGACCATGCACACCGCAATCATCATCTTCTTCGGCCTGATCCTGCTGGCGCTGATGTTCTATATCGGCGAGCGCATCGGCTTCAGCCGGCAGACGCTGGCCTACGGCTTCGCGGCGTTGTGGCTGGCGTTGACGGTGATCAATGGCGCGGTCGGCGTGGTGCACGCCGGGCAGCCGCTGGGGTCGGAGATCGCGATTGGCAGCGCCGTGTTCGGCGTGCCGATCGCCGCGATGGTTTTGTTCATGGTGCTGAGCGCCGAGACCTGAATCCGTCCCGGCGCCCTGCCCCGATCAACGCACCAGATGCAGGAACTGCATGTGCCGTTCGTACTGGTCGAGGATGTCGTTGATGATCTGTTCTTTCGTGTAACCGACCAGATCGTAGTCCTGGCTGCCCTCGCTCAGGTGCACTTCGGCGCGGTAGTAGCGGCGGTTGTTAAGCTGCTTGGAACCCATGCCACCACGAGCGAACGATGGCGTGAAGTAGCCACGCATCTGCACCTGGTAGATGAACGGGTGCAACTCACCATGGCCGATTTCCAGGCTGACGCTGTCATGGGCCGGGTCCGGTTGGGTGACCACGTTCAGACCTTTCTCGACGAACACCGCGGTCACTTCTTCGATGGCCGGTTTTACCGTGGTGTCCATGAAGCGGTACACCTCGTCCCGCGACGGGAAGTGCACGGCCTGACTCAGGCGCTGGCGCCAGCCACCCTTGCCACGTCGTGAACCGGACACAGGCGCCAGCGAATGCAGTTGCGCGATCTGCTTCTGCGATTCCAGATAGAACGCCTTGTGCAGCCCCCACATCATCAGCAGCAGAATCAGCGAGAACGGCAGCGAGGTCAGCACCACCGCTGACTTCAGCGCATCGATGCTGCCGGAAAACAGCAGCGCACTGGTGATCAGTGCGGTCATCGCACCCCAGAACACCCGCAGCCATTTCGGTCCGTCTTCATCCGGGTTGCCACCCTTGGCCGACAGGGTCGAGAGCACTACCGTGCCGGAGTCGGCGGAGGTGACGAAGAACACGAAGCTGATGAACACCGTCACCGCGATGACAGTTTTGCTCCACGGGTAGGTTTCCAGCAGCAGGTAAAGGGTCATCGACGGGTTGTCGAGGGCCGACATGCCCAGTGCCGACATGCCGTGATTGAGCACCTGATCGATGGCGCTATTGCCGAAGATCGACATCCACGCCAGGGTGAAACCGAGCGGAATCAGCAGCACGCCGAAGACGAATTCGCGGATGGTCCGGCCACGGGAAATCCGTGCGATGAACAGGCCCACGAATGGCGACCATGCGATCCACCAGGCCCAGTAGAACACCGTCCAGCCACCGAGCCAGTCGCTCGGTTTGTCGTAGGCGTAGAGGTCGAAACTCTTCATCGGCAACGCGCCGAGGTAGTCGCCGAGGTTCTGGATCAGGGTGTTGAGCAAATGCTGGGTGGGACCGGCGAACAACACGAACAGCAGCAGCGCACAGGCCAGCAGCATGTTGATGTCGGACATGACCCGCACGCCCTTATCTACACCGGAGACGGCGACGATGATCGCCGCGCCCATCATCAGCGTGATCAGGCCGACCTGAATCCACTGGGTGTGGGCGATGCCGAACAGGTAGTCCAGACCGGAATTGAGGTGCAACACGCCGAAGCCCATGTCCGCACCGAGACCGAACACCGTGGCGATGATGCCGAAGCCGTCCACCGCGTAGCCGATGGGGCCGTTGATGCGTTTGCCGATCAGCGGGTACAGCGCCGAACGCAGGGCCAGTGGCAGGTTGTGCCGATAGGCGAAATACGCCAGCGCCATGCCGACGAAAGCGAACACGCCCCAGCCGTGCAGGCCCCAGTGCAGAAACAGAATCTGCATCGCCTGACGCGCCGCATCCGCCGTGCCGGCCTCGCCTTGCGGCGGCTGGAGCATGTGGGTCAGCGGCTCGGACACACAGAAGAAAAACAGCGTGATGCTGATCCCGGCGGCGAACAGCATGCCGGCCCAGGACAGGTAACTGAATTCGGGTTCGTCGTGGTCGGCACCGAGTTTGATCTTGCCGTAGCCCGATAACGCGGTGACCACCACGAAGACCAGATACAGGGTCATCGCGAGCATGTAGTACCAGCCGACCGTATTGGCCGCCCAGTTTTGCGCTTCAAGGAGCCAGGCACCGGCCTGTTCCGGCATGGCGATGACAACCAGGCCAAACAGCAGAATCACTGTCGCGGCGAACCAGAACACCGGCGGATTCATGCGTACCAGGCCGCTGGCGGGGGTGGACGATGCACTCATGAACGGTGCACCTCAAGGGGTTGGAAAATGGCTGAAATGATCGGACTCAGCAAAGGCAAGCCTCCTGTTGTGAGCGGGCAGCGAGCTACCGGTTTAACTTGAATGAACGTTCAAGTTAAACATGGATAGCACGCTAAGGACTAATCGCAGGGCTCAGCGGTCGCTTTCGTAAGCTAGCTCAAGGAGGGGTATGACGCTGTGGCGAGGGCGTTCGTTCCCACCTCGCGCGGGAACGAACGGACAGGAAAATTACTTCTGCGTCCCGTCATCATGCTGCAGGTTGGCCTGGGTCAGGTTGCACCCGGCCGGCACGCTGCGGGTCAGCCATACGTTGCCGCCGATGGTCGAACCCTGGCCGATGGTGATGCGCCCGAGAATCGTCGCGCCGGCGTAAATCACCACGTCGTCCTCGACAATCGGATGCCTAGGATGGCCCTTCTGCAACTGGCCGTCCTCGTCCGCCGGGAAGCGTTTGGCGCCGAGGGTCACTGCCTGATAGATCCTGACGCGCTCGCCGATGATCGCGGTCTCGCCGATCACCACGCCGGTCCCGTGGTCGATGAAGAAACTGCGGCCGATCTGCGCGCCCGGATGGATATCGATACCGGTCGCCGAGTGGGCGATTTCCGAACTGATCCGCGCCAGCAACGGCAGACCCGCGCGATACAAATGGTGCGCCAGACGATGGTGGATCACCGCCAGAATCCCCGGATAGCACAGCAGCACTTCATCGACGCTGCGCGCCGCCGGATCACCGTGATAGGCGGCCAGCACGTCGGTGTCGAGCAGGCTGCGCAGGCCCGGCAATGCGAGGGCGAAGTCCTGGATGATCCTGATCGCCTGCGCCTCGACTTCGGTGTCGGCCCGGGCACTGTGACGGGCGACGTAACGCAGTTCGAGTCGCGCCTGCGCCAGCAATGCATTCAACGCAACGTCGAGGGTGTGACCGACGTAAAAATCTTCACTTTCTTCTCGTAGATCAACCGGCCCCAGACGCATCGGGAACAACGCGCCGCACAAGGCTTCGAGAATCTGCGCCATCGCATCACGGGACGGCAATTCGCGCCCGCCCTGTTCGCCGCTGGCGCGGCCATTTTGTGTGCGCCACTGATCCCGGGCGGTACGCAGTTGGCTGACGATGGTCTGCAATTGCCAATGGCTGGAACGCTCGCTCACGGTAAAGACTCCTCACGGGCGGCCGGACTGTCTGGCCGCGTCAACGGCCACTACTTTACGGCAACGCCTAGGAGGCGAATTAAGAACCGATAGTGCTGGCCTAAGCACATTTGGCTATAAGCGATTGGCGGTTGCCCCGGTAAATCGGCGTGCCTATAGTCCTGACATCTCCTTGCATCAGTACGGACTCATGATCAAACAACAGCTGGACCGCTTTAACCGCCTCGACCTGCTCGGCCAACCGACCCCACTGGAAAAGCTCGAGCGCCTGTCCACCTGGCTCGGCCGCGATGTCTACATCAAGCGCGATGACCTGACGCCGCTGGCCATGGGCGGCAACAAGCTGCGCAAGCTCGAATACCTCGCCGCCGACGCCCTCGCCCAAGGCGCGGACACGCTGATCACCGCCGGCGCACTGCAATCGAACCACGTTCGCCAGACCGCTGCGCTGGCCGCGAAACTCGGCCTGGGCTGCGTGGCGCTGCTGGAAAATCCGCTGGGCACCGATGACAGCAACTACACCGGCAACGGCAACCGCCTGCTGCTGGATCTGTTCGACACCAAAGTCGAACTGGTCGACAACCTCGACAACGCCGACGAACAACTGGCCGCCCTCGCCGTGCGCCTGCGCAGCAACGGCAAGAAGCCGTATCTGGTGCCGATCGGTGGTTCCAACGCCCTCGGCGCACTGGGTTACGTACGCGCCGGCCTGGAGCTGGCGGAACAGATCAAGGACACCGGCCTGCAATTTTCCGCCGTGGTGCTCGCCTCGGGCAGCGCCGGCACGCACAGCGGCCTGGCACTGGCCTTGAGCGAAGCGCTGCCGCAACTGCCGGTGATCGGCGTGACCGTCTCGCGCAGCGAAGAAGATCAGCGCCCGAAAGTGCAGGGCCTGGCGGAACGCACTGCCGACCTGCTGGGCGTGGCGCTGCCGGAGAGTTTCAAGGTCGAGTTGTGGGACGAATACTTCGGCCCGCGCTATGGCGAGCCAAATGCCGGGACATTGGCGGCCGTGAAACTGCTGGCGAGTCAGGACGCCGTGTTGCTGGATCCGGTCTACACCGGCAAGGCCATGGCCGGGTTGCTCGACGGCATCGGTCGCGGGCGTTTCGACGACGGCCCGATCATTTTCCTGCACACCGGCGGAGCCCCGGCGCTGTTTGCCTACAAGGATTTTCTCTAGGCTGAAGCGCGTTCCCGCGCCCTGCGTGGGAACGCTCAGCGTCGGCTCGAATGCATATTCATTAAATGCATAACAAATAGAAAATTCATTATTTTCCATTCTAAAAGAACCGTCTTATAGTCTCGCCGCAGGCGAATTTCGCGAGAGACGCATAAGCTGCTTTAAGGCAGGATAGCGCTGTCGTTCAACTCCCGGATTCGCCAACTTTCCTTAAGCGTCTTCCATAAGAAAACACAGGGGCTTGTCATGATTCTTTCCGCACTACGTCGAAATCTGCTGGTAGGTTCGCTGGGCCTGGCACTGAGCGCCGGTCTGATCAGCAGCGCCGTTGCCGGTGAGCAACTGCAACAGATCAAGGACAAAGGCGTTATCAACGTCGGCCTGGAAGGCACTTATCCACCGTTCAGCTTCGTTGATGCCGACGGCAAGCTGTCGGGCTTCGAAGTTGAACTGTCCGAAGCCCTGGCCAAGAAGCTGGGCGTCAAGGCCAAGATTCAGCCAACCAAGTGGGACGGCATCCTCGCCGCGCTGGAATCCAAGCGTCTGGACGTTGTGGTCAACCAAGTGACCATCTCCGACGAGCGCAAGAAGAAGTATGACTTCTCCGAGCCGTACACCATCTCCGGGATTCAGGCGCTGGTACTGAAGGACAAGGAAGCTGCGCTGAACATCAAGTCCGCCGCTGACCTGTCCGGCAAGAAAGTCGGCGTAGGCCTGGGCACCAACTACGAGCAATGGGTTCGCGCCAACGTGCCGGGTGCCGACGTGCGCACCTATGACGATGATCCGACCAAGTTCGCCGACCTGAACAACGGTCGTACCGACGCGATTCTGATCGACCGTCTGGCCGCGCTCGAATACGCCAAGAAAGCACCGAAAACCGTAGCGGCCGGTCAGGCGTTCTCCCGTCAGGAATCCGGTATTGCCCTGCGCAAAGGCGAGCCTGAGCTGCTGGCGGCCGTGAACAAGGCCCTCGACGAGCTGCGTGCCGACGGGACCCTGGCCAAGATCTCGGAAAAATACTTCCAAGCTGACGTCACTAAATAATGGAAGCAGCTTTCCAACTCGCACTGGACTCCGCGCCCTTTCTGCTCAAGGGCGCGTACTACACGGTAGTCCTCAGCCTCGGCGGCATGTTCTTCGGCCTGCTGCTGGGCTTTGGCCTGGCGCTGATGCGCCTGTCGCGTTTCAAATCGGTCAGCTGGCTGGCCCGCATCTACGTGTCGTTCTTTCGCGGCACGCCATTGCTGGTCCAACTGTTCGTGATCTATTACGGCTTGCCGCAAATGGGTCTGGAACTCGATCCGCTGCCGGCGGCCCTGATCGGCTTCTCGCTGAACATGGCCGCTTACGCCTGTGAAATCCTGCGGTCCGCGATCGGTTCGATCGAACGAGGCCAGTGGGAAGCGGCTGCGAGCATCGGCATGACCCGCGCGCAGACCCTGCGCCGGGCCATCCTGCCGCAAGCGATGCGCACGGCGTTGCCGCCGCTGGGCAACAGCTTCATTTCACTGGTCAAGGACACCGCGCTGGCTGCCACCATCCAGGTGCCGGAGCTGTTCCGTCAGGCACAACTGATTACCGCCCGGACTTTCGAAGTCTTCACCATGTATCTTGCCGCCGCGCTGATCTACTGGATTCTGGCCACAGTGCTGTCGCACTTCCAGAACAAGTTGGAAGAGCGGGTCAATCGGCACGACCAGGAGTCCTGACCCCATGATTGTCGTGGAAAAACTGACAAAGCAGTTCAAGGGTCAAGTCGTGCTCAACGGCATCGATCTTGAAGTGAAGGAAGGCGAGGTCGTGGCGATCATCGGCCCCAGCGGTTCGGGCAAGACCACGTTCCTGCGCTGCCTGAACTTCCTCGAACAACCCACCAGCGGCCGGATCAAGGTCGGCGATATCGAGATCGATACCAGCCGCCCGCTGAACCAGCAGCAAAGCCTGGTGCGCAACCTGCGCCAGCATGTGGGCTTCGTGTTCCAGAACTTCAACCTGTTCCCCCACCGCACCGCCCTGGAAAACGTCATCGAAGGCCCGATCGTGGTCAAGAAGATGCACCGCGACGCAGCCATTGCCCTGGGCAAGAAGCTGCTGGCCAAGGTCGGCCTGGCGGGCAAGGAAGACGCCTACCCACGGCGCCTGTCCGGTGGCCAGCAACAGCGCGTGGCGATTGCCCGGGCGCTGGCGATGGAGCCGGAAGTGATCCTGTTCGACGAGCCTACATCGGCCCTCGACCCGGAACTGGTCGGCGAAGTACTGGCGACCATTCGCGGCCTGGCCGAAGAAAAACGCACCATGGTTATCGTGACTCACGAAATGGCGTTCGCCCGTGACGTGGCCAACCGCGTGGTGTTTTTCGACAAGGGTGTGATCGTCGAGCAAGGCGAAGCCAAGGCACTGTTTGCCAATCCGAAAGAAGAACGCACACGACAGTTTCTCAGCAAGTTCCGCAACAACGGCTGATAACTTCGCAAGTGCTATCACTCACTTCCATGGATGGAAGTAGTGTTTTCCCCGCCATACAATCCCCCTCCAAAAATAAACAATAAAACCCTTCAAAGCGCAGTACGTATATATCTCCTGCAACACGCTCCCTGTGCGTAAAATTCGCCGCGTCTTGACTTTCCGCTTCGGTAGAACTCACAGCGAAACAGGCTGAAAACCGCAGCAATCTGTAGCTCTCTTCCTTACAAAGCCTAGGCTGACAGCCGCGACAATGTAGGAACCTTCTGATTAATCCGTAATTCACGGATTAACTAACCCACTCGCTTGACACCTCTTCCGGCGAACTCTTATCTAGTCTCCAACCGGCACACGCTAGTTCAACAAGACACTTTCAAACTTGTACGGAACTCCGAAGTTTTATTGCCGGGTAATTCACGCCATTCGTTCTTTCGAAAACGGACTTCGCTGCAAGGCTTCAAGGAGAGAAACCGATGACCTGCATTTCAAACACCCCGCTGCTGGCACCACCGACCCTGGAAAAATCCCACGGGGCCGGTATCAACCTCATGGGAGCCGCCAACCTGACGGTCGACATCGTGCCTTGGCACGACATGGACAGTGGCGACCTGATCGAGCTGTTCTGGGATGGCTGCTACGTCGCTTCCCGCGTGCTGAATGCCGGGGATGTCGGAAGCACGGTCAGCCTGCGGGTGCCGGAAAGCTTCATCATCAGCGGTTCGCCGCGCGTGCATTACCGGGTCATGCAGGTCGGAAGAAACCCGGCGCTGTCGGCCAGCGCGCAGTTCCAGGTCAAGCTCGACTGCCCGGGCGGGCAATTCGCGGCAGGCTGCGCGGAGGAAAACCAGTACCTGCTGCCGGTCAGTCTTCCCGAGGTCATTCGCCGACGCGGGATCAACCCGAACCAGATCAAGCGCGGCGTTCCCCTGACTATCGAGCCTTACCTGAACATGGCCGAGGGTGACGAAATCACCCTGCGCTGGGGCGATGTACGCATGGATCTGCCGCGTATTACCCAATCCGATATCGGTTACGGCATTCAGGTCTGGGTGCCCCCGGCAATCATCGTCGAAGCCGGCGAAGACCTGCGGCTGGATGTGACCTATTGCATCATCGACCGGGTCGGCAACAACTCGCGTTGGGCACCATCACAGACGCTGAAAATCGGTTGCGTGAATCCTTATCTGAAAGTGCCCTTGAGGCAGATTCCCATGGCCGCGGAGCGTAAAGCCGAGTGAGCTTTTGATCTTCTATGCATATTCCTAAAAGTTAGTTTATTTAATATTTATACGCGCTTAGGGTATATGAACCGGACCACCGGACATTCTTTCGTTCGCCGCACTTTTGCGGCGTTTTTCATGAGATGTGAGGTAGGTAACATGGTCCGGAACACAATCACCCCAGTGCAAATCGCCAGGGCATTGCGTGCAGCCAAGGAGTGGCACTGATGTCCAGTCTGGCAGACGCAAACGTCCAGAGTGACCTGGACATCGCCCCGCTGTTGTTGCCCGCGCAAGTGCTGCGCAACGACGCTCAAGCCATCAAGGCTGCACATGAACTGGCGCAAGTCGCCCGCGTGCAGGCCGCCAAACGTGACCGCCAGCGCAAGCTGCCGTGGTCGGAAGTCGAACAGTTCACCCGCAGCGGACTGGGCAGCATCGCGATTCCGCGCGAGTACGGCGGCCCGCAGGTTTCCTTCGTCACCCTGGCCGAGGTGTTCGCGATCATTTCCGCGGCCGACCCGGCACTGGGACAGATCCCGCAGAACCAGTTCGGCATCATCAACCTGATCCTCGGCAGCGCCACCGAAGAGCAGAAAAAACAATTGCTGCAGAGCGTGCTCGAAGGCTGGCGCATCGGTAACGCCGGGCCTGAACGCGGCACCAAAGACACCCTGGAGCTGAAAGCGCGCATCACCGCCGATGGCGATGACTACGTGATCAACGGCCAGAAGTTCTATTCCACCGGCGCCCTCTTCGCCCACTGGGTCGCGGTCAAGGCACTCAACGATGACGGCAGGCAAGTGCTGGCCTTCGTCCGTCGTGGCACACCGGGCCTGCGCATCGTCGATGACTGGTCGGGTTTCGGCCAACGCACCACCGCCAGCGGCACAATCCTGCTGAACAACGTGCGGGTCGATGCTGGTCTTGTGGTGGACAACTGGAAGATCAACGAAAAGCCCAACACCCAGGGCGCGGTGTCGCAGCTGATTCAGGCAGCAATCGACGCCGGCATCGCCCGTGGCGCCATCGATGACGCCATCGAATTCGTCAAGACCCGCGCCCGGCCGTGGATCGATGCCAAGGTCGAACGCGCCAGCGATGACCTCTACGTGATCGCCGACATCGGCAAACTGAAAATCGAACTGCACGCCGCCGAAGTGCTGCTGCGCAAGGCCGGTCAGGTGCTGGATCAGGTGCACGCCGCGCCGCTCACCGCCGAGTCCGCCGCCCGCGCCTCGATTGCCGTGGCCGAAGCCAAGGTGCTGACCACCGAGATCTCGCTGCTGGCCAGCGAAAAGCTCTTCGAACTGGCCGGCAGCCGCGCCACCCTCGCCGAATTCAACCTCGACCGTCACTGGCGCAACGCACGGGTGCACACCTTGCACGACCCGGTGCGCTGGAAGTACCACGCGGTCGGCGCCTATCGCCTCAACGGCAAGTTGCCGGCTCGCCATTCCTGGATCTGACGACCAGAACACTTTTGACCAGATCTCTGGAGAAACACATGACTCTTTCTCATCCCGTCGCGGTCATCACCAGCGACGAGCAAGCCCTGATCGTCGCCAGCGACCTGGCCGAAGACTTCCAGCGCGACAGCAACCTGCGCGACCGCGAACGCCGCCTGCCGCTGCCGGAACTCGACGTGTTTTCCCGCTCCGGCCTGTGGGGCATCAGCGTGCCCAAGGAATACGGCGGCGCCGGCGTGTCCAACGTGACCCTGGCCAACGTCATCGCCCTGATCGCCCGGGCCGATGGCTCGCTCGGGCAGATTCCGCAGAACCATTTCTATGCCCTCGAAGTACTCCGGGTGAATGGCAGCCACGAGCAGAAACAACGTCTGTACGCCGAAGTCCTCGCCGGCCAGCGCTTCGGCAATGCCCTGGCAGAACTGGGCACCAAGACTGCCCACGATCGGGTTACCAGCCTGAAACGCGACGGCAGCGGTTATCGCATCAACGGTCGCAAGTTTTATGCAACCGGCGCCATTTACGCCCAACGCATCCCGACCTCAGTGGTCGATGAAGACGGAGTGCAGCAACTGGCGTTTGTCCCGCGTGACAGCAAAGGCCTGACGGTGATCGACGACTGGAGCGGCTTCGGCCAGCGCACCACCGGCAGTGGTTCGGTGGTGTTCGAGGACGTGTATGTCGCCGCCGAAGATGTCATTCCGTTCCAGAGCGCTTTCGAACGCCCGACCACCGTCGGCCCGCTGGCGCAGATTCTTCACGCCGCCATCGACACCGGCATCGCCCGCGCCGCCTACGAAGATGCGCTGCACTTCGTGCGCAGCAAGACCCGGCCATGGATCGACTCGGGCAACGACAAAGCCACCGAAGACCCACTGACCCTCAAGAGTTTCGGCCACTTGAGCATCCGCCTGCACGCCACCGAAGCCCTGCTCGAACGCGCCGGCGAATTCCTCGATGCGGCCCAGGCCGAGAGCAACGCCGAGACGGTTGCAGCAGCCTCGATTGCCGTCGCTGAAGCACGGGCGATCAGCACTGAAATTTCTCTGGCCGCCGGCAGCACGTTGTTCGAACTGGCCGGCAGCCAGGCCACCCTGATCGAGCACGGCCTCGACCGTCACTGGCGCAACGCCCGGGTGCACACCCTGCACGACCCGGTGCGCTGGAAGTATCACGCGGTCGGCAATTACTACCTCAACGATGAAAACCCTCCGCTGCGAGGGACCATCTGATGAGCAAGAAAAAGATCCTGCTCAATGCGTTCAACATGAACTGCATCGGCCACATCAACCACGGGTTGTGGACCCACCCACGGGACACCTCGACCCAATACAAGACCATTGAATACTGGACCGAACTGGCGCAATTGCTGGAGCGTGGGCTGTTCGACGGGTTGTTCATCGCCGACATCGTCGGCGTGTACGACGTCTACCAGAACTCGGTGGACGTCACCCTGAAAGAGTCGATCCAGCTGCCGGTCAACGATCCGCTGCTGCTGGTGTCGGCCATGTCAGCGGTGACCAAAAATCTGGGTTTCGGCCTGACCGCCAACCTCACCTACGAGCCGCCGTATCTGTTCGCCCGACGCATGTCGACCCTCGATCACCTGAGCCGTGGACGGGTGGGCTGGAACATCGTCACCGGTTATCTGGACAGCGCCGCCAAGGCCATGGGCCTGAGTGAACAGGTCGAACATGACCGGCGTTACGACCAGGCCGACGAGTACCTCGAAGTCCTCTACAAACTCTGGGAAGGCAGCTGGGAAGACGGTGCAGTGCTCAACGATCCGCAGCAGCGGATCTACGCGCAGCCAGACAAAGTGCACAAGGTCGAGCACAAGGGCGAGTTCTATCAGGTCGAGGGTTATCACCTGTGCGAACCGTCACCGCAGCGTACGCCGGTGCTGTTCCAGGCCGGCAGTTCGGATCGCGGTCTGCTGTTCGCCGGGCGTCATGCCGAGTGCGTGTTCATCAGCGGTCAGAACAAACCGTCGACCAAAGTACAGGTGGACAAGGTCCGCGCCAGTGCCGTCGAGGCAGGTCGCAATCTCGAGGACATCAAGGTGTTCATGGGCCTGAACGTGATCGTCGGCGAGACCGAAGAAGCGGCCTGGGCCAAGCATGCCGAATACCTGAGCTACGCCAGCGCCGAAGCGGGCGTGGCGCATTTTTCGGCGTCCACCGGCATCGATTTTTCCCAGTACGAAATCGACGAGCCCATCCAGTACGTCAAGAGCAACGCAATCCAGTCCGCCACCAAAAACCTGCAGAACAACGACTGGACCCGCCGCAAGTTGCTCGACCAGCACGCCCTCGGCGGGCGCTACATCACGGTGGTCGGCTCGCCGCAGCAAGTGGCGGATGAACTGGAATCGTGGATCGCCGAAACCGGCCTCGACGGCTTCAACCTGACCCGCATCGTCACCCCGGAAAGCTATGTGGATTTCATCGATCTGGTGATTCCGGAACTGCAACGGCGCGGCTCGTACAAGACCGCGTACGACACCGGCAGTCTGCGGGAAAAACTGTTTCACGGCGAAGCGCATCTGCCGCAGCAGCACACCGGTGCCCACT
This sequence comes from Pseudomonas sp. GW822-FHT03F04, assembly GCF_058801405.1. NCBI lineage: Bacteria > Pseudomonadati > Pseudomonadota > Gammaproteobacteria > Pseudomonadales > Pseudomonadaceae > Pseudomonas > Pseudomonas sp. GW822-FHT03F04. Next base: position 516,937 of record NZ_JBXANF010000003.1, read on the forward strand.
ACCGACACACCTCCTCGCACTGACTGGAAAACCACCATGACCAAGAAACGCCTGTCCCACCCAGTCAAAGCACTGGCCCTGGCCTTCGGCCTGTTCAGCTCGGCGGTTTTCGCCGCCGACGCGCCGTTGAAAATCGGCACCACAGCCGCGTTCGCGATTCCGCTGGAGGCCGCCGTCGAGGAAGCCTCCAAACAAGGCCTGAAAGTCGAGCTCGTGGAGTTCACCGACTGGATCGCGCCGAACGTCAGCCTCGCCGCCGGCGACATCGACGTGAACTACTTCCAGCACATCCCGTTCCTGGAAAACGCCAAGGCGGCCTCCGGTTTCGACCTGGTGCCGTTCGCCCCGGGGATCATCAACAACGTCGGCCTGTACTCGAAGAAATACAAAAGCTTCGCTGAGCTGCCGGAGGGCGCCAGCGTCGCCATCGCCAACGACCCGATCAACAGCGGTCGCGGCCTGCAACTGCTGGCCAAGGCCGGTCTGATCACGTTGAAACCGGGTGTCGGCTACAAGGCCACCGAAGACGACATCGTCGCCAACCCGAAGAAGATCAAGATCCTGCAAGTCGAAGCCGTGCAACTGGTACGCGCCTACGATGACGCCGATCTGGTCCAGGGCTACCCGGCCTACATCCGTCTGGCGAAGACCTTCGATGCAGGCTCTGCGCTGCTGTTCGACGGCCTCGACCACAAGGAATACGTGATCCAGTTCGTGATCCAGCCGAAGAGCAAGACCGATCCGCGTCTGATCAAGTTCGTCGACATCTACCAGCATTCGCCGGCCGTACGCGCCGCGCTGGATAAAGCCCACGGCAAGCTGTACCAGGCCGGTTGGGAAAGCTGAGGATGACCGCGGCCATTCAACGGCGACTGGATCTTCCAGAGCCACCCGCGCTGGCACAGCGCACCGAGCTGCATCCCGAGCTGAACCGCGCCCATGTGCGTTTCGTCGGGCTCGGCAAAACCTACGACGGCAAGCAAGGCCCGGTCGCAGCCCTGCAAGACATCGACCTGGCGATCCAGCGCGGTGAAGTGTTCGGCATCATCGGTCGCAGCGGCGCCGGCAAGTCGTCGCTGATCCGCACCATCAACCGCCTCGAACAACCGACCTCGGGCCGGGTGCTGATCGATCAGGTGGACATCGGCGAGTACGACGAGGATCGCCTCGTCGCCCTGCGTCGGCGGATCGGCATGATCTTCCAGCACTTCAATCTGATGTCGGCAAAAACGGTGTGGCAGAACGTCGAACTGCCGCTGAAAGTCGCCGGTGTCCCGAAGGAGCAACGGGAAAAAAAGGTTCGCGAACTGCTGGAGCTGGTGGGCCTGCAAGCCAAGCACAAGGCGTATCCGGCGCAGCTGTCCGGCGGGCAGAAACAGCGCGTCGGCATCGCCCGCGCACTGGTGCACGACCCGGACATTCTGCTGTGTGACGAAGCCACTTCAGCGCTGGATCCGGAAACCACTCAGTCGATCCTCGGCCTGCTGCGCGAGATCAACAAACGCCTGGGCCTGACCATCGTACTGATCACTCACGAGATGGCCGTGATCCGCGAAATCTGCGACCGCGTCGTCGTGCTGGAACACGGGCGCATCGTCGAGCAAGGCCCGGTCTGGGAAGTGTTCGGCAACCCGCAGCACGAAGTCAGCCAGACCTTGCTCGCACCGCTGCAACACGCCTTGCCCGAAGAATTGCAAAGCCGTTTGCAGGCGCAACCATCGTCGTCCTATGCCTCTGTGGTGTTGCGCTTGCAGTTCACCGGCAGCCAGCAGGACGAACCGGATCTGGCCGCGCTGTTCGCCGCGCTCGGCGGTCGGGTGAAATTGCTGCAGGGCGGTGTGGAACGGATTCAGGGGCACGCGCTCGGGCAACTGTTGCTGGTGGTGGCAGGCTCGAAGCTGAACGCCGAGGAATTGCGCCAGCGTGCCAGCCAATGGGCACAACGCACGGAGGTGCTGGGCTATGTGGTTTGATCGCTTGTTGCAGGGTTTCATCGATACGTTTCTGATGGTCGGCGTTTCATCGCTGATCGCGCTGCTGGCGGGTATTCCGATGGCAGTGATTCTGGTCACCAGCGACAAGGGCGGGATCTACGAAGCGCCGGTGCTGAATCGCGCGCTGGGCGCGTTCGTGAATCTGTTTCGCTCGATTCCGTTCCTGATCCTGATGGTCGCGCTGATCCCGTTCACCCGGCTGATCGTCGGCACCACCTACGGAGTGTGGGCGGCCGTAGTGCCGTTGACCATCGCGGCCACGCCGTTCTTTGCGCGGATTGCCGAGGTGAGCCTGCGCGAAGTCGACCACGGCTTGATCGAAGCCGCGCAAGCCATGGGGTGCCGACGCTGGCACATCATCTGGCACGTGTTGTTGCCTGAAGCGCTACCGGGGATCGTTGGCGGTTTCACCATCACCCTGGTGACGATGATCAACTCATCGGCCATGGCCGGGGCGATTGGCGCTGGCGGTCTGGGCGACATCGCTTATCGCTACGGCTATCAACGCTTTGATAGCCAGATCATGCTGACCGTGATCGTGCTGCTGGTGGCGCTGGTAGCGGTGATTCAGCTGGGTGGCGATCGTCTGGCACGAGGGTTGAACAAGCGCTGAACTGCATGGCGTATAGTCGGCAACATCCATTGCCAGCGCAGTCCGACCATGAAGCAGACCCCCACCGATCTGGAACAGATCACCTCCACTACCCTCGGCCACTACAACGCGGTGGCCGAGGATTTTCGTGAAGGCACCCGCGACCACGATGTCAGCCAGAACATCGATGCACTGCTGCGGCACATTCACGCTGAGGCGCCGTTTTCCATCCTCGATTTCGGCTGTGGACCTGGGCGGGATTTGCAGACCTTCACGCGCATGGGTCACGTCGCCGTCGGCCTCGACGGCGCGGAAAAATTCGCGCAGATGGCCCGGGAAGACAGCGGCTGCGAGGTGTGGTGCCAGGATTTTCTGAAGCTGGATCTGCCGGCAGAACGCTTCGACGGCATCTTCGCCAATGCAGTGCTGTTTCATGTGCCGTTGCAGGAATTGCCACGGGTTCTGCAGCAGTTACACGGGACACTGAAGCCGGGTGGGGTGTTGTTCAGTTCCAACCCGCGTGGGGATAACCGTGAAGGCTGGAATGGGCCGCGTTATGGCTCGTACCACGATCTTGAAGCCTGGCGCGGATTGCTGACCGCTGTCGGGTTCGTGGAACTTGAGCATTACTACCGACCGGCGGGGCTGCCGCGTGAGCAGCAGCCTTGGTTGGCCAGTGTCTGGCGCAAGGCCTGAAACTCAGGGCCTCGCTTCAACCTGAAACCAGGTTGGCGCACTCCCCGGCGAGCGCACCATGATGCTTCGCCCGGGCACTGTCTGCCCCTGCACCTCATGCGCCTGCACATCAAAATTGGCCAGCAATCGCGTGCCGTCTTCAAAGGATGTCTGCTGAACCAGCCGGTCCGCGCTCAACCATTCGAAACCGGTGAGCGCCTGGGTTGCCAGACGTTCATGCAAAGGCCGGAAGAATGCATCCTGACGGGCAATCTGCGGCAATCGCTGCGCAAGCGTGTCGACACTGAGGTGATACAGCGGCGCAACGTTGTAGAGCAACTGCGCGAGTTCGTTGTCCGCCCGTACATTGGTCAGCTTCAGGCTATCGAACAGCCAGTGGTGGGACGTGATCACCGAGCCATGGAACACCGCTTGGTACATCGGCAAACGGCTGGCCGGATCAAAGTGAATACGTCGCAACGACTCCTTGATCGGCACAGGTTTGAAGAAAACCTCTGGCTGCTCCGGCGGATACCACTTGCCTGCAAAGTACCTGGACTTGGGGTTCTTGCTCATTTCGGCATCGCCCCAACCGATCACCGGCGTCTGCATGCCATGGGCGAACAACACGCCTTGCGCGGTCGTTGCGTTGCCATCCTCGGAACCGGCGGGCAGTTTCAGGACTTCATTGATCCAGCGCGATGCCCCGATGTTGCCTTCGGCATTCTGTGCCTGGGTCATCGTTGCTCCGAGACGGTAGCTGTCGAACAGCATGCCGGTGGCATAGGCATCGAGAAACCAGCTGTTGAAACCGGCGGCGTCGCGAATGGCCGCGACCCGCTGCTCAAGCAGCGGTCGCACGCAACGGGGGTCGGTGTAATGCCCCGATTGCTGGAAGCCGCTTTTCAGCGTTCCGTCGCTCTTCACGATTGCGCACTCAAGATTTGCCCTGTCCCCCAGATGTGCGGTGGTCCAATCAGGGTTCTCGCTACGGCTCAGCGCCGTTTCATAAGAATCGTACGGCGCGATCAGATAACCCGCCGCCACGCCGGCCTTGATCGTCTCGGGGTGCCAGAGGCCACCCTCCCAGCCCTCACCCAGTCCCAACCACAAACGAGACAACCCGGCGTTCTGTAATTGCTTGATCGTATCCAGCGACAAGGTGCTGCCCCAGCGCTCGGGTTCAGGCGTCAGCGCCTCACCGAGGTGGGCTGCCACTTGTGCGCGCACATCAGCGTAACCGTTGACCAGAGCCTGCATGTCCGGCACGCCCCGGGCCTGCCAGGTCTTGCGCGCCAGGGTATTCAGGGCGTGATTGAGACTGCGCAAAAGTACGGTTTTCTGATAGCGGTTCAACTCCCCGCCAGTGGCAAGGATCTGCAACGCTTCACGATCCATTCCCGCTTTCAGCCCACTGGCCAGCGAGCCACCACCGCGCAAGGTGTCGAGCAGCACGGACCAACTGCGCACATCTTTGGCTCCCAGCAGGTCGTTACCCCACAGGTACAGATGACTGGCGCCCGGCAGTCGCCTCGCCTCAGGTGTTTTCGTGAATTTGCTGCTCAAGGTTTCATAACGACCGTTATCGATCAACCATTGCCGGTAGCGCCTGGCGCCGGCCAACGGGTCGGTTGCCCCGAGAAACAGCGTGAACGTCAATGGCGTCGACGGATCGAGTGAGGTGAAGCGATGCCGGGCGGACAGCGCCAGAGTCTTGCCTTCGGCGCTGAACAACAGTCGATTGTTGTAGGGATTGGACATCAGCCAATGCAGGCTGAATCCATCATGTTCAACACCCCAAAGCGGCAAACTCAGATCCTGCGTGGTATTGAATTCGCCCTGATTCAAAAGAAACGAATGCCACACCGGATCGCCGCGCGGAACGTAGTGCCCCTCGGCCAGAGGCCAGATCAGCCCCTTGCCCATCGCGCTGGCGGGCTGACGGAGAAACTCCAGTTCTGCGGGCTCACGCGCCGTGATCGAGAAGGACAGATCACGTTGATCGAGCGTGGCGCTGAGGGTCCAGGCTCCGTCATCCCATTGCCAGTCGATGCGGTTGTCGCGCCTGATCAACTGACTGACCTTGTGCGGGGCAATCCCCGTCGACGCCTGCACCGTCTCGCGGCCCGCTGGGGTGATACGGACAGCCAGCGTTGCCGGATCGAGTTGCACGCGCCACAACGAGTTTTCCAATAACGTGTCGGCCCAGGACTGGGACGACAGGCATAAACCGACAATCAGCAATAACGCGCGCAGCCAGCAAGTAACGGTAGGCATCAGACGTCCCTTCTCCTAAAGGAGGAGGGACGTTAACCGAATACGCCGACGCTGTAAGTCAGGCCCTTCGCAAATATGTAACAAGCGCACTCACTGTGCCGATGACGAGGCGTCCTTCTTCGGCTCGCGAATCTTGTACCAGGCCACATACAGCGCCGGCAGAAACAGCAGCGTCAGCAACGTCGCAATCACGATCCCGCCGATCATCGCGTAGGCCATCGGCCCCCAGAACACTTCCCGGGCGATCGGGATCATGCCCATGCTCGCCGCCGCCGCGGTGAGCAGGATCGGCCGGCGCCGGTGCTCGGTCGCTTCCACCACCGCATCCCAGGGCGCGTAGCCTTTTTGCTCGTACTCTTCGATCTGCGTCACGAGGATCACCGAGTTGCGGATGATGATGCCGATCAGCGCCAGAATCCCCAGGATCGCCACGAAGCCCATCGGCGTACCGGTCGGCACCAGCGCCAGCACCACGCCGATCAGCCCGAGCGGCGCGACACTGGCCACCAGGAACAGCTTCTGCACGCTGTGCAACTGGATCATCAGGAAGGTCGCCATCAGGAACAGCATCAGCGGCAAGACCTTGGCAATCGGCCCCTGCGCCTTGCCGCTCTCCTCGACCGTACCGCCAGTGGCGACCTTGTAGCCCACTGGCAGTTTGGCGGCGAAGGCATCGATGGTGGGCTTGAGGACTTTCACCAGATCGGTCGGCTGGATTTCATCGCGCACCGAGGCCTTGATGGTGATGGTCGGCAAACGGTCGCGACGCCACACCAGCGGCTGCTCCAGTTCATATCGCACCGTGGCGAAGGCCAGCAGCGGAATCGACGTGCCGTTGGGCGTGACGATCTGCAGGTTCTGCAGGGTTTCCGGTGTACCGCGTTCGGAATCCACCGCGCGGCCGACCACGTTGATCAGGTAGATATCGTCGTCGACCTGGGTCAGCGGCGAGCCACTGACAATGCTGTTCATCAGGTTGGCCACATCTTCCGATGACAGGCCGAGCTGACGCGCCTTGTCCTGGGCGATGTCGATGCGCAGGACTTTGCCGGGTTCGTTCCAGTCGTAAATGATCTCGCCGATGTGCGGGCTCTTGTCCAGTTCGGTGGCCAGGTCGATGGCGTGCCTGCGCACCTGATCGACGTCCTTGCCGCTGACCCGGTACTGGATCGGACGGCCCACCGGCGGGCCCATTTCCAGGGCTTGCACGTAACTGCCGATGCCGACGAAATCCTTGCGCAGACGATCACGCAGGCGCTGGCTCAAGGCTTCGCGGGCCTTGAAGTCTTTGCTGACGATCACCAGTTGCGCGTAGTACGGGTTCTGCAATTGCTGGTCCAGCGGCAGGTAGAAACGGATTGCGCCCTGGCCGATGTAAGTGCTCCAGCGCACGATGTCCGGGTCGCCCTTGAGCGAGGCTTCGAGCTTGTCGACGGCCTTGCGGGTTTCATCGATCGAGGCGTTTTGCGGCAGGTTCAGATCGACCAGAATTTCCGGACGATCGGACGACGGGAAGAACTGGTTCTGCACAAAGCGCATGCAGAACACTGCCAGTACGAAGCACAACACCGTGATGCCGATTGCCCACCAGCGATTGCGCATGCACCACAGCAGACCGCCATTGAACGCCCGCCCGATGCGTCCGGGTTCGGCTTCATGGGGTTTTACGTTGGTGCTGAGGATGTGCACGCCGATCACCGGTGCGAAGAACACCGCCACCACCCACGACACGATCATTGCCACCGCGATCACCGCGAACAGCGTGTAGGTGTACTCACCGGCGGAGCTGGCGTTGAGACCAATCGGCACGAAACCGGCCACTGTCACCAGCGTACCGGTGAGCATCGGAAACGCTGTGGAGGTGTAGGCGAACGTCGCCGCCTGCTCCTTGCTCTCGCCCATCTCCAGACGCGTCACCATCATCTCCACGGTGATCATCGCATCGTCCACCAGCAACCCGAGGGCGATGATCAATGCACCCAGAGAAATCCGCTGCATGGTGATGCCGCTGTACTCCATGTACACAAACACCATCGCCAGCACCAACGGGATCGAGCACGCCACCACCAGCCCGGCACGCACGCCGAGGCTGATGAAACTCACCACCAGCACGATGACCACCGCTTCGAACAGCGCACTGGTGAAGCCGCCGACCGCCTCTTCCACCACCACGGCCTGATCGGAAACCGTGTGCACGCCAACCCCCACCGGCAGGTCGGCGGTGAGTTCATCGATACGCGCGTGCAGGGCCTTACCGAATGCCTGAACGTTGCCACCCTTCTGCATCGCAATGGCCAGGCCAATGGCCGGCTTGCCGTCGAAGCGGAACTCCGGCGTTGCCGGGTCGACATAACCGCGACTGATCTCGGCGATGTCGGCCAGACGATAGAAGCGGTCATTGAGCTTGAGATTGACCTCGGCCAGATCCTTTTCCGAGGCGAACTGCCCGGAGGTGCGCACCGAAATGCGTTCCGGTCCGGCCTCGATCACACCTGCCGGGGTCACGGCGTTCTGCGATTGCAGGCTCTGCACCACCTGACGCTGGTCGATGCCCAGCGCCGCCAGTTTGCGGGTCGAGAAGTTCAGGTACAGCACTTCGTCCTGCTGGCCGATCATTTCAATCTTGCCCAGCCCCGGCACACCGCGGATCTCGGCGCGGGCCTGTTCCACATAGTCGCGCAACTGGCGCATCGTCAGGCCGTCGGCGGTGAACGCATAGACCGAACCGAAGACGTCACCGAACTCGTCGTTGAATCCCGGCCCCTGAATGCCCTGGGGAAACTGGCCGCGAATGTCGTTGATCTTCTTGCGCACCTGGTACCAGATTTCCGGGATGTCCTTGGCGCTGGTGGTGTCGCGCAGGTACACGTAGACCGTCGATTCGCCGGGGCGCGTGTAGCTTTTCACATAATCGAGTGAATCGAGTTCCTCGAGTTTTTTCTCGATGCGGTCCGTGACCTGCTTGAGCGTTTCCTCCTGGGTCGCACCCGGCCACTTGGTCTGGATCACCATGGTCTTGATGGTGAACGACGGGTCTTCCTCGCGCCCCAGATTGATGTACGAGAACACCCCCATCAGCAGCCCGACGAACATCAGGTACCAGACGAACGACTGATGCTTGAGGGCCCATTCGGAGAGATTGAAAGACCCTTTCATTGACTGTCCTCGTCGAGTTTCACGGCTTGTCCGGGTTTGAGGCTGTTGACGCCGGCGCTGACCACACGCTCGCCGGACTTGACCCCACCGGCCAGCACCACGGTGCTGTCGGTGCGGCTGGTCACGCTGACGTCACGCGGGGCAACGGTTTTGTTTTGCGGGTCGATCACCCAGATCCGGGTTTTGCCGTCGGCCTCCTGCAAGGCTGTCGCGGGCAATTCGATTCGCGGCTTGATCGCCGAACTGAGGGTCACGCTGATCGCCGTACCGAGGCGGAATCCGGGCGGCGTTGAAGCCAGTGTCAAACGCGCGCGGCGGGTACGGGTGGCGCTTTGTGCCTGAGGCTCGATTTCACGGATGACGGCCGTGGTGTTGATGCTCGGATCGAGTTGCCCGGCCACCAGAAACACCACGTCGCTGGGAATCTGGTCGACCAGCGTGTCCGGCAGATCGATCACCGCTTCCTTGATGTCCGGTTGCGCCAGCGTCACCACTTGCTGGCCGGCCGTCACCACTTGCCCGGCTTCGGCGTTCCATGCGGTGACCACGGCTTTATGGTCGGAGCGCAGCTCGGTGTAGCCGAGCTGATCCTTGCTCTGATTCACCGCCGCCCGCGCCTGATCAAGGGACGCCTGGGTGGTCTTCAGATCGGTGGTGGCGATGTCCAGTTGCGCCTGGGCGCCGACGCCGCGATCAAACAGCGCCTGCTGCCGCCGAGCGTTGGCCTGGGCGTTGATCAGTTGTGCTTCGACTTTCGCCAGATCGCCCTGGGCCGAACGCAACTGGTTCTGCTGGTCGGACGGATCGAGGGTGGCGAGCAAGGTGCCCTTCTGCACCTCGGCGCCGACATCGACGTTGCGGCTGGCGATGCGCCCGCCGACGCGAAAACCGGTGTTGCTCTCGTAGCGCGCCTGAATGCTGCCGGCGAAACGGCCGAGGTTTTCCTCGCTCAGCGCTTCGACCTTGATCGACAGCACCGGGCGCACCGGTTCCGGCGGTGGCTCGTTCTTGGAACAGGCACCCAGCAGCAGCCCGATCGACATCACCCACAAAGGCTTCATGGCTGCGCTCCCGATTGCAGATCCTTGTAGGTGTTCTCGGCGATCTCGACTTTCATGCCCGGATGCAGCAGTTGCCCGCCGGCAATGATCACTTTCTCGCCGCCGGTGAGGCCGGCGCTGATAATCACGTGCCCGGTCAGGTAGCGGCCGACGGTGACGTTGTGCAGTTGCGCCTCACCCTTGTCGTCCACCATCCACACCGCAGGTTCGCTGATGTTTTTGGTCAGGGCCGACCACGGCAATTCCACCGCCGATTTGCCGCTGCCCTTGGCGGTGGCGCTGACCACCGAACCGAGCTGCATGCCCTGCGGCAGACTGTCGAGGGTAACTTTGACCTGCACCGTACCGGACTGCGCCGACACCGCCGGGGTGATTTCACGAACAGTGCCAGTGGTCTTGATTTGCGGGTTGTCGAGCAGGCTGACGACAATCGAACGCTCCGCCGGGCGCTCGGCCAGCAGCGATTCGTAAACGTTGAACACCGCGTCGCGGTCGCCGTCCCGGGCCAGGCTGAAAATCGGCGCGGTGGCCTGAACCACTTGGCCGACTTCGGCCTGACGCTCGGTGATGATGCCGGGTGCATCGGCGATCAGCGCGGTGTAACTCAGTTGATCCTTGGCATTGGCCAACTGCGCCTGGGCCGCGCTCAAGGCACTCTGGCTGCTGCGCAATGCGGCTTGTGCGGAATCGTATTCGCTCTGGCTGGTGTAACCCTTGGGCAACAGTTTCTGCTGGCGGACGAATGCGGCGGCGCTCTGCTTGACCCGCGCCTGCTCGGCCAGCACCTGGGCCTGGGCGGAGTCGACGTTGGTCTGCAAGTCCTTGGGATCGAGTTTGGCCAGCACTTGTTTGGCCGAGACGCGGTCACCGACATCGACCATGCGCTGGATGATCTTGCCGCCGACCCGGAACGACAATTCGGTCTGCACCCGCGCCTGAACGTCACCGGTGAGGGTCACGGACGCCGCGAAGTCCGCGGGTTTGACCTCTTGTACAAAGACCCGTGGCAGGTATTCCTGAGGCGGCTTCTTTTCGCTGCAGGCCGCGAGCAAAGCGAGCAGGCTCAGCATCACCGCTGTTTTCAATCCGGGACTCGCCATGCAGACTCCTTCCTGTGTACGAACGTGCAAGTGACGGTACGACTGTGAGCTTAGAACAGGGTTCAACCTTCGTCCGGGCGATATATGCATTTATGTGCAGCAGGTATCCTGACCCGGAATTCGGGGCACCCAAGAAGGATTTTCATGCTCAAGACCCTCGCGGTAGCCAATTACCGCTCGATCAATAAATTGGTAATCCCGCTGGGTCGGCTGAACCTGATCACCGGCCCCAACGGCAGCGGCAAGTCCAATCTTTACCGGGCGCTGCGACTGCTGGCGGAAACCGCTCAGGGCGGCGTGGTCAATGCGCTGGCCCGTGAGGGCGGGCTGGACTCGACGTTCTGGGCCGGGCCGGAAACCATCAGCCGGCGCATGCGCAATGGTGAAGTGCCGATTCAATCGACGGTCCGCCAGGGCGTGAAACGTCTGCGGCTGGGGTTTGCCGGGGAAGATTTCAGTTATTCGATCAGCCTCGGGCTCCCCGACTCCAACGGGCATTTCATGCTGCCTGGAGACCGCGTACCGACCCCTTCGCGCTTCAGCCTTGATCCGCAAATCAAGCGGGAATGCATCTGGGCCGGGCCGCTCTATCGACCTGCCAGCTTGCTGGTGGACCGCGACGGGCCAATGATTCGTACCCGTGATGGTCGCACCTGGGATGTCATGGCCCAGCACACGCCGACATTCGACAGCCTGTTCGATCAGGTCGGCAGCCTGCGCACCTCGCCGGAAGTGTTCCAGATGCGCGAGTTCATCCGCCGCTGGCGCTTCTACGATCACTTTCGCAGCGACGCTGACGCCCCGGTGCGCCAGCCACAACTGGGCACGCGCACGCCGGTGCTGCATCACGACGGCCGGGATCTGGCGGCAGCCTTGCAGACCATCCGCGAAATCGGCGACCCCGAGGCGCTGCAGGCCGCGATCAGCGATGCGTTTCCCGGCGCACGGTTGAACATCGCGCCGCTGGCGGGCGGACGCTTTGCCATCGAGTTTTTTCAGGAAGGGTTGTTGCGACCGCTGTCGGCGGCAGAGTTGTCGGACGGTACGCTGCGTTATCTGCTGCTGGTCGCCGCACTGCTGACGCCACGCCCGCCGTCGCTGATGGTGCTGAACGAACCGGAAACCAGTCTGCATCCGGATCTGTTGCCGGCGCTGGCGAGGTTGATCATTCGCGCATCGCAAGAGTGTCAGGTGTGGGTGGTTTCACACGCACGGCGATTGATTTCGGCGTTGCAGGAAGATGAGGAATGCAATTGCATCGTGCTGGAAAAAACCCTCGGCCAGACCGGGATCGTCGGGCAGAGGGTTCTGGATGAGCCGGCGTGGAACTGGCCGGATTAGCTTGTTGATCGATCGTTCCCACGCATGCGTGGGAACGATCATCGGCTTAGCCCTGCCACTTCCCGCCTTCAACAATCACGCTCTCAGGCTTGGTGTCATCGCTCAGCTCTTTACGCACATATTGGTCATACAGCTTGAGCAGGTATTTCTCTTCCCCTAGCTTGGCCAACTCCGTGTTCACCCAATCGCGCAATTCGATGTTGCCCTTCTTCACCGCCGGTGCAATCGGGGCTTCAGCGCCGAGTTTTTCCTCCAGCACGCGGTAGCCCGGGTTCTGCTTGGCCCAGCTGAACAGCACCAGATTGTCCTGTGCGTAGGCATCACCACGGCCGTTGGCCAGGGCTTGCAGGGACTCGGAGTTTTTCTCGAACTTCAGCAGTTTCCAGTCCGGGTGATTCTTGGTCAGCCAGATATCGGCAGTGGTGCCGGTGGTAACGATGGTGGTGCGGGTCGCCAGGTCATCCAGTTTCTTCACTTCGCTGCCCTGAGCCACCAACGCCTGCACCGCGACTTTCAGGTTCGGGTTGGTGAATTCCACCGCTTCCTTGCGCTCCGGGGTCACGGTCATGTTGGCGAGGATCAGGTCGACCTTGTCGCTCTGCAGGAACGGAATGCGGCTCGCCGGCTCCACGGCCACGAACTCGACCTTGTTTTCATCGCCCAGCAGATCCTTGGCGAATTGACGGCCGATGTCGGTATCGAAGCCAACATAGCGACCGGCTTCATTGACGAAACCGAACGGCGGCTTGTCGGTGAACACGCCGACGATCAGTTTGTCGCGGGCCTTGATCTTGTCCAGATAACCGGCCGGCGCAGTGCTTTCGCTGGCGACTTTCGGCTTGGCCGGTTCTTCGGTCTTGTTGCAGCCGGCCAGCAACGCGAGGCTGATCAGCGGTAATGCAAATAGAGCTTTGGCAGTTTTCATGGCAGTTCCAGTTCCTTGGTTTGAGTCGTTTTAGACGAAGTCGTTGAAGGCAGGGCTTCGACGTAGGAGAACTTCTCCAGGAACTGCTGCGCGCGTGCGGTTTGCGGGTTCGTAAAGAAAAGCTCGGGCGGGTTCTGTTCAAGGATGCGCCCGGCATCCATGAACACGATGCGATCGGCCACCGCGCGGGCGAAGGCCATTTCGTGGGTGACGATCAACAGGGTCATGCCTTCGCGGGCCAGGCCCTGAATCACTTCCAGCACTTCCTTGACCATCTCCGGGTCGAGGGCAGCGGTGACTTCATCGAAGAGCATGACCCGCGGGTTCATGCACAACGAGCGGACGATGGCGATGCGTTGCTGCTGGCCGCCGGAGAGCTGGCGCGGGAAGGCATCACGTTTGTCCAGCAGACCAACGCGTTCGAGCAACGCTTCGGCTTGCTGCCGTGCTTCGCGACGTTCGCGTTTCTGCACCTTGAGCGGGCCGAGCAGCAAGTTATCGAGCACGCTCATGTGCGGAAACAGGTGATAACTCTGGAACACCATGCCGATCTGCTGGCGGATTTCACGCCAGTCGGTGGCCTTGTCCAGCAGCTCTCGGCCGGCGAATTTCAAGTGACCGCTGTGGGCGGTTTCCAGACCGTTCAGGCAACGCAGCAGTGTGCTTTTTCCGCAGCCGCTGGGGCCGAGGATGACGATGACTTCGCCGGATTTCACTTGCAGGTCGATGCCCTTGAGCACCTGCTGTTCGCCGAAGAATTTGTTGAAACCCTGAAACTCGATCAATGCGCTCATGCTTGCGTCCAGCGCCGCTCCAGCACACGCGAAGCGGCCGACAGCGGGTAGCAGATGAAAAAGAAAAACAGGAACAGAGCACCGTAGATCAGCACCGATTCGTAGGTGCGCTCGATGATCTGCTGGCCAACCTTGATCACATCCACCACGCCGATCAGCACCGCCAGCGAACTGGTCTTGATGATCCGCGTGTAGACGTTGATGGTCGGTGGCGTCATGCGTTTCAGCGCCTGGGGCAACAGCACGTAGCCATAGAGCTGCGCCGCGTTCAGACCGATCGACAGCCCCGCTTCACGCTGCCCGCGCGGCAACGAATGCAGCGCACCGCGCGCCACTTCGCCGACCTCGCTGGCGCCCCACAGCGACAGCACCAGCACCGCGCACCAGAAGCTCGGCAGGCTCAGGCCAAAGAAAATCGGCAAGCCAAAAAACAGCAGGTACAACCAGACCAGCACCGGAATCGCCCGGAACAGCTCCAGATAAATTCGCAGCACCGCGTTCAGCCACGTCACGTTGAGCGTGCGCAGCACACCGTAGAGCACGCCGCCGACGGTACTGATGGCGATGCTGAGGAACGAGATCGACAGGGTTTGCCCGGCGCCTTTTGCCAATTGCGGCAACGACACCCAGAGCAGTTCAAGACCCGAACTGGCCATGCTGGAGCCTCCTTTCCAGACGGCTCAACAGCAGCGACAGCGGCAGGAACAACAGCACGCAGATCAGCGTCAGCACGGCGAGCATTTCGTAGGTTTTGTAGTAGAGCGCGATGTAGCTCTTGGTGGTGTAGAGAATCTCCGGCACCGCCACGGCCGAGACCACGGTGGTCTCCTTGAGCAGGAAAATGAAATTGGCGAACAGCGACGGCAGGCTGAGGATCCCCGCTTGCGGCAGGATCACGTAGCGCAGCAACTGACCGTGGGACAAGCCGATGGAACGGCCGGACTCCAGTTGCGCCTGAGGCACCGCATCGACGCCGGCGCGCAGCACTTCGGTGAGGTAGGCGCCGCCGAGAAAAGTCATGGTGATGATTGCGGCAGTGAAACCGGAAACCTTGATCCCCAGTGCCGGCAAGGCGAAGTAGACGAAGAACAACTGGATCAGCAGTGGCGTGTTGCGCGCCAGCTCCACATACAGCCCGACCAGCTTTTGCAGGTAAGGCGTGCGGAACACCAGAATCGTCGCATTGAGCAACGCCACCAGCAGCGAGGTGCCGATGGCGATCAAACCGACCTGCAGCGTCACGCCCACGGCTTTGAGAAACGCCGGCAGGGTGCTGAGGATAAATGCGTAATCGAAGTTCATGAAACATCCTGACGCCGCTCGGTAAGCGACGGTGGTGCAGTCCATGGGCAGCGGATAGCTGTCCGGCAGGCACCGACTTTAAAGGTATAAAAAGAAGAATTTAAATACCGATAAAGCATATTGATATCACACAAAAAACTAATCGACGGGTTTGCCGGGAAGGAGGAGGAAGGCTATTGTCCCCAGCGCTGTAGGACGGATCTTTTTTTCATCAAAGCCCTCCAAGGACGAACAGCTTTTGGCCAGACTCCCTCGGCCGAACCCCATAACAAGGAAGAAAACATGGACGTAAAAGTGCCGCAGCGACTGGATCCGCATGAGATTGTGAAATTGTTGGTGGCGTTGCGCCGGGCGTTGAAGACCGGGATAGCCTGAGCTTAAAAAACCCCTCACCCGCACACACAAAAACGCCGATGACCATCACTGGCCATCGGCGTTTTCATACCTGAAGGGGTTGTGTTGCTGCGTCAGATCAGAACGCCGGCAGTACCGCGCCGTTGTACTTCTTCTCGATGAACGCTTTGACTTCCGGGCTGGTCAGGGCCTTGGCCAGCTTCTGGATCGCGTCGCTGTTCTTGTTGTCCTCACGGGCCACCAGGAAGTTCACGTAAGGCGAATCGGCACCCTCGATCACCAGAGCATCCTTGGTCGGGTTCAACTTGGCTTCCAGCGCGTAGTTGGTGTTGATCATGTCCAGGTCGACTTCTTTCAGAACACGCGGCAGCAGGGCCGACTCCAGTTCCTTGAACTTGAAGTTGTGCGGGTTCTTGGCGATGTCTTTTGGCGTGGCCAGGGCGTTCTTCGGATCTTTCAGTTCGATCAGGCCAGCCTTCTGCAGCAGGATCAGTGCACGACCGCTGTTGCTGCCTTCGTTCGGAATGGCGATGGTGGCGCCGTCCGGCAGCTCGGCCAGGGTCTTGTACTTGCTCGAGTAGCCGCCAAACGGTTCAACGTGCACACCTTGCACGGTCACCAGGTACTTGGCTTTGTCGTCCTTGTATTTACCCTGGTTGAAGCTGTTCAGGTACGGCAGGGTCTGGAAGTAGTTGGCGTCCAGACGCTTCTCGCCAACCTGTACGTTCGGCTGAACGTAGTCGGTGAAGACTTTGATTTCCAGATCCACGCCTTCTTTGGCGAGGGTCGGTTTGATCAGTTCGAGGATCTCGGCGTGCGGAACCGGGGTCGCCGCGACAACCAGTTTCTCGCCGGCCTGCGCCAGGGAAGCCGTCAGAGCAGCCGCCAATGCGGTAAACAACAGAACCTTTTTCATGCAGTGTCCTTATCGAAAATCGGTCGTCATCGACGACGGCATTAATACGTGTGCCAGCGATGTGCTACTGCTGGCGTGAAGCGGACAATACCGGGATTTTTTATTCCCGGACAATAACGTTTATTCAGCTTCATATTCCATTTTGTTCATGTTGAACAAAATGGTTACAACGCCTCGCTCAGGCTCAACAGTAATTTTTTCAATGCCTTACGTTCCTCGGCTGTCCCTTTGGCAGTGATGCTCGCCACCTGACGTTCGATCTGAACCAGCGTCCCAGACACTTCGGGCAGGTTCAGGTGCTCCGGCAGAATTTCCTCGCCAGTGCTCACCAGCAACGCAAAATGAATGACGTTCTCCAGCTCCCGAGTGTTGCCCGGCCAACTGTGTTGCTCCAGCACCTCCTGCGCCGCTTCGCTGATCAACGGCACCGGCAGATCCAGGCGCTGGCTGTAGATGCCGAGGAAGTACTCGGCCAACGACAGAATGTCGCCGACCCGCGCGCGCAACGCCGGCAGTTCCAGATGCCCCTCGCTGAGATAGTGATAAAGCCGCTCGTGGAATTTCCCCGCCGCCACCGCTTGGGCCAGATCGATGCTGGTCGCCGCCACCAGGCGCACATCCACCGGGCTCGGTTGATGGGCACCGACGCGGGTGACTTCGTGGTTTTCCAGCGCGGCGAGCAACTTGATCTGGATCGGCAACGGCAGGTCGCCGATTTCATCCAGGTACAACGTGCCGCCGTTGGCCGAACCGAACCAGCCAGCGCGACTGCTGGCCGAGCCGCTGTAACTGCCGGCGGCGTAGCCGAACAACTCGGCATCGGCATACGTCGGGCTGATCGCTCCGCAGTTGACCGAAACAAATAATCCGCTGCGATCACTGGCGCGGTGGATATGGCGGGCGAGCAATTCCTTGCCGGTGCCGGTCTCGCCGCGAATCAACACCGAAATCGAGCGCGGTGCGAGTTGGGCCATTTCCTCGCGCAGTTGGCGCGAGCGTGGATCGACGAACACCAGCGCTTTGGCGCGAATGCTCAGGGGACTTTTTTCCGCATCGGGAAAGGTCAGCAACGGCTGACCGAAGGTTTCGAAACTCATGGCAGACTCCCGCCCCAAATCGCCGGGAGACGGGGGCGCTGAAAAAATAAAAATGGTCAGGCACGACGCCGGGCGTGGTGTTCCATGCGGTTTTGCAGGCGATACAGATAAGCGAATCCCTGCTCCCAGCGTTGATGCCCGGACTTCACGTTGATATGGCCGGCGCCCGCGAGAATTCCCGCCTCGGCACCCCAGTTGCGTGCCAGCTCCAAGGCACGCGGCGCGCTGACGGCGGCGTCGTTGTCGGAGCTGACGACCTGGCTCGGGAAAGGCAGCAGGTCGGTTGGAATCGGTGCGAAATTGCGCAGTGCCGGCACGCAGGCCGGACGTTCTACATCCGCCGGCGCGACCAGCAGCGCACCGCGCACCTGACGCAAATGCTGCAACGGCGCGGTGGCCGCCCAGTGCGCCACGGTGATGCAACCCAGGCTGTGGGCGATCAGGATCACCGGCGTGCTGTCGGCGGCAATCGCCTCGGCCAGCGCCGCGACCCAGTCTTCACGACGCGGCGTCAGCCAGTCGGCCTGCTCCACCCGCGCGCTGTTCGGCAGGCTGTTCTGCCAATGGCTTTGCCAATGATCTTCTGGCGATCCTTGCCAGCCCGGCACAATCAGATAGCGGATTGATTCGTTGCGCATGGGGGAGCTCTCCTGCGTCGTGTCTGTTCCTGAAGGAGTATAGGGACGGGATTTATATTCGTTAAGGAATAAGAAGCTATTTATTAAGACCTGAAAAGAATATAAATCCTCAGGCAAAAAAAGGGGCCGCACCCTGCCAAGGAGACGGCCCCGGAAAAACGTGAAACCCTTATCGTGCAGTGATCACCGACAGTTTGGTGATGCCTGCCCGCTCAATCGAAGCCATGGCTCGCGCCACTTCGCCGTAATTCACCCCGTCGTCAGCCTGCAATTGCACGCGCACTTCCGGGTCCTTGGCCTTGGCCGACTTGAGGTTGAACTCCAGCAGGTCCGGCTGGATTTCGTCCTTGTTGATAAACAGTTTTCCAGCACCGTCGATACTCACCACCAACGGGTCTTTCTGCTCGACCGGCGCCACCGCTTCGGTCTTCGGCAGGTTGATCGGTATCGCGTTGGTCAGCAGCGGCGCGGTGACGATGAACACCACCAGCAGCACCAGCATCACATCCACCAGCGGCGTCACGTTGATCTCGCTCAGCACCTCGTCGCTGTCTTGCGTGGAGAAGGCCATATCAGGACGCCTCCTTCACTTTTGTTGCGTTGCCCTGGGCCGCAGCCTTGTGCGCGGTCGGGTGGATCAGCACGCGGAACGAACTCTTTTGCGCCAGGCTGTAGAAGTCGTGGGCAAAGTCGTCCAGGTCCGCCGCCGTCAGTTTCAGACGACGCAAAAAGTAGTTGTAAACCAGCACCGCCGGCACCGCGACCGCGATCCCCACCCCGGTGGCGACCAGCGCTGCACCGATGGGACCTGCGACCGTTTCCAGACTCGCCGAGCCTGCCGCGCTGATGCCTTTCAACGCTTCCATGATTCCCCACACCGTGCCGAACAGGCCAATGAACGGCGAGGTGCTGCCAATACTCGCAACCACCGCCAGACCGGTTTCCAGCGAACGACGCTCGCGGACGATCTGCTGACGCAAGGCACGTTCGAGGCGATCCTGATGGTTGATCGCCTGGCTCAGGTCATTGGCCTGCGGCGCCTCGCCCACTTGAATCGCCGCATAACCGGCCTGTGCCACCCGCGCTGCCGCGCCGGGCTGGGTTTCGCTCAACTCGGCGGCGGAGTCCAGACTCGACGCCGCCCAGAAGCGCTTGTGAAATTTGCGATCCTGCGCCTTCAACCGGCCGAACTGCACAGCCTTGAGCAATGCCAGGCCCCAGGTGGCGACAGAGAAGACCACCAGCAGCCAGATCACCGCGCTTTCGATGGATTCCAGTGGAGATGCCAGTAACGTCATGATGTGTTCCCTCGTGTAAACGTTTAGCGCGAAATTGGTTTCGGTTTAATGAATCTTGAAATCGATGGGCACGCTGACCCAGCCGTCCTGGGCGACATCACCCTGCTTGGCCGGCACGAAGCTCCAGCGCTTCACGGCGTCCAGCGCCGCGTCGTCGAGCTGTTGCCGGCCACTGCTTTTCTGAATCTGGATCTCGCCCGGTTTGCCGCTGGCCAGTACGTGTACCCGGAGCAACACTGTGCCTTCCCAACCGCGACGCTGGGCCAGCGACGGATATTCCGGCGCCGGGTTCTTCAGGTACGCGGCGTTGGCCGAGGCCGGGGTCACCGGAGCAGGCGCCGGTGGTGCAGGTGGCGCTGGTGCAGCGACCGGGGCCGCCGGTTGTGGCGGAGCCGGGGGTTGCTCGACGGCTTTGGGGGCCGGTTTCGGTACGGGTTTGGCGACCGGTTTCGGCTTGGGAATCGGCTTCGGTTTTGGTGGTGGCTTGGTTGCCAGTTCGTCTTCCACCGGTGGCGGTGGCTCGACCACAGGTGCCGGTGGCGGCGGTACAACCACAGGTGGTGCCGGTGGTGCCGGGCGCGAAAACTCGATGGTCATCGGTGGAATTTCCGGCGGCACGATCGGCAGCGCCGGTGTCGGATGCTGATTGATCCAGTAGATCACCGCGCCATGCACCACCAGCGCCAGAACGCCGAGCAGAATCGTTTCGCGGCGGCTCAGAATGCCCTTGGGCGCGCGCTGCAAACGCAGTTGCCCCAACGGCACACGATGGGGCCGGCCGAGATCGACCAACTCGCCGCTCGGCGCCTGGCGCCACAGCACCTCCTGTGCACTGGCGGCGGTCTGGACATTGCCCATTGATTTACTCCCTGCGGTCTCTTTGCGTTTTTTCGCGTAGCCGATGCGCCGCTTGTTGAATCCCCCACGGCGTGATCGATGGGTCAATCATTGGGCTAGAGGCTTATCTCCGAAAGTAATCTTTCATGTTATGGATAGATGTTTATGGAATATAAAAAACGGTCATTTCCGCCAAAGCCACGGCCCGCAAGGCTTCCAGCGATTCGCCAGAATCGACATGCTTTCCCGGCATAAAAAGTATTCATCCAAGGCATCGGGTTTTCGACGCCCCGGCATTCAGTGACAACTAATACCAAGGTGATAGTTGACGAACTTTTCAAGAGGCAAATAAAAAGGCCGATGCATGTTTAATGCATCGGCCTTCGACTTACAGAATTTCTTATTGCTTCACAAACTCCCCGGCCAGACCGACTACATCACCGTCAAAGTTGGTGCGCGAACCCACCGCACGAACTTTCGAGTAGTTGTGATCCGGCGAGAACAGGGTCCAGGACTGATAGCCAGTGCCGTCATTCAGAGCCGCGAAAGTAATGATCGTAGGCTGCCCGGTGCTGTTCTGGAAGTGGTAGTGACCGTACGCGATGTCGTAGTTCACGCCGTTCTGGCTGAATTTTCCGCTGAAGGTGCCGTTGGAGTCGTTGCCATCGGTAATCGTCAGTTTGGCGCCAGTGTTAGCGTTTACATAGTTGCCATTAATGCTCGACATAACGAGATTTCCTTTATCGTTGGATAAGTGTCTTCCGATGAGAGCAAGTTTCCTCCTGGAAACTCACGACACTCAGGATGGTTGGACATTTACTTATTGTCCACGCGACTTTTCAACGATATTGCTATATGCACTATTCATGTCGCTCATAACTTATTTCGAATCTGAAGAGTGTTAATAGCATTTAAACTAACGGCTGGCGTTGGTCTGTTGCACACCGACTACCGGCGCAATCACTGCCGTCTCCGAACGCGGCGTTCCGGCCGGTACCCAGTCATAACTCACAGGCAGTGCTCGATACACCCAGTTGCTGATCGCATCGCTGCCTGGCGCCTTGCCCAGATATGGGCTGACGTATTCCCAGACGTTTTCACCGCTGGCCGTTACCTGGAAAAACCGCCCGTTCATGCCCTCGTCGATCAACGTGTTGCCGTTGGGCAAACGCCGCGCGCTGCTGATGAACGAGCTGTAGAACGCCCACCCCGGCTGCTTCGAATCGGCCGCGCTGTACTGCCAGACGATTTCATTTTTCACCGGGTCGATTTCCAGCACCCGCGAGCCGGAAATCAGCCCCAGCGTGACGTTGGGATAACCCGCCGAACCCTGGTTGTCGAACACCAGCAGATTGCCGGCGCCAGGCAGCCCGGCCGGGATGATGTGCGCATCATGCTGACCGACGAACTGGTCCACCGGGCGCGGTATTTTCTGCGCGGTTTTCGGGTTGGCCAGCGGCAGGTTCGGCCCCAGGCGCCAGACCACTTTGCCGCTGTGTTTGTCGATGATGGCGATGAAATTGGCGTTGCGTGAGTCGAGCAGCAGATTGTCCGGATTGAAGCGCTTGTCGCCGGCGTCAAACCATTTGTTCGGCCCGACCAGGCTGAGGTTGTTGATGTGCAGGTAATCCGGATTTTCACTGGCACGCACCAGCTTCAATTGCTCGGCAGTGAAACCGAATTCGTTCAAGTGATCCGACGCCAGCCACTGCCATTTCACCTCGCCTGCGGGGCTGACTTCATAGATCGCATCGTCGATCACCTCGGGCACTTTGAAGCCTTTGACCTTGTGCACCTTGTTCGCCAGCACCACGGTGTTGCCGTTGCTCAGGCGACGCTGGTCGTGATGCTGTTGCGCGGCGCCACCGGGTGCCTTGTCGCCCCACTGCCAGACGACTTTGCCGTTCCAGTCCAGCTCGCCGACACTCTGATTGCCCAGGCCGTTACCGGCGGAACCGAGCTTGCCCGGATCCTTTTCGCTCAGTTGCAGCAGGACGTGACCGCGCTCACCACCGACCAGTTTCGGGTCGATGATCGCTGACGGGAAACCGGCCTGAGGCCAGCTCTTCACTTCGTTGCCGTTCATGTCGATCAGGTGCGTCTGCTTGTCGGCACCGCTGAAGATCACATATTGGTTGAAGGCCTTGGCCGGGTCGTATCGGGTGACGCCTGTGGGATAGACGCTGGGCGCGGCGAGCGCTCCGGCACTGAGCACTGCGCCGGACAACAACACCGGTAAAGCGGTTTTGATGCGCAACATGATGCAGCTCCTTGAAGGATCGATCAGAAGTCGTAGCGACCGGTGACGCCGAGGGTGCGCGGCGTGCCGAGCAGGCCTTCATAACCGCCGTTGCCGCCGGTCCACAGGGTCGTGTAGTAGGTTTTGTCGAAGGCGTTTTTCAGCCACAGCGAGACGTCCCACTGACCCTGATTGAAATCACCGCGCAGGCCGGTGGAGAGATTGACCACCGCGTAACTCGGGATCTGGCCGTAGTCGGAATCCTCGACGGTGCCCACCGCTTTGGAGCGGAATGCGTAGCTGCCGGTGACGTAAGGTTGCAGCCCGTTGGCCAGATTCCATTCGTATTTGCCGTTGGCGTTGCCGATCCATTTCGAGGCACCGACGACCTGATGACCGCTGAGGTCGCAAGAGGCCGGAGCCCCCGGTGCCAGGCTGACTTCCGGCGGGCACGGCGCGTCTTTGTACGAGAGGTAACTGACGTCGTTGAACGAGCCGTTGAAGTTCAGGGTCAGGCCACGCAGCGGGATCACGGTGCTTTCGAATTCCACACCACGCGAGCGCACAGAACCGGCATTGGTCAGGTATTGCACGCGGTTGACGTCATCGTAGGCGTTGGTCTGGTAAGCGTTGACCTGCGTCCAGAACACGTTGGCGTTGAGCTGCAAGCGGCGGTCCCACAGGGTGCTCTTGAAGCCGAGCTCGGCGTTGTTGGCGCGCTCGGTGCCGATCAGCAGCGAGTCGGCGCCAGCGGTCGGAGCGGAACCGACCACGAGGTTGACCCCGCCGGATTTTTCGCCGTGGGACAGCGTGGCGTAGCCGAGCAGATCATCGGTGATGCGATAGCTGAGGTTGAGCAATCCGGATGGGCTGGAGCTGTACTGGTTGAGATCGCCAGAGTCGTAAGCGCCGGTACGTCCGCGTCGTGCAGTGGCCGCTGCACCGGTGACAGCGGCGCCACCGACCGGTGCATCGCGAGTGACCCAGGCATTCTTCTCTTCATAGGTGCCGCGCACCCCGGCGGTGAAATCCAGGCGTTCGGTGAGGTGCCAGGTGCCTTGGGCGAACAGGGCGAAACTGTCGGTCTTGATGTGACCATTGCCGACGCTACCGACATTGGCCAATGCGCCCCGCGGCGTGCCGTTCCAGATGTCGGCCTGCGGGCCGTAATAGGCGAAGGATTTGTTGTCCAGATCCGAACCGAAGTAGTACGCGCCTAGCACGTAATCAAAGAACTCCCCCTTGGGCGATGCGAGGCGAAATTCCTGCGAGTACTGTTTGTCCTCGACGGAAACGCCAGCGTTGTAGGTCGCCGCGACATTGAGGCCATCGTCGTTGGCCGGAGTGAAATTCCAGAAGCGGTACGAACTGATCGACGTCAGGGTGAAGTCGCTCGGCAGCGTCCAGTTGGCCTCCACCGACGTGCCGCCCTGATGCACCGTGACGTGCTGGTCGTTGTCCAGATTGACCTTGCGGTGCGAACCGTTGACCAGCGTCGCGCCGGCGGCGTTGGCCCGCGACTGATAGAGGTTGACGCCGTTGATGGTCGGCCCGGTGTTGTACAGCACGCGGGTGCCTGCGCTGGAGTCCTCTTCGTTGTAGTCACCGATCCAGCGCAGATTGAAAGCTTCGTTGGGCTTGAACAGCAACTGCGCACGGAAGCCGTCGCGGGAGCCGCCGTTCAGGTCATGACCGTTGAATTCGTTTTTGATGTCGCCGTCGCTGCGGGTGCGATAAGCGGAAATGCGCCCGGCCAATTGATCGTTGAGCGGCCCGGAAAGCGTGCCCTTGGTCTGGAAATAACCGTCCTCGCCGACCGAGGTTTCGATGCTGCGCTCCGGGGTGAAACTCGGCGCGCGGGTGCTGATGTTGATCACCCCGGCGGTGGTGTTTTTGCCGAATAAAGTACCTTGCGGCCCGCGCAAGACTTCGAGCTGTTCGATGTCCATCAGGTCGAACACCGCCATCCCCGGGCGGCCCAGATAAACGTTGTCGATGTACAGGCCGACGCTGCCTTCCAGACCGTCGCTGGCCGGGTTGTTGCCCAGGCCGCGAATCGACACGCTGGACTGGCGCGCATGCATGTAGGCGACGTTGACGCTGGGCACCAGTTGCTGCAGATCCTGAATCCGATAGACCCGCTGCGTCTCCAGGGTCTGGCCGCTGACCACGCTCATCGGCGTCGGTACATCCTGCGAACTTTCTTCGCGACGGCGAGTGGTGACCGTCACGGTTTCCAGTTGCGAAGTGGCGGTGGCGTTTTTGCCTGCCGGGGGCGGTACAGGGTTTTGAGCTTCATCGGCGTAACCCTGATTCCAGCTGGCACTCCCCGCCAGCAAAAGGGCCAGAGGCAAGCGTTTGAGCCGTCGTGGCGGCGGCGGTGAAGCGAGGTTCAACGGACTCATGGGGCTGCTCCTGGTCAAAAAACACGCTGACATCTTCCGTGCCGCATATTCTTTTAAGTTATTTATTTATGTTTTTACAAAGATTTACTGCATAAGAGATTGCCTTTATAAGGAGTCGACCTAATGCATATCCAATGCATTTCCCGGATATTTTTTATGTGAAAAATGCATATCGACTTGCGCCAGCTCAGACACTTCATCGCCCTCGCCGAACAACGCAGCTTCGTCGCGGGCGCGCAGGCGGTGAACCTGTCGCAGTCGGCCTTCAGCCGCAGCATTCAGGCGCTGGAACACAGCGTCGGTTGCCAGTTGGTGGATCGCGGGCGCAAGGAATTGCCGCCGACCAAACAGGGCCAGGTGCTGCTTGAACACGCACGGCGACTGGTCAGCGGCGCCCAGCAAATGGCCAATGAGATCAGCCAGTTCAACGGGCTGGAGGCGGGAGAGTTGCGCTTCGGTTGCGGCCCGGCGCCGGCGGCTGGATTGATCCCACGGGCGATCGGCAGTTTCATCGGCCGATACCCGAAAGCGCGGGTGCATTACCAGGTCGATGACTGGCAGAGCCTGAGCAAGCGGCTGCTGAGCGAAGAGTTTGAATTTTTCGTCGCCGACACCCGGCATTTCGAGGCGGATCCGGATTATCTGACCTACCGATTGCGGCCACGCAAATGGCATTTCTGCTGCCGCGCCGGGCATCCGTTGGCTGCTTTTGAGCGGGTCTCGGCCGAGCAATTGATGAGTTATCCACTGGCGGTCAGCATTCGCCCGCCGAATCTGCGCAAGGTCATCGTCGACCTCAGTGGCCGCCCGGATTTCATACCCAATGTCGAGTGTGAGAACAGCGCCAGTCTGCTCGGTGTAGTGCTGCGCTCCGACGCGATCGGCATCGTCGGTGCCTATTCGGATGCGCTGCATCAGGCCCGGGGTGAACTGGTGTGTTTAAAAATCGAGGGGTTGGCGGATGATCTCGAGGAGCTGTACACACGCTACGGAATTGTCAGTCGCGCCGGGTATCGGTTGTCGCCATTGGCCGAGGCGATGATCGAGCAAATCAAGGCGATTGATGCGGTGGATGAGGAGGTGTGCTCGCTGGCAAACCTCGCCGTCTGAGCCCATGCGTTTCATGCATCACAAGCATTCCCCGAATGCACTTGCCGAACACCCTCGCCGAAAGCGAAAAACCTCGCCTGTCTTTCTGACTGGTGAACCCCATGTCCAACCCGCAATACCCCGTGCGCAACGTGCTGTACATCATGTGCGATCAACTGCGCCGCGATTACCTGTCCTGCTACGGCCACCCGCACCTGCACACCCCGAACATCGATCGCCTGGCCGCTGCCGGCGTGCGCTTCAGCCGCGCCTACACCCAAGGCACGATCTGCGGGCCATCGCGGATGTCGGCCTACACCGGGCGTTACGTCAGCAGCCATCAGGTGGCGTGGAACGCCGTGCCGCTGCCGCTGGAAGAACTGACCATCGGCGATTACCTGCGGCCCCACGGCATTCGTACTGCGCTGGTCGGCAAGACCCACGCCACGGCCAACGTGGATGCCTTGCAGCGGCTGGCGATCAACCCTGAAAGCGCACAGGCCGAAGTGCTGAATGAAGTCGGCTTCGAGCCGTACTTTCGACACGACGGCATCTTCCCCGACGACCCGCTGTTCGATGACAAACGCGAATCCGCGCCGTACACCCGTTACCTGCGCGAGCAGGGGTTCGAGGGGCGTAACCCCTGGCACGACTGGGCCAACGCTGCCGAAGGTGACAACGGCGAAATTCTCAGCGGCTGGAAAATGCGCAACGCCCATTTGCCGGCGCGAATTCCCGAGCAACATTCAGAGACTGTCTACACTACAAATCGAGCCATCGACTTCATCGGTGAGCAAGGTGAAAAACCGTGGTTTTTACACCTGTCCTATATCAAACCCCACTGGCCATACATCGTACCGGCTCCGTACCACACTTTGTACAGTACGAAATCGATTCTCGAACCGGTACGTAATGCCTCTCCAAGCGACCACCCGGTCTATCAGGCCTTTCGCCAGCATGAAGAAAGCCTGAACTTCTCCAAAGACCCGGTACGACTGAACGTGATCCCGACATACATGGGCCTGGTCAAACAGGTCGATGATCAGTTGGGGCGGCTGTTCGATTTCCTGCAAAGCAACGGTCGCTGGGATGACACCTTGATCGTGTTCACCAGCGATCACGGCGACTTCCTGGGCGATCACTGGCTGGGTGAGAAGGAGTTTTTGCTGGAGCAAGCGGTGGGCGTGCCATTGATCGTGCGCGACCCGCGTGCGGCGGCGGACATCACACGGGGCACGGTGGACGAACGCCTGGCGGAAACCATCGACGGCGTGCCGACCTTTCTCGAAGCGCTGGGCGTGACAGGTGCCGAGCATCGACTGGAAGGTCGCTCGTTGATTCCATTGCTGCACGGCGAGAATCCCGACTGGCGCCGCTATGCGATCAGCGAATACGACTACGCCTTCCAGGCCCCGGCACGGGAGCGACTGGGCCAGCCGATCGACCGTTGTCGCATGACCATGGTGCGCAGCGAGCGCTGGAAATACCTGGCGTACGACGGCTTCCGGCCGCAGCTTTTCGATCTGTTGAATGATCCGCAGGAGCTGCAGGATCTGGGCGCTGATCCGGCGTATGCGGCGGTGCGCGAGGAGCATGCGGGGTATCTGTTCGAGTGGGTGCGTGGGCTGAAGCGGCGCACGACGATCAGTCATCAGGAGATTGATTTGCGTGGGCAGCGGTTTCGTTATGGGGAGCCGGAGACCGAGAAGCTCGTTCAGATTGGCGTCTGGTGAAAGGACTGCGGGCAAGCCGGATAGCCGGCTTGCCCGCGATGAGGTCTTATCAGACGCCGACGATTTCAGCGCCTTTGATGGTCTGGCTACGCTGCCCGCTCGCCCCGACCGGCACTTCCCCTTTGAGCGTCACCCGACGCACCACCCGGTCCTGAGTGCCGTAATCATCAATCGCGTAATGCTGCGTCGAACGGTTATCCCAGATCGCCACATCACCGGCCTTCCAGCGCCAGCGCACGGTGTTTTCCTGACGAATCACATGACTCTGCAACAAGCCGAACAGGTACGCCGAATCAGCCTGGGAGTAACCCTTGATGCGTTTGACGAAATGCCCCAGCAGCAAGCTTTTTTCGCCGCTGATCGGGTGTACGCGGACCACCGGATGCTCGGTCTCGTAAACCGTTGAGGTGAAGATCTTGCGATAGCGCTCAAGCTTCTCCGCCGACACGTCCGGCTTCGCCCCGGCGTAGTCGTATTCGTTGCTGTGCACGGCCACCAGTTTGTCCGCCAGCTCGCGCAATTCGGTCGGCAGTTCGTTGTACGCGGTCGCGGTGTTCGCCCACAGGGTGTCACCGCCGAATGCCGGAGCCACCACCGAGCGCAGGATCGACGCTTTCGGGTAGGCATCAACGAAGGTCACGTCGGTGTGCCAGGAGTTGGCTCGCTGCCCTTCGGCGCCATCCAGCTCCAAGAGATAACGAGTGCCCTCGCGGGACGGCACAGTCGGATGCGCCACCGGCTCGCCGAGCAAATGTGCAAAGGCTTCCTGGCGCTGATCGTCGAGCTGAGTCTGCTCGCGGAAGAACACGACCTTGTATTGCACCAGCGCCTGTTGAATGGCTTCAACCGTCGCGGCATCCAGCTCACCGGACAGGTGCACGCCACGGATTTCGGCGCCGATACGGCCGGCCACCGGATGAATCTCCAGCGCGTGGACAGCGGGTTTTACAGCGAGTGCGGCATTGCTCATGGGTAGACCCTCATCGACTGCTTGCGGTTGGACGGCAGCGAAACAACGCTCTATCTATATTCCATTTACATCTAATAGATATTCACATGCTTCGTTGACGGAATAAGAGCTTGCATTTAAAACCTCAAGCAACCCTCGTCGCAAATGCCTTCGAGCTATTTTTAGGATGCCGGAAAAGCATATGGATCTTCGCCAGTTGCGCTACTTCATCGCCCTCAACGAACACCGCAGTTTTGTCCGCGCGGCCGATGCCATGGGCATCACTCAACCGGCGTTCAGCCGCAGCATTCAAGGGCTGGAGCAGGAGTTCGGCTGCGTGCTGGTGGATCGCGGCAACAAGGATCTGCGCCCCACGCCCGAAGGCCAGGTGGTGCTGCAACACGCCCTGACCCTGGTGCAGGGCGCGGCATTGCTCAGCGCCGAGGTGACGCAGATGACCAAGCTGGACGCCGGCGAACTGCACTTCGGTTGCGGACCGGCGCCGGCGGTGAAACTGGTGCCGGATGCGGTGGCGCAATTCATCAATGCGCACCCGAAAGTGCGCACCTGTTTTCAGGTGGATAACTGGGAAAAACTCAGCCGCGCCCTGAGCCGCGAGGAGATCGAGTTCTTCATCGCCGACATCCGCCATTTCGAATCCGACCCGAACTTCCAGACCCAGCCGCTGACACCCAAGCGCGGGGTGTTTTTCTGCCGGCCGGGGCATCCGCTGCTGGCCAAGGAAAGCCTGTCGACCAACGACATGTTCGACTACCCGCTGGCGACCACGCTGATCCCGCCGGGCATTCGCAAACTGCTGGCAAACCTCAGCGGCCGGATCGACTTTTCCCCCACCATCGAGACCGAGCATTTTCCGGCGCTGGTGAAAGTAGTGCTGCAATCCAACGCGATTGGCGTGGGCACTGAAGAGGCGTTTGTCGAGGACATCGCCCAGGGCTCACTGGCGCTGCTGCACTGGCGCAACCTGCCGCAGAATCTGGAAAGCATGAATGCGCGGTGCGGGATTGTGAGCCGCACGGGATTCCGGCTGTCACCGGCGGCGCGGGCGATGATCGAGACGTTGGTGGCGGTGGATAAACAGGAAATCAGTGTCGCGGTTTAAGGATCCTTCCCACGCTCAACGTGGGAAGGATCACATCACTCAGAGCTTCGCAGCCGCCAGCTCAGGCGCCACCCACTCGTTCACCTTGAACGGCTTGCGGATCAGCTTCTGCTGCGCCGCCAGATCCACCTTGCCCTGCAGGTTCTCGAGGAACAGAGGATCCAGTGTCGACGGGAACACTTCGCTCAGGTTCTGATCCTTCAGATCCTGAGTCAGGATGACCGGCGGATAGCTCGCCAGCCCCGAAACCAGTTGCACGTAGGCGTCCTTGTTGCTGTCCTGAGTCAGCCACTCTACCGCCTGTTGCTGCGCCTTGAGCAGCTTCGCCACGGCTTCCGGGTGCCCGTCGACAAACTTGCCGGTACCCACCAGCACCGACTGCACACTGCCGGCACCACCGAGGTCCTTGGTGTTCAGTGGCAACTCGGCCAGGCCCTTGGCCTGCAAGGCGGTGAGCCCGGAGCTGCCCCACGACGCATCGATCTGCTTCGCCGCCAGCGCGGCAACCGCTGCGTTGAAATCGAGGTTGATCACCTTCACGTCCTTCTCGCTCAGGCCCACGCTGGCCAATGCCGCATCGAACGACAACTGGGTCGCGGTGCCCCGGAAGATCGCCACGCGCTTGCCCTTGAGATCCTGCAACGTTTTGATCCCCGAACCCGGCACCACGCCCAGGTATTGCTTCACACCCCGGGCGCTGGCGCTGAGCAGACGCGTATCCAGCCCGTTGGACTTGCCGATGATGGCCGCCAGATCACCCAGATACGCCAGGTCCACCTGGCCGTTGGCGAACGCCTCATTGATCACCGGCCCGGCGCCCTTGAAGAAACTCCACTGAATCTTGATGCCCTGATCGGCGAAGGCCTTTTCGAAGATCTGCTGATCGCGCAGCACGTCCACGATGCCCCCGCCGCTGTGCTGGGTGCTGGCGCTCAGATCAGGCACGGCGATCCTGATTTCCTTGAGTTCGTCGGCCTGGGCAGAGAACGCCAGCAGACCCGCCAGTGCCGGCGCGGCAAACAGGCTGATGACACGTTTGAAGGGAAGGTTCATGGGTGCGGCTCCTGATCACGGCGGGCATTGAGGAGCCGAAAGTAGGCGCAATCCGTACCAGCGCTTAAATACTTAAAAAGCACATTTTTATAGCTTTTAAAGCTAAGCCAGCAAAGTCGGGACATACAGGCCGGTATGCATGGAGAGCATCGAAAATATTCTTCGAATGCATTGGATGCGTGCAGGGCTGGAGGCCTTAAATGGCGCTGCTTATCTCCAAAATGATTATTTTTTAATTTACTTATAACAATTGGTTTTTAGCTAATTCCGCTGACTCGATCCAACCCGACAACGGAGGTCACCCATGGCCCGTGAATCCCTGCTCAGCCTGCCACTGGCCGCACCGCCGTTGAAAAACCGGCGCACTTGGCCAAGCCTGAGCCACCGCGTTTTACCCTGGCTACTGCCGCTCGGGCTGTTCGCCCTGTGGTGGCTGGCGGCGCGCAATCAATGGATGAGCGAACAGATTCTGCCGGCGCCATCGCTGGTGTGGAGCAGTGCCGTCGAGCTGTTCCAAGGCGAGTTGTGGAGTCACTTGTGGATCAGCCTGCAACGACTGTTCTGGGGCCTGCTCGCCGGGATCTCGGCTGGTGCCGTACTCGGTGCAGCGCTGGGCTTCAGCCGTCGCCTCGAACGCCTCATCTTTCCGACCTTCGCCGGCCTGGCCCAGGTGCCGACGCTGGCGTGGATTCCGCTGTTCATGGTGTTTTTCGGTATCGGCGAAACACTGAAACTGGTGGTGCTGGTCAAGGCCATCGTGGTGCCGGTGACCCTGCACACACTGGTCGGCGTGCGTGATGCGCAACCGAAACTGCGTGAAGCCGCTGCCGTATTGCGCCTGCCGCCACGCCTGCTGATTCGCCGACTGGTGCTACCCGCCGCCCTCCCGGCGTTCATGGCCGGCGTGCGTCTGGCGCTGGCCGCTGGCTGGACTTCATTGCTCGCGGTGGAACTGCTGGCCTCCAGCGAAGGCATCGGTTACCTGATGGTCTGGGCGCGGCAGCTGTTCATGCTCGACATCGTGTTCGTGTGCATCGTGGTGATCGGCCTGATCGGCGTGGCGATGGATCGCGGAATCGGCCTGCTGGACAAAAAACTCGTGCACTGGCCGCACCCGGCCACGGCAGAAATTCGTCGCGGGCCGCGCCATGAAGGCTGGCAGCGTGTGCAGCCGTGGCTGTTGCCGCTGGGGTTGTTTGCGCTGTGGCAACTGGCGGTCGATCAGCAATGGGTCGACGCCAACATTCTGGTCAGCCCGTTGGCGGTGCTTGAGGCGACGAAAAACGGATTGCTCGATGGCACGTTGATCTCGGGCATGGCCCTGAGCCTGGGTCGCACACTCGGCGGCCTGTTGATTGGCGGCGGCCTCGGCCTCGTTCTGGGTTTGCTGCTGGGTCTTTCGCGCACCAGCGAACGCGTGCTCGGCCCGACTCTCGCCGCGCTGCGGCAGATCGCGATTTTCGCCTGGGTGCCGCTGTTGACCGCATGGTTCGGTCTGGGCGAGTTGGCCAAGTGGGTGTTCGTCGCCCTTGCCGCGTTTTTCCCGCTTTTCATCGCCACCCAACGCAGCGTTGCCAACCTTTCGCCGCAACTCAATGAAGCCGCGCAGGTGCTGCGCCTGAGCCTCACTCAACGACTACGCCGACTGGTATTGCCGGGCGCCGCGCCGGGGATTTTCGCCGGGCTGCGCCTGAGCCTGATCTACGCCTGGCTCGGCACCATCGGCGCCGAATATTTCATGCCGTCCAACGGCGGCATCGGCAGCCAGATGATCGGCGCCCAACAACTGCTGCGCATGGACCTGATCATGGCCGGGATGCTGCTGGTCGGCCTCACCGGCGCCCTGCTCAACCTCATTGGCCAACGCCTGGAAATCCGCGCCACCCGCTGGAGACACGCATGAACGCACCGATTGTCAGCTTCACCCACGTAGGCAAATCCTTCGACGTCGACGGTTTCGAACTGGAGGCGATCCGCGAATTCAACCTCGACATCGCCGAGGGCGAATTCGTCGCCATCGTCGGCTCCAGCGGCTGCGGCAAATCCACTCTGCTGCGCTTGCTGGTGGGCCTCGACACACAGTTTCGCGGGCAGATCACGGTCGATGGCAAAGCCGTCAGCGGGATCGGCGGCGAACGCGGCATCGTGTTTCAGGAACACCGTTTGTTCCCGTGGCTGACGGTGGCCGACAACATCGGCCTGGGCCTGGTCAACGAGCCGCTGGCTGCCTCCGAAAAGCAGCAACGCATCAACGACTTCATCGAACTGGTGGGCCTGCGCGACTTCACCCGCGCCTACCCGCATCAACTCTCCGGTGGCATGGCGCAGCGCGTGGCGATTGCTCGCGGGCTGGTGGCGAGCCCACGGATCCTGCTGCTCGACGAACCCTTCGGCGCCCTCGACGCGCTGACCCGCCAGCAGATGCAGGACGAGCTGCTGGCGATTCGTGAACGGGCAAAAATCACCACGATTCTGGTCACTCACGATGTCGAGGAAGCGATTTTCCTCGCTGATCGCGTGGTGGTGATGGAACCGCGCCCCGGCCGGATCAAACAAGTGGTGGACATCGCCCTGCCCCATCCGCGCCAGCGCAGCAGTTTTGACTTCCATCAGTTGCGCGAAGAACTGCTGCACGAACTGACCAGTGATGACCATTACCAACCGAGCGTGCCGGTACAGATCCGTGATCTGCCGTTGTCGTTCATTGCCTGCTGAACAGGAGCCTGTTGATGCCGCAACGTCCCAACTTTCTGGTGATTCTGGCCGATGACCTCGGCTTCTCCGACATCGGTGCCTTCGGCGGCGAAATCGCCACGCCGAACCTCGATGCCCTGGCCAACAACGGCCTGCGCCTGACCGACTTTCACACTGCACCGACCTGCTCGCCGACCCGCTCGATGCTGCTCACCGGCACCGATCACCACATCGCCGGCATCGGTACCATGGCCGAAACGCTGACGCCGGAACTGATCGGCAAACCGGGTTACGAGGGTTACCTCAATGATCGTGTCGTCGCGTTGCCGGAGTTGCTGCGCGAAGCGGGTTACCAGACCTTGATGAGCGGCAAATGGCACCTGGGCCTGACCGCCGAACTGGCGCCCCACGCCCGTGGCTTCGAGCGCTCGTTCTCGCTGCTGCCCGGCGCCGCGAACCATTACGGATTCGAACCGACCTACGATGAGCACACGCCGGGATTGCTGAAATCCACCCCTGCGCTGTACATCGAAGACGACACTTTCATCGACGAATTGCCCAAGGATTTTTATTCCTCCGACGCTTTCGGCGACAAGCTGTTGCAGTACCTCAAGGAGCGCGATCAGAGCCGGCCGTTCTTCGCTTACCTGCCGTTTTCCGCGCCGCACTGGCCGTTGCAGGCACCCGCCGACATCGTCGAAAAATACCGTGGCCGCTACGACGCGGGCCCCGAAGTCTTGCGCCTCGAACGTCTGGAAAAACTCAAATCGCTGGGGCTTATCGAGCCGGATGTCGAGCCGCATCCGCTGATCCAGCTGACCGCGCAATGGGCTGCGTTGAGTGATGAGCAGAAGCAGATTTCCGCGCGGGCGATGGAGGTCTACGCCGCGATGGTCGAGCGCATGGACTGGAACATCGGCCGCGTCGTCGACTACCTGCGCCAGCAAGGCCAACTCGACAACACCTTCATCCTGTTCATGTCCGACAACGGTGCCGAAGGCGCGCTGCTGGAGGCTTTCCCGAAATTCGGCCCGGAGCTGGTGACCTACCTGAGCCAGCATTACGACAACAGCCTCGACAACATCGGCCGCGCCAATTCCTACGTCTGGTACGGGCCGAACTGGGCGCAGGTGGCGACCGCGCCGTCACGCCTGTTCAAGGCGTTCACCACCGAGGGCGGGATTCGTGTTCCGGCACTGCTGCACTATCCACAGCTGCCGTTGAAGGGGCAGATCAGCCATGGTTTCGGCACGGTGATGGACATCACGCCGACCATCCTCGATCTGGCCGGCGTGCGCCATCCGGGCAAGCAGTGGCACGGCAAACCGGTGGCGCCGTTGCGTGGCAAATCGTGGCTGGGTTTCTTGTCCGGCGAAACGGCGCAGGTGCATGACGAACACACCGTTACCGGCTGGGAACTGTTCGGGCGCCGGGCGATTCGGCAGGGGCAATGGAAGGCGGTGTGGATCCCCGGGCCAGTGGGGCCGGCGACCTGGCAGCTTTATGATCTGGGCAGTGATCCGGGTGAGATTCATGACCTTGCGTCGAGTCAGCCGCAGAAGCTTGAAGCGCTGATCGAGCATTGGCAGCGGTATGTGGAGGAGACCGGGGTGATTTTGAGTGAGTCGCCGTTTCAGCCGGATTGAGGGTGACGGATGCCCGCTATCGCCGGTTGGCCGGCGATAGCTTCGAATACCTTCAAGCCTGAGCCGTCTGCACTTCTTTCTGCACCACCTCTTCTTTGCGAACAAACCGGTTCGCCCGTCCAAACGTCCCGAAATCGTTGAACCGAACCCCCATCTCCCGCATCACCTTGTGCGCCACCGGCACCGTCAGCTGGCGAATGTAGAACGGCTCCTTCACCACAAAATGATGAATCCCGTGACTGCTGCCGAAGTTGAAGCAGAACGCCTGCAACGGCCAGAGCCACCACGGATTCAACACCTGGCACTGCTGCAGCACATTGCCCGCTTCGATGTCGCCGTAGTAATGCATGTTCGAACTGATGAAGTGCAGGCAGAAGGTGCGCAACACGTTCGGCCCGATGATGACCACAGCGGCGATGTCGATCACTTGCATCACCGACAACGTGGTCGCTGACCATTCAATCGGTGAGCCCATCAAGTAAGCGATGCCGTTGGCCGCATGGAAGCCGAGAAACACATACCACGCACCCCAATGCACCAGCGCCAGCGGCGCGTAGACCTTCAGCGAACGCTTGATGATGCTGAACTTGTGCGTCCATGTCCTGGCCCGCAGCATGCGGATGAACGCCGACATCACGTTGTCGCCGACCATCAGCAACCGCGCAAAACCCCAGGGTTCACCGTTGGTGATCGCCCGCTCTTCCATGTCGGTTTCGGTGCCGGACACCTTGTGGTGATTGAGGTGCAGATGACGACGGATCCACGGGTTGATCGTACTCGGCCGCGCCAGCCACACCAGGCCCATCATCAGATTGTGCGGCACGCGCTGTTTGCGGAAATACATGCTGTGAATCAGGTCGTGTTCGAGCTCATGGGTCAGCGAAGCAAAAAACGCGTTCAGCAACAGGCATACCCACCAAGCCATGTGCCCGCTGATGTAGAGCGCCGCCGAACCGATCATCCCGGCCAGCGCGAAGGCCAGAATCCCCGCGCCGAGGGCGTCCTGATGGTTGAGAATCGGGTAGCGCTCACGCAGCTCGACGCCTTTGGCCAGCACCACTTCGCGAATATGCGCTGATCGCTGGGCAGCATTGTGTCGCTGGGGACTTGCAGAAGTACGGTCCATGCTTCCATCCTCTGGTTATTGATGTTCGCATCCTGCCCTGTGCAAGTTCCGAACGCGGTAGCCGAGAACGCCAACCTGTTGACCGGAAGCGCCAATCAGCATGAAGGAACCGACTTCTCTCGCCAGCTGGACCCGTGCCCTGCGCAAGCAACTCGAAGCGCTGGGGCTGGACAGCACTGCCCTGTGCCAGCAGGCCGGGCTCGATCCACAATTGATGGACGACCCGAACGCCCGCTATCCGTTGTCCGCCACCACGCGCCTGTGGGAAATCGCGGTGCAGGTCAGCGGTGATCCGGCGATCGGTTTGCGCGTGTCGCGATTCGTCAGCCCCACGACATTTCACGCGCTGGGATACGCGTTGGTGGCCAGCGGCAGCCTGCGGGAAGTGTTCGAGCGGATCGTGCGTTATCACCAGGTGGTCAGCGACGCGCTGGAGCTTGAGCTGACCCGCACCGAAGACCGCTACCGGTTTCGCCTGAAAATCCCGGCCGACAACCCGGCCCCGGCGTTCGAAGCCATCGACGCCTTCGCCGCAATCTACGTGCGCACCTGCCGCAATCGCCTGGGCCGAGACTACGCGCCACTGGCGGTGTATCTGCGTCGGCCTGCACCGGCCGATGAGCACCAGTGGCACAAAGTGTTCCGCTCACCCGTGCATTTCGCCGCCGAAGAAGACCGCATCGAATTTGCCCTCACCGACTTCGACAGCCACCTCGACGACGCCAACCCGGAACTGGCCGAGCACAACGAAGCGGTGCTCAAGCGCACCCTCGCCCAGCTCAAGCCGCTGACCTGGGAGCGCAAGGTGCGCGACGCCATCGAAGAACAACTGCCCGAAGGCGAACCCAGTGCCGAACGCATCGCCCAGGCCTTGCACCTGAGCCTGCGCAGCCTGCAGCGGCACTTGGCGGACGAGGGTTGTCGCTTCGACACGCTGCTGAATGAGAGCCGCGAGAACCTGGCGCTGCTGCACCTGCGGGATCCGCACTGCTCGTTGAGCGAGGTCAGTTATCTGTTGGGGTTTGCTGATACGAGCAGCTTCAGTCGCGCGTTCAAACGCTGGACGGGGATGACGCCGGGGCAGTTTCGGGATCAGTTGCGTTGAGTTTCAAACGGTAGCCAGCGCTCGCAATCGCGCAGCGTCGAGGATTTCGATTTCGCCATAACTCAAGCCGATAATCCCCTGCCCCTGCAGCTCCTTGAGGATCTGGTTGGTGGTCTGGCGCGACAGCGACAGCATTGATGCCAGTTGCTCCTGAGGCAGTTGCAGCACCCGGCGTGGCGGATCGAGTTCGCCGTAGCCTTCGGCGATCATCAGCAAGCGATGAGCCAGACGCGCCGGGGCCGGTAGCAGGCTCAGCTGTTCAAGGTTGATGAAGGTCAGACGCAGTTTGTGGCTCATCAGCAAGGCCAGATGCCGCCAGTAAACGGGGTGTTCGTCGAGCAGCTTCAGTAGCGTGGCCTGAGGAATGTTCAGCAGGGTGCAAGGACCGACCGCATAAGCATCGTGGGTGCGTGGCTGACCGTCGAACAAGCAAATTTCGCCGAACCAGTGCGGCGCCTCCACCAGGCTCAGCAATGCCTCCTTGCCCTGCTCGCTGACCGCGCCGATGCGCATCGCGCCGTCGAGTACCGCATATAGCCCGCACGGCGCATCGCCGCGCTGGAACAGCCTCTGCCCCGCCGCCAGCCGCCGCTCCTTGGCCGCCGCCAGCAGACTATCCTGAAAGGACGAAGGCAGATGACTGAACCATTGCCCGGTCAGCAGGCGCTCGCGCCAGACCTTATCCATGCGTTCTCCTAAAGATTGTCGCCTGCCTGACAGAGCGAACCGTTTACCCGGGGCATGATTCGATCACCCTACAGGAGGAACAACAATGAAAAGCCTCGTCGATCATTTGAGTCAATACGCCGCTTACCACCGTGACCCGCGCAACATCGCCAGCCACTTTATCGGGATTCCGCTGATTGTGGTGGCGGTGGCCGTGCTGTTGTCGCGGCCGGAATGGTCGGTGGGTGGGTTGTGGATTTCCCCGGCGGTGATTGCCGCCCTCGCTTCGGCGTGGTTTTACCTGCGACTGGAAGTGAAACTCGGTGTGTTGATGACGGCGCTGATGGGGCTTTCCGTCTGGGCCGGGCATGCTTTGGCACAGCAAAGCACCCTGGTCTGGCTGAGCAGCGGCCTGGCGATGTTTGTGATTGGCTGGGTAATCCAGTTTGTCGGGCACCACTATGAAGGGCGCAAACCGGCGTTCGTCGATGACTTGAGCGGGTTGATTGTCGGGCCGCTGTTTGTGGTGGCCGAGTTGGCTTTCATGCTCGGGATGCGTCATGAGCTGAAAGAGCAGATTGAAGCGCGGGCGGGTGTGGTGCGGGTCAATCCGAATCGTGCGGCTGTCTGAATACAGGCTGATTCGCTCGTTCCCACGCTCTGCGTGGGAATGCATCCCGCGGCGTTCCCACGCAAAGCGTGGGAACGCGCAAGATCAAACGTTGGCGACTTTCTGCCACACCTTCGGCTTGAAGAACAACGTCTCCCCCTTCGCCAACCCGGTCAGGCTGTCGTGGTCTTTCACCACTTCCGCCTCGATCAGATCCGTCTGACCTTCAACCTTCAACGTCACCCGCGTGGTCGCGCCCAACGGACGGATATCGCGAACTTCAGCGGCGTGGTGATCCTCCAGCTCATGCCGCGACAGCGACACTTCGTGTGGACGGAACAGCACGTGGTTGTCATCGCCCAGATGCAGACGGTTCGAATCGCCGAGGAAGTGATAGACGAAATCGCTGGCCGGGTTTTCGTAGACATCGCCCGGTGAGCCAATCTGCTCGATCACACCCTTGTTCATCACCACGATACGGTCGGCCACTTCCATCGCCTCTTCCTGGTCGTGGGTCACGAACACCGAGGTCAGGTTGATGTCTTCGTGCAGACGCGCCAGCCAGCGGCGCAGCTCTTTGCGCACCTTGGCGTCGAGGGCACCGAACGGCTCGTCGAGCAGCAGCACTTTCGGTTCTACCGCCAGGGCGCGAGCCAAAGCGATACGCTGACGCTGGCCGCCAGACAGTTGCTCCGGATAACGATCCGACAACCAGTCCAGTTGCACCATGTTCAGCAGCTCGTGAACCTTGGTCGCGATCTGGCTTTCGCTCGGGCGCTGGTTTTTCGGCTTCATGCGCAGGCCGAATGCGACGTTGTCGAACACGGTCATGTGGCGGAACAAAGCGTAGTGCTGGAACACGAAACCGACGTTGCGATCCCGTACGTCGTGGCCGGAAACATCTTCGCCGTGGAACACGATGTTGCCGTTATCCGGGGTTTCCAGACCGGCAATAATGCGCAGCAAAGTGGTCTTGCCGCAGCCGGACGGGCCGAGCAGCGCCACCAGCTCGCCGCTGTGGATATCCAGGCTGATGTTGTCCAGCGCCTTGAACGCGTTGAAATTCTTGCTGACGTTACGCACTTCGATCGACATGAATTATTCCTCCGCGGCGCTGGCGCGCAGGCGGTTGATACGGTTTTCGCTCCACTGCTTGAGCAGCAGGATGAAGAGCGCCAGGATCAGCAACAGGCTCGCCACGGCGAACGCGGCCACGTGGTTGTATTCGTTGTAGAGGATCTCGACGTGCAGCGGCAAGGTGTTGGTCACCCCGCGAATGTGCCCGGAAACCACCGACACCGCACCGAACTCACCCATGGCCCGCGCGGTACACAGCACCACGCCATAGATCAGGCCCCATTTGATGTTGGGGACGGTCACGTGCCAGAACATCTGCCAGCCATTGGCGCCGAGCAGACGCGCGGCTTCCTCTTCCTGAGTGCCTTGTTCCTGCATCAGCGGGATCAGCTCACGGGCCACGAACGGCACGGTGACGAAGATCGTCGCCAGCACGATGCCCGGCAGGGCGAAGACGATCTGGATGTCGTGATCCTGCAGCCACGGCCCGAACAGGCCCTGGGCGCCGAACATCAACACATAGACCAGACCTGCGATCACCGGCGACACCGAGAACGGCAGGTCGATCAGCGTCACCAGCATACTCTTGCCACGGAACGAGTATTTGCTCACGCACCACGCGGCGCTGACACCGAACACCAGGTTCAGCGGCACCGAAATCAGCACGGCGATCACCGTGAGTTTCAGCGCCGACAGGGCATCCGGCTCAAAGATCGCCGTGAAGAAGGCGCCCAGGCCGTTCTTCAAACCCTGCGACACCACGATGAACAGCGGCAACAGCAGAAACAGGAAGAAAATCAGCCAGCCGAGGCCGATCAGGATTCTGCGCGAAGTGGCGCTGCCACGGCGGGCGGCGTTGGCCGAGGAAGCGGCCGCAATAGACGATTGGGACATGGTTCGCGCCTCCTTATGGGGTTTCGATGCGCCGCTGCAGCAAGTTGATCAGCAGCAACAGGACGAAGGAAACCACCAGCATCAACACGCCGATGGAGGTAGCGCCGGTGTAGTCGTACTGGTCGAGCTTGACCATGATCAGCAGCGGCAGGATCTCGGTTTTCATCGGCATGTTACCGGCGATGAAAATCACCGAACCGTACTCGCCGACGCCCCGGGCGAACGCCAGGGCAAAACCGGTCAGCCAGGCTGGCAACAGCGCCGGCAGCAGAATGTGGCGGAACACCTGCAACGGCTTGGCACCGAGGCAGGCGGCCGCTTCTTCGACTTCACGCGGAATGTCGGCCAGCACCGGCTGCACCGTGCGCACCACGAACGGCAGGGTCACGAAGGTCAGCGCCAGAGTGATCCCGAGCGAGGTGTAGGCGATCTTGAAACCGAGGTCGGCGGCGAACTGCCCGACCAGCCCGGTCGGCGTGTACAGCGCAGTGAGCGCGATACCGGCCACTGCGGTCGGCAGGGCGAACGGCAGATCGATCATCGCGTCGATCACCTTGCGCCCCGGGAACGTGTAGCGCACCAGCACCCAGGCCAGCAACGTGCCGATGATGCCGTTGATGATCGCGGCGCACAGCGCAGTGCCGAAGCTCAGCTTCAGTGCGGCGAGTACGCGGGGCGCGGAGATGATCGTCCAGAACTGATCCCAGGTGAGTTGGGCGGCGTGGACGAACATCGCCGCCAGCGGGATAAGCACAATCAGGCTGAGGTACACCAAGGTGTAGCCCAGCGTCAGCCCGAAGCCGGGTATGACGGGGGAGATACGACGCGACATAAAAGTCCTTGGTTTGAGAACGCGCAAAGCCCCGAACATAAATCCGGGGCTCGTTTTAGGCTATTGAAACTTACTGCGCCTGATAGATCTGGTCGAACACGCCACCGTCGTTGAAGAATTTCGGCTGTGCGGTTTTCCAGCCGCCGAAGTCCTTGTCGATGGTCACCAGTTCCAGTTTCGGGAACTGCTGGGCGTACTTGGCTGCCACGTCCTTGTCACGCGGGCGGTAGAAGTTCTTCGCCGCGATTTCCTGGCCGGCCGGGCTGTACAGGTGCTTGAGGTAGGCTTCGGCGATCTGCTCGTTGCCCTTCTTCTCGGCGTTCTTGTCGACCACCGCCACCGGTGGTTCGGCGAGGATCGACAGCGAAGGCACGACGATGTCGAACTTGTCCTTGCCGCCGTCTTCTTTCAGCGCCAGGAAGGCTTCGTTTTCCCAGGCCAGCAACACGTCACCCTGACCGTTGTTGACGAAGGTGATGGTCGAGCCACGGGCGCCGGTGTCCAGAACCGGAACGTGCTTGAACAGGGTCTGCACGTATTCCTTGGCTTTGGCTTCGTTGCCGCCGTTGGCTTTCAGGCCGTAGGCCCACGCCGCAAGGAAGTTCCAGCGTGCACCGCCGGAGGTTTTCGGGTTCGGGGTGATCACCGAGACGTCGTTCTTGACCAGGTCGCCCCAGTCCTTGATGCCTTTCGGGTTGCCCTTGCGCACCAGGAACACGATGGTCGAGGTGTACGGGGTGCTGGCGTCCGGCAGACGCTTCTGCCAGTCGGCCGGCAGGGTCTTGCCGAGCTTGGCGATTTCGTCGATGTCGCCGGCCAGGGCCAGGGTCACGACGTCGGCGCGCAGACCGTCGATCACCGCACGGCCTTGCTTGCCCGAACCGCCGTGGGATTGCTGGATTTTCACGGTGTCGCCGGCATGCTCTGCCTGCCAGTACTTCACGAATTCGGCGTTGTAATCCTGATACAGCTCGCGCGTCGGGTCATACGAAACGTTGAGCAGTTCGTAATCCTTGGCAACCGCGGAACCGGCAAACACAGCGCTGGCCAGGGCGGCCAAAGCGTAACGGCGAATCGACGACATGGTGAAAGCTCCTGGAATTCTTGGTGGTGGCTTTTTCTTATGTATTGCTGGAATCGGGTTGCTCATTCAACGACCGCAGCCTGTGGCAGCTACTGCCAACAGCTCCCCGCAGGAGCTGCCGCAGACTACGAATCAGGCCGGTTTGTTACCCGGTTGCTGCAGACGGAATTTCTCTTTGCGTTCGATCTGGACCACTTGGGCGTTGTGCACAGTGATTTCCACCGCGCCGAAACGCAGGTCGCGCAAGGCGCTCTGGATTTCGCGCAAGATGGTGGTTTCGTCCTGACCGTCAACGCTACGCAGGGATGCGCTCATGGTGCTGCTCCTTTGTATGGGATATGCCTGGCAGTGGGCGGCACTGCGTTCGGCGTGGGAGCAATATAAGAGAGGCGCGGATATTCTTAAAAAGACTATTTAAGAATGTTTATATAACTGGAATAACATTATGTGATGCAGCAAGGGTTTGCGGCGGATTTGCCCGATTACAAACCCGCTGTGCACATCCGTCAGCCGATTGCCGGCGCTCGGGTCCAGTCGATTTGAGCTTCGGGCACCGGCCGCCCGAACCAGTAGCCCTGCCCCAGATCGCACGCCTGCTCCAGCAGGAACGCCGCCTGCTCGGCCTGCTCGATGCCCTCGGCATGCACCTGCATGCCCATGCTGCGGGCCAGGGCGATGATTACCCGGACGATCGCTGCGTCGTCCTCGTCCCACGGCAGGCCGGCGACGAAACCCTGATCGATCTTGAGCTTCTGCACCGGCAGGCGCTTGAGCCGCAGCAGCGACGAATAACCGGTACCAAAGTCATCGATGGCCAGGCGAATGCCCAGTTCGCGCAGACGATGCATCTGTTCCAGTGCGACTTCCGGATCGTCCATCACCGCGCTTTCGGTGACTTCCAGTTCCAGATAGGCCGGGTCCAGCCCGGTGTCGTGCAGCACCTGCGCCACCTGTTGATACAACTCGCGACGGGCGAACAGCCGCGACGACACGTTCACCGCGACAAACGACAGCACGACCCCGGCCTGCTGCCATTGGCACATCTGCCGGCAGGCTTGCTGCATGACCCAGGCGTCGATTTCCGAGATCATCCCGGTGCGCTCGGCAATCGGGATGAACTCCGCCGGCGACACCAGCCCCCGCTGCGGATGCTCCCAGCGCACCAGCGCCTCGACACCGATCAGGCGGCTGGTTTTCAGGTCGTGCACCGGTTGGTAGTAAACCCGCAGTTCTTGCTGCTCCAGCGCACGGCGCAGTTCGAAGGCGATTTCCACTCGTTGCTGAGCGTGGGCGGTGAGTTCTTCGGTGTACAGCGCGTAGCCGTTGCGGCCGCTGCTCTTGGCCTTGAACAGCGCCGCATCGGCGTTGCGCAACAACTGTTCGGCGCTCAACGCATCGCTGGGGAACAAGCTGATGCCGAGGCTGGCGTTGATGAACAGTTCATGGCCGTCGAGGCAGAACGGCTCCTTGAGCGCATCGAGAATGCGTTGGGCCAGCGCCGCGGCCTGCGCAGGCTGTGGACAACTTTCCGCAAGCACCGCAAATTCATCGCCGCCCAGCCGCGCCAGGGTGATACCGGAGCCGAACAGCGCCTGCAAACGCGCGGCGACCGCCTTGAGCAAGCGGTCACCGATGTTGTGGCCGAGGCTGTCGTTGATCAATTTGAAATGGTCCAGATCGACCATCAGCAGCGCACAGCCGCGCTTGTGGGTCTGCGCCGACGCCAGCGCCTGTTCGGCGCGATCGCTGAACAGCAGGCGGTTGGGCAGATCGGTCAGCGGATCGTGGTGGGCCAGGTGCTTGAGTTCATGCTCGGAATCCTTGATCGCGCTGATATCGGAAAACACCGCGACGTAGTGGCTGAGCCGACCGTCTTCGTCCCGAATGACGCGGATCGTCTGCCATTGCGGATAAATCTCGCCGCTTTTACGACGGTTCCAGATCTCGCCGCTCCATTCATCCTGCGCCTGCAACGTGGCGAACATCGCCTGATAGAACCCTGGAGGATGGTGCCCGGACTTGAACAGGCTGGGCTGCTGGCCAATGACTTCTTCACGCTGATAACCGGTGATTTCCATGAAGGCGCGATTGACGTGCACGATCAGCCCCTGCCGATCCGTGACCAGCACGCCTTCGCGGGTGCAATCGAACACAGCAGCGGCCTGACGCAGG
Source organism: Pseudomonas sp. GW822-FHT03F04 (assembly GCF_058801405.1). Taxonomy (NCBI): domain Bacteria; kingdom Pseudomonadati; phylum Pseudomonadota; class Gammaproteobacteria; order Pseudomonadales; family Pseudomonadaceae; genus Pseudomonas; species Pseudomonas sp. GW822-FHT03F04. The sequence goes on from NZ_JBXANF010000003.1 coordinate 561,791, forward strand.
CGTTCGCGATCGGCCTGGCGCTCGCGCAACCGGGCACCAATGCCAAGGCATTCGAACAGGCGCGCCCGGGCAAGAAAGATCAAACCGGCGCTGAACACCACAAAGGCATAGCCGTTGATCAGTTGCCAACGCAGCAACTCATCAGAGCTATCGAAGAAACTGTTCAATAAATAGCCAATGCCTTGCAGCCAGACAACGGCAAGGACCAGGTAAAGCAGCGCTGCACGCAAGGCATCGCGGTATGAGGCAGACATTCGGCCGTCCATGTCCCTACAAAAATGTCGGGATTATAGGTCAAGAAACATCCAGCCATCTCTTATCTGAAAGGGCGACTGGTTTTATCTGTGTGCTTGGTGATAATGCAACGGCTGTTTTTTCTTTATCGAGGGCCCTATAGCCTATGTGGTACGAAGGTTTTCTTGGCTTGTCGGCCTGGTCACTGGTCGCCGTCACCCTGCTGATGACCCATGTGACGATCGTTGCCGTCACGGTCTACTTGCACCGCTACTCGGCCCATCGCTCCCTGGAGCTGAATGCCGGCCTGAAGCATTTCTTCCGTTTCTGGCTGTGGCTGACCACGGCGCAGAACACCCGCGAGTGGACGGCCATCCACCGCAAACACCACGCCAAATGCGAAACCGCCGATGACCCGCACAGCCCGGTCGTCAAGGGTCTGTCGACAGTGCTGCGCAAAGGCGCCGAGCTGTACCGCGAGGAAGCGCAGAACGCCGAGACCCTGCGCATCTATGGCAAGAACTGCCCGGAAGACTGGATCGAGCGCAACCTCTACAGCCGCCACCGGTTGCTGGGCATTGCAATCATGGCGGTCGTCGACCTGCTGCTGTTCGGCACCATCGGCATCACCATCTGGGCGATCCAGATGATGTGGATCCCGGTCTGGGCCGCCGGCGTGGTCAATGGTCTCGGCCATGCCATCGGCTACCGCAACTTCGAATGCCGCGATGCCGCGACCAATCTGGTGCCATGGGGCATCCTGATCGGCGGCGAAGAGCTGCACAACAACCATCACACCTACCCCAACTCGGCCAAACTGTCGGTCAAGAAGTGGGAATTCGACCTCGGTTGGGCCTGGATCCAGGTCTTCAGCTTCCTGCGTCTGGCCAAGGTGCAGCGCGTTGCGCCGATCGCCCACCGCGTCGAAGGCAAGGGCAGCCTGGACATGGACACCGCCATGGCGATCCTCAACAACCGCTTCCAGATCATGGCCCAGTACCGCAAGCTGGTGATCGGACCGCTGGTCAAGCAGGAGCTGGACAAGGTCGATCATTCGGTACGCCATCAGTTCCACCGCGCCAAGCGTCTGCTCTCCCGTGAAACCAGCCTGCTGGAGGATCGCCACCACGCGCGCATCCAGAACATGCTCGAGCACAGCCAGGCGCTGAAGGTAATTTACGAGAAACGTCTGGCCCTGCAGCAGATCTGGGTCAAGACCAGCGCAAATGGCCACGACATGCTCGCGGCCATCAAGGAATGGGTACACGAGGCCGAGGCCAGCGGTATCCAGTCCTTGCGCGAATTCGCCGACCAGTTGAAAACCTACTCGCTGCGCCCCGCCGCCGTCTGATGCCGTTGATCGGTGCGCCCGGTTCCCGGGCGCACCCTTCGGAACTTCACCCCCGATCCCCTATCTCAAAGACACTTCGCCACCCCCGGCGGGCTGTCCCGTGGCCGTTGTCGACTGATCGGCACGCCCTTTGAGATCCGTGTCGATGGTCAACAACAATCAAAAAGACTCATCCCTTCCCCAGTGGCCCGAAGCCGCACAAACCCTGATGGCGCTGATGCACGCCCAAGGCGAAGTGGCGCGCCTGAGCGAACGCGAACAGCTGTTCAGCTCGCTGCTGGTCAGCGTCAACGCCGTGCTTTGGGCCTTCAACTGGGAAACCCGTCAGGTGCTGTACGTCAGCCCCGCCTATGAACGGATTTTCGGCCGTTCGGCCGCCCTGCTGCTCGCCGACCATAACCAGTGGCGCGACAGCATCTACCCCGAGGATCTGGAATACGCTGAACGCAGCCTCGCCGAAGTGCTGCACAAAGGCGCCGTGGAAGACCGCGAATACCGGATCATCGACGCCGACGGTCAGGTGCGCTGGATCAGCGACAAGTGCTTCATCAACCGCCAGGAAGAACCGGGACAACCGGTGATCATCGTCGGCATCGCCGAAGACATCACCGAGAAAAAACAGATGGAAACCGAGCTGCAACGCCTGGCCACCACCGACGTGCTGACCCAAAGCAGCAACCGTCGACACTTCTTCGAATGCGCCAACCGCGAGTTTGAAGAAGCCCGTTTGCAGGGTGCGCCACTGGCGTTTCTGTTGCTGGACATCGATGACTTCAAAGTGATCAACGATACCTACGGCCACCCGGAAGGCGACCACGTGCTGCAACGAATCGCCGAAAGTGGCCGCGCCTCGTTGCGTCGGGGGGATCTGTTCGGACGGATTGGCGGTGAGGAATTTGCTGCGGTTTTTCCGGGCTGCGCGCCGGACATGGCGATGCAGGTGGCCGAGCGCCTGCAACAGGAAATCCAGCGTCTGAGCTTCAGCCACGGTGAACAGACCTTCGGCATCACCGTCAGCCAGGGCCTGACCAGCCTCACCCCGGAAGACGAAAGCCTCGACGACCTGTTCGCCCGAGCCGATGCGGCGATGTACGAGGCCAAGCGTCAGGGCAAGAACCGGATCATTTCCGGCTGAACACAGCGCTGATGCGGAACAAGCGCTATTTGCGCATCCGCATCAGCTCCGGCAGCCCGATCTTGAGCAGGCGCGCCGTGCGGCTCTTCGCCAGCTCCTCGACGCCCTCGTGCTCGGTCAGCCGCGCCATTTGCGCCGCCATGTTCATCACCAGCGCTTCGCGGGAGTACACCCCGCCACCGAGCTGGTAGACGGATGCAATCAACTCGCGCAGCTCCAGCGGCAAACGCCAGCGAGTACGCAACGCCGAGCCGTACGCCGCACCGAATTCCGCCAGCGCATCGCCGACTTCCTCCAGTTCATCCAGCTCGCCGCCGGCCTGCTTCCACTCCTGCAAACAACGCAGCAACGCCAGATCGCCGAGACGATGGAGCATCCCGGCGCAATAGCAGCGTTCCTGATCCAGATCGAGCAGACGCGCCAGGGTACGCGCGTATTCGGCGGTGTGCAGCGACAGGCCCCAATAACGCTCCGCGTAGTCCGCCAGGCATGGATCGCTGAGTCTGGCGCTGCGCTTGAGGGCCAGGCCGAGGATCAGGTTCATGCTTTGGCCGGTGCCCAGGCGATGCAGCGCCTGAGCCAGGGTCTGCACCGCCGCACCGTGATGCTGAGCGGCACTGTTGGCTGCGGCGATCAACACGGCGGTGATCTGCGGGTCGGTGCGGATTTCCTCTTCCAGCAGCTTCAGATCCAGCCCGTTGGGGTTGAGGCTGCGTTTGACCGCCACCTGAACGTCGGTCATCAACGGTGCGCCGTCGGCCTGCTCGCGGCGACGCTCGAGGAACACCGACAGGGTCATGCCCGGCGCCAGTGCGGGCACTTCGCAGAACACTTCCTCGCCGGCATTGAGCAGCAGCCCCTGCAAACGCTCGGTCAGGCTTTCCATGTTCAGGGGTTTGGCCAGGTAGGCCGTCGGCGCCAGCGGCAGGGCTTCGCGTACGCTGGCGCTGTCGTTGCGGCTGCTCATCAGAATGAACGGCAGCGGCGGATTGCGTTTGCGCTGGCGGACACTGCGCAACACGTTCAAACCGTCGACACCGGGCAACTCCCAGTCGACGATCGCCAGGTCATAGGGGACTTCACTGAGCAGCGTCATCGCCTCCTGGCCATCGGCGCACAGATCCAGCCGCGCATCGCAGCGCACATTGAGCAAAACCTGTTTGAGCAGGTCACGAGACCATGGGTCGGCCTCGGCAATCAGGACTCGGGGTACAGCGGGTAATTCGACGGCAGGCATGCTCGCCCTCCCTTGCAATGCTTGAACCTTAGCCAATGCTGGCGTTTCGATACAGCTCGAATGCGGGGTATGTGTTTCAGCAAGCGTAAAAAAACCCGCCGAAGCGGGTTTTTTGTCGATCCGATCACACAGTGCCCGGGCTTACAGCTCCGAGAAGCACTCTTCGATGATCGCCAGGCCTTTGTCCAGTTGCTCGTCCGGCGAGGTCAGCGGTACCAGGACGCGCAGAACGTTGCCGTAGGTGCCGCAGGACAGCAGGATCAGGCCCTTGTCACGCGCCTTGGCCACGACGGCAGCGACTGCGGTCGGGTTTGGCTTGTGGCTGTCGCCGTTTTCGAACAGCTCGACCGCGATCATGGCGCCCAGGGCACGGACTTCGCCGATCACCGGGTACTTGGCCTGGATGGCTTTCAGGCCGGTTACCAGACGCTCGCCGACAGCCTTGCAGCGGTCCAGCAGCTTTTCTTCTTCGAACACTTCCATCACGGCCAGGGCCGCGGCGCAAGCGATCGGGCTACCGGCGTAGGTGCCGCCCAGGCCGCCTGGCGCGATGGCGTCCATGTATTCGGCCTTGCCGCAGACACCGGCCAGCGGGAAACCGCCAGCGATGGATTTGGCGAAGGTGGTCAGGTCGGCGGCAACGCCCATCTGTTCCATGGCGAAGAAAGTACCGGTACGGCCAGCGCCGGTCTGCACTTCGTCAGCGATCAGCAGGATGCCGTGCTGGTCGCACAGGGCACGCAGACGCTTCATGAATTCTTTCGGCGCGACGTAGAAACCACCTTCGCCCTGAACAGGCTCGATGATGATCGCGGCGATGTCTTTCGGCTCGGCGTCGTTCTTGAAGATGCGCTCGATGGAAGCGATCGAGTCGTCGATGCTCACGCCGTGCAGTTCGTTCGGGTACAGCGCGCGGAAGATGCCGCCTGGCATCAGGCCCATGCCGGCCGAGTAAGGCACGACTTTACCGGTCAGGCCCAGGGTCATCATGGTGCGACCGTGGTATGCGCCAGTGAAAGCGATCACGCCAGCACGGCCAGTGGCAGCACGGGCGATCTTCACGGCGTTTTCAACGGCTTCGGAACCGGTGGTCACCAGCAGGGTTTTCTTGGCGAAGTCACCCGGTACGCGAGCGTTGATTTTTTCGCACAGCTCAACGTATGGCTCGTAGGCCAGTACCTGGAAGCAGGTGTGAGTCAGCTTGTTCAGTTGCTCGGTCACGGCGGCGATGATTTTCGGGTGCACGTGGCCGGTGTTCAGCACGGCGATACCGCCGGCGAAGTCGATGAACTCGCGACCTTCAACGTCGGTCACGGTCGCGTTCTTCGCGGACTCGGCGAAAATCGGGTGAATCTGGCCAACACCACGTGGAACAGCTGCGGTACGACGGGCCATCAGTTCAGCGTTAGTCTTGCTCATTACAGTCCTCATTCACCGCTCATCGGGCGGCGTGGTTCAAGGATTAAGCGGGAGGAATCGGCGGTGGCAGCATGCGATGATCGACTGCCACGGCGTTCCCGGCCGCAGAGAAAATTCCGGTTTGAAACGACGCAAAGGGACAGCGCTCTCGTGCCCTTTGCGTTTGCAGCGATCCCTTTCCCGGCTTAGATGCCCAGGCAGAGGTATTTGATTTCCAGGTAATCTTCGATGCCGTACTTGGAGCCTTCACGGCCCAGGCCCGAGGCCTTGATGCCGCCGAACGGCGCGACTTCGTTGGAGATCAGCCCGGTGTTGACGCCGACCATGCCGTACTCCAGGGCTTCCGCCACACGGAATACACGGCCCAGGTCGCGAGCGTAGAAGTAGGAAGCCAGACCGAACTCGGTGTCGTTCGACATCGCGATCACTTCGGCTTCGTCTTTGAAGCGGAACAGCGGCGCCAGCGGACCGAAGGTTTCTTCCTTGGCCACCGCAGCGTTTTTCGGCACGTTGGTCAGGATGGTCGGTTCGAAGAAGTTGCCTTCCATCTGCTTGCCACCGGCCAGCACGGTTGCGCCTTTGGCAACGGCGTCAGCGATGTGTTCTTGCACCTTGGCCACGGCCTTCTCGTCGATCAGCGGGCCGGTGGTGGTGCCATCTTCCAGACCGTTGCCGATCTTCAGTTTGGCAACGGCGACTTTCAGCTTCTCGGCGAAGGCGTCGTAGACCGAATCCTGAATGTACAGACGGTTGGCGCAGACGCAGGTCTGGCCGTTGTTGCGATACTTGGAAATAATTGCGCCTTCGACGGCCTTATCCAGGTCCGCGTCGTCGAACACGATGAACGGCGCGTTGCCGCCCAGTTCCAGCGAGACTTTCTTGATGTCCTTGGCGCATTCCGACATCAGCTGACGACCGATTTCGGTCGAACCGGTGAAGGACAGTTTGCGCACGATCGGGTTGCTGGTCAGCTCGCTGCCGATGTCGCCGGCGCTGCCGGACACCACGCTGAACACACCTTTAGGGATGCCGGCGCGCTGGGCCAGTTCGGCCAGGGCGAAAGCGGAGAACGGGGTTTGCGAAGCCGGCTTGAGCACCATGGTGCAACCAGCGGCCAGGGCCGGGCCTGCTTTACGGGTGATCATCGCCGCCGGGAAGTTCCACGGAGTGATGGCGGCGGTCACGCCGATCGGTTGTTTGATCACGATCAGGCGCTTGTCAGGCTGGTGGCCCGGAATCACGTCACCGTAGATGCGCTTGGCTTCTTCGGCGAACCACTCGATGAACGAAGCGGCGTAGACGATCTCGCCCTTGGCTTCGGCCAGTGGCTTGCCCTGCTCGAGGGTCATCAGGCGAGCCAGGTCTTCCTGGTTCTCGATGATCAGTTCGAACCAGCGACGCAGTTTGCCTGCACGCTCCTTGGCGGTCAGTGCACGCCAGGCCGGCAGCGCCTTGTCGGCGGCTTCGATGGCACGGCGGGTTTCGGCAGCGCCCATCTTCGGCACGGTGCCCAGGATTTCGCCAGTGGCCGGGTTGTTGACCTTGATCGTCTGACCGTTGTCCGCGTCGACCCAAGCGCCATCGATGAAGGCTTGCTGGCGGAACAACTGGGTGTCTTTAAGCTGCATGTCGGCTTTCCTTAACAGCACCGCGGCCAGCGCGGAGCAAAATTATGATTGTAGAAAGGCGCCTCGCAAGGCTGCCGTCAGGGAAATCATTCACCGGGCTGAAGCACCTGAAGAGTGCACGGTTGCAAACACGTGCGGCTCGGCACCCGATCAAAGAGCGTTTGAAATCTCAAACGGATCGTAGGATCAAAGGGGGTAAAGGACAATAGGTCGTTCGAAAAAAAGAACAAAAACGCCGCTTTTGCCGGATTTTTCAGATCAACGAGCAAACCAGCCTGCGCCGCAACGAAACCTTAGTTCAGTCCCGCCAAAGCGCCAAGCGAGCCTTTTGCAGGACGTTACAGCTTTATGGAATGCAGCGCTTTCGACCGACACGCGCACTGACAATAAGCGCCAAAACCCGGCATGGACGCCCCGAGCCGACCTAGGTATGATGTCGCCCGCTGCACCAGTAGCTCAGCTGGATAGAGTACTGCCCTCCGAAGGCAGGGGTCGTGGGTTCGAATCCCGCCTGGTGCGCCATGAACAGAAACGAGAAAGCCTCAGGCCGTAAGGTCTGGGGCTTTTTTGTGGGTGCTGATTGGCGACTCACTCCGTCGTCCAGTCAAACTCGTCATATTCATCATCGTCTTCGTCGTCCTCGATCAACTCATCATCAAGAACGTCTTCCTCCAGATCCTCTTCTGCCTGTTTCGCCAGAAGAAACTCCTTACGACTCTCGGTCACTGCTCGCCGCAGTTCCTCACCCTTCACCGGGCAGTTGAGCATTTGGGCGATGCGGTCGATTTTTTGGGCCACGGCATCCTCCAGCGCATCGGCAATGGCCTGATAGTGCGCGTTTTTATGGGGCAATGCCAAATGGCTGAGAGATCACCCGGTCAGTTCTGGCGGATTTGTTCGAGGCGCAGGTCCAGATTCACGCTCGGGTAACGCTTGTGCAGATTGTTGTACAGGGTATCGGCAGCCTGTGATTGACCGGATTCGCGCAGGCGCAGGACTTCGCGCAGTTGCTCGTCGAGGCCATTGGCCGGGGTGGCAGCGCGCTTGCTGACTTTGGCTTCGTCCGCGCTGTCGGCGCTGATCGATTCGCTTTGCATCGGCGCGGCCATTTCCGCCATCGGCGCAGGCGCAGGTGCGGATAACGCGCCAGCGGGTGCTGATAATGTCCGGGATTCGATGGCCTCTTTACGAGCCATTGGCGCAGCAGGTTTGGCGGCTGGGGCGAAATCGTAATGAGCCACGGGTTCCGGCGCGCGATGCACCAGCGACAGCATCAGCGCGATGCCGACCAGACTGGCGAAAGCTACCTGGTAGCGCGGTGTCTGGCAGGCCTTGATCCAGCGTTGCCAAAGGTTCGGTTTCGGTACCGGGATCTGGCGATGCGCGGCGCTGAGAATCAACGCGTCGAGATTTGCCGGCGGTTCGCCGGTCTGTTGCTCGCGGTAATGCCTGAGCAGTTGCTCTTCGGGTGTCTGGCGGGTGTCCGTCATGTCAGTACCTCCTCGGCCAGCAGCCGACGCAGTTTTTGCTGGGCGTAGCGCAAGCGGCTCTTGACGGTTTCCAGCGGTGTTTCGGTGAGGCTGGCGATTTGCGCCAGGTCGAGGTCGCCGTGGGCGCGCAGCAGGAATACTTCGCGCTGGTCGGCGGGCAAGGTTTGCAGGGCGCTGTCCAGGCGCTGACTGTCGCGGCTGAGGCTCAGCAGTTGCTCGGGGTCGCTCGCATGGTCACTGACCGCATGGGTCTGTTCGTCGTAACTGTCATGCAGCGGTTGATGGGCGCCATGTTTGCGCCAGTGATCGATCAGACGGTTGCGGGCAATCTGGAACAACCAGGTACGAAAAGTCGCCCGGCCTTGTGGCTGACTGCTGCTGCGGATCAGGCTCAGCCACGTTTCCTGATACACCTCTTCGGCCAGTTCCGGTTTGCCGCTCAACCCGAGCAGAAACCGGTACAGGCTCTGGCGATGGCGGGCGTACAGGATCTCGAACGCCTTGCCGTCGCCCTCGCGATAACGGGCCAGCAGCGATTCGTCGCTGCTGGCCTCAAGGCTGTCTGCGGAGGCAAACAGCTGTGTGATGAAGCCTTTGAGGCGGCTCACTATTCAATCCGTCGCTCAGTGGACATTCCGTTGGATGCTGTGGAAGTACGCAGGCTCTGCGCCAGTTCCACCAGTTGCACGAACTCGTTACGCAGGCCGAAGCGGTCATCGCCACGGGCACCTCGGGCCAACGCTTCGGTGTCCTTGAGGCTGAAATCACCGGTATAGCGGCCATCCTTGAGCTGCTGGGAAAACGCGGCGACGGCGGCGGCAAATCGCAGATCCTCGCTGGCCGGCGCGACTTGATTGGTAATTGGCCGCTCGATCAGAAGACTTTTCCCACCTTCAGGCTTTTGATATCGCACACGCAGCATTGCCAGTTCTCCTTTCTTTTCAGAAACCCCTGCATCGGTTTTTCCGTAACGCAGCGGTTCCAGCCAGCCCTTCTCGCCTGCGGGGACAATTTCATACAGCGCCGTCACCGTATGCCCCGCACCGATCTCACCGGCATCGACCTTGTCATTGCTGAAATCCTCACGCTTGAGCGCGCGGTTTTCGTAACCCAGCAGCCGGTATTCGCTGACCTGCGCCGGGTTGAATTCCACCTGCAATTTGACGTTTTTCGCCACCACGGCGAGGGTCGAACCGAGCTGATCCACCAACACCTTGCGCGCTTCACGCAGATTGTCGATGTAGGCGTAGTTACCGTCGCCGGCATCCGCCAGTTGTTCCATCAGATGTTCATTGTAGTTATCCACACCAAAACCCAGGGTGGTCAGGGAAATCCCGGTCTTGCGTTTATCCACAGCCATTTGCTTGAGGCTGTCGAAGTCGCTGACACCGACGTTGAAGTCACCGTCGGTGGCCAGCAGGATGCGGTTGATGCCTTTGGGGATGAAGGCTTGTTGTGCCATTTGATAGGCCAGTTCGATGCCGGAGGAGCCTGCGGTCGAGCCTCCCGCCGTCAACTGCTCGATGGCTGTGCGAATTTTCGCTTTTTCTCGTCCGGAGGTTGGCTCCAGTACGACTCTGGATTCGCCGGCATACACCACCAGCGACACGCGATCCTGCTCGCGCAGTTGATCGACCAGCAGCTTCAGGGTGCTTTTGACCAACGGCAGCCCTTCGCGACGATCCATCGAGCCGGACACGTCCACCAGAAACACCAGGTTGGCCGGCGCCAGTTCCGCCACCGCACGATCGGACGCCTTGATGCCGATGCGCAGCAGGCGGGTGTGCGAGTTCCACGGCGAAGTGGCCAGCTCGGTGGTCACGCCGAACGGCGATCCGTCAGTGGGCAACGCATAGTCATACGGAAAGTAATTGACCATCTCCTCAAGCCGCACCGCGCCTTCCGGCGGCAGGCGTCCCTGATTGAGCAGACGGCGGACATTGGCGTAGGCGCCGGTATCCACATCGGCACTGAAGGTCGAAACGGGCGTTTCGGCAACGCTGTGGATCGGATTATCCGCCAGGGTTTCGTATTGCTCACGCGGCTCGGCGCGATAGTCCTGTGGATAACTTTCCCCGGCCGGCATCGGTGCAAAACTGGCCATCGGCGCCGCCAACGCGCTGCGCTTGGCCAAGGAGTGATCGGCCATGACCACTTCTTGCTGCATCACGGGTTTCGAGGGGAGCTGTGCCGGTGGCGGCACGGCGGCGGATTCCGGACTGGAGGAAATGCCGCAACCGGCGACGGCCAACAGCACACCGGCAGCAAGGGGTCGCAGAAGCATCGAAGGAAGAGACATGGGGCTGACCTCGAGGAAGAATTGATCCATTCAACCTCTGAGACGGACAGCCCTTTCAGTTCGGGTTAAGCGCCGCCGAAAATTTTTTCAGCGGTGATAACGCCGCACTGCACTGCTGTTGCGCAGCACATGGCCTTTGATTTTCTCCAGCAGCTGCGCGCGAGTCAGGCCGGCCGGCAAGGCGTCGGGGGCCAGGTCCAGGGCGTAGATCTGAATGATGTAGTGGTGCGCACTGTCGCCAGTCGGCGGGCACGGGCCGACATAGGTGGTCGTGCCTTTGCTGTTGGTGCCGCCCAGGCCTTCGAAGGTCGGCTTGGTGCCAATGCCGGCCGGGATCTGCCGGGTCGTGGCCTTGATGCCGTAGTGAACCCAGTGATCGACGCCCAGGCCTTTCTGGCCGTCCGGATCGTGCATCACGATGGCGTAGCTCTGGGTGGCGGCCGGGCCGGCGTTCCAGCTCAGGGCCGGCGACTGGTTCTTGCCGCCGCAACCGGCGGCATCGCTGGCTGCCGCCGCGGTGAACAGACGGTTGTCCGAAACACCAGGAATGCTGAGGGTGAAGCGCTCCTGGGCCTGCGCCGGAAACTGCACGCAAAGGGCGACGGCAACGGCCGCCAGCCAAGGGTTGAGAGAGGTCAATCGGGTCATTCCGGGAGCACCTTGTGCAGTTGGGCCGTCTTCGGCCTGCAGACTATAGCTGTACCGTTCGTGCCGTGGCAGTGGCAAATGACGCCCATTGGTATCACCGCGCTTACAGACGGTTCACCGGCTCACGGTTATCGTCGTCCTCGGCATGCAGAAAGATCACCCGCGGATGCTCCAGTGGCGCCAGCGGTGGCGGCAATTCCGCCTGTTCCACCGGCCACAGGTGCGGCACCACATGGCTGACATCGCCATCCTGATTGTTGTGGATGGTGATGACGCCCGGGCTGCGAAGTTTCTGCAGGCGGTCATCGCACAGCTTGAAGCTTTTGCTCAGGCCATCATCGTCAACCACCGGTGCGGCCAGCCGACGCTGAGCAAAACTGCGGCTCTTGCGTTGTTGATAACGCGCCCAGGAAATCAGAATGACGGCGTTGACCAGCGCCACCCACAGGTAGATCTGCAAGGTCCCCAGCGCTTCGAACGCCGAGTTATCGATGCGCGGCCCGCCGGCATGGGTTTCGATCAGCGGCCACAGCCCGCGCACCAACAGATACAGCAGGCCAACCCAGGCCAGCACCGTGAGGAACACATCGACCACCACCAGGAATGGTCGCTGGCGGGTCCGGATGATTTTCATTTGATGACCTCCTCTTCGTCGTCCCCGACCGGTTTGATACCCCGGTCCGGGCTGACCCAACGCGCACGCTTCTGATGCTGGCCGAACAGCACCTTAGGAAAACTGACCAGCGTGGTCAGCAGGCTGATGAACCAGAACACCAATGGATACCAGACCACCCAGAACATGGTCTTGCCCAGACCCGGCTCGTAGCGCCGGTCGATGATGATGCTGACCGCGAACTGCACCAGGCAGACAAACGCCAGCAGCAACCCGGTAAACGCCGGGGGCATCAGGTGATGCACGGCGATCGCTTCGGGCATGACCATGAATTTGCCCATCACCCAGAAAATCACCGACAACAGGAAAGTGAACGCCCACCCGGTCGACAGGCAGTATTCGAACAGCAGCGGCCACAGGTAACGGTGACGGTATTGCCAGATGCCGCGAATGTTCTTGAACAGCACTTCGGCACCGCCCTGGGCCCAGCGCAGGCGCTGCTTCCACAGCCCGCCCAGGGTTTCCGGCATCAGGATCCAGCACAGGGCGCGGGGCTCGTAGAAGATGCTCCAGTGGTCCAGTTGCAGTTTCCAGCTGATGTCGATGTCTTCGGTGATCATGTCCGGGCTCCAGTAGCCGACCCGGTTCAGCGCCGTGCGGCGGAACGCGACGATCACACCCGACACGGTGAAGATCCGCCCGAACACTCGCTGGGTGCGTTTGATCAGCCCGATGATCGACGAGAACTCGCCGACCTGAACCCGCCCGACCAGCGTCGAACGCGTACGGATCCGCGGGTTACCGGTCACCGCGCCCAGTCGCGCGTTGTCGAGCATCGGCGCCACGAGGTAAGCCGCCGTGTTCGGCGCCAGCAGCGCATCACCGTCGATGCACACCAGATATTCGCTGCGTGCAGCGATGGCGCCCATGCGCAGTGCCACGGCCTTGCCCTGGTTCTCCGCCAGGTGCAGCACACGCAACCGTGGATCTTCCTTGGCCAGCGCATCCAGCACTTGCGCGGTGTTGTCCTTGGAGCCGTCGTTGATCGCGATGACTTCGATGTTCGGGTAATGCTGGGCCAGCGCCGCGTGAATGGTGTCGGCGGCGTTGTCGCCCTCGTTGTAGCAAGGGATCAGGATCGAAATCAGCGGTTCGCCTTCCAGCGGTGGCGGCAGCGTGTCGTCCTTCCACGGCCAGTGCCGCTCCCAGTGCAGCCAGAAATACAGGCCGCCGGAAATCCACAACCCGGACATGAACAGCGGGTAGAAGAACACGAAGTCCATCAGGAATTGCCCGGTGACCAGGAAGATCAGCCCCAGCGGGACGCCGAGGACAATCGCCAGAACAAGCAGGGCCAGCAGTCTATCCAGCATGTCATGGGTTCCATTTGTTGGAGAGCGCAGGCCGCACGGTTTTCAGGTCCGGCAGGTTCTCGAGGAAGTTGTCCGGGTAGTAGCCGAAACTCGTCGCGCCCTGACGCTTGAGGCGGCCCATCCAGTCGGCCAGTTGTGCACCGTCGATGTCGGCCTGGTCCTTTTTCGTCCAGTCCCGGGCCTGCAATTCGAACACCGTGCGATCCAGCGCACCGGGGCGCTGTTTGATCTTCGCCACCAGTTCTTCCAGCCACGGGCCGGATTGCGCATGGGTCTGCTTTTCCATGAGCGGCATGGCCATCGGCGCCGTCCAGTCGTAGCTCACGAGGAAGTCGTCGAGGTTCTGCGCGAACCACGCTTCGCTTTGCGGATTGAGCACCGGCTCGGCAAAGATGTTGCGTGCGGTCAGCACTTGCGGGCCGCGAATCGCGCGGACCTTGGCGGTCAGTTCGTTGGTGAAGTCGATCAGGTAGCGGCTCTTGAATCGTGTCCAGCGCTGCATGGCTGCCGGATCGTCGCGCAGGGCGGCAATCGAGCCCGGCAGACCGTGGGCGGCATAGGCCTTGAGAGCCTCGGGGCTGGCGTCCTCGAAGTCCGACAGCACGGCGTCGTCGTGGTAGAGGATGCCGTCGACCGAGGTCAGGCGCGCCACGTCTTCGTAGATTTCACCGATGATCCGTCGCACTTCGGGGTCGAACGGCGACAGCCGTTTGTACTGATCCGGGTCGACCGACGTGGTGCCGGTCTTCGGATCCCAGCGCGTGACCCGTGGCAATTTCGAATCCAGCGCAAAACTCAGCACCGGCATCCAGGCGAACACTTTCACGTGAGCCCGAGTGCGCAACTGCCAGGCGACACGGTCGAAAATGTCGGCACGCATGGGCAGATGACGGTTGGGGAAGTACAGCGAATGCACCAGGCCATCGCCTTTCGGATCGGCGAAGGCTTGCAGGAACACCGTGTTGGCGCCCATGTCGGCCATGCGTTGGATCAGTTTGCCGAGGTTCACTTCCTGTTGCGCAGGATCCGGGTCGTAGACGTTGTCCAGGTCCACATGCACCACGCGCATGGCGAAATCGGACTGCACCGCCACGATGCTGTTGGCGAAATGCTCGCCGTCCGGGTCGGAGGCGACGAGGAATCGTGGGCTGCTCATCAGGTTGTCTAAGGCATCGAGACCGTCGTCGAGGGTCAGGGCCATTTCATAACCCTGCTCGCTCACCACGGTCAGCGAAGTGCCGTCCGCCGTACCGTATGGCCAGACCCAGATACGCGGTTTCTTGCCGGTGGCCTTGCGGATTTTCTCCGAAATGGTGGCCACGTCGGTGCGGATCCGCGCCTGGAAATCCGCCTCGGTTTCATAGCGTTTGGTCACCGGATCGTAGCGCCGGGTCGCGGCGGCCGGCTGCAGGTTGCCTTGCGGGTTGGCGAGGATGCCTTTGTGGCTGGCATCGGTGTGAGCGGCGATTTCCACGAGGCCGGATTGCGAGATTTCGCGCACCTGATCCCAGGTCAGGAAGTCAGAGCGCTGACGCGGAGTGCCGGCGAAATCCACCGGTTGATTCAGCGGTGTGTCGATCCACACGCCGACCGGCGCCAGCAGCGCATGCCAGTTGTAGGCACGCAGCACCGGCAGCACACGGGTGTAGAAGCTCGCATAACCGTCGTCGAAGCTGAGCAGGATCGCCTTCGGCGGCAACTCCGGCCCGCCCTTGCGCGCGGCCATGATCTGATCGACCGTCACCGGCTTGTAGTTGTTTTCCCGCAGCCACGCCAGTTGCTCGATCATGCGCTCGGTGCGCACCGCCACCACCGCCTGATCGGGATCCCGGTCTTCGATGTCGTGGTAGGCAATGCCCAGCACGTGGTTTTTCGGCCATGGTTTTTCATTGGCCGCCACCGGGCGCTCGGACGGCGGTGCGAAGGCCGGAGCTTGCTGGGCGCAGGCGCTGACCAGCAGCACTCCCAGCAGAAGGATGAAACGCGAAATAAAAGGCATCTTCAAACTCTTCTAGAAGCGGAAAGTGAGGTCGACGAGCAGACGCAGATCGGTTTCCCGGTCACCGTCGTAGGGCCGGTTGATCACACTGAACAAACCACCCACCTCGAACACGTCGTTCCAGGCATAGCGCTGGCCGTAGCCCAGCAACGCCATGCCGCCGGTGCCGTGGTCACGCTGGCTGTACGTACCCGCACCGGCCTGGAACTGCTGGCTCCAGGAGGTTTCGTAGCGGTGGTAAAGCACGTGGTTGACGTTGACCGTCGGCATCACGCTGAGGTCCGCCTTCGGGTTGTAGTACGGCACGTCTTCGGAATTGGAGTTGTGGCTGGTGGCGACTTCCAGACCCGCGTCGACCTGCACGTGGGTGGTGCTGTAGACGCCTTCGCGCCCGGTCAGCAAGGCTTCGACGCGGTTGTTGCCGTCGCTGAAATGCGACGGGCTGACCGACAGTTTCCACTCGCGGCTTTCGTTGGCGCGCCAACGGATGAAACCGCTGCCGCCGTTGGCCTTGATGTCGCTGTTCAACGCGCGCAACGGGGTGTCGGCCGACAGGTATTCAAGGCTGCCGCCGTACTGCCAGTTGTCGTTGATGTCCCGGGCAATCGCCAGACGAGAGCCCTGCTTGTCGCCGTAACCGTAGGAATGGTTGGAGACCTCGGCTTCAAGGGTCATGTCACGGGTGCGGCGCTCCAGGCCGACGCGCTGGAAGCGGTGGTTGCCGGTGCCTTCGGCGAAGTCGCCGGTGGCATAACCGACCCCGGCGAACACACGCCAGTCTTCATCGATCGGCGGGCTGTACAGCGTGCTCTGGATGCCGAAGTCCCGACTGCCGCTGACCGCGCCGGCATTGCCGCCGCTGCCGCCATTGGCCTTGCCGCCGTAGGCTTCGACGCGCAGCTCGGACATGTCATGCACTTCGCGCTCGCGTGCGGCGCGCTGAACCTGGCGGTTGTCCGGGAAACGCTCGACGACGTCGTCGGTCAGCGCATCCATCTGCCGCCATTCCTGCAAAGTCATGGCCGTGCGGGCCTGAGCGACTTCCAGGCCCATGTCCCGTGGTACCACGCTCTCGACTTCCTTGAGCTGGCTTTCTGCGCGACGCGGCCATTGGCGGGCCAGGTACAGATCGGCCTGGGACAGGCGCAAGCCGATGTTTCCTGGCGCCTGATCGACCAGCGTCTGCAAGCGATCCTCGCCGTGGGGCAAGTCCGCGCCGTAGGTACCGGCAGCCTGTGCCGAGAGCAATTGCGCGTCCATCCAGTCGTCGCTGGGGTTGCCGATTGGCAGTCCCTTGAGTTCGACGCGCGGTTTCTCGTTTTTGGCCAGGTCTTCGGCGACCTTGCGTGCCTCGTCGGCCCGGTCGCTCTCCAGCAGCGAGTAATACAGCGCGGTGGTGTCTTCGAGGCGATCGCCGGCATCGGCGTCCGGCGCCGAGAGCACCTGGCGATAGAGATCGGTGGCGACTTCCGGTTGCCGTCGATCCAGATAAGACGCGGCGACCCAACGCAAAGCGTAGGTCGGAATCTTCACGCCTTCCGCTTGCAGCTTCTGGTATTCGGTGATGACGTCGGCAGTACGCGCCCGGGCCTTGAGGGCGCCCATGCGGTCGATGCGCCAGCGGGTCACATCGTCGTGGGCGCTGGCGTCGGGGGTCCAGGTGGCGAGCAGTTTGTCGTAGTCGGCCAACGCACGGTCGGCGATCACATAACGTTCTTTTTCGCTGCGGGTGGCGAATTCGGCGAGACGCACGCGTTCGGCAGCCAGATCGCCTTCGAGACGGCGCAGCGTCACCGGATCGATCAGCCCCGGACGCTGGTTGGCCAGGCGTAGCGCAGGCTCAGGCAGACGGGCTTTTTGCAGAGCGACCACGTACTCACGGGCAACTTCCGGTTTGCTGCCGGCACGAGAGAAGGCCTGATCGTATTCGAACAGTGCGTCGTATTGCTTGCCGGCGCGGGTCAGGGCATAGCCCAAGGCGAGACGGCGGGAAGGATCGTCGGGCTTGGCCACCACCAGCGCTTTCGCACGGGTCACAGCCTCGTCGGGTTTGCCGGAATCAGCCTGGGTCAACGCCAGACCGAGTTGCAGGTCGGCATTGTTCGGTTCCAGCGCCAGGGCCTTGGTGTAGACCTCGGAGGCCTGATCCCAGCGTTTGAGATTGCGATAGGCGCGGGCGGTGGCGGTCAGGGCCTGGATCGGCAATGCGCGGCCGCGTCCCTGGGTCTCGTAGACCTGCACCACTTCGGCGTCGAGCCCGGCCCAACTGGCGATTTGCAGGTGATCGCTGACCTGCCCGGTGGAAGCCTGGGCCGGCGGCACTTGACGCAAAGCGGTCAGCGCAGGCGTGTAATGCCCTGCCCGGGCGTCGAGCACCATTTGATCGTAGGCCGTATCGGCCAACGCGAGCACCGG
This sequence comes from Pseudomonas sp. GW822-FHT03F04, assembly GCF_058801405.1. Taxonomy (NCBI): domain Bacteria; kingdom Pseudomonadati; phylum Pseudomonadota; class Gammaproteobacteria; order Pseudomonadales; family Pseudomonadaceae; genus Pseudomonas; species Pseudomonas sp. GW822-FHT03F04. Next base: position 579,632 of record NZ_JBXANF010000003.1, read on the forward strand.
CCAGAGCAACTGGCTGCACAGCGCGACTCGAAACAAAGGGCGTAAACCACGATGTAATACGGGAACATCAGTACGCGGCATTCGTCAGCATCCTTACATGGCCAGCCGGGTTGCAATGCCCCCCCTTGCCCAATTCGTAACGGAGGCCAAGTCAGAATCACTTGGCCAAGCTTATCCAAGCAGTCTTGCACGCAAGCGTAGACCAATATTCAGAACACAATATTTGTTCAGATTCGTGACCGGAAACGCTGGCGCGCGCCGCAAACGCAGAGTCCAGACAGCAAAACGCCCGGCGTCTGCGGGAAGCAAAGGCCGGGCGTTGAGGTGTAGCGAGGGGTTTTACTGTTCCTGGCTCACGTTGACGCCAGCGAATTTGCTCATCAGGAAACCGACGAACTGCTCGACGGTCATTTTCTGGCCGTTGAACTCCACCTGATTGGCGGCGTAATGCAACTTGGTCGTCACATTGGTGCCATCCAGCGTTGCCAGCTGCGAACCCACGGCCATGCCGGAGAACATGTCGGCAGCGGCGCTGGCCTGGTCAACGATGGCTTTGGCGTCGGTCTGACCATCGATCTGGGCCTGAACGCTGAGCAGATCCACCAGCATCGGCTTGGACACCTGCACATTGACGTCGAGCAGCGCGATCAGCTGTTTGCCCAGTTGATCCGGCGGCAGGTCCATCGAGGCCGGTTTGGTCAGGTCGAGCACCAGATTGGCCCGGCTTTCACCGTTGGCGGTTTTCAGCGACAGGTCTTCCAGCGCCAGCTGCGGGCCGGCTGCCAGCAGTTTCTGCAGGTCAGCCTTGACCTGAGTGGACTCGGCTTCGGTCAGGTTCAGCTCGGGCGCCGGCAGACCGGCGGCGGTGGCTTCGGCGGCGGCTTTTTCGTACGGCTGCAGCTTGGTCTGGTAGATCTGCATCAGCGACAGGGCCGACGGGATGTCGAGGTTTTTCAGGCTCATGGCCAGATTGGCCGAACCGATTTTCTTGTCGTTGAGGGTCACTTCACCGATTTTGTAATCGGCACGACCGGAAGCATTGGTGCCGTTTTCTTCGGTGAGGTTCTTCATTTCGAAGTTCTTCACACCCAGCACGGACTGCTTGGCGCCGAAAGTGGTCTTGCTGCTGGTCAGTTCCAGGGTGTTTTCGCCGGTGTAGTAGCCGTAGCTGCTCTTGGCGAGGTTGCTGGCCAGGGTCAGGCCGCTGAGTTCGATCTGCACCGGCGCCTGGTCTTCAGCCACGGTGGTCAGGTGCAGGCTGTCCATGTAGCCGTTGGCCTTGACCTTCTGCGCCTGGGCACTGGCGGAGATATCCATGTTCAGGCCGGAGAATTTCAGGCTCGACTGCTCGTCCAGTGCGGTTTCCAGTGGCAGCAGTTCGATGTTGCCGGTGGTGGACTGGTCGTAGCCGATATTGACCACACCCTTCAGTGGCGCGGCGCCCTTGGTGGCGGCGAACCATTTCTCGGTGATCGGGGTCTTTTCCAGCTCGTAGTGACTGGTGGCCATGACCGGCAGCCATTTCAGCGAGACCAGGCGGGAGAACGGCAGCGGACCATGTTCAATGTTATCGACGAACAACAGCTCGACCGGCGCCTCACCGAACATCTCGCCTTCGCCCTTGAGGCGATAGTGCGCGGTGCTGCTGAAGGTGTGACGTTCCAGCGACACCAGCTCCAGCGACGCACTGCCGTTGGAACCGGCCATGGCGGCTTGCAGCTCTTTGTTGGCATCGACGACGGCGTTGTTGAGCACGCCTTCGATCTTGGTGCCGGTGTACCAGGCCCCGCCGACGCTGATGGCGCCGATGGCAACAACGATTCCGAGAAGCACGCCTGCTGATTTATTCATGAATGACCTGATCGATTTCCGTGGCTGAAAGTGTGGTCGTCTTCCGTGAACCCGTGACCGGGCCGTGGCTCGACTCCGCTGAATTTAGCGGTGGAGATTAGCACTGGCAGCGCGGGGCGGCCCAATGTTTAAAGGTTAAAGAGTGTCCACGGGACATGGACAAACAAAAAGATCGCCGGGTTCGGCGATCTTTCGGGAGGTCAGGAATACTGCACCTCGATCTCATCGAGCTGATGATCGAAGCTTTTCAGGCGCGCGGTCCACGTATACACCAGCACCTCGAAATCCCGGTCGATCACCGCCCCGCCCGGCCCGTCGCCGCGCGGGTCGCAGAAATCCAGTTGATAGCGCTCACGGGCCATGGCCGTGGCGACGTCGGACAATTCACGCGCATTGTTCAGCCAGTGCCAGCCTTCATCGGCGACTTGTCTGTCGAGTGCCAGGCATTGTTTTTTCAGGGCTTCGAGGCTTTTTTCCAGTGGGGTGCCGGTGAGTTCGCCCATGACCTCGGCGAAGGTGCGTCCCGGTTGCCAGTAGCTGCCCCAGAAGTAGCGGTCGAACACGGTTTCGACTTTGCGCAGCGCGACCTTGGTGTCCCAGATCAGCAGCAGGGTCTTGCTTTGTTCAAGCTGCCTTTTTTTGAGCTTTTGCACCTGCACCAACGACCAGGCCACCACCACGATCGCCATCACGGCGATCAACGCAGTCGCGCTGTCGAGGAAGACCATCGCCTTGTCGATCTGGTGGGCCAGCATGATGCCGTAGAAATAGGTGGCCGACAGCAGCACCAGTGCGACCAGGGCGCACCAGAAGCCGAGAGCGTAAGGGTTTTTCATTATTGGTTTCCCCTAGACCTGCGCTAGCAATGTGCACTGAAAAGGCGCCTTGCTCAGGGCGCCCCTTCAATACTTCAAAGCATAGCAACGGCCTCAGGGTTTGCTGGCGCTCGAGGCTTGCGTTCGTCCGCTTTCCCAACCGCCGCCCAGGGCGAGGAACAAATCGATCTGGCTCATGGCAACCTGGGTGTTGGCGGCGGCCAGTTGCGCGGTGACATCGGTGTAGGTGCGGGTGGCTTGCAGGTCGGCGAGGAACGACTCGCGGCCCGCCTGGAAGAAGCGGTGAGTCTGGTCAGCGGCCAGCTTCGCCGACTGCTCGGCATCAGCCAGCGCATCGCGGCGTTGCAACAGCGCGGTGTACTGGGCCAGACCGGTCTGGGTTTCGCGAATGGCGTTCAGCACCACACCGTCGAAATGCGCCAGTGCGCCCTGGGTCGAGGCTTCGGCTTCACGAATCCGCGCCCGGGCACCGTTGGTCGGCACCTTCCAGCTCAGCGACGGGCCGAAGCCCCAGCGGTTGGTCGACGGGTCGCCGAGGTCGGAGACAATGCCGACGGTGCCAATGGTCGCGCCAATGCTGATGTCCGGGTACAGCTCGCCGGTGGCAATGCCGATCCCGGCAGTCGCGGCCGCCAGTCGACGCTCGGCCTGACGGATATCCGGACGGCGCTTGAGCAGTGCAGCGCCGTCACCGACCGGCACCAGTTGGGCGATTTTCGGCAGTTCGGCGCAGGTCGCGGTGCCGGCCGGCAATTGATCGACCGGTTTGGCCAGCAGCATCGACAGGCGGAACAACCCGGCCTGACGCGCGGCCTCATAACGCGGCATGTCGGCGCGCAAGGACTTGAATTGGGTCTGCGAGCGGGTGACCTGGGTTTCGTCCCCGCGCCCGGCGTCGCGCAGACGCTGGATCAGCGTGGTGCTCTGGGATTGCAGGTCAAGGGAATGCTGGGCGATTTCCCGTTCTTCGTTGGCCGCACAAACCTGGGTGTAAGCCCGAACCACGTCGGCCACCAGGGTGATGCGTGCGGTGTCGGCAGCGGCCTGGGTCGCATCGGCGTTGGCTTTCGCCGCTTCGATCCCACGTTGCAGAACGCCCCACAGGTCGAATTGGTACGAGGCGCTGATGCCGATGTCGGCGACGTTGGCCACCGGGACTTTCTCCGGCAGCAGGAACGCCTGACCGGATTCCTGCAAGCGCTGGGCGCCCATCTTCACACCGCCACTCCAGCCACCGGCTGCCTCGGCCTCATCGACCTGGGCGCGGGCCCGCGACAGGTTCGCCGCCGCCACCCGCAGATCGGTATTGGACGCCATGGCCTGCTGCACCAGTTGATCCAGTCGCGGATCGCGATACAACCGCCACCAGTCCGCCGGCACCGGCGACGAGACCACCGGCTTGCCGGCCACCGCCAGATCGCCCTGAAAATCCTTGCGCTGGATGGCCGCGTCACCCGGCAGGTGATAGTCCGGCCCGACCATGGAACAGGCCGACAACATCACGCCCAGCCCGGCGATCATCAGGGCCCTGTTCATTGCTCGGGCTCCTGCTGTTTATCGTCGATGATCGACACCGTGGCGGTACGCCCGGCGATCATGCGGAAGTCATCCGGCACGTCATCGAAGGCAATGCGCACCGGAATCCGCTGCGCCAGGCGCACCCAGCTGAAGGCCGGGTTGACGTTGGGCAACAGGTTGCTGCCGCTCGAGCGGTCACGGTCTTCGATGCCGGCGACGATACTTTCGACATGCCCACGCAAGCGGGCGCGGTCACCAATCACACGGATATCCACCGACTGGCCGACGTGGATGCCGTCGAGTTTGGTCTCTTCGAAATAGCCGTCGATGTGGAACGAATTGCTGTCCACCACCGACAGCACCGGACGCCCGGCCGTTACGAATTCCTGGGTGCGCGGCGCGCGGTCGTTGACGTAACCGTCCACCGGGCTGCGGATCACCGAGCGGTCGAGGTTGAGCTGGGCACTGTCCACTGTCACCAGCGCTTCGGCCAGTGCCGATTGCGCACGGGCGACTTTCGACTGGCTTTCTTCCAGCTGTTCGGCCGGCACCAGATTGCCCAGACCACGATTACGCTTGGCTTCACGCTGGGCCTGGGCGAGGGTTTCTTCGCGGTCGGCAACGGCTGCCTTGGCCTGACGCAACGCCAGTTTGAAACGGTCCTGATCGATGCTGAACAGCACCTGGCCGCGCTTCACCAACTGGTTGTCCTTGACCTCGACCTGCTGGATCAGCCCGGACACATCCGGAGCGATCTGCACGATATCGGCGCGGATGTGGCCGTCACGGGTCCAGGGCGCGAACATGTAATACATCACCATGCGCCAGACCACGACGACGGCGAAAGTCACGATCAGCAAAGTCAGCATCACGCGACCGATAGTCAAAAACGGTTTTTTCATGTCATCAGGTATCGACTGAGTGAGTCCACGCCGTACAGCATCACGGCGTAGAGGGCCACGTTGAACAATGCCCGGTGCCAGACCAGACGGTAGAAATGCAGGCGTGTAAGCACGCCATGTACCAGCACAAACAGCACATACGTGATGCCCATCAGCACCAGCAGGGTCGGCAGGAAAATGCCGCTGATGTCCAGGTCACCGATCATAGGGGCGCTCCTTCGGGCAGCGGTTCTTCGGGTTCGGCGCTGGAAACGAATTCAACGCCGGGCAACAGCGCCAGACGCAAACCGCTCAAGGCGTGCAACAGGTGTAGTCGGGTTTCTTCATCGCCGTGGCCGTTGAGCGCGCGACGGGTGCGGTCCATGGTCATCAGCAGCGGGCTCGGCGCCGGCAAGCGTTCGCCGGCCTTGAGGCAGGCCCGGAAGTAATCGCCGACCTCGGCCACCACTTGCTGCAACAACGCGTTCGGCGCGCCTGTCACGCGCGGGGTGTAGGCCAGCAGATCGAGCAGATTCAGACCCACGCGCACTTCGCGCATGGCGATGCCGGTGTCCTGGCCGGTCAGCGCCAGACGCGGCAGGTGCTGCATCAGGCGGTCGAGCAGTTGCACGCCCAATTGCCGGTGCTCGGCGAGGTTCGCCGGTTCGGTCATGCTGACGATGTCTTTCCAGCTGAAACGGGTCAGGCGCTTGGCCGCCAGTTCGGCACCGAACGGCCGGGCGATCAGCGTCCAGATAAACGCAAACAACAACCCCATCGGGCCCGCCAGGTTGGAGTTCACGAAGGCGAAGAAGTCCGCATCGTAAGCGCCCGAAATGCTGATGAACGACGAGGTGTTCACCAGCGTCAGCAGCATGCCGAGGTAGAACCGTGGCTGAACTGTCAGGGTGCCGACGCAGATGAACGGGATGGCAAATGCCAGCACCAGCATCGGGAAGTCATGCAGGTTTGGCAGCACCAGAAACAGGTACAGACTGGCGAACAGCACCGACATCCCGGTCCAGAAAAAGAACCGGTAAATCTGCGGTGCCGGGTCGTCCATCGAGGCAAAGAAACTGCACGACACCGCCGCCAGAATCACCGCGCTGCCGCCGTCGGTCCAGCCCAGCAGAATCCACAGTGTCGAGGCGACGATGATTGCCAGAATGGTCGAGGCCACCGAATACAACATCAGCCCACGGTCGAGAAAAGGTGTCAGGCGACCGAGCCGCCAGTGACGATAAACCGCGCGCCAGCTGTCCTGGCGTTCACACAGGATCGCGTCCTGCAGACTGCGACAGTCCTGCCACAGATCGATGAATTCGCCGAGGCGGTACAGCGCGTTGGAAAACAGCAACTGTTTGCGATCTTCGAGGGCTTCGGCGCTGGGTTGCAGGGCTTCGAGCTGATCGCGCAGGGCTTGCCAGCGGTCGAGATCGGCATCTTTGTGGCCGAGCCATTCGCGGGTGGCGGTGAGCAGCGGCGCGAATTTTTCCACCAGTTCCGGGGTGCGCCGTTCTAGGGCGTAAAGCGAGTCTTCCAGAGCGTCGATCACCGGCAGCAGGTGGATCATCCGCCCGCGCAGTTCCTTGGTGTTACGCACCGTCTGCGGCCGCGCGCCTTCGTGCGGCAACTGGCCGATCATCAATTCCAGGCTGTTGAAACTGCCGACCATGGCCATGCGCAGGGCGGTGACTTCTTCGGGCTGCACGTCGCGGCTAAGGAATTTTAGGCTGTAGGTCGTCGCATCGGCGAACCACTTGCCCACCGCATCGTTGAACACCGGCGCCAGACGCCGAGGCCAGAACATCGCGCCGACCACCGCCGCCACCGCGATGCCAAGGAAGATCTCTTCGGTACGCGCTTCCGCCACGTCCCAGACCGCCAGCGGGTTATCCACCGTCGGCAAGGCGATCAGCGGCAAGGTGTAGCCCGCGAGCATCAGCGCGTAGTTGTTGGCGGTGCGCAGGTGCAGCGACAGGAACAGCAGAATCCCGGTCCACAACGCAATGACCACCACCAGCACGTACGGGCTCTGGACGAACATCGGCACGAACAGCACCGCCGCCGCAGCGCCGAGAAAGGTCCCGATCGCCCGGTACAACGCCTTGGAACTGGTCGGCCCTAGGAACGGGCTGGAAACGATGTACACCGTGGCCATCGCCCAGTAAGGACGCGGCATCTGCATCAGCAAGGCGATGTACAACGCGATCATCGAGGCTGCAAACGTACGGATCCCGTAGAACCAGTCCCGGGCCGGAGGAATGCCGGAAAAAAAGCCGTTCACGGATAGATCACCGCTGGCGGACTGGCCGCCTCAAAAGCTCTCAGTACACGAAGCGTAGCCTCCAGATCACTCCGGTCGATGCCTTCGAGCACCTCATTGCGCAGACGCACCAGCTCGACTTCCACCGCTTGCACCAGCTCGCGACCGGTGTCGGTCAGGCTCAGGCATTTGGCCCGGCGATCCTGCGGGTCTTCAGTGCGGCAGACGTAGCCGGCGTGGCACAACTGATCGAGCAGCCGCACCAGCGAAGGGCTCTCGATCCCCGCCGCCTGCGCCACCTGCACCTGATGCACGCTCTCCCCCAGACGCCCGATCATCAAGAGCGGGACGGCGCAGGCTTCGGAAATTCCATAGTTGACCAGCGTGGTCTGGCAGATCTTCCGCCAATGCCTGGCGGCCACCACCATGGCGCTGCTGATGTTCATCTGGAGGGCGTCGAGGGTATTCGGCACGAGGGAATGCACACACTGTTAGTTTGCTAACTATCAATATGGCATTTGAGGGGAAATTCAGTCAAGTTTTGAAACAAATTGCCCCGTTGGTCGTTAGAGCGATCAGGTGGTTCCTAATTAGGAACTTACAATGTATATACCTTTTCAGTACGAACCCCCTTTCGAAGGAGTTGAGCATGTCAAAACAAGCCGTTTTCACAATGAAGCTGGAGCCGGAGTTGCGTGAGCAATTCATGGCCGAAGCTGAAGCAACGCATCGCCCTGCCTCGCAAATCGTAAGAGAAATGATGCGGCACTTCGTCCAGACTCAACGTGAGGCTCGCGAGTACGAGGCGTTTCTGCAGCGGAAGGTAGATATCGCACGAGCCTCTATACGCGACGGGGATGGCTTGTCGAATGAAGAAGTAGAAGCAGAATTCGCCGCAAGGCGCAGGCGGGCAGACAATCAAGAATGAGGATTATCTGGACGAAAACCGCCAAAAAGGATCGTGAAAAAATTTGGGATTATCTTCACTCCGTAAACGCAAAAGCCGCTGTAGATATGGATAACCGCTTCAGCGAAGCGGTTTCCCGAATTTCTCAGAATCCGGAAATTGGCCCAGTCGGTATCATTGCCGGCACGCGAGAAGTCATTCCACACCAAAGCTATCGGCTCGTTTATCAATTGGAACACGATGCAGCCTGGATTCTGGCACTGGTCCATACCGCTCGATTATGGCCGTTACCACGGTGACTGCTACCCCGCCCGCCCCTTCCTCAACATCACATCCAACTGATCCACCACCTCCGCCCAATCCGCATCATCGAGAATCTCGTCCCGCAGGAAATCCGCCTGGCTCTTGGTCCAGAAAAACGCGTCGCACAGGTGCAGTTCGGGCTTGAGCGGGGAATGGGTGGCGATGAACTGGTCGATGCTGACCGGGTCGTTGGGCAGTCCGAGTTGTTTGAACAGGGATGGGAGGCTGTGCGTCGGATTTTCCATTGTTCTACTCCTTCGAAGATTCAGTGGATGCAAACATTTCGCGAGCAAGCCACATTGCCACAGATTCATTGCAGAACCTGTGGGAGCGGGCCTGCTCGCGATTGGCGTCAGCGCAGACGCTAACAAAAACCTACTGACTCAACTCCCGCACCTGGGCATGGGGCACCATTTTCAGGAACTCGGGCATGCTCATGTGCAGCAGGTTGTTGTGGTTGCCGGCCTCCAGGTAAATGTCTTTTTGCCGGGTCACCAACGGGTCGATGACCATGTCCAGCCCGTAGGAGTCGCCCAACGGCGGCACTGCGCCACGTTCGCAGTCGTCGAACAGGTGCGCCAGGGTGCTTTCGCGGGTGATCTGCCACTCGCCGCTGGTGCGCACTTTGCTCAGGTCCAGATGGCGGCTGGCGGGCAGCACGGCCATCAGGTAATGCCCGTGGTGGTCGTCGAGGATCACCGATTTGGCCACCCTGTCCGCCGGAATCCCCGAAACCCGCGCCGTTTCAAGGCTGCTGCTCGAGTGCGGATGGGAGAGGACGTCATATTCGCATTGCGCCCGGGTCAGGCTGCTTTGCACTTTTCTTGCCATACGCATGATGCACCTCGGTGCCCGCCGACGCTGCGCGGCGGGCGGTGATGAACATTGTTCCTGTCCTTGAAAGTCTAGTCGGGCACGCTGCGAGTGAAGGGAATTCCGCCCACTGGCGGCACGAGCAATTTGATCAAAATTCATCCAGCTCCAGGCTCAACTAGACTGTAAAGAGAACCCCTGACTCTCCCGGAGGGTCACGTGAACACCCGTCGCTGTGCGTTTGTCCTGTTGATGCTGCTGAGCGGATCGGCCCTGGCTGTGGACACCCCGCTGCACGCTGTCGACCCCATCGGCCTGTGGCTGATCACCTTGGGCATCGCGTTCCTGATCGCCGAAGCCGCGCTGCCCAACTACGGCGTGATCGGCCTGGGCGGCATCGTCATGTTCGTGATCGGCGCGCTGATCCTGGGCAACGCCGAACTGCCGGTGCCGATGATGATCGGCCTCGGGCTGGTCAGCGCCCTGCTGTTGATTGCGCTACTGATCCGCGCTTTGAAGACTCGACCGCGCCATCCGGTCAGCGGCGACGCGGGCCTGCTTGGCAGCGTAACGGCCGTGACGGTCGTGCAGCCGCAGGACGCTCGCAACGGCTGGGTGCAATTACAGGGAGAACGCTGGCAAGTTTTGAGTGCCACACCGCTGCACACCGGGCAACCGGTGCGGGTGGTCGGGCGCAAGGGCTTGTTGCTGCAAGTGGCCGCGGCTGACGCGGCACCGCTCGGAGAGTGATCATGGGTCTGCAAATCGGTTTTGTCGCGCTGCTGCTGTTGCTCATTGCCCTGGCCGGCTCGACGTTCCGCATCCTGCGTGAATACGAACGTGGCGTGGTGTTCCAGCTCGGGCGCTTCTGGCAGGTCAAGGGACCGGGGCTGATCCTGTTGATTCCGGTTGTGCAGCAAATGGTCCGGGTGGATCTGCGCACCATTGTTCTCGACGTGCCGCCGCAGGATGTGATCACCCGCGACAACGTTTCGGTGAAGGTCAACGCGGTGCTGTACTTCCGCGTGCTCGACCCGCAGAAAGCGATCATCCAGGTCGAGGACTTCCTCATGGCCACCAGCCAACTGGCCCAGACCACCCTGCGTGCAGTGCTCGGCAAACATGAACTGGACGAACTGCTGGCCGAACGCGAACGCCTGAACATCGACATCCAGCAAGTGCTCGACGCCCAGACCGACGCCTGGGGTATCAAGGTCGCCAATGTCGAGATCAAACACGTCGACCTCAACGAATCGATGGTCCGCGCCATCGCCAAACAGGCCGAAGCCGAACGGGAACGGCGAGCCAAGGTGATCCACGCCGAAGGTGAATTGCAGGCCTCTGAAAAACTCATGCAGGCCGCCGAAATGCTCGGGCGCCAGCCAGGCGCCATGCAGTTGCGTTACATGCAGACCCTGAGTTCGATTGCCGGCGACAAGAGCTCGACCATCGTCTTTCCGTTGCCGATCGAGTTGCTCAAGGGGATGGCGGATCTGTCGGCGAAATCGTGAGCGCGCGCAGGCGTTCAAGCGCTTCGTAGGGCGCCCGGGCACAACGTTCCACTTGCGTCTGCAACAGCGTGGAAGCTTCACGGCGTTTGCTTTCGCCATCGGCGACAAACGCCTGTGACGGCTGTTTCGCATGTTGCGCGGAGCCTGCCATGGCGCGTTCACATTGCGCGGCATTCAGCTGGAAAAACCCCGCCAAACGTCCCGTTATCGCCTCGGGCAACTCGCTGTAATTGACCGTCAGCCCGCCGAAATCAGCGCAGTGCAAGCGCCCCGCCTCCAGCAGACGTCCCAGCCTCCGGGCGATGAAATCCTCACGCCCTTCGAATGGCAAGTTGTCGTCCAGCACGCACTCGCCGAGCATGCCGGGCACCATGTGCATGCCCGGGCGACGCAGATGCGAAACAGCGATTTCCAGCGGATCGCGGTAGACGAACAACCAAGGCGTATCGGGGAAGCATTCGTGAAGCAGAGGCCATTCACCGATGTTCCAGGCGTCGAGCTTGATCACCAGCCGTTGCTCCACACCGCGCCGGCGCTGACCGTAGGCCGAGAGCAACCCGGCGATGGCCGCACGGCGTTCGACGGCCGGCAGATCACTGCGCAGCAAGGCATCGAGGGCGGGCGGTTCCGAGATCACGATGTGATCGTCGAGGCGGGCGAGCATCTGGCTGATCAGCGTCGATCCGCAACGCGAGGCGTGCAGGATGAAGGCGCTCGGCGCCAGGCCAGAACTGAGCGCCTGCCAATCCGTGAGTGCCAATAAGGGTGTTTGCCGGCGAAACGCCTGATTGAACGGCAGCCGCAGCGCTTCTTCCACCGCATCGCGAAAAAATGGCTGATGCAGCGGCGTATCGCCAAACAAGCACCAGTCCACCTGCCATTGGCTGGCGTCTTTCCAGATGCGAATCGGTAGCCAGCCGTCGAAATTCAGGCTCGCCATTGTTCGTTCCATGACCGGCGCCCCTTGCGCATCGCCGCCTCCAGCTCTTCCCGGGAGAATGACAAGCCGCGCTCGGCGGCCAATGCCAGTGTCTGGCTGATGAACACCTCGGGGTCGTGCAATGCCTGCAAGGTCGCCGACAACGAAGGATCCACGGCCAGCAGACGATGAAACCGCTGCAACGACGAGTCTTCGGCATCAGGCTGCGGCGTGTTCGGTAAACCCTCGGCAATCATCTGCTCCAGCCAGACGCCGGGACGGCAATCGAGTACCAGATGAATGCGCGCCGTACTGTCGCGATTGTCGACCCGATGCGGCCGCGCAAGGTCGAGAAACCAGCACTCGCCCGCCGACATCGGCATGCGCAGACCGTCGAGCCAGAAGTCCACGGCAGGTGGGCTGAGCAGCGGAATATGCAATCGGAAATCCGCGTCAGGTCCTTCGAGGTCGTAGTCGCGATGCTCGTGAATCTGACCACCCGGCCCCAGCCGTAGCAGCCGGGCACTGACGATATCCAGCGGCAGATCACGCAACGCCTGCTGCCAGCGGCGGTCCTTCAGCCAAGGCACACGCTGTACAGGTTCGGCGGTTCCTGGGGACAGTTCAGTCAGCGCATCGGCAGCGGAAATCAGCGCCACGCCGCTCCAGTCACCCGCGAAATAGGCCGTGTTGAAATGACCGCGCCAGGCATCGTTTTCAATTGCCGCCAGTGCCTGCAACAACAGCGGCAGATCCACCGCCACCGGTAGCCGCGAAAACGCCGGCCGGTTCATGTCCTGGGCAACACCGCGGATTCGCCGAGCCAGGTCAGCAACCGGTCAAGGCAAGCCTCGACCGTCAGCGTTCCGGTATCAAGTACCAGCGAAGCCTGAGCCGGCGGCTCGTAAGGTGCCGACACACCGGTGAAGCCAGCCAGTTCACCACGTCGCGCCCGGGCGTAATGCCCTTTTGGATCACGCTGTTCGCACACCGCCAGCGCGGCACTGCACCAGACTTCGCGATAGTCATCGCCCAGACGTCGGGCGAACACTTCACGCAACTCCACCAGTGGCGCGATCATCGCCAGAATCACGATCTGCCCGTTCTCCACCAGCAACGCCGCCAGTTCACTGGCCCGACGGATGTTTTCCAGTCGGTCGGCATCGGTGAATCCCAGATCGCGGTTGAGCCCGACGCGCAAACCATCGCCGTCGAGCACAACGCTTTGCAAACCACGGCTGAACAACTCGGCATGCAGCGCCTGAGCCAGGGTCGATTTGCCCGCCGCCGGCAAACCGGTCAGCAACATGGCCGTGCCGCGATGGCCATTGCGGGCCTCGCGCTGTGCACGGCTGATGCTGGCGGTCGGCGCCAGCACATCACTTCGCGGAGGCATGGGCCACCGGCACCGAGATATCCCCCGACGCCCACGCCGCTTCGCGGTTGGCCAGCGCCGTGGCGATCGACTGCACTTCGGTCGACTGCACCTGATCCGGCAACGGATCGAGCCCGGCACTGGCGAAGATCTGGCCATAGGCATTGCGCAGATCGGCGTAGGACAGGTCGCGACGCAAGTCCGCTTGCAGGTTGTTCAGTTCGCCCTGGATAAGGTCCAGCTCACCGATGCCCGCCGCCTGATGACGGTTGCGCAGCTGACCGACGATTTGCCCGTCGATGTCCGACAGCTGCTGGTTGGTCTTGAACTGACGCAGCGCCTCCTGATAGTTGGCGTTGGCCACGTACAACTGCGCCAGCACCGCAATCGACATCGCCTGGCGACGTGCGGTGGCGACCTCTTCGCCGGCCTTGGCCACGTCGATGGCCGCCGGAGCGGAGATCACGTTGAACAGGTTCCAGGTCACTTTCACGCCATAGTCGGCCCAGCGGTCGTTCACCAGGAACGAGTTGCTGTCGTAGTGCCCGCCGGCGGAAAACTCCAGGCCCGGCAGCATGCGCAACATCGCCTTGCGGGTTTCGGCGGCGCTGATTCGGGTCTGGTAATCCTGCTCACGCAGTTCCGGACGGCTGGTCAGGGCTTCCTGTTCCAGTTTGGCGATATCGACCTTGAGTTCCGGGATCTGATAACCGTCGTCGGTGGCCAGCGTCAGGTTGGTGCCCATCGGCAGGTTGATCAGGGTCGCCAGTTCGGTTTTCGCCAGCGACAGCGCACGGCGCTGCTCTTCCAGCTGTCGGGTGGCTTCGATCAGCGAACGTTGATAACCGAGGGACTGCACCGGATCGCCGATACGCTGCTCGCTCATGCTTTCGCTGTTGCGCCGGGCAGCGTCGACCCGCGCCATCAGGCTGTCGATCTGCTTGAGCAGACGTTCGGCCGCCATCGCCCGCCAATAGGCCGAGCGCACATCCTGAACAATGGTGTTGATCACCTTGCGCCGACGTTCCTGAACGATCAGACGCTGGTCGCCCTGTTGTTTGGCGTTGATGTAGCTGACACCGAAATCGAGAACGTTCCAGACCATGGTCAGGTCCGCGACGTTGCGGTCGCGGTCCTGGGAGGTCGACGGTTCCAGAGACTGGGTGCCGGTGCGTACGCTCTGGCTGCTGGAAGCGCTGACGTTGTTGCGCCCGACGTAGCCGGCGTCCAGCGCCATGCGCGGCAGCATGTCGAAACTGGCGAGGTCGAGCTGCCGTTTGGCCAGCGCTTCCTCCATGATTTTCAAACGCCCTTCAAGGTTGTACTTCACGGCACGGGCCATGGCCTGATGCAGGGTCAGCGGACCGCGCAGCGGTTCCTGGCCCTTGTACATGGTTTGCAGGTCGGCTCGGGCCCGTTGCTCACTGACACTGCGTTCGATCGGTTCACTGGTGACTGCACATCCGCTGATCGCCAGCGCCAGCAGGCTGGCGCCGAACAACTTCTGACTTTTCTTCATCCCTGGATCGCCCCTAGGTCCCGCACATATTGAGTTGTTGTGTGTTGTCAGGCCGGCATTTCGCTGATGCCGACCTGTTGCAGAGCCGCCGCCAGGTTGTCGACCCGGTGCTGCTCGCTGTCCTTGATCTGTTGCAGTTGCTGGCCCAGGGTCGGCGCGCCGAACACACCGCGCAGGCCCTGGGACACGTCGCCGCCCCGGATCGAGTGGCTGTCGAAAGCGTTCAGCGAACCACGCTCGGCGGCGCTGTCCTGGTTGAACAGACTCGACAGCGTGCTGCTGCCGAATACCCCGCCATCACCGCCGCCGAATCCGAGGAAGCCATGGCCGGAACCGTCACCGCCGCTGTCGCTGCTGGTGAAGACCTGGGCAATGAAACTCGGGCTCAACGCACCTTGGTTGATGAAAATATCGCCCAGCGGACGGATGCCGTCGCCGATCACCCGCTGTTCGAACAACGGTGCGAAAGTCAGCGGTGAACCGAGGTTGCCGGTGGGCGGCATGAAGACGATCGGTTGCAGCGGGACGTTCGGCGGTGGCGGCTGCACGACCGGATCGCTGCTGCGGAACTCCGGATCCGGCGTCACCACGACTGACGGTGAAGTCGGTGACACTGCCGGCACTGTGTTGATCACGTAATTGCCGGAACTGCTGACACCACTGCCGCTGTTTCCGGACAGATCGCTGACCCCGGTACTGTTGACGCTGATCGCATTGCTGGCGCTGTTGACGTTGGCGTTCGGCGTCAGGGTCGCGGTCCAGGTCTTGCCGCCGTCGCTGCTGCTCAGGTTGGACAAGGTGCCATTGGCCACGCTGAGGTCCGACAGATCGAAACCGGTCACCGCTTCGTTGAAGGTGATGATCACCTGCGACGTCTGGCCGACGCCCAGGTTCGGGTTGGCGACCACTACCGTGGCGGTCGGCCGCTCACTGTCGAGGGCATAGTTATTCGACACCGCCACCGTGCTGCCGGCGTTACCCGCCAGGTCGGTGACGTTGCTGGTGTCCAGGGCAATGAAATTGCTTGGGTCGGTGACATTCGCGGTCGGCGTGAAGGTCGCGGTCCAGGTCTTGCCGCCATCGCTGCTGGTCAGGTTGCTCAGGTCACCGTTGGTCACGCTCAGGTCGGACAGGTCGAAATTGCTCACTGCCTCACTGAAGGTGAAAGTCACCGTGGTGCTCTGGCCGATGCCCAGATGCGGGTTGGCGACCACGATGTTCACCGTCGGCCGGGTCGCATCGAGGATGTAGTTATTGGAGATGGCGATGCTCGCGCCAAGGTTGCCGGCCAGATCCTGGACACCTGCGGTGTCGATCAGGATCAGGTTGGTCGCGTCGTTGACGCCGGCTGTTGGCGTGAAGGTCGCCGTCCAGGTCACGCCGCCGTCGCTGCTGGTCAGGTTCGACAGCGCACCGTTGGCGACGCTGATGTCGGACAGGTCGAAGCCGCTCACCGCTTCGCTGAAGGTGATGGTCACGGTGGTGGTTTCACCGATGCCCAGCCGGTTGTCGGCGACCACGATGGTGGCGGTCGGCAGCGCGGTGTCGATGGCGAAGTTGTTGGAATCGGTGTTGCCGATGCCACTGTTGCCCGACAGGTTGGCCACCCCGGCGTTGTTCAGGGTGATCAGGTTGGTGGCGTCAGAGATATTGGCCGTCGGCGTGAAGGTCGCGGTCCAGGTGATACCGCCGTCGCTGCTGCTGACATTGCTCAACGTACCGTTGGCAATGCTCAGGTCACTGTTGTCGAAACCACTCACCGCTTCGCTGAAGGTGATGGTCACCAACGAGGTTTCCCCGGCCTTGAGCGAAGTGTCGGCAACCACGATGGTGGCGGTCGGCACCAGGGTCTGCACCTGGTAGTTGGCCGAACTGGTGGTGCCAGTGCCGGTGTTGCCGGCCAGGTCGGTGATGCCGGTGTTGTTCAGGACAATCAGGTTGGTGAGGTCGGTCACACCGATGTTTGGCGTGAACGTGGCCGTCCAGGTGATGCCGCCGTCGCTGCTGCTGACGTTGCTCAACGTGCCGTTGGCGACGCTCAGGTCGGAATTGTCGAATCCGGTCACGGCCTCGCTGAACGTGATGGTCACCAGCGACGTTTCACCCGGCCGCAGGCTGGAGTCGCTCATGACAATGGTCGCGGTCGGGCGCTGACTGTCGACCGCGTAGTTGTTGGAGTCGGTGGTGCCACTGCCGGCGTTGCCCGCAAGGTCGGCGATGCCGGTGTTGTCCAGCGTGATGATGTTGGTGGTGTCGGTGATACCGGCCGCCGGGGTAAAGGTGGCCGTCCAGGTGATGCCGCCATCGCTGCTGCTCACCGCACTCAGCGTGCCGTTGTCGATGGTCAGGTCGGCATTGGTGAAACCGGTCACCGCTTCGCTGAAGGTAATGGTCACCAGACTGGTCTGGCCGACGCCGAGTGCGGTGTCAGCCACTACGATAGTGGCGGTCGGGCGCACCGTATCGATCGAATAATTGTTCGAATCGGTGGTGCCGCTGCCGGCATTGCCCGACAGGTTTTGAACACCGGAGTTGTCCAGCGTAATCAGGTTGGTGGCATCGGTGATGTTGGTGGTCGGCGTGAAGGTGGCCGTCCAGGTGATGCCGCCGTCGCTGCTGCTGACGGCCGACAACGTGCCGTTGGCAATCGTCAGGTCGGCGTTGGTGAAACCGGTCACCGCCTCGCTGAAGGTAATGGTCACCAGCGAGGTCTCGCCGATCTTCAGACTGGGGTCGGCCACGATGATGGTCGCGGTCGGCAGCACGGTATCGATGGTGTAATTGGCCGAGCTGGTGGTTCCGCTGCCGGCGTTGCCGGCCAGGTCGGCGACCCCGGCGTTGGCCAGGGCGATCACGTTGGTGGCGTCGTTGACGCCCACGTTCGGGGTGAACGTCGCCGTCCAGGTGATGCCGCCGTCGCTACTGCTCACGGCCGTCAGCGTACCGTTGGCAATCGTCAGGTCGGCGTTGGTGAAACCGCTCACCGCTTCGCTGAACGTGATGGTCACCAGAGAGGTTTCACCGGCGCTGAGGTTGCTGTCGGAAAGCACGATGGTCGCGGTCGGGCGCTGGCTGTCGATCGCATAGTTGTTGGAATCGGTGGTGCCGCTGCCGGCGTTGCCCGCAAGGTCAGCGATGCCGGTGTTGTCGAGTGTGATGATGTTGGTGGTGTCGGTGATACCGGCCGCCGGCGTGAACGTCGCCGTCCAGGTAATGCCGCCATCACTGCTGCTGACGGCCGACAACGTGCCGTTGGCGACGGTCAGGTCGGCGTTGGTGAAACCGGTCACCGCTTCGCTGAAGGTGATGGTCACCAGGCTGGTCTGGCCGATGCCGAGCGCGGTGTCGGCGACCACAATGGTGGCGGTCGGACGCACGGTATCGATCGCGTAATTGTTCGAATCGGTGGTGCCGCTACCCGCGTTGCCCGACAGGTTCTGTACGCCGGTATTGTCCAGGACGATCAGGTTGGTGGCGTCGTTGATGTTGCTGGTCGGCGTGAACGTTGCCGTCCAGGTGATGCCGCCGTCGCTGCTGCTGACCGCCGTCAACGTACCGTTGGCGATGGTCAGGTCGGCGTTGGTGAAACCGGTAACCGCCTCGCTGAACGTGATGGTCACCAGCGAGGTCTCGCCGATTTTCAGTGAGTTGTCGGAAATGATGATGGTAGCGGTCGGCAGTACGGTGTCGATGGTGTAGTTGTTGGAGTTGGTCGTGCCGCTGCCGGCGTTGCCCGCCAGGTCGGCGATGCCGGTGTTGGCCAGGCCGATCACGTTGGTCGCGTCGTTGACGCCCACGTTCGGCGTGAACGTTGCTGTCCAGGTGATGCCGCCGTCGCTGCTGCTCACCGCCGTCAGGGTGCCGTTGGCAACCACAATGTCGGCATTGCTGAATCCGGTCACCGCTTCGCTGAAGGTGAAAGTCACCAGAGTCGTTTCACCGGCCGTGAGGTTGCTGTCAGCGACCACGATGGTCGCGGTCGGACGCTGGGTATCGATGGCGTAGTTGTTGGAATCGACGGTGCCGCTGCCGGCGTTACCGGCCAGGTCAGCGATACCGGTGTTATCCAGCGTAATCAGGTTGGTGGCATCGGTGATGTTGGCGCTCGGGGTGAACGTCGCGGTCCAGGTAATGCCGCCGTCGCTGCTGCTGACGGCCGACAACGTGCCGTTGGCGATGGTCAGGTCGGCGTTGGTGAAACCGGTCACCGCTTCGCTGAAGGTGACGGTTACCAGCGAGGTTTCGCCGATTTTCAGAGCGTTGTCAGCCACCACGATGGTCGCGGTGGGACGCTGGGTGTCGATCGCGTAATTGTTTGAATCGGTCGTGCCGCTGCCGGCGTTGCCGTTCAGGTCAGCGATGCCGGTGTTGTTCAGGGTGATCAGGTTGGTCGCGTCAGTGATGCTGGCGGTCGGCGTGAACGTTGCCGTCCAGGTGATGCCGCCATCGCTGCTGCTGACCGCCGTCAACGTGCCATTGGCGATGGTCAGATCGGCGTTGGTGAAACCGGTCACCGCTTCGCTGAAAGTGATGGTCACCAGCGAGGTTTCGCCGATTTTCAGAGCGTTGTCAGCCACCACGATGGTCGCGGTCGGCCGCGCGGTGTCGATGGCGTAGTTGTTCGAGTTGGTGGAGCCGCTGCCGGCGTTGCCGGCCAGATCGACGACCCCGGTGTTATCCAGGGTGATCAGGTTGGTGGTGTCCGTGATGCTGCCGGTCGGCGTCAGCGTGGCGGTCCAGGTAATGCCGCCGTCGCTGCTGCTCAGACCGCTCAGGGTGCCATTGGCCACCGTCATGTCGGCGGTGGTGAAGCCGCTGACCGCTTCGCTGAAGGTAATGGTCACCAGCGAGGTTTCACCCGCCGCCAGATTGGTGTCGGCAACGACAATGGTCGCTGTCGGCCGCACGGTATCGATCACGTAATTGGCCGAATCCGTCGTGCCGCTGCCGGCGTTGCCGGCAAGGTCAGCAATACCGGTGTTGTCCAGGGAGATAAGGTTGGTGGTGTCGGTGATGCTGGCGCTCGGGGTAAATGTTCCGGTCCAGGTGATGCCACCGTCGCTGCTGCTCACCGCCGTCAATGTGCCGTTGGCGATGGTCAGGTCGGCGTTGGTGAAACCGGTCACCGCCTCGCTGAAGGTGAAGGTCACCAGCGACGTATCGCCGATCTTCAATGCCGTATCGGACATCACGATGGTCACGGTCGGCCGTGCGGTATCGATCGCGTAGTTGACGGAATTGGTCGTGCCGACGCCCGCCACGCCGTCGCTGATCGCGGTCACCCCGGTGTTGTCGAGGGTGATCAGGTTGGTGCTGTCGGTAATGTTGTTGGTTGGCGTGAAGGTCGCGGTCCAGGTCAGGCCGCCGTCGCTGCTGCTGACCGATGTCAGCGTGCCGTTGGCGATGGTCAGGTCGGCGTTGGTAAACCCGGTGACTGCCCGGCTGAAGGTGATGGTCACCAGCGAGGTTTCGCCGATTTTCAGGGCTGTGTCCGACATCACGATGGTCGCGGTCGGTGGTTCCACATAGGCGGTATTGAGCGTGCCGCCATTGTTGTAGATCGCCGCGAAGGCCAACGGTACAGAGCCCGTCACGCCGCCGCCCAGTTCCGTACCGCCGGCGCCGCTGCCGGCCGCGTTGCCGCTGATGGCGCTGAAGTTGGCGGCGGTGATCAGTACCGTGCCGCCCTGGTTCCAGATCGCACCGACACCCCGACCGCCGTCGCCGCCGTTCAGGTTGTTGCTGCCCTGGCCGCTGCCGCCACCACCCCCGCCGCCTGCACCGATGTTGTTGCTGATGACCGAGGTGCCGACGATTTTCAGGGTGCCGGTCGAGGCGTTGTAAATGCCGCCGGCCGCGTTGCCGCCGACGCCGCCGACCTTGTCCCAACCGGAGCCGCCACCGCCGCCGCCAATGGAAATGGTGCCGTTGTTGGCCGTGCCGCCGTTGCCGCCGTTACTGTAATAGGACACGCCCACACCGCCGGCGCCGCCGGTGGTGGAGCCGCCGCGGCCACCCATGTGCGTCGCGTCATAGCCGCCACCGTAGCCACCGACACCGCCGCTGCCAGCCTGGCCGCCCAGCGTACCTGTGCCTGGCCCGGCCGTGCCGCCATGGCCGCCGCCCTGACCGCCTAGGCCACCGCCACCGCCGCCACCGCCGCCGTAGTTGGCGCCCGTGACACCGCCGCCGCCGCCACCGCCGGCCGCCGCGTTACCCGTGACCGAAACGTTGTTCAGGGTCAGGATGCCGGCGTTGAAAATCCCGCCGCCCATGGCGCCGGTTGCGCCATAGCCGCCATTACCACCGTTGCCCGAGACCAGGCCCCGGGTGATGACCAGGCCATCGAGCGTTACCGTACTGCCGGAGGTGATTTCCACCACCCGGGTCTTGTACTGGCCATCGAGCGTGACGTCGGCGACACCGTCGTTGTTCAGGTCGCCATCGACCGTGATGTTCTTGTTGATCAACAACTCCGAAGTGAGCTGCACCGTCATGCTGGTGCCGAAGGTCACGATGTCGCCGTTCTGCGCCGAGGCCAAAGCTGCTCGCAGCGAGCCGACCCCGGTGTTCGCGTTGTTGGTGGCGGTCCAGGTGGCGAGGCCCCACTGGTATTCGCTCATCGACAGGGTCGACAGCACATTGGCGCTCTCGATCTTGCCCGTGGCGATTTCCAGATCCCAGTCGCCGCCCACACCGGTGCGGTTGTTCGATGCCGCCACGTCGCGGCCGGTCAATTGCGCCAGCGAGTCGACGAAGCTCAGGCCTCGGTCACCCTCCGCGGTGTAGCAGCCGTAAATGAGGATGTCGCCGCCGACGTTCATGTCCTTGCCGATTTCCGCCAATACCGCGCTGCGCTGCGCGACGTTGTCCGCCGACAGGTAACTGTTGCCGAGCCACAAGTCACCGGCGTTGCCGTGGGCGATGATCTGCACCGAGCTGACGCCCGAGTGCTGGTCGAGGTAATCGGCGATCTGCTGCAAACCATCCTTGCTGGCATCGAGCTTGACCACTTGCGTGCCGGGAGCGACGCCTTTGAGCAGGCTGTCGGCATCCTTGACCCGGGCATCGACGAACACCACGCTCTGGCCCGGTACCGCGACAGGGCTGGCGGCAGGCGTGGCATCGGCCTGGCCGTGGGTGTCCTTGCTGGCCACCGGATGATCGGCCGTCGGCGCCTTGGCTGCATCGGCGGTGGGGTGGCTGTCGGCCTGGGCGGCTGTATCAGCGACAGTGGCCGCGACGGCGCCGTCGAACAGCATGCGTGGTTCCAGCGACATGATCAGCGGCGCAGCCAGCGTCCGTTGGCCTTCGGTTACCCGCGACTTTTGCTTGCTCCACCACATGTTGCTCACCCGGACTCGAACAGTTGTAACGCATCAATGAAAAACGCCGCGATCAACTGATCGCGGCGTCGGACTTCATACGAATGACATTGGCAGCGCTGGCTGAGCCATCGAGCCAAAAGGACAAATCGGCGTATTGCTTGAACAGGTCCGGCGGCAGAATCGTGCGCCGGGACTGCAGGGCGACCTTGGGTTTGACCTTGTGCAGGCCGGCCACGCCAAGGGCCTGGTCGAACTCTGGCGCGTCATAGGCCAGGTGTTCGAAATCGTGTTCGAACCAGGGTTCGCCAATGAAGTCGTAGACCAGCCGCAGCACGCGCTCCGGGGCCTGGGTCAACAAGTCGTAATCGACGATCAGCAGCGAATCGGCGTGCTCGCCGTAATAGGCTTCCTTGAGCGCCGCCCAGGCGAATCCCACCAGGCGGTTGCGCTGGGCCAGGGTTTCGCAGCGGCTGTAGACCGTGTTGCGCTCGACGGCATCGCCGAACAGCTTGGTGTTTTCATAGGGATTGGCGCGGTACAGCCGTTCCAGGCTGTCCATCACCCAGGCGACGTTGCGCACGCAGGCAATGACTTTGGCTTGGGGAAACAGATCGCTGATGGCCGGCAGGCGTGAGCTCCACTGCCGATTGGTGTCGAACACCACCGGTTTGTCGGCCTTGTCGGCGTAGTAGGAGTCGAAGAGCCCGCGCAGCAGGCGACGGCGCATCTCGGTGTCTATCACCGCGCCGAATTCGCTGCCGGCGCTGCATTGTTCAAGGACACCGGAGAACAGTGCACCGACCGGGCTGGTCATGCCGGCATGAAAGCGCGGGTTCTGCAGAAGGATCGCAGAAAGCAGGGTCGAGCCCGAGCGCGGCAAGCCGGAGATAAAGTGGAACTGCTGCATCCCTTCACCGTATTTGTAAGTCCTTTTGTCCCACGAGCGTAGTCCAACAATACCCTTTCGACTAGTAGTGTTTTGATATCAAAATAGAGCAAAACGGATTATTAAAATCCGTTTTTATCGCGAATAAAAAGGTGAAGCGTTTAAGTCATCTGGCTTCTGTTCCTTGCGCTGTTTTCAGCGAAAAAAGTCGCGCTTTCGCTCCACCGGCGTGGGTCTGATCACGCAATTCCCAGGCCGGCGGCAAGGGTACGAATGGATCGGGTACATCCACGTCCAGATCACCGATCAGCCAGACTCGAGCGCTGTCCTTCGGCAGGTCCCCCAGCCGATCCAGATAGACCTCATCGGATACCAGCGTGCCGAAACCATAGTGGTTCGGACGCGTCGAACGGCCATCGGCGGCGGGCGGTGTATACAAGCGGATCTGGGCATCCGTGCGGTTGTAGTAGACGTAGCTCAAGTACCAGAGCATGTCGCTGGTGACGATCCGGTCGCCGCTGACGAAGTGGCGGTTGATGTGATCGACCATGACATTGAACTGGTCGTTCGGATCGACCGTGGCGTTGGTGTTCACCCCGATCATCTCGACCCCGATCAGCGATACCAGCACCGCTATCGCGAGCACACGAACATGGCTGTACAAACGATCGATGGCCAGCCCCGCCAGCATCGGCAATCCCAGCGCATAGGCTGTCAGATAACGCTCGATAAACACCGGGCTGATGAAAGACACCGCGAACACCAGCAACAACGGCACACCGGTGTAGAGCGCCAGCAGCACACTGCCATGATTCACGCTGCGGTCGCGGGCAACGGCCACGCCCGCCAGCACCAGCAAGGCCAGCGGCACACCGCCGAACAGCAACAGCGGAAGATGGTCACCATCGTTCTGGATCAACCACAGCCAGATCATCGACGGCAGGGAAGACAGGGTCACCGGATCTTCCCAGCCGACATCGCCACCGGCCTTGAGCTCTTCCATGTGTTGCATCAGACCGAGCAGGTTCGGCAGCCACGGCAGGTAGAGCACGACAATGGCCAGGTTGGCCAGCCACCAGTCCTTGCGCTGGAGATGCCGCAGGCGATAACCCGGCAGCAAGCGGATCAGCCCCAGATACAGCCAGTGGCTCAGCGCAGCCAGCACGGCAAAATAATGGGTGTACAACGCGGCGGTCATCAGCAGCGCATAGATCAGCAGATACCGGCGACGCTGCGGGCGCCTGATCCAGCAGATCAACGCCAGGGTGGTGCCGATCAGCAGCAGGCCGAGCAGCGAGTACATGCGCACTTCCTGGCTGTAGCGCACCGCCGTCGGCAGCAGCGCCAGCAGCACCCCGGCGATGATCGCGGCGCGGCGGGTGGCCAGACGGTCGACCAGGCACACACCCAGCCCGACCGTGGCGATGCCGGCCAGGGCGCTGAGGCTGCGGATCGACAGGATGCCGTCGCCGAACAACCCGATCCAGCCATGCAGCAGCATGAAGTAAAACGGCGGATGCACATCGAACGCCGCATGCTCCCAGATGCCGCCCAGCGAATAGTTCGCCAGTAGCAGACTTGAGCCTTCGTCACCCCAAATTGCGGCAGCGGTCAGGTCATAAAAACGCACGACCGTCGCCAACAGCAAAATCGGTATCAGCCACTGCTGGCGAGCCCAGCGCAGCAACCGCCGGACACCGGCATTCGGTGCGGTAAACGGGTCCTGGGAATCCCCCAGCGGAGTCTCGCGACGCGCTTCCATCAACCTTCCCTTACGGTATTCCGAGTAAAAAAACAGCGCCATTCATTGCGCACACTGTAGGCCAGAGCTGAAGCCGACGCGCGGCCACGACGACGTCCGGCAAGTCCGTCGATCCGGGTCTACGCTACGGCTTGGCGTGACCTGCCCGCGCAAATGGAAGGAGTCAGTAAAGCGTTTCGACCTGCCCGGCAGTAGAGGCTACCGCGCGGCGCGCCGACCACATAACAGAAGGATGAGGAACCATGGAAGTCTTTATGGGTACGATTCAACCGTTCGCCTTCAACTTCGCTCCCAGCGGCTGGGCCTTGTGTAATGGACAAATCCTGGGCATCTCGCAATACCAGGCATTGTTTGCCTTGCTGGGTACCTACTACGGCGGCAATGGCACGACCAACTTTCAGTTGCCCAATCTGCAAGGGCGCACGATGGTCGCTCAGGGGGCCGGACTGGGGCTGACGCCGCGTGTCATCGGTGAAGTGTCCGGTACCGAAAGTGTCACCGCCACCATTGCCAACATGCCCAATCATACGCACGCCATGACCGGTCTCACCGCCAATACGGCCTTGAAACTGGCCGTACCCGCGAGCAATCCGGCGACCACGCCAACCGCCACCAACTCCTACATCGGCGCCTCCGGTGGCGGCCCAGGCTCGGCGAATATCTACTCCGACGCCCAAGGCGCCACGCCGATTCCGATCAAAGGCCTGACCACCACCGTCACCGGGGACATTTCCTCCACCGGCGGCAGTCAGCCGCTGGGCATCATGAACCCCTTCCTGGTCCTCAACTTCAGCGTTGCCCTGAACGGCCTCTTCCCTTCGCGCAACTGAACAACCGCCGGGGGCTTCGGGCCCCCGGCCGTTTCTCTCGTCACTGGAGTCAGACCATGCTGCAAGCGGTTCAGATCCAACACGCCCAGGCATTGCTGGGACAACAACACACGCTGCACCTGCCGGACGGCACAGCGCTGCCGATTCAGATCGAATACCTCGAAGAAGTCCCTGCGGCGAAAACCCGCTTCAGCGAACGCATGCCCTTCTGCCTTGAATTCAACAGCCTGGTGCCGACCGAGTTTGTCGACGGTTTGTGCGCACTGGAACTGCCGGAACTCGGACGGGTAGAGGACATCTTCGTGTCACGGGTGCCGGCGATGGGGCGAGATCCGCAATTGGGCTACTTCTGTATTTCCTTCAACTGATGCGCTACCGGCGCCCTACAAAATCTGCGCGAAGCCCTGTAGGAAAAAGATGTAGGAGCAGGGCCAGACCCTTGTAGTCCGGGCACTTCAACCCATTTTATTGGGAAACGTCCGACATCATTTCCCGGATGACCTTGATAGCGTTGTTCCGAATCCGTCACAGGACAAGGAACAACGGATGTTCAATGCCAATGCTCGTTTTCGCCTCACGACCGACGATTTTAAACACGATTTTCAGGTGCTTTCCTTCACCGGCACCGAAGCCGTCAGCGAACCCTTTGCCTTCAAGGTCGAGCTGGTCAGCACCAGACCGGATGCCGATCTTCCAGGCCTGATGCACCAACAGGCCTTTCTTGCTTTCGATGACCAGGGCCACGGCATCCACGGACAGGTCCAGCACATCGCTCGGGGAAACATCGGCAAGCGATTGACGCGATACAGCCTGACCCTGGCCCCTCGGCTGGCCAATCTGCGTCATCGCGTCAATCAACGGATTTTCCAGAACCTGAGCGTGCCACGAATCCTCGCGCAGATTCTCGAAGAACACGGCATTCACGCTGACCTCTACCAGTTCAAGCTCGGTGAGCCGTTGCCGGATCGTGAATATTGCGTGCAGTACAACGAATCGGACCTGCACTTCATCCAGCGCCTGTGTCAGGAAGACGGCCTGCACTACCACTTCCGGCACAGCCTCGACAGGCACCTGCTGGTATTTGGCGACGATCAGACCGTGTTTCCCCGCCTCTCTCGGCCAACACGCTTCAAACCCCACAACGCCATGGTCGCCGACAGGCCGGTGATCCAGCGTTTCGACTACCGTCTCGAAACCCGGCCCAACCATGCCTCCAGCCGCGCCTATGACTTTAAAAAGGCGCGGA
Organism: Pseudomonas sp. GW822-FHT03F04; assembly: GCF_058801405.1. NCBI lineage: Bacteria > Pseudomonadati > Pseudomonadota > Gammaproteobacteria > Pseudomonadales > Pseudomonadaceae > Pseudomonas > Pseudomonas sp. GW822-FHT03F04. Next base: position 606,383 of record NZ_JBXANF010000003.1, read on the forward strand.
TGGCGCTGGAAGCGGATGCCCGAAAACCTGATCAACACCTTCAGCCAGAGCTTGAGGTGTACGAGTATCCGGGACGCTACCTCGTCCGCGAGCACGGCAAGCGGTTGGCCCGGCGGGCCCTGGAGCGCCAGCGCGCCGATGACTGCCTGGGCGAAGGCGACAGCAACGAACCGGCGCTGGTGTCGGGACATTTTCTGTCACTGACCGAACATCCCGATCCGGCATTGAACGACTTGTGGCTGCTGACCGAAATCCGGCACGAGGGCAAGCAACCGCAAGTGCTGGAGGAAACCGGCAGCCACACGCCACTCAGCCCGGAGAAGGACTTCATTCAGGGCTATCGCAACCACTTCAAGGCCACGCCCTGGGAGGCGATCTACCGCCCGCCGTTGCGCTTTCGCAAACCCCGCATCGGCTCGACCCAGACCGCTGTGGTCACCGGCCCGGAAGGCGAAGACATCCATTGCGACCGGTATGGCCGGGTCAAGGTGCAGTTCTTCTGGGATCGCGAGGGCCGTCATAACGACAAGAGCAGTTGCTGGCTGCGGGTGGCCTCGGGCTGGGCCGGCAATGCCCATGGCAGCGTGATCATCCCGCGCGTAGGCATGGAAGTGCTGGTGACCTTTCTCCACGGCGATCCCGACCATCCGGTGATCAGCGGCTGCCTGACCAACAGCGCCAACCCGATGCCCTACGAGCTGCCGATGCACAAGACCCGCAGCGTGTTTCGCTCCCGCAGCTCGCCGGACAGCGCGGGATTCAACGAGCTGATGATCGAAGACCGCGCAGGCCAGGAACAGATTTACCTGCGCGCCCAGCGCGATCTTCAGCTGAAGGTCGAGAACGACAGTCATCTGGAAATCGGCAACCAACGGCGGGAAACCGTCCGGGGCAACAGCTTCAGCGTGCTGCATGCCGAGGAACACCGCACCGTCGCCGGTGATCGCAAGACCCGGCTCAAGGCCAGCGACTACCTGCATGTCGGCGGAAGCAGCCACATCAAAACCGGTCAATCGCTGACGGCCGAAGCCGCCGGGCAAATGTGCTTCAGCGCCGGCGAACATCTGGTGCTGGAAGCCGGAAAAAGCATCAGCCTGAAGGTCGGTGGCGAGCATTTTGTCCTCGACCACAGCGGCCTTTACGGCAGCAGCGACCTGCTGATCGGCGGCGCACCGGTGCCCTCGCTACGAGCCCCGCTGTTGCAGCCCGACGGTATTGAAGACCTGTCGGCTCCCGCACCTTTGCCGCCATTGGTCGCACCCTCGCAACAGGCATTGATGACCGCCAGCAAAACCCTGGGCGCGGATTTCTGCCCGATCTGCGAAGCCTGCCGCACAGGTGCGTGCCCGATCCCGGAGGCTGCCGCATGACCGACGCCCTTGTACGACGCTGGCTGATCGAACAACACCGCGCCGGTTGCCTCCTGTGCCTGGTCCTCGACTCGCAGAACGAGCGCGACATGCGCCAGCGCTGGCTGAAAAGCAGCCGTTACGAGCAATACGCCAGCGTCTACGGCGAAACCGTAGTCGCCGAACTGGCAGACACCGGCCCGTTCCTCTTCACCTTCGATCAACCCGACGACCGTCGTCTCGACGCCCTGCTCGACAGGCCGGACAGCCATTGGGGATGGTTCGCCAGCCTGGGCAAAGATGAGCTGAAGACCTGGGTCCGGCACTGGCAGGACCGGCTGATCGTCGGCGCCCGTCCGCATCAGGCGCTGTACCGCTTTCACGACAACCGGGTGCTGGCCCGGGCGCTGGAGCATCTACCGGTGGATGCTTTGCCGGCGTATCTGGGGCCGGCGATCAGCGTTTGCCATTGGCAGGGTTCGCACTGGCAGATGACCGACAACCCCGCGCCGGGCAGCTACCCCGTGCCGGCCGCACCACCGTGGCTGCAACTGCCGATGCCTGATGAGCATGCCATGGCGATTCGCCTGGCCAATGCCCACCGCTTTCTGCTGGCCGAACATGTAAAGGCTTATTCCGCGCTGGCGTGCGCTCAGGATCCGCACATCTGGCTGCGTGAACGACTGGAACTGGCCGAAACCTGGGACTGGCTGGCGCCGGAGCGGCTGGAGTTTCTGCTGGTCCAGAGCCTGCAAACTCCGAATCCCGCGCCCCATTGGCAAGCCCGACCGGACGAAACGCCGGATGAACACTTTGATCGGGTTTACCAGCTCTCGAAGCACTGGAACGGGGAGACGCCATCATGAAAATTCCGCTCAAAAGCCTCGGTCTGATCGGCTGTTTCGCGGCACTGGGAGGCTGCAGGACCGAACCGCCCAACACCTTCAAATTCACGGCAGAGTTACCGCCAGGGTTCGCCTATGAGGCTCTCGCAGAATATGAGCCGATAAATAGTAGTGAAACCTGCAAAGCCATAGACCTTCGCAAGACAGCCAACAGATTCAACAGGAACTGGCGAGAAAAGTACGAGCCTGTTTCCGAAATTGTCATCCGAAAGACCATCAATGGTTGCCCGATGGTTATACGTCGAATTGATCTGGACATCAGAGCCGCCTATGGGAAGGACTGGAGCGACATCAGCGCTGATAGTGCAGCGGTTGTTATACGGTCTGAATTGGACGATCGCTACAAAGGCACTTTCAACGAACGGGGTTTAAGCACCTTCTACGGTCAATGCCAGTGGCTTTTTCGCACCTCCGGTAAGCCGCGAATTTTAAGAAAACTGCTCGACTGCAAGGAAACCGATGCTCTGGGTACGCCAGAGCCGGGGCGCCCGTTTTCGGCATACACCCACGATCAACTTCCGGGCAAAACCGTGAGGATGAAGATCAAGCTAGCAAGGGAAGAACAACCTTACATCAGAGACACATGGGTCAAGTTTCCAAACGGCTGGAAACGGTGCATGGGTGACAACTTTGAGGATCAGTACGCCTTTTGTTACGGCAACTACACCGACTTCAGCACATTCAAAATGCCTGATGGCCGCGTCTGCACTATTTATCCAAGTTGCACGGAGTAAGGAGGGCTCGCCATGGAATTATTTGAAAAGGATCTGCAATCTCCAACACTGCCCCCCGCGACGATCAGACTCGCGATACTAAATGTGACTTTGATGGGTTGCCTTGCCCTCATCGCAGGCTGCAAAACCGAACCGTCAAATTCATTCACTTTCACAGCCGATTTGCCACCGGGTTTTACCTATCAGGCTTTTGTCGAATACACACCCGCCAAAGACGAAACGTGCAGCGTGCCGGACCGCAGAAAGACAGTCTCAGCACACAATCAGAAGTGGCGTGAACGGTATGAACCAACCTTTGAAATCCCTATTCGCCGGACGATCAGTGGCTGCCCGATGGCGATACGCAGAATCAGCCTCGATATCAATTCGGTCTATGGAAAATCTCGCGGCGACTTCAGTGCAGACAGTGCCGTAGTCGCCGTTCTTCCTGATATCGAGGAACGCTACAAAAACAGCTTCGACAGCCGGGGCGAAAGCACCTTCCATGGCCAATGCCAGTGGCTGTTTCGCACCTCGGGCAAGCCGAGAATCCTGCGAAAAATACTCGACTGCAAGGAAACCAATGCTCTGGGTACGCCAGAGCCGGGGCGCCCGTTTGCGGCATACACCCACGATCAACTTCCGGGCAAAACCGTGAGGATGAAGATCAGGCTGGTGAAGGAAGAGCGGCCAGGATGGAGGGACACGTGGGTGAAGATGCCGAATGGCTGGAAGCGATGCCTGGGTGATGGATATGACGATCCGCATGCCTATTGCAACGGCAATTACACCGACTTCAGCACATTCAAAATGCCTGATGGCCGCATCTGCAGCATTTACCCCGCCTGCACCGAATAAGGAGCGTTCAACATGTCATCACTCGAGAAAGAACTTCAATCTTCACTGGGTAGCCGCATGCTGTCTTGCCCGGAAAGCGGAAGATGGACCAGTTTTCAGCTGATCGATGAATCTGGCTCAGGAGCGCCGTATGCCGGGCTCGCGTATATCGCAACGGATTCAGAAGGGATGAAATACAACGGGCATCTGGATCCCGCAGGCATCGGTAAAGTAGAGAGCCATTTTGCCGGGCCGATTGCCCTTTTGTTCAGCCAGGAATATGAAGGTACAGAGAAGCTTTACAAGGATTTGCAGACAAGAATTCACTACCCTCTTCCAATCACAGACCTTCAGGTACGCGCCGAAAAAACTCGTTATCTGAACCTGAATGCCACCCGCACACGGGAGCGACCCGAGATCGCAGACGGCTCAGACTACTTTCAAGTCGAAGTCCGCCATCTGGTGAGATATGCCTCGCATCTGCCACCCGAGGTTTATCGCGATTACCCCCTCGATTCCGGGTGCGCGGCCATCATGCGTGAACACGGAAAACTTGGCGTAGCGCTGATGCCGCAACGTCACACAGTTCTTGAAGTGCGCCCGCTACGCGCGTTGCGTCCGATGTTATCCACAGCTCAGGAATTCTGTGCACTCAATCTGTACCAGCTTTCATTGATGGCGACCTTGAGTTACTGCCCCTTCGGCCAGAAACCGGAAACCGTTCCGATCAAAGAAAATCGGGTCACCTTTCCTTTGCATCCCAGCGTGGGCAATTGGTTTGGCGATGCCCTGGCCAAATCCGACGAACTATGGAGGGTCGACTCAAGTCAAATCAAAGCCTATTACCCTCTGTACGAAGACGTGCCGTATTCCAAACGCCTGGAAATCGTTCCATTCGACTCGGATCTGTACGAAGTGAATGACCCGAAGAGGATGGAGTCGCAAGAACATCCAGCCAAGGTTCATTTCCTTGATGACAGAAACGAAGGAAATGAGTCTACAGACACCCAAGCCTTCATCACCCACAACGACGAACTGATCCTGATCGCCGTGCGCGGCACTGCCGAGATAATCGCCGACGGTCTACGTGATGCAGACGCCCTTCAAGTGCCGTTCAAGGAAGGCGACGGCCAGGTACACCGAGGATTTTATGAAGCAGCGCAGAAAGCCTACGACTTCACCGTCAAATACCTCGAAAAGTTCTACACCGGCCAGAACCTCCTGATCTGCGGCCACAGCCTCGGCGGCGCTATCACATTGCTGCTGTCCGAAATGCTTCGGCGCCGGCCCGAGGGCTACAACATCCAGCTCTACACCTACGGCGCTCCCCGCGCCGGCGACGCGGATTTCGTGAAGGCCGCAGCCGATCTCGTGCATCACCGCATGGTCAATCACAACGATCCGGTGCCCAGCGTGCCCGGCAGCTGGATGAACACCAAGGCCGACATCTACGGCACCGGGGCGGCGCTGACGTTCGTCAATGTACCGGTGGGTCTGTCGGTGTTCGTCGCCGGTATCACCAATTGGACCGGAGAAGCCTACGACCATCACGGCAGCCTGCGGCACGCCATGCCGGTCGAGTTCGGGCGTGGGCAAGTGTCATCGATCCTGTGGAAACCAGGTTGCGACACCATCACCCAGCACGCCGCATGCGATGTAGCGATTCGACAGCGGCACGGTCTGCCGGATCGGCCGACGTTGCTCAAACAGATCTTCGACGCCGGGCACCACTCGATGACCGGGGCGTACATTCCGGCGTGCTGGGCGGCGTTGCGCCGTTGGCAGGAGGCGCTGGAGGCAGGGCGCTCACTGGTCACCGATCAGGAATACGTCTTGGTCGAGAAAGCGCTGCAACGCATCACTTTACAGCTACGGGACAAGCGAAATGATTTGTCGAGTCGTCCGGACGCCTACGTCCGCGCGAGTGAAAAAGCTATCGAAGCCTTGAGTCGAGAGGTCGATAAAGTGGAGGCCACCCGCAAACGTCTGGAAATATTCCGGCATCAACGTGTCATCGCCCAGGACGTTTACGGGCGACTGGCAGAACAACCGGAACGACTCGCCGAAAGCCTGCCGCGCTGGAAGGCCCACCCGGAGAATCTCGTCGCACATCAACTGGCCATGGCGCCGGACGCCGCCGAAGAGGATCCGCTGCTGGCGACGCTCTACGGCCACAAGATCGGCGCGCCGCACACCTTTGATATCGACTCGGTCATCTGACTCAACCCTGTGGATACCACACCAACCGCTCCGCCGCCGGATTGCGCTCTTCCACCGCGAACCCCAGCGCCAGGTAATGCTGGCGTGCATGGGGATTGTTGGCCCAGACCACCGTCGTCACCGGGCAGCGGACTTGTTGCGCGGCCTTTTGCACGCCTTGCAACACCGCACGGCCGTAACCCTTGCCCCGGGCCTGGGGGATGAAGGCGATGTACAACACGCGGATTTCGTTGGGGCCGAAGTCAGTGCTCAACGCGCCGATGGCCGTGCCGAGTTTTTCCACGACGTAGTGCATGGCATTGGGATGGTTTTCACCCACACCCTGCTCCTGCACCTGAAATTGCTGCGCGACCACGTGCTGCACCACCTCTTGCTCGCCGTCGATCCATTGCAGATCCGGGCGCGCCGACTGATAGAGGCTTTGCAAAAACGGTCCGTCGGTGGCTCGTGAAGGCCGCACCACCAATCCGTCTGCCGACACTGCTGCGTTGTCCGCCATGTTCACGCTCCCTAGAAACCGCTTTCCCTGACCCCCAGCGCCGCCAACCGACGCCAGGCCACGCCGAGCACCGACTCGCCACTGCCCTGCAACACCACCACACCGCGCAACGGTTGCACCGGCGTCGGTGGCTGATCCAGCGTAGTCAATCGCGCGCCGTATTGCGCCTGCACCGGTTCCGCCCGTTGCTGTTGATCGCGGCGCACGGCAATCGGCCCGTGGTGATCGGACGTCAGCGCTTCCTGGTCGACATAGGCCACGCCATTGGTATCGATTTCATCGAGCTTCACGGTGATCGCCGGGTGCATCGGATCATCGGCGATAAAGCGCCCGGTTGCGCCCGGTTTGACCCGCCACAGTTCAGCTTCGGCGACATAACCACGCAGGCGCGAACCGTCCTCGACCACCCGCGCCAGCGCATCCTTGCTCGACAGCCAGCGGCCCGGTGTCAGGTTCGGCAGCAAGTCACGCACGGTGCCGGCATGGGGCGCACGCAGCAGCAGGCGTTCGCGACGGGCGCTCAGGCCACGGTATTCCGCCACGGCTTCGGCGAGGCGTTGCTCGACGATGCCGGCGTCGGCAGCCGTTTCGCTGCGACCGGCCTGACGACGCATCAGCAACTGTTGAATCTGGATTTCCCGGCGGACGATGGCCTGCCGCGAATCAAGGTCCGGCGACTCAAGCTCGATCAGCACGTCGCCCTGAGCGACCTTCTGGCCGTCCGTGACCTTCACCGTTTTGACCCGCGCCGCCACCGGCGCGTGCAACGCACTGGCTCGACCGCCCTCAAGCATCGTCGGCAGTTCGACCGCGCTGCGCCACGGCACGATCAGCACCAGCAGCAGACCCAGCACCGCCAGGCTGCTGAGCAGCACACGGGGGCCATGCGCCTGTTCGCGGCGGCTCCACCACTGGCGCCACTCACTCATGATCGGCAAAAAAATGAACCACACCAGTTCCACCAGCATCAGGAAGATCCCCAACACCTTGAAGAACAGGTGATAGACCGCCAGCGCGATCCCGAAAAACAACGCCGCACGCCATAACCATGAGCCATACCCCCAGATCAGCAAACGCCGTTGCATCGCCGGCGACCAAGGCTCTGGCGCCGGTGCGCCATAGCCGAACAAGAATTCACGCAGGCGCCAGCGGCAAAAGGCAAAGGCCCGGCCCTGAAGGTTGTCGACTTCCCACAAATCGCTGAGCAGAAAGTAGCCATCGAAACGCATGAACGGGTTGAGATTGACCACCAGCGTGGTGATCCAGGTTGCACTGGCGAGCATGAACGCCGCCGTGCGCGCCGGGCCGTCGGGCAGCAACGACCAGACCAGCAACGCGATGCACGCCAGCAGCAATTCCGCCATCACCCCGCCAGCGCCGATCAGCAGCCGCGCACGTCGGTCATTGACCCGCCAGGCATCGCTGACGTCGGTGTAGAACATCGGCAGCAAGACCATGAACGCCACGCCCATGCTCTGCACCCGACACCCGGCGCGCTTGGCCATGAACGCGTGGCCGAACTCATGGCAGAGCTTGGCGAAGAACAGCGCAACACCAAACGAAATCGCCCCGCCGAGGCTGAACAGGTGCGGAAAGGTGCCGACAAATCGCTGCCAGTCCCGCGAGACCAGAAACACCCCGAGCGCCAATGTCGCCGGCAAACCGAAGCGCAACACCCTTGGCCCGAAGCGCTCCAGCCACGGCCATGCCCGATTGAGAAACGCATCCGGTCGCCACAGTGGAATGCGGAAAAACAGGTATTGATGCAGCAGGATTTTCCACAGGCTCTGGCGTTGCGCGAGGGCCTTGAGCTGGTAACTGGCGCGTTGCTGATCGTCGAGGGCGCTGATCAGGTCATGCCCGCGCAGAAACGTCAGCAATTGCTCCAGCTCGACGCCGTCCAGCGGCAAGCCGGGTTCGCGGTTGGCGGCGCGCAGCACTTGCTCGGGATCGCCCAGCGACCAGTGACGCAACAGGCGCATCGCCGCGGTGCCGAGTTTGAAATAGCGCCCGCGCACCGGGTCGGCCAGGGTCCAGCGCGGCGAACCGTCCAGTGCCGGCGCCGCAGGCGACAGTTGCAGGTCGGCACGCAGGCTCGGCAGGTTCATTTACAGGCCTACGCTCTGGCGTAGACCGGCCAGCGGGCGGCGCAGCAGATACAGCGCCAGCGGCGCGCGGTCGCCGAATATCTTTGCCGTGCCACGCAGGCCGATACGCGGTGGTGCGTCGGTGAAATTCGCATCCAGCCGATAGGCCAGTTGGCCGCCGGCGGTGGGCTGCGCCTCATAAGCCGAACGCTCAAGTCTGGCGACATGGCGTTGCAGCGGATCGCTGTCGAGGAACAGCGCAATGTCGGCGCCCGGCTCCAGCGAAATCGCATCGCCTACCGCCAGTTCGATGCGCAGTTCGGCCTGGTTCGGGTCGGCGATTTCCATCAAGCGCTCGCCGGTCTGCACCGGTTTGCCGGTCCAGCGCTCGGCGTCGGCGAACACCGCAATACCGTCGCGCTCGGCACGCACTTCGGTGCGGTTGAGCAGTTCGCGGGCGTAGTCACGTTCGGCGCGTTTCTGTTCGACGCGGGCGGCCAGCAGATCCACCCGTGAACTGGATTCGGCGTCGGCGAACGAACGTTGGGAGTTGGCTTTCAATTCGGCTTCGGCCACCCCGAGCGCGCGTTCCGCGACATCGGCCTGGGCCTTGAGGGTGGTGCTTTCGAAACGCAGCAACAGATCGCCGCTTTTCACGGTTTGATTGGGTTTGACCAGAAACTCGGCGATCACCCCGTCCACCGGCGCCGCGACCACACGACCGCCCTGCGGCACCACTTCGGCCGGGGCCAGCACCGACTGGCGCACCGGGATCAACAAGCCAAGCAACAACACCGCGACCAGCGCCACCTGGCGCTTGCGAGTCCAGCGCAGCCGCCACGGCTTGCGCGGTTGCAGCGCCAGCCAGGCGTGGCTGTAGGTGTCGCCCAGTTGCGATAGCAGCACTTGTTCGGATGGATTCCACGGTACGTCGCGGGCCAGCCACAAACCGCCGAACACCTCGCCCTCGCGGTCGATCAACGGCAGCCAGAACACCTGAGCGGCGGACAGGCTGCGCCAGTCGGCCTGGATCGATTCGCCCACCCGCTCAGGCGCGATCACCCGCGCAACCTTCAACACATCCTGCTTGAACAACTGCGCCACCGCCTGCTCGACGAACGCCACGAACGGCGCATTCGGTTCCACCGCGCTGACGCCGGTCACAGCCTGCACCTTGCCGGCGATCAGCAATGCCGCATGGCGATAACCGAACAGCGACTGCCCGTCATTGACCAGGCTGTAGGCCAGTTGCGACGCATCGCGGGCGGCGCGGGTCTGCCGTTCGAGATCAAGAAACCGCGCGAACACCTGCTCGGCGGCTCCGCTCACCGGGGCGTTCACTTAAGCTCCGGAAAACGCGCGGTGCCGCTCATGCCGGCGAGCAGGCCTTTGGCTTCAGGGAGTGTTGCGACCAGCAACAGGGTCTGACTGCCTTCATCGATCCGCGCGCCGAGGCGTTTGACCGTGGCGTCGATTGGCTGGCCGGTCTCATCGGGGACGAAGCTGAACGTCTGGCCGGGCTTTAGCCTGGCCATCCAGCGCGAGGGCACCAGCAGATGGATTTCCAGCGTGCGGTTGTCGACCACATCGAGCAGCGGAGCCCCGGCCGACACGCTTTCGTAGCGTTGCACCTTGCGCTCGACCACTTGCCCGTCAAACGGCGCAACCACGCTGCAGCGTTTGACCTGAACTTGATAAACCTGAGATTGCGCCTGAGTTTCGCTGACCTTGGCCTCGGCCCGGGCCACCTCGAAACGCCCGACGGAATTGAGCGCCGCCAGTTGCCGGTTGTGCGCCAGTTCTTCACCGGCGCCACGGCTGGCGGCTTGCGCGGCATTCAACTGGGCCTGATAGGCCGAACAGTCGAACCGCGCCAGGGTATCGCCCTTCTTGAACGACTCGCCCTCGCTGAACGGCAACTCGACAATCCGTCCGGACAACTCGCTGGCCAGCGTCGCCTGATCCCGAGCCCGCAAAACACCCCGTGCTTCGCTGCTGGCCGACGCATTGGCCGCCCCGCCACTATCCTGCAGCGGATCGTCTGGCGCGGGCGTTTGAGCCTGAACTGCACACGTTACTAAGGTCAATCCGACAACCCAACCACGAAAACGCCGCATAACCGTTACTCCCTGACGGATGCTCGGAGTCTACGACAGCGGGGGTTAGCGTCAAGCGAAAGGCCATCATTCAAGTGCGAGAATCAACGCTGCGCCATCTCCCCCACCGGATACACCGACTCCCATCCCCCGCCCAACGCCCGGTACAACCCGACCATCGCCAGTGAAACGCCGGTGGAGCTTTCCACCCATTGTTCCTGGGTGGCGAGCAGTGCGCTTTGCACGGTCAGGACGTTGACGAAGTCGACCACGCCTTCGACGTATTGCTGTTGTGCGGTGCGCAGGGCGATCTGGTTCTGGCGCACGGCTTCGGCGAGGCTGTCGCGGCGGCGCTGGCTGGCGTTGTAGGCGGTCAGTTGGTCGTCGATTTCGTGCCAGGCGCGCAGAACGGTCTGTTGATAACCGATGGCGGCTTCCTGCTGCTGGGCTTCGCGCAGTTGCAGCACGCCGCGCAAGCGGCCGCCGTCGAACAGCGGCAGGCTGAATTGCGGGCCGATGCCGAAAGCACGTGAGCCCCAGGAACCGAAATCGCTGAGCTGCATGGCTTGCGAGCCGAGATTGCCGGACAGGGTGATGCGCGGATAGAAATCCCCCTTGGCCACGCCGATATTGGCGGTGGCGGCATGCAACCGGGCTTCGGCCTGGCGGATGTCCGGTCGGCGCTCGGCGAGTTGCGACGGCAGGCCGATGGCGACTTCCAGCGGCGACTGTGGCACCGGCGCGTCTGTGGATAACTCTTTACTCAGGGCTTGCGGCGGTTCGCCCATCAACAGGCTGATGGCGTTGATCAGTTGCGCCTGACGTTGCTCCAGCGCCGGCAGCCGCGATTCGATGGCCGCCACTTGCGCGGCCGCTTCGGCGACGTCGAGATCGGTGGCCACGCCGTCGTTCAACCGCAGTTGCGAGAGTTTCAGGCTGTGCCGCGCGACATCGAGGTTCTGCTCGGTGACGGCGCGGGTGTTCTGCACGCCGCGCAACTGAATGTAGTTCTGCGCGGTGTCCGCGAGTACCGCCAGCAGCACGCCGCGACGGTCGTTTTCCGCGACTTCGAGGTTGGCATCGGCGGCTTCGGTCTCCCGGCGCACACGGCCCCAGAAGTCCAGTTCCCAGGAGGCGGAGAAACCGGCGTCCCACAGGTTGAAGGCGGAATCGCCGTTGTGCCCGGACGGGTCGCTCAAGCCTTCGCCGCTGTTGCGTTTGCGGGCATAACTGCCGCTGGCAGCAGTCGTCGGATAGCGGTCCGCGGTGATCACCTGGCGGGCGGCGCGGCTTTGTTGCAGGCGGCTGCTGGCCAGTTGCAGGTCTAGGTTGCTGCTCACGGCGCGCTGGGTCAGGGCTGAGAGTTGCGCGTCGTGAAAAACCTCCCACCAACGCTCGTTCAGGGGTTCGCTGACGGCCTGGCTGGGGGCGGACCTGGACGGTCTTGCCCAGTCGGCAATCTGCGTGGCTTCGGGCTTCTGAAAGTCCGGGCCTACGGTGCACGCCGCCAGCGTCGACAGACTGAGAACAACCGTCAGAGATTGAAAGCGCTTCATCGCTGCGTCACCTCACGCACCGACGCCGCCGAGCTTTTGGTATCAATGCTCGCCTCCACCGACATCCCCACGCGCAGGCGCTCGGCCAGCGGCTGGCCCGGTTCCAGCAAGATTTTCACCGGAATCCGCTGCACGACTTTGGTGAAGTTGCCGGTGGCGTTGTCCGGTTTCACGGCGGCGAAGGTCACGCCGGTGGCCGGGGCGATGCTTTCGACGCGACCGCTCAGGGCTTCGCCGCCGAGACTGTCGACCCGCACTTGCACGTCCTGCCCCGGCTGCACGTCGGTGAGCTGGGTTTCCTGGAAGTTGGCGACCACATAAGCCTGCTTCAACGGCACCACCGCCAGCAGTTTGCTGCCCGGTGTCACATAGGCGCCGACCCGTACGGCGCGCTCGCCGATCATGCCGTCCTGAGGCGCGGTGATGCGCGTGTAGGACAGCTCGAAACTGGCGATTTCCAGCGCCGCCTGTGCCTGTTTCAGACTGCCTTCGGCGGCATCGCGCTGCGCCGTCAGAATCTCGACCTGTTTGCGTTCCGCGGCCAGTTTTGCCGTGGCCGTGTCCAGCCGCGCAGAAGCCTGATCGATCCGGGTGCGTGCCTGCTGCGCGTTCTGCACAGTGCCCGCGCCGACGCCGGCCAAGTGGTTGTAGCGGTTCAATTCCTGCTGGGCGAAGGCCATTTCAGCCTTGGCCGAAACCACCGACGCCTGCGCCTGAGCGATCACCGAGGTCTGCCGCTCCAGCGTGGCCTTGGCGTTTTGCAATTGAGCGCGGGCGACCACGGTGTGCGCATCGGCGGCTTCGGCGGCGACACGCAGGTCTCGGTCATCAATCAGCGCCAGCAACTGCCCGGCCTTGACCTGTTGGTTGTCTTCCACCAACACCTCTTTGATGAACCCCGCCACACGCGGCACCACCAGGGTGAAATCGGCAGAGACGAACGCGTCGTTGGTGTTCTGCTGAGTGCGCTTGCCGAACAGGCCCGGCATCGCCAGATACACCAACACACCGACCGCCAGCGCTGCGGCCACAGCCACCGCGAGTTTTTGCTTTGCTTGAGTCGTCATAAAAACCTTCTGTTCCAGTCAGGTCGGCGCGCGAGGCGGAAAGATCCGCGTCGGCAGCCAGAAAATCAGCAGGATCAGCGCCACCGCGACGCCAGCCATGCACAGATAAAGATCCGAAGAAGTCAGCACCACGGCCTGTTCGTGCAGGCGATGGGCGAGGCCCGGGTCGTTGCTCGCAGCCAGCGGCGAGTTGCCGAGGCGATCGACCAGCATCGTCGAGTGAAAATGCAGGCGCGAAGTGGTCAGCGCCTCGATGGCCCCGGTGGCGACCACCGCTGCCAGGCCTTTAACGGTGTTGAACCACGCCGACGCGAACGGCCCGTCCTGCGGCTGGATGCTGCCGGTCGACAGCATCAGCAATGGCAGCACCGCCATCGGCTGGCCGAAAATCTGCAGCCATTGCAGGACGTAGAAATCGTCGCGAATCCATTCCGAGGTCAGCTGCGAGCCACCCAGGCACGACAGCGTCAACATGCTCAAGCCGATGCCGAGCACCCAGCGACAATCAACCCAACGCAGGTTGCACAACGCCGCCACCAGCGGCAGCGCGATCAGTTGCGGCAACGCCGCGAGCAACATGATCGGCGCGGTCTGCACCGGCCGGTAACCCTGCACCTGAGCCAGATAACTCGATGGAATCAGCACCACCGCCAGCAAAACCACCAGCACCCCGGCCAGCGTCATCAGCGCAAACGACAGGTTGCGGATGCCGAGCATCTGCAACTTGAAAAACGGAATCGGCTGCGACCATTCATTGATCAGGAACGCCACCAGCAACAGTGAACCAGCGCCGAGCAAACCGCAGATCAGGTTCGACTCGAACCAGTCCAGACGATTGCCCTGCAACAGACCGATCACCAACATGCAGATCGCCGGAAACCCCAGCAACAGGCCTTTCCAGTTGAACGACTTGAAGCGCTCCAGACGCAGCGGATCCTGCGGCAGGCCGTACGCGACAGCGGCCATGGCGATCAGGCACGGCACGATGATTTGCCAGAACGTCCACTGCCAACCGGCGTACTCGGTCCACAACCCGGCCAGCGGCGTACCGAGACCCGGGCCAAACGTCGCGGTGAGGGCGTAACCGGCAAGGCCGTACAGTTTGATATTGGCCGGCAGAAACCGCAGGGCCACCGTCATCAGCATCGGCGGCAACGCGCCGCCGGCCAGGCCTTGCAGGATGCGCATCAGCAGCAGGCTTTCGTAGTTCGGGGCGAACGGACAGAGCACCCCGAGCAGGGTGAACACGCCGATGGCGCACAGGGTGAAGCGACGCAGAGAAAAGGTCACCGAGCACCACGGCGCGAACGCCATGGCCGCCACCGAAGTCGCGGTATAGCTGGCGACCAGCCAGGTGCCTTCGTCGTAGCCGATGCTCAGGGCGCCGCGAATGTCGGCCAAGGCGACCTTGGTCACCATCTCGTTGAGGCCCGACACCAGCACCGCCAGCAGTACGCCGACCAGGCCAATGATGATCCGGGCCCCGAACACCGGGGGCGCGGCGGCCATCGGAGCGGCAGCGGCAATCGGCGCCGTAACCGTCAGGGATGTCATGCAGGCAAACTCCGGAGGGAAAAATACCGGAGCATCTTAGTAAGGCTTAGAACTGACGAAAATTGACTTGTTGACAGCTTATAAGTGCGTCAGACGCAATCGTCAGGGCTGCGCCGCCAGCCAGGTTTCGTCGCAGCAGGTCTTGAGGGTTTCCCGCAGCCAGCGGTGGGCCGGGTCCTTGTCGAAACGCGGGTGCCAGGCCTGGGTCAGCATCAGCGTCGGCAACGGGATCGGCAGGTCGAACGAGCGCAGCTTCAATCCCAGTCGCCGCACGCTGAGCAGCGCTTCCTTGGGCACCGGCAGGATCAGGTCGGAGTCCGGCAGGGCGAACATCGCCGCGTGGAAACTTGGCGCGATCACCGCGACTCGCCGCTCCAGCCCCAAGGCATTCAAGGCGGTGTCGATAGGCCCACGGGCGATGCCCCGGCGGGACATGCTGATGTGGGAAAACCCGGCATAGCGTTCGGCGGTAATTTCGCCATCCAGCAGCGGATGATCCTCGCGCACCAGACCGACGAAGTGGGTGGAAAACAGGTTCTGCACTTTGACTTCCGGGGTCACCGGACGCGTGTTGCTGACACTCAGGTCGATTCGCCCTTCGCGCAAGGCTTCATCGTCGCCGTCACCCTCGGGAACGAAGCGCAATTCACAGTGCGGCGCCAGTTGATCCAAGGTGTCGAACAGCTTGCCGCCGTACACGCCGACGAAAAAATCGTTGGCGCGAATACTGAAGCGCCGACGCAGGGTGCCTAGTTCCACCGCATCGGCCGAGCGAAACAGCAGCGCCGCCTGCTCGACCACATCGCGCACCTGTTCGCGCAGTTCCAGCGCCTTGGGCGTCGGCACCAGACCCCGGCCGGCACGCACCAGAATCGGATCACCAATGGCTTCGCGGATTCGCGTCAGCGTACGGCTCATGGCTGCCGGGCTGAGGTTCATCCGCCGCGCGGCGCCGACCACGCTGCCCTCGTCGAGCAAGGCGTCGAGGGCGACCAACAGGTTCATGTCCGGGAGTTGCATGCTGAGCACTCGTGACCGATCAGGATTGATTCGCACGCAATGCTAGCAGATCAGAAAATCAGCGCTGCATTCCCCAGCGTTTCACCGTCACCCGCTCCAGCGTGTCGAACACCAGGTTCTCCACCAGCAGACCGATGAGGATCACCACAGCCAGACCGGCAAACACCTTGTCGGTATACAGCTCGTTGCGGTTCTGGAAGATGTACCAGCCCAGGCCACCCTTGCCGCTGGTGGCACCGAACACCAGTTCGGCGGCGATCAGGGTACGCCAGGCGAAGGCCCAGCCGATTTTCAGACCGGCGAGGATCGACGGCAGCGCCGCCGGAATCAGGATGAACAGCACAAAGCGCATGCCCTTCAAACCGTAGTTGCGCCCCGCCATGCGCAGGGTTTCCGAGACGCCGAGAAACCCGGCGTAAGTATTCAGCGCCAGCGCCCACAACACCGAATGCACCAGCACGAAAATCAGGCTGTTCTGGCCCAGGCCGAACCACAGCAACGCCAGCGGCAACAGCGCAATCGCCGGCAACGGGTTGAACATCGAAGTCAGGGTACTCAGCAGGTCCCGGCCGAATTGGGTCGAAACCGCCAGCGTGGTCAGGGCGAAGGCCAGGACGATGCCAATCAGGTAACCCTTGAGCAGCACCATCAGCGAGATCCACACCTTGCCCAGTAGTTCGCCGCTGAGCAGGCCGTCGTACAGCGCATGACTGGTCTGCAAAAAGCTCGGCAGCAACAGATCATTGTTCTGCACGCGGGCCACCACTTCCCAGAGCACCGCGAGCAGAATCAGGATCACGCTTTTGCGCAGCCAGCCCTGCTGCCACAGGCGCTGGCCCAGCGGTAGTTCGCGCTCCACCGGGACGCTGGTCAGCGGCTGCAAATCAATTTCGAATTCTTGACGTACGGATGATGAATGGCTCATCGGGCGATCCTCCGGGTGGCTCAATAAGCGATGCGAATGTCGTTGAAATCGTGCTCGCGCTCGGTTTCCGGCGACTGCCCTTCATCGAACAGCAGCCGATGAATGCGCCGCGCCGATTCCTGGAACGCCACGCCGCCGAGGCTTTGCAGATCGTATTGATGACTGTGCACTTCCGCCCTCACCCGCCCCGGATGCGGCGACAGCAGCAGGATGCGATTGCCGACCACCAGCGCTTCTTCAATCGAGTGAGTGACGAACAGCAAGGTGAAACGCACCTCCTCCCAGAGCAGCAGCAATTCCTCCTGCATCTTGCGCCGGGTCAGGGCATCCAGCGCAGCGAATGGCTCGTCCATCAGCAGGATTTTCGGCTGCATCGCCAGCGCCCGGGCAATCGCCACCCGCGCCTTCATGCCGCCGGACAAGGTGTGCGGATAGGCATCGGCGAACGCCGCCAGACCGACTTTTTCCAGATAATGCAGGGCGCGCTCCTCGGCTTCCTTTTTCTTCAAGGTGCGCGAGGCCAGCAGCGGAAACATCACGTTCTGTTTGACGGTTTTCCACGGTGGCAGTTGATCGAACTCCTGAAACACCACGATCCGGTCCGGCCCCGGCGCGTCGACGCGCTGGCCTTGCAGACGGATCTCGCCCTCGCACGGCGCAATGAACCCGGCGACGGCTTTGAGCAATGTCGACTTGCCGCAGCCGGACGGGCCGAGCAACACGAAGCGGTCCTGTTGATCGACTTCGAAACTGACTTGGTGGGTAGCACGCACGACGCGTTGCGGCGTGCGGTATTCGAGGCTGACCTGGTCGACCGCCAACAGCGCCTGCGCCGTGGCGATCGGGTTGCTGGCCGCGTGGCCTTGCAAGGGGGCGTTCATGTCGATCAGCTCCCTTGCAGCGGTTTGGCGTCCTGGAAGAAGTAGTCCTTCCACGATTCAGGTTTGTTCTTGATCGCGCCGACGCGATAGAGGAATTCGGCCAGCGGGTAGGTGTTTTTCGGCGTGACGCTGAATTCGAACTGCGGGTTGTCGATGATTTTCAGCAGTTCGGCGCGGTCGATCTTGGCCTTGGTCACGCGGATATAGGTGTCCGCCGCCGCGCCTTTATCGTTCTGCGCAAATTGCGCGGCTTCAGTCAGGGCTTCAACGAACGCCTTGTAGGTCTTCGGGTTGTCGTTGCGGAATTTCTCGGTGGCAAACAGCACGGTCGGCGAGTTCGGCCCGAGCACGTCATAGGAGTTGAGCACCACGTGCACGTTCGGGTTCTGCAGCGCCTGATCCTGGAATGGCGGATTAGAGAAATGCCCGGTCAGCTCGGTGCCGCCGGCGATCAACGCAGCGGTGGCGTCCGGGTGCGGGACGGCGATGGTGTACTTGTCGAGGCGATTGAATTCCTTATCGCCCCACTGCTTGGCGGCCGCGTATTGCAGGAAACGCGACTGCACCGACACCCCGACCGCCGGCACCGCGATGCGATCCTTCTCGGTGAAGTCGGCGATGGTCTTGACCTTTGGATTGTTGCTGACGAGGTAATACGGGAAGTTGCCCAGCGAGGCCACGGCCTTGACGTTCTGCTTGCCATGGGTGCGATCCCAGATGGTCAGCAACGGCCCGACGCCAGCGCCGGCAATGTCGATGGAACCGGAAAGCAGCGCATCATTGACCGCCGCGCCACCCGACAACTGAGTCCAGTCGACCTTGATGTCGAGCCCTTCCTGCTTGCCGTACTTCTCGATCAGTCCCTGATCGCGCACCACATTGAGCAATAAATAGACAATGCCGAACTGTTCGGCGATGCGGATTTCACCTTCGGCGTGGGCCACGGTCGGCGCCACCAGGCTGCCGGCGATCAGGCTGAAACCGAGGCCGATGGCCGCCGCCAGCGGCGCAAATGGAAGACGTTTGGACATGATCGGATCTCCGGCAAATCAGAAAGGCGCGTCGCCCTGGATGGTGGTGCGATACAACTTGCGGCGCAGGTGCGCAGGGCAACCGGCGGCAAGGTGGATCAGCGAACGGTTGTCCCAGAACACCAGGTCGTGGGGCTGCCATTGATGGCGATAGATGTTCTGCGGCAGCACGCTGTGGGCGTAGAGCTCGTCGAGCAGTTGTTTGCTCTCGTCCTCCGGCAGGCCGACGATGCGGGTGGTGAAGCCTTCGCTGACGAACAACGCCTTGCGGCCGTTTTCCGGGTGGGTGCGGACCACCGGGTGCACGACCTCGGCGACCTGGGCCAATTGCTCCGGGGTCAGGGTCGGGCGCCAGTTGCCTTCGAATTTGGTTTCGCTGTAACGCGCGGTGTAGGAATGCGCGGCCGAACGGCCTTCGACGGCTTTGCGCAGCGCGTCGGGCAGGCTGTCCCAGGCTTTGTGCATGTCGGCGAACAGGGTGTCGCCGCCTTCGGACGGCAGCTCCTGGGCGTGCAGCATCGAGCCGAGGCTCGGCAGCTCTTTATAGGAGAGGTCCGAGTGCCAGAATTTGCCGGCATCACCGAGGCCGATGTTCTGGCCGTTCTCGACGATGTTGGAAACGATGAGGATTTCCGGGTGATTGGCCAGCAGGAACTGCTTGAGCACATGGATCTGCAACACGCCGAAGCGGCGGCTGAAGTCGATCTGCTGTTGCGGGGTGATGCGCTGGTCGCGGAACACCACCACGTGGTGATCGAGGTGCGCGCGGTGAATGCGGACGAAATCCTGGTCGTTGACTGGACGGGTCAGGTCGAGGCCGATGATTTCGGCGCCGACGGCACCGCTGAACGGGCGGATCTCGAAGGTTTGCGGCGCGACAGTCGCGGCGCTTGGGGTAGCAGTAGCTGCGGACATCAATCAATCTCCCACGCATGGCACGCTCAAGGGCGCGCGCGTCGATCAGAAACTCACGCTGGATTGCGTGTGGGTTCGTGTCGTGCGGCGCGCCGATTGGTCGGCAGGTACGCAGGAGGTCGACTTTATAGCTATAAGAAGCGTAATTTAAATACCGTTAGCGAATAACGATATGGCAATTGCTTAGGAATGGACTGGATGGTGAGTGACCATTTGTGTCACTTCTGGACGGGATGTGTTGTTGCGACGGACGCCTTCGCGAGTCCCGCGAAGGCGTCCGTGAAGATTTACCGTTCGTGCAGCGCCTCGGCCCGAGCCCGGATGATCGGTTTGAGCAGGTAGCTCAGCACGGTCTTCTTGCCGGTGATGATATCCACCGACGCCACCATCCCCGGGATGATCAGCAACGGCTTCTCGTCAGTGCCGAGATGGCTGCGATCGGTGCGCAGCTTGATGATGTAGTAGGTGGTTTTCTTGTCTTCGTCGGTGATGGTGTCGGCACCGATTTGCTCGAGCTTGGCCTTCAGACCACCGTAGATGGTGTAGTCATACGCGGTGAATTTCACCGTGGCTTCCTGGCCCGGATGCAGGAACGCGATGTCCTGCGGACGGATCTTCGCTTCGACCAGCAAGGTGTCATCCAGCGGCACGATTTCCAGCAAATCGCTGCCCGGCTGGATCACGCCGCCGATGGTGTTGACCAGCATCTTGTTGACGATGCCGCGCACCGGCGAGGTGACGAGCGTCCGGCTGACCCGGTCTTCCAGCGCCTTGCCGGTGGCCTGGGCCTTGTTCAGGTCGGTGCGGGCCTCGTTGAGCTGAGTCAGGGCTTCGCTGCGGAATTTGCCGCGAGTTTCGTCGATCTTGCGCTGCACTTCCTTGATCGCCGATTCGGCACGCGGGATCGCCAGTGTGGTGGCGTCGAGCTGACCACGGGTTTCCACTTCGGCACGCTTGAGTCGCAGCACTTCCACCGGCGACACCGCGCCCTGGGCCACGAGCGGCTCGGACATGTTGATTTCCTGGCGTTGCAGGCCGAGTTGCTGGCGGTACTGCGCCTGCTTCGAGGTGAACTCGCGCAGTTCTTGCTGACGCTGGATCAACTGCTCCTGCAAGCCGCCGACTTCATCGTGCAATTGCTGACGACGGCTGACGTACAGCGATTCTTCGCTCTTGGCCTGACCCGGCACGGCTTTGAGCACGTCCTCCGGGAAATTCAGCGGACGGTCATCGACTTCGGCGCTCAGGCGCTCGACCCGCAGCAGCATCGACAAGCGATCGGCTTCGGTTTCGCCGACGTTGGAAGCGAATCGCGTGTCGTCCAGGCGAACCAGCGGTGCGCCGGCTTCGACAATCTGGCCTTCCTTGACGAACAGCTCGGAGACGATACCGCCCTCGAGGTTCTGGATTTTCTGGATCTTCGACGATGGAATCGCCTTGCCGTCGCCCTTGGTCACTTCGTCGATGACGGCGAAATTGGCCCACAGCATCAGGAACACGAAGAAACCGATGATCGCCCAGATCGTCAGCCGCACCACACGCGGTGCGTCCTCGATCAAGGCCTTGTTGACCTCCGGCAGCGGCTGGCCCTGCAGCGAGGCAGAGCCTTTGAAGTAGCGACGGATCGAATCCTTGAAACCCGATTTAAGCAACACTGATCTGCCCCTTCTTCAACGCTTCCATCACGGCGGCTTTCGGGCCATCGGCGAGAATCTGCCCGCGGTCGATCACCAGCAGACGATCCACCAGCGACAGCAGCGACGCCCGGTGCGTCACCAGCACCACGGTCTTGTTTTCAACGACTGCAGCCAGGCGTTGCTTGAGGCGTTCTTCGCCAGTGTTGTCCATGGCGCTGGTCGGTTCGTCGAGCAGCAGGATCGGCGGGTTGAGCAACAGCGCCCGGGCCAGGGCGACGTTCTGCCGCTGGCCGCCGGACAGGTTCTGCCCGCGCTCGCCGACTTGCAGTTCATAACCCTGCGGATGCAGGCGGGCGAATTCATGCACGCCGGCCAGTTCGGCGGCTTGCAGCACCAGCTCGTCCTCGACGTAACGGGCGCCGGAAATCAGGTTGTCACGCAGGGTGCCGGCCAGCAGCTGGATGTCCTGCGGCACGTAGCCGATGTTGTAGCGCAACTCGCTGACGTCGATCTGGCGGATATCGACGCCGTCCACCAGCAACGCGCCGTCGTCCGGCTGATACAGGCCGACCAGCAGTTTGGCCAGCGAGCTCTTGCCCGAGCCGCTGCGGCCGATGATGCCGATCTTCTCGCCGGGACGGATCACCAGGTTGATGTTTTTCAGCGCCGGGTTCTGTTGATCCGGGTAGGTGAAGTTGAGCTGACGGCATTCAATGGCACCTTGCAGCACCTTGCGGCTCAGCGGGCGCTCTTCGAAATTGCGCTCCTGCGGCAGCTCCATCATCTGGTCGACCGAGGTCATGGTCACCCGCGCCTGCTGGTAACGAGTCAGCAGACCGGACAGCGACGCCAGCGGGCTCAGTGCGCGGCCACTGAGCATGTAGCAGGCGATCAGGCCGCCCATGCTCAGGTTGCCGGCGATGATCTGGTACACGCCGAAGACGATCATGATCACCCCGGCCAGTTGCTGGATCAGCAGGGTGATGTTCATTGCCAGGCCGGAGAGCATTTTCACCCGCAGCTCGAGACGGCTGAGGGTGCCGATGGTTTGCTCCCACTGATACTGGCGTTCGCTTTCGGCGTTGTTGACCTTCACCGCGTCGAGGCCGGCGAGGGTTTCGATCAGGCTCGACTGACGCTCGGCGCCCAGCGCCATGGTGCGCTCCATGGTTGCCACCAGCGGTTTTTGCAGTGCGTAGCCGATCAGCAGCGCAATCGGGAAGGCCAGCACCGGAATCCACACCAGATGCCCGCCGAGAATCGCGATGACGATGAAGATCAGGAGGGTGAACGGCAGGTCGATCAGGCTGGTCAGGGTCAGCGAGGCGAGGAAGTCGCGCAGGCTCTGGAACTCATGGATGTTCTGGGCAAAGCTGCCGACCCGCGCCGGGCGGTATTTCATGGCCATGCCGACAATGCGTTCGAACAGCGTGGCGGAGATGATCAGGTCGGTTTTCTTGCCGGCCAGATCCAGGCACAGGCTGCGCAGGCTCTTGAGGATCAGGTCGAAAATGTAGGCACCAGTGATGCCCAGCGCGAGGACCCACAGGGTCGCTTCGGCCTGGTTCGGCACCACGCGGTCGTAGACGTTCATCACGAACAGCGGCGCGGCCATGGCGATGATGTTGATCAGGAAACTGGCGGCGATGGCGTCGACGTACAGCCAGCGCGAGCGCTTGAGGGTGTCGCGGAACCACGAGCGTGCACGCGGGATCAGCGTGCCATGGTTGACGTCGAATTTGTGCTGGGGTTGGGCGAAGAACACTTTGCCGAGGTAGTCGTCGGCCAGCAGCTCACGGTTGACGAGGGACTCGCCGCCGTCGGTTTCGCTGAGCAACACCCGGGCTTCGTTCTCACCCTGCCAGCCGAGCAGGACAGCGCTGCGACCATCCTTGAGCAGCAACAGCGCCGGCATGGCGATGGCTGGAATCTCTTCCAGCTTGCGTTGCAGCACCCGCCCCTGCAGCCCGGCGCGCGCCGCCGCACGGGGCAGCAGCTCGACACTCAGGCGTTGCTTGGGCAGCGGCAGACCGGTGGTCAGCATCGCCGCGCTGGCGGGTTTCTGGTGCAGCATGCAAAGGGCAAGCAGACCATCCAGTAACGGATCGTCGTGCAACGCGCGTGGATCATGACTGAGATGAACTCGACTGACTTCTGATTCCACGCTCGACACTCTTTAACAGTTGAAAAGGGACAACTCAATTCATCCCGGGCAGTTGGACCTTGGGCTTCACGTCGTTCTGCACAACGGATGCCATCGGTGCGACCACTCCCTGGCTCTTGAGCAACTCGCCCATGGTCGCCTTGATTCGGTACTGAGTAAATAACTGAATGTTTTTGATCTCGGCCAGACGGCGCGAAGCGGTGAACAGTTCGTTTTCACTGTCGAGCAAATCCAGCAGGGTTCGTTCGCCGAGGCTGAACTGACGCTGGTAAGCGGTGCGTACCGAGGTGCTGTGATCAACGTACTGCTGAGCGATCGGCACCTGGGCATTGGCGTTGTTCAAGGCGTTCCAGGCCAGGCCCAGTTCTTCGTTCAACTGACGCAGGGCGTTGTTGCGGATGTCCAGCGCCTGGTTCGACAGGTAGGACTTGGATTCCAGATCCGCCTTGTTGCTGCCACCGGAGTACAGGTTGAAGCGCATGCGCAGCATCGCCTGCCATTCATTGTTGTGACCGTTCTGGCCGTCGAGGTCGTTGTCGGCGGTGCGGCCCAGTTCGGCGTCGAAGCGTGGGTAGAAGGTCGACTTGGCGGTTTCGTACTGCTTCTCGGCAGCAGCGATGTCGGATTCGGCCGAGCGCAGGATCGGGCTGTTTTCCAGCATCTGCTGGCGCGCTTCATTAAGGTTGGCCGGCATCATCGCCATGAACGGCGCCGGACGCTCCAGTTGATCGGGCATCTGGCCGACGGCGCTGAGGAAGTTGGTTTCCGAGTCGGCGAGGTTGGTCTGCTCGGTCAGCAGATTGTTGCGGGCCTGGGCCATCCGCGCTTCGGCCTGGTCGAGGTCGGCACCGCTGCCGACGCCGCGCTGGGTGCGCAACTGGATCTGGTCGTAGATACGCTGGTGGCTCTTGAGGTTTTCCTCGGCCAGACGCACGAATTCGCGACGG
Organism: Pseudomonas sp. GW822-FHT03F04; assembly: GCF_058801405.1. Taxonomy (NCBI): domain Bacteria; kingdom Pseudomonadati; phylum Pseudomonadota; class Gammaproteobacteria; order Pseudomonadales; family Pseudomonadaceae; genus Pseudomonas; species Pseudomonas sp. GW822-FHT03F04. The sequence continues at coordinate 630,786 of NZ_JBXANF010000003.1, forward strand.
GTCAACACGTCCAGGTAAACCTGGGCCACGGTCAGCGCGGTGCGTTCGGAGGTGCCCAGCAAGGAGTAGGCGCGGGAGTTGACGGTGGCTTGTTGACGCCCGACTTCGCTGGACGTCGCAAAACCGTCAAAAACCATTTGCGACAGGCGCACACTCGACTCGCCGCGGTTCAGGGATTCCCAGTGATTGCCGCCGCCGTTGGCACGGGTGGTGACGCTGTCGGTGCCTTCACGGCCATAACCGCCGAGCAGATCGACCTTGGGCAGGTATCCACCTTTGGCAGCCTTTAACTGATAATCCGCAGCCAATCGACTGTTGACCCCTGCCTGGATTTCCGGATGGACATCCAGTGCCTGTTGCATGGCTTCCGGTAAGGATTGTGCTTGTGCAAAAGAGGCGGCGAGAGCGAAGGGTAGAGCCTTGAGCAGGTGCGAACGCATGGTAAAGATTTCCCAGAACTTCTTGTCTTGAATCACAGCAAAATGGCGAGCTGCGTCGGAAGATGGCAACCGGAATGACCGTATGTCGGAAAGTTTAAAACCGGAACTGGATCACACGCTGAAGGCAGGTCGCCGCATAAATATCAATGTGACATTACTGGGGCGATTGTTTAGGATGGCTCCCAGAAGGTCAATAGTTTGGCATAAACTTAATAGCGAAAGAATCTAGCCAAAATATTGACGAAGATCAGCGTCAAACTTGATTCACATTTTTTTAAAAGTACGTCCAGACTGAATCGGCGCAGAAAGCCATCAGGTCTATGGAAGTCAACTGAACGTGACACCCGGAGAGTCTTCAATGAGCAGTGTTGTTGCCATCGTCAAAAGCATTGTCGGTCAGGTTTTCGTGGTGTCCCCAGAGGGCGTCCGTCGCGTACTCGTTGAAGGCGACCGCTTGTTCGTCGGTGATCAGGTCGATACCGGCGTTTCCGGCGCGGTGTCCCTGGAACTGGCCGATGGCCGCACCCTGGACCTGGGCCGCGACACGCAGTGGAGCGCCAGCACTCCGGACTCCAGCACCGATCTGGCCGAGGCCACTGCGCAAGCCGCGCCGTCCGTTGCAGAACTGCAACAAGCCATCGCCGCCGGCGCTGACCCGACCACCGCCCTTGAAGCTACCGCTGCCGGCCCGAGCGCCGCAGGCACGGGCGGTGCTGCCGGTGGCGGCCACAGTTTCGTGATGCTCGACGCGACCGCAGGCCGTGTCGACCCGACCATCGGCTTCCCGACCGCGGGCATCAATTCCGCCGGCCAGGCCGCCCAGAACATCACCGGTGGCCAGACCACCGATACCACCACCAACGCCCTGCGCGACTCGACCCTGAGCCTCAGCGCCACGCCGACCATCACTGAAGCCGGCGGCGTGCTGGTGTACACGGCGACCCTGACCCAGGCGCCGCTGACCGACCTGACCATCACCTTGTCCAACGGCTCGGTGATCGTGATTCCGGCAGGCTCCACCACGGGCACCGTCAACGTGCCACTGGCACCGAACGACACGGTCTACAACGACCCGACCCAGATCAACGTGACCGTCACCGGCACCACCGGTGGCAACGGCATTACCGTCACCGTGCCGACCACCCCGGCCGTGACCCAGGTCACCGACACCATCGACACCACCACCGTCACCCTGACGGCGGGCAACAGCGTCACCGAAGGTGGCCAGATCACCTACACCGCGACCCTGACCAACCCGGCGCAGACACCGGTCACCGTCACCCTGTCCAACGGCTCGACCATCACCATCGGCGCCGGCCAGACCACCGGTACCGTCAACGTGCCGACCGCGCCGAATGACGTCTATAACAACGGCAGCACCGTCACTACCACGATTACGGGCGCAACCGGCGGTAACTTCGAAAACCTGGTGCCGAACCCGACGCCGGCCGTCACCACGATTGTGGACTCGATCGACACCACCGGTTTGACCCTGACAGCTACCGGCACCGTGGTCGAAGGCGGCCAGATCACCTACACCGCGACCGTGACCAACCCGGCACAGACGCCGGTGACCGTCACCCTGTCGAACGGCTCGACCATCACCATCGAAGCCGGCAAGACCAGCGGCAGCGTCAACGTGCCGACCGCACCGAATGACGTCTACAACAACGGCGGCACCGTCAGCACCACGATTACCGGCGCTACCGGCGGCAACTTCGAAAACCTGGTACCGAACACGACACCGGCGACCACCACGGTCACCGACTCTATCGACACCACCAACCTGTCGCTGAGCGCCACCGGTTCCGTGGCTGAAGGCGGTTCGATCGTCTACACCGCGACCCTGACCAATCCGGCCGGCACCCCGGTGACCGTGACGTTGAGCAACGGCTCCGTCATCACCATTGAAGCGGGCAAAACCACTGGCACTGTGACCGTTCCGGCGCCAGCCGATGACGTTTACAAGGATGCGGGCAAAGTTGAAGTCAGCATTACCGGTACCACTGGCGGCAATTTCGAGAACCTGGTGCCGAGCACCGTTCCGGCCGTCACCGAAGTCACCGACACCATCGATACCACTACGGTAAAACTGACCGCGACCGAGTCGGCGGCTGAAGGCGGTACTGTCACTTATACCGCTACGGTGGGCGCGCCAGTGACCGGTTCGCCGGTCACCGTCACTTTGGCCAACGGCCAGACCATCACCATCGAAGTCGGCAAAACCACCGGTACCGTGACCACCACCGCGCCGAACGATGCGTTGAACGGTCATGAGCCACTGAGCAACTCGATCACTGGCGTAACGGGCGGCAACTACGAGAACCTCGTGGCCGACAAGACCCCGGTCAGCACCACCGTGACCGATACCGTCGACACCACCAACCTGACCCTGAGCGCTACCGGCTCTGTGGCTGAGGGCGGTTCGATCGTCTACACCGCAACCCTGACCAACCCCGCAGGCACGCCGGTGACCGTGACGTTGAGCAACGGCTCCGTCATCACCATCGAGGCCGGTAAAACAACTGGCACCGTAACGGTTCCTGCGCCAGCCGATGACGTCTACAAAGATGCCGGCAAGGTCGAAGTCACCATCAAGGACGCTTCCGGCGGCAACTTCGAGAATCTGGTGCCAAGCACCGTTCCGGCCGTCACCGAAGTCACCGATACCATCGACACTTCGACCGTCAAACTGACGGCTGATACGTCGGTCGCGGAAGGCGGCACTGTCACCTACACCGCCACGGTGAGTGCACCGGTCACCGGCTCGCCAGTGACTGTCACTTTGGCCAACGGCCAGACCATCACCATCGAAGTCGGCAAGACCACCGGCACCGTGACCACCACGGCGCCAAACGATGTGCTGACCGGCCAGGCGCCGCTGAGCAACTCGATCACCGGCGTTTCCGGTGGCAACTACGAAAACCTCGTGGCTGACAAAACGCCGGTCAGCACCACCGTGACCGATACCGTCGACACCACCAACCTGACCTTGAGCGCCACTGGCTCCGTGGCCGAGGGTGGTTCGATCGTTTACACCGCTACATTGACCAACCCGGCCGGTACGCCGGTGACCGTGACCCTGAGCAATGGCTCGGTGATCACCATTGAAGCGGGCAAGACCACGGGCACCGTGACGGTTCCGGCACCGGCTGATGACGTCTACAAGGACGCCGGCAAAGTCGAAGTGACCATCAAGGACGCTTCCGGCGGCAACTTCGAGAACCTGGTGCCAAGCACCGTTCCGGCCGTCACCGAAGTCACCGACACCATCGACACGACGACCGTGAAGCTGACCGCTTCCGAAACCGCTGCTGAAGGTGGCACTGTCACCTACACCGCGACCGTTGGTGCGCCTGTGACCGGCTCGCCAGTGACTGTCACTTTGGCCAATGGCCAGACCATCACCATCGAAGTCGGCAAGACCACCGGTACCGTGACCACCACGGCACCGAACGATGCATTGAACGGTCATGAGCCACTGAGCAACTCGATCACTGGCGTGACTGGCGGCAACTACGAAAACCTCGTGGCCGACAAGACTCCGGTCAGCACCACCGTGACCGATACTGTCGACACCACCAACCTGACGCTGACCGCGACTGGCTCCGTGGCCGAGGGCGGTTCGATTGTTTACACCGCGACCCTGACCAATCCGGCGGGCACCCCGGTAACCGTGACGTTGAGCAACGGCTCCGTCATCACCATCGAAGCGGGCAAGACCACGGGTACCGTAACCGTTCCGGCTCCGGCCGATGACGTCTACAAGGACGCCGGCAAAGTCGAAGTGACCATCAAGGACGCGTCCGGCGGCAACTTCGAGAACCTGGTGCCGAGCACCGTTCCAGCCGTCACCGACGTCACCGATACCATCGACACCACCACGGTGAAGCTGACCGCAACCGAATCCGCTGCTGAAGGCGGCACCGTCACCTACACCGCCACAGTGGGCGCGCCAGTGACCGGTTCACCAGTCACCGTGACCCTGGCCAATGGTCAGTCGATCACCATCGAAGTCGGCAAGACCACCGGCACCGTGACCACCACCGCGCCGAACGATGCGTTGAACGGTCATGAGCCACTGAGCAACTCGATCACTGGCGTGAGCGGCGGCAACTACGAAAACCTCGTGGCCGACAAGACGCCGGTCAGCACCACCGTCACCGATACCGTCGACACCACCAATCTCTCGCTGACCGCGACTGGCTCCGTGGCCGAGGGCGGTTCGATCGTCTACACCGCGACCCTGACCAATCCGGCCGGCACTCCGGTGACCGTGACGTTGAGCAATGGCTCCGTCATCACCATCGAAGCTGGCAAGACCACGGGCACCGTGACCGTTCCGGCTCCGGCCGATGACGTCTACAAGGACGCCGGCAAAGTCGAAGTGACCATCAAGGACGCTTCCGGCGGCAACTTCGAAAACCTGGTGCCAAGCACTGTTCCGGCCGTCACCGAAGTGACCGATACCATCGACACCTCGACCGTGAAGTTGAGCGCCGATACATCTGTAGCCGAAGGTGGCACCGTCACCTACACCGCAACCGTTGGCGCCCCCGTCACCGGTTCGCCTGTGACCGTGACCCTCGCCAACGGCCAGACCATCACCATCGAAGTCGGCAAAACCACCGGTACCGTCACCACCACCGCGCCGAACGATGCGTTGAACGGTCATGAACCGCTGAGCAACTCGATTACTGGCGTGACCGGCGGTAACTACGAGAACCTCGTAGCTGACAAGACCCCGGTTTCGACCACTGTTACCGATACCGTCGACACCACCAATCTGACCCTGAGCGCCACTGGTTCAGTAGCCGAGGGCGGCTCGATTGTTTACACCGCGACCCTGACCAACCCGGCCGGCACGCCGGTGACCGTGACGTTGAGCAACGGCTCCGTCATCACCATCGAAGCGGGTAAAACCACCGGCACCGTGACCGTTCCGGCCCCTGCCGATGACGTCTACAAAGACGCCGGCAAAGTCGAAGTCACCATCAAGGACGCTTCCGGCGGCAACTTCGAGAACCTGGTGCCAAGCACCGTTCCGGCCGTCACTGAAGTCACTGACACCATCGACACCACCACGGTCAAACTGACCGCGACCGAATCCGCTGCTGAAGGTGGCACCGTCACCTACACCGCGACCGTGGGTGCACCCGTGACTGGTTCGCCGGTCACCGTGACCTTGGCCAACGGTCAGTCGATCACCATCGAAGTGGGCAAGACCACTGGCACCGTCACCACCACCGCGCCGAACGATGCGTTGAACGGTCACGAGCCACTGAGCAACTCGATCACTGGCGTCAGCGGCGGCAATTACGAGAATCTGGTTGCTGACAAAACCCCTGTTTCGACTACTGTCACCGACACCGTCGACACTACCAACCTGACGCTGAGCGCTACCGGATCTGTGGCTGAAGGCGGTTCGATCGTCTACACCGCCACCCTGACCAACCCGGCCGGTACGCCGGTGACCGTGACGTTGAGCAACGGCGCCGTCATCACCATCGAAGCGGGCAAAACCACGGGTACCGTAAGCGTTCCGGCACCGGCCGATGACGTCTACAAAGATGCAGGCAAAGTCGAAGCAACCATTTCGACCGCCACCGGCGGCAACTTCGAGAACCTGGTGCCAAGCACCGTTCCGGCCGTCACCGAAGTGACCGACACCATCGACACCACCACGGTCAAACTGACCGCGACTGAATCGGCAGCTGAAGGCGGCACCGTCACTTACACCGCCACCGTCGGCGCGCCTGTCACCGGTTCGCCTGTGACTGTGACCCTGTCCAACGGACAGTCGATCACCATCGAAGTCGGCAAAACCACCGGCACCGTCACCACCACAGCACCTAACGACGCGCTGAACGGCCATGCACCGCTGACAAACGCGATCACCGACGTTTCCGGTGGCAACTACGAAAACCTCGTGGCTGACAAAACCCCGGTCAGCACCACCGTGACCGACACCGTCGACACCACCAACCTGACCCTGAGCGCCACTGGCTCGGTGGCCGAGGGTGGTTCGATCATTTACACCGCGACCCTGACCAATCCGGCCGGCACCCCGGTGACCGTGACCCTGTCGAACGGTGCCGTGATCACCATCGAGGCCGGCAAAACTACCGGCACCGTCAGCGTTCCGGCACCGGCCGATGACGTCTACAAAGATGCAGGCAAAGTCGAAGCAACCATTTCGACCGCCACCGGCGGCAACTTCGAGAACCTGGTGCCAAGCACCGTTCCGGCCGTCACCGAAGTGACCGATACCATCGACACCTCGACCGTCAAACTGACCGCGACCGAGTCGGCGGCTGAAGGCGGCACCGTCACTTACACCGCGACTGTTGGCGCACCTGTGACTGGCTCGCCGGTCACCGTGACCCTGGCCAACGGTCAGTCGATCACCATCGAAGTCGGCAAAACCACCGGTACCGTGACCACCACCGCACCGAACGACGCACTCAACGGTCACGAACCGCTGACCAACTCGATCACTGGCGTGAGCGGCGGCAACTACGAGAACCTCGTAGCCGACAAGACACCGGTCAGCACCACCGTGACCGACACCGTCGACACCACCAACCTGACCCTGAGCGCGACGCCGGCAGTCAACGAAGGTGGCCAGATCACCTACACCGCGACCCTGACCAACGCCGCCGGCACCCCGGTGACCGTGACGTTGAGCAACGGCGCCGTGATCACCATCGAGGCCGGCAAAACCACCGGCACCGTGACCGTCGATGCACCGAAGGACGACGTCTACAAGGACGCCGGCACCGTCGAAACGACCATCAAGGGCGCGACCGGTGGCGACTTCGAAAACCTGGTCACCAGCACCACCCCGGCGGTCACCACCGTCAATGACACCATCGACACGTCCACCGTGTCGCTGACCGCTACCGCCAACGTCGCCGAAGGCGAAACCGTGGTCTACACCGCGACCGTGACGGCGCCCGTGACCGGCTCGCCGGTCGTCGTGACCCTGTCCAACGGCCAGACCATCACCATCGCCGTCGGCGAGACCACCGGCACCGTGAACTTCGTCGCGCCGAACAGCCCGCTGGCTGGCGGCAGCTCGCTGAGCGTGACCATCGACAAGGCCACCGGCGGCAACTACGAAAACCTGGCGGTCGACAGCAAACCGGCAAACACCTCGGTGTCGGACACCGTCGACACGACCAACCTGAACCTGACGGCCACCGATTCGGTCGCCGAGGGTGGCTCGATTGTCTACACCGCCACCCTGACCAACCCGGCTGGTACGCCGGTGACCGTGACCCTGTCGAACGGCGCGGTGATCACCATCGAAGCCGGCAAGACCACTGGCACCGTGACCGTTCCGGCTCCTGCAGACGATGTGTACAAGGATGCCGGCAAAGTCGAGGCAACCATTTCGACCGCCACCGGTGGCGGTTTCGAGAACCTGGTGCCAAGCACCGTTCCAGCCGTGACCAACGTCACCGACACCATCGACACCACCACGGTGAAACTCACCGCGACCGAGTCGGCGGCTGAAGGCGGCACTGTCACTTACACCGCGACTGTGGGTGCGCCTGTGACTGGCTCGCCGGTTACTGTGAACCTGGCCAACGGTCAGTCGATCACCATCGAAGTCGGCAAGACCACCGGCACCGTCACCACCACCGCGCCGAACGATGCACTCAACGGCCACGCGCCGCTGACCAACGCGATCACTGGCGTGACGGGCGGCAATTACGAGAACCTCGTGGCCGACAAGACGCCAGTCAGCACCACCGTGACTGACACCGTCGACACTACCAACCTGACCCTGAGCGCCACTGGCTCCGTGGCCGAGGGTGGTTCGATCGTCTACACCGCGACCTTGACCAACCCGGCTGGTACGCCGGTGACCGTGACCCTGTCGAACGGCGCGGTGATCACCATCGAAGCCGGTAAGACCACTGGCACCGTGACCGTTCCTGCGCCAGCCGATGACGTCTACAAAGATGCGGGTAAAGTCGAAGCAACCATTTCGACGGCCACGGGCGGTAACTTCGAGAACCTGGTGCCAAGCACCGTTCCGGCCGTAACCCAGGTCACCGACACCATCGACACCACCACGGTGAAACTCACCGCGACCGAGTCGGCGGCTGAAGGTGGCACTGTCACTTACACCGCGACTGTTGGCGCGCCTGTGACTGGCTCGCCAGTGACCGTGACCCTGGCCAACGGTCAGTCGATCACCATCGAAGTAGGCAAAACCACCGGCACCGTCACCACCACCGCACCGAACGATGCGCTGACCGGCCACGCGCCGCTGACCAACGCGATCACCGACGTGACGGGCGGCAACTACGAAAACCTCGTAGCTGACAAAACCCCGGTCAACACCACCGTGACTGACACCGTCGACACCACCAACCTGTCGCTGACCGCGACCGGCACCGTGGCCGAGGGTGGCTCGATCGTTTACACCGCCACCTTGACCAACCCGGCCGGCACGCCGCTGACCGTGACCCTGTCGAACGGCGCCGTCATCACCATCGAAGCCGGCAAGACCACGGGCACCGTGACCGTTGCCGCTCCAGCCGACGACGTCTACAAAGACGCCGGCAAGGTCGAAGTCACCATCAAGGATGCAACCGGTGGCAACTTCGAGAACCTCGTTCCGAGCACCGTTCCAGCCGTAACGGAAGTCACCGACACCATCGATACGACGACGGTGAAGCTGACTGCTTCCGAAACGGCCGCTGAAGGCGGCACCGTCACTTACACCGCGACGGTTGGCGCGCCAGTCACCGGCTCGCCTGTGGTTGTCACTTTGGCCAACGGTCAGAGCATCACGATTGAAGTGGGTAAAACCACCGGTACCGTGACCACCACTGCGCCGAACGATGCGCTCAATGGCCACGCGCCGCTGAGCAACGCGATCACCGGCGTGACGGGTGGCAACTACGAGAATCTGGTGGCCGACAAGACACCGGTTTCGACCACCGTCACTGATACCGTCGACACCACCAATCTGACCCTGAGCGCCACTGGCTCCGTGGCCGAAGGCGGCTCGATCGTCTACACCGCCACGCTGACCAACCCGGCCGGCACTCCGGTGACCGTTACCCTGTCGAATGGCGCCGTGATCACCATCGAAGCCGGCAAGACCACCGGCACCGTAACCGTTGCGGCTCCGGCCGATGACGTCTACAAGGACGCCGGCAAAGTCGAAGCGACCATTTCGACGGCCACGGGCGGCAACTTCGAGAACCTGGTGCCAAGCACCGTTCCGGCTGTGACTCAGGTCACCGATACCATCGACACCACCACGGTGAAACTCACCGCGACCGAGTCGGCGGCTGAAGGCGGCACCGTCACTTACACCGCAACCGTGGGTGCCCCGGTGACCGGTTCGCCAGTGACCGTAACTCTGTCGAACGGTCAGTCGATCACCATCGAAGTCGGCAAGACCACCGGCACCGTCACCACCACCGCACCGAACGATGCGTTGACCGGTCACGCGCCGTTGACCAACGCGATCACCGGCGTGACGGGCGGCAACTACGAAAACCTCGTAGCCGACAAGACCCCGGTTTCGACCACGGTCACCGACACCGTCGACACCACCAACCTGACCCTCAGCGCCACCAATTCGGTCGCCGAGGGTGGTTCGATCATCTACACCGCGACCCTGACCAACGCTGCTGGCTCGCCAGTCACCGTGACCTTGTCGAACGGCGCCGTGATTACCATCGAAGCCGGCAAGACCACCGGCACCGTAACCGTTGCGGCTCCGGCAGATGACGTCTACAAAGACGCCGGCACTGTCCAGGCCACGATCACCAACGCCACGGGCGGCAACTTCGAGAACCTGGTGCCAAGCACCGTACCGGCCGTGACCCAGGTCACCGACACCATCGACACCACCACGGTGAAACTCACCGCGACCGAGTCGGCGGCTGAAGGCGGAACCGTTACTTACACCGCGACTGTTGGCGCACCTGTGACCGGTTCGCCAGTCACTGTGACCCTGTCCAATGGTCAGTCGATCACCATCGAAGTCGGCAAGACCACCGGCACCGTCACCACCACCGCACCAAACGATGCGTTGACCGGTCACGCGCCGTTGACCAACGCGATCACCGGCGTAACCGGCGGCAACTACGAAAACCTCGTAGCCGACAAGACCCCGGTTTCGACCACGGTCACCGACACCGTCGACACCACCAACCTGACCCTCAGCGCCACCAATTCGGTCGCCGAGGGCGGTTCGATTATCTACACCGCCACATTGACCAACGCTGCGGGCACTCCGGTGACCGTGACCTTGAGCAACGGCGCCGTGATCACCATCGAAGCCGGCAAAACCACCGGCACCGTGACCGTTCCTGCACCGGCCGACGACGTCTACAAAGATGCCGGCACTGTCCAGGCCACGATCAGCAACGCCACCGGCGGCAACTTCGAAAACCTGGTGACCAGCACCACGCCAGCGGTGACCAGCGTCACTGACACCATCGACACCACGAACGTGAAACTGACCGCCACCACCAGCGTGGCTGAAGGCGGCACGGTCACTTACACCGCGACTGTCGGCGCCCCTGTGACCGGTTCACCCGTCACGGTGACCCTGTCGAATGGCCAGAGCATCACCATCGAAGTCGGCAAGACCACCGGCACCGTGACCACCACCGCACCGAACGATGTGTTGACCGGCCACGCGCCGCTGACCAACGCGATCACCAACGTGACCGGTGGCAACTACGAGAACCTGGTCGCCGATAAAACCCCGGTTTCGACCACCGTCACCGACACCATCGACACCACCAACCTGTCGCTCAGCGCGACCGGCACCGTGGCCGAAGGCGGCTCGATCACCTACACCGCGACCCTGACCAACGCCGCTGGCTCGCCAGTGACCGTGACCCTGAGCAACGGCGCGGTGATCACTATCGAAGCCGGCAAAACCACTGGCACCGTGACCGTTCCTGCGCCAGCCGATGACGTCTACAAAGACGCCGGCAACGTGCAGGCCACGATCACCAACGCCAGCGGTGGCAGCTTCGAAAACCTGGTGACCAGCAACACACCAGCCGTCACCAGCGTCACCGACACCATCGACACCACGACCGTGAAGCTGACCGCGACCACGACGGCAGCCGAAGGTGGCACTGTCACCTACACCGCGACCGTGGGCGCCCCGGTGACTGGCTCGCCAGTGACTGTGACCCTGTCGAACGGTCAGTCGATCACCATCGAAGTCGGCAAGACCACCGGCACTGTCACCACCACTGCGCCTAACGACGTGTTGAATGGTCATGCACCGCTGACCAATGCGATCACCGGCGTAACCGGTGGCAACTACGAAAATCTGGTGGCCGACAAGACACCGGTCAGCACCACCGTGACCGACACTGTCGACACCACCAACCTGTCCCTGAGTGCTACCAATTCGGTTGCCGAAGGTGGTTCGATCATCTACACCGCCACACTGACCAACGCTGCCGGCACTCCGGTGACCGTAACGTTGAGCAATGGCGCCGTGATCACCATCGAGGCGGGTAAAACCACCGGCACCGTGACCGTTCCTGCGCCAGCCGATGACGTCTACAAGGACGCCGGCACTGTCCAGGCCACGATCACCAACGCCACGGGCGGCAACTTCGAAAACCTGGTGACCAGCAACACACCAGCGGTGACCAGCGTCACCGACACCATCGACACCACCACTGTGAAGCTGACCGCGACCACAACGGCGGCCGAGGGTGGCAGCGTTGTCTACACCGCGACTGTCGGCGCACCGGTGACCGGCTCGCCAGTGACTGTGACCCTGTCCAATGGCCAGACCATCACGATCGACATCGGTAAAACCACTGGCACCGTGACCACCACCGCGCCTAACGATGCGTTGACCGGTCATGCACCGCTGACCAACGCGATCACCAACGTTTCTGGCGGCAACTACGAAAACCTCGTGGCCGATAAAACCCCGGTTTCGACTACGGTCACCGACACCATCGACACCACCAACCTGTCGCTCACCGCGACCGGCACCGTGGCCGAGGGTGGCTCGATTACTTACACCGCAACGCTGACCAACGCCGCTGGCTCGCCAGTGACCGTGACCCTGTCGAACGGCGCCGTGATCACCATCGACGCCGGCAAGACCACCGGCACCGTGACCGTTCCTGCGCCAGCCGATGACGTCTACAAAGATGCCGGCAACGTGCAGGCCACGATCACCAACGCCAGCGGTGGCAACTTCGAGAACCTGGTCACCAGCACCACGCCAGCGGTGACCAGCGTCACCGACACCATCGACACCACCACTGTGAAGCTGACTGCGACCACAACGGCGGCCGAAGGTGGCAACGTTGTCTACACCGCGACCGTGGGTGCGCCTGTAACCGGTTCGCCAGTGACCGTGACCCTGTCCAACGGCCAGTCGATCACGATCGACATCGGCAAGACCACCGGCACCGTGACCACCACCGCGCCGAACGACGCGCTGACCGGCCATGCACCGCTGACCAACTCGATCACCAACGTTTCTGGCGGCAACTACGAAAACCTCGTGGCCGACAAGACGCCGGTTTCGACTACGGTCACCGACACCATCGACACCACCAACCTGTCGCTCACCGCGACCGGCACCGTGGCCGAGGGTGGCTCGATCACTTACACCGCAACACTGACCAACGCCGCTGGCTCGCCAGTGACCGTGACCCTGTCGAACGGCGCCGTGATCACCATCGACGCCGGCAAGACCACCGGCACCGTGACCGTTCCTGCGCCAGCCGATGACGTCTACAAGGACGCTGGCAACGTGCAGGCCTCGATCACCAACGCCACCGGTGGCAACTTCGAGAATCTGGTGACCAGCAATACACCAGCGGTGACCAGCGTCACCGACACCATCGACACCACGACCGTCAGCATTACCGGCAGCACCTCGGTGACCGAAGGCCAGACCGCCAGCTACACCGTCAGCCTGACCCACCCGGCGCAAACCGAAGTGACCCTGAAAATCGTCTACAGCGGCACCGCCGCCGACGGTTCGGACTTCACCGGTGTGTACACCGTGAAGATCCCGGCCGGTGCAAGCACAGCGACCTTCAACGTTGCGACCATCGACGACAAGATCACCGAAGGCACCGAGAACTTCGTGGTCAAGATCGACTCGGCCACCGGCGGCAACTTCGAGAACCTCGCCGTCAGCAGCACCAACGGCAGCGTCAGCACCTCGATCATCGACAACGATGCGCCACCGGTCATCGACCTCGACGCCAACAACTCCAGCGGCGCCACCGGGGCCGACTACAAGGTGACCTTCACCGAGAACACCCCGGGCGCGGGTGTGTCGATTGCCGACACCGATATCAAGATCACCGACCCGGACAGCACCATGCTGACCGGCGCCACCATCGTGCTGACCAACCGTCAGGACGGCGATGCGCTGAATCTGGGCAACAGCGTCAACGGCATCACCATCAATGCCAACAGCACCAACGGCACGATCACGCTGACCCTGTCGGGCAATGCGACGCTGGCCGACTACATGCAGCAGATCAAGAACATCAGCTTCACCAACAGCAGTGAAGACCCGAGCACCGTGCCACGGATCATCACCGTGACCGTGACCGATGGCGGCAACTACTCCAACGTCGCCACCACCACGGTCAATGTGGTGGCGGTCAACGACGCGCCGGTCGCCGCTCCGGTCAATGTCACCGGTACCGAAGACACCCCGCTGATTCTCGGCTGGTCGACCTTCGGCGTCAGCGACGTGGACAGCCCGGCCTCGAGCCTGGGCGTGAAAATCACCCAGCTGCCGGGCGAAGGCAAACTGCAGTATCTGGACGGTTCGACCTGGAAAGACGTCGCCACCAACCAGACCTTCAGCAAGGCCGACATCGACGCCGGCAAGCTGCGCTTCATGCCGGATGCCAACGAGTCGGGCGTGAACGGTTACGGCGGCACCGGTCTGGGCAACAACCAGGCTGACTACGCACAGATCAAGTTCCAGCCAACCGACGGCCAATTGCTGGGCAACACCGGCACCATCAAGATCGACATCACGCCAGTGGCGGATGCACCGACCCTGTCGGTTGCCGATAACAGCGTGAAGTCCACCGGGTTGATCAAGGAAGTCTGGACCGGCCTGTCGGGCCTGGGCACCGACGGCAGCGGCGCGAATTCGACCACGCTGAAAAACGTGATCGACGGCGCCGGCACACCGAACTCCAGCGGCACCGTGACCAACGTGCAATCCGACGGCAGCGTGACCGCCGGCACCGCATCGAAGACTTCGGGCCTGATCTATCTGGAAGCCGGCAAGACCTACACCTTCACCGGTACTGGCGATGACAGCCTGCTGGTGACCATCGGCGGCAAGAGCGTGGCGTCCACGACGTGGGGCGCGGGCGGCAACCTCAACGGTTCGTTCACCCCGACCACCAGCGGCTACTACACCCTGGACATCTACCACCACAACCAGAGCGGTCCGGGCAGCTACGACGTCAACCTGTCGGTCAACGGCAGCACGCCGATCGATCTGAGCAGTGCCAGCGTGCCGATCTACACCGGCGTGACGGATCTGGTGAACGCAGGCGTGACAGTGTCCGACCTGCACGGCAGCAACGGCGAAGGCTATTACGACGGCTACAAACTCAACACCGGCGCCGAAGGCACCACCGTGAAACTGTCGTCGATCAGCACCGCGCTGACCGACACCGACGGCTCGGAAACCCTGAGCATCAAGATCAGCGGTGCACCGGTCGGTTCGGTCCTCAGCGACGGCGCAGGCCACAGTTTCACCGTGACCGCCACCAGCGGCGACGCCAACGTCACCGGCTGGAACCTCGGCACCCTGACCGTGACCCCGCCGACCTACTACAACGGCCAGTTCAACCTGACCGTGACCTCGACCTCCACCGAGGCCGTAGGCGGCTCGGCCAGCACCACCGCGACCATTCCGGTCACCGTGGTGCCGGCGGTCTACAACGCAGTGGTCGCCACCTCGGGTGACGACACCTTCACCGGTACCGACGGCAACGACATCATGGTCGCCGACATCGGCGGCCTGACCGTGGTGCCGGGCACCAACTACAACATCGCGTTCATGGTCGACAGCTCCGGCAGCATGAGCGCCTCGTCGATCAACGCCGCCAAGGACTCGCTGACGTCGGTGTTCAACACCCTCAAGCAGAGCATGGGCAACAACTCGGGCACGGTGAACATCTTCCTGGTGGACTTCGATACCCAGGTCAACAAGTCGGTGTCGGTGAACCTCAACGACCCGAATGCGCTGACCTTGCTCAAAGCCGTGCTGGACTCGATGACCTCCGGCGGCGGCACCAACTATGAAGACGTGTTCAAAGCCACGGCCAACTTCTTCCAGAGCACTGAAGCGCTGGCCAACACCGGGGCGAAGAACCTCACGTACTTCATCACCGACGGCCAGCCGACCTACTACCAGAGCGGCGAGCAGACCAACCCGACGCTGTACGGCAACGTGAAGCTCGACGACGTGGTGAAGACCAGCAACTACAAACTGGGCGACAGCTTCAGCACCTACATCGACAGCACCCACTACCTGAGCATCAACACTGCCGGCGCCGTGGTCTTGCAAACGCTGAAGAACGGCAACTGGAGCTGGAACAGCCTCGGCACCATCCACGCCCAGGGCGACGGCACCTATGAGCTGTCGAGCCTGGCGGGTAGCGGCAACAGCACCACGTCGGCCACCACCGACAACGCCAACAGCGGCTTCGCGCTGCTCAGCGGGCTGTCGAACGTCGAGGCCATCGGTATCAACAGCGGCGTCAGCCTCAACGATCTGAAACCTTACGACAGCGATCACAACCCGCAGACCAACATCGATCCCAAGGATCTGGCCAACTCGATCATCGGCCACACCGAGGCGACGATGCCGGGCAACGACACCGTCAGCGGCGGCGACGGCAACGACATCCTGTTCGGCGATCTGGTGAGCTTCAACGGCATTGCCGGCGAGGGTTACCAGGCGATGCAGGCGTTCGTCGCGCAGCAGACCGGCGTCGATGTCAGCAAAGTCACCACCAGCAACGTGCACCAGTACATCACCGAGCACTATCAGGCGTTCGATGTGTCCGGTGCCCATGACGGCAACGACACGCTGCTGGGCGGCGCGGGCAATGACATCCTGTTCGGCTCGGGTGGCAACGACCTGCTCGACGGCGGCAAGGGCAATGACATCCTGCTCGGCGGTACCGGCAACGACACGCTGATCGGTGGCCCGGGCAACGACATCCTGATCGGTGGTTCCGGTGCCGACACCTTCGTCTGGAAGGCAGGCGACACCGGCAACGAAGTGATCAAGGACTTCAAGGCCAGCGAAGGCGACCGCATCGACCTGCGTGATCTGTTGCAGGGCGAGACCGGCAGCACCATCGACAACTTCCTTAAGATCACCACGGTCGACGGCGTGTCGTCGCTGCAAGTCAGCTCGGGCGGCAAGTTCAACTCGGGTGATGCCGCAGCCGCCACACCGGACGTGACGATCAAACTGGAAGGCAACAACTGGTCCACTGCCAACATTCACAACCTGATTGCCGGCAGCGATCCGACCATCAAGGTCGACCACAACAACAGCTGATGCGTGAACAAAACGGCCGCCCCAATGGGGCGGCCGTCACGTTTGCGCCCATCACCCCGGTGACGATTTCGTCGGCGCACCGCATACTCGCGCGCAGTTGGCTATGCTGCTGACAGCATGACGCGGGTTCATTTCTGAGGGATGCTCAATGTTTTACGTGCAACGCGATGCGCAGGGTCAGTTGGTTCGCGTGGAAGCTGCCGCCTGGGCCGAGGCCACGGAAACGCTGCCGGCCGACCACCATGAAATCCAGGCCTGGTTTGCCAACGCCGCGGTGGAAAACAGCCTCAAGCAGCTCAAGCAGAGCGACCTGGAAATGATCCGGGTACTCGACGACCTGATTCAGGTGCTGACCAGCAAAGGCGTGATCCGCGTCACCGACCTGCCGCCGGCGGCCCAGGCCAAGTTGATGGACCGTACCCAGGCCCGGGAAGCGCTGGGCGGGTTGAGTCAGTTGATCGATGATGAAGAGACCGGGTTGATCTGATCTTTTTGTACTGTCCGTGCCCACGCTATGCGTGGGAACGGACAATTCATCACCAGGGTTTTGGCTCACCGAAGAGCTGTCCCTGAACCCCGTACAAGCCCATCTCGCGAATCACCGACAATTCCCCTTCCGTCTCGACCCGCTCGGCAATCAACGGCAGATCGATGCTGTGCGCCGCACGCTGGATCGCCTCGATGAACAGACGTTTGTCACTTTCCTGATCGATCGCCCGAATGTAGCTGCCATCGATCTTCAAGTACGCCAGCCCCAATCGCGCCAGGTTGCCGATCATGCTGAAGCGCCCGCCGAAGCGTTGCAGGCTCAGGGAGAAACCGAGTTCGCGCAGGCGGCGAGTCAACTGTTCCAGCACCGCTTGTTCCGGCAATTGCTCCTCGCCGATTTCCAGGGTCAGACGCGGCCCCAGATTGGAGTGCGAGCGCAGAATCTCGAAGACTTTGTTCAGCGCCTGTGGGTCGGCCAGGGTCGCCGACGACAGGTTCAGCGCCAGGGATTTTTCATGGCCGGCCATTTGCTCCAGCACCCGCTCGAGCATCAGTCGGTCCAGCCGCGCGGTCCAGCCAAAGCGCTCCAGCCACGGCAGGAAGCGTCCGGCGGGAATGGTCTGGCCCTGCTCGTCGAGCAAGCGTGACAGCACCTTGTAATGCAGCACCAGTTGCGTGTCCTGCGCCGCCACTACCGGCTGGAAGAACAGCTCGAAACGCCGCTGGCTCAGGGCCTGATCGAGCAGGCGATGCCAGGCGTGGTGATCGTCACCGACGTCCGCCACCAGGCTCTGATCGAGGCAGGCCCAGTTCTGCTCGCCCTGACCTTCGGCCTGGGCCAGTGCCTGATCGCCGAGGCTGAGCACCGCTTGCGGCGAATCGCCGTGGGCGAACGGTGCGAGGCCGATGGAGGCCACGGCCGCCACGTCGGTGGCGCCTGTCGCATGCAGGCTGCTCAGCGCACTGTCGAGGCTTTGCGCCAGTTGCAGCGCTTCTTCCCGCGTCAGCCCCGGCGCCAGCACGGCGAATTCACCGCCGCGAATACGTGTGACGAGATTCTGGGTTTCCGGGTATTTGGCGCACTCGCGGGACAGTTGCTCGCCAACTGCTTTGAGCAATTCATCGGTGCGCTGACCGCCGAGGCGCTGGTTCAGCCCGGCCAGGTCCTTGACCCGCAACAACAGCAGATAACCGGAGCTGGCCTGCTCCGGGTTGCTCACCCGGGCGTTCAGTTGCATCTCGAAATAGCGCCGGTTGGCCAGCCCCGTGAGGTTGTCCTGATAGGACTCGGTGCGCAGTTTTTCACTGCGTTCGGCCTGCTCCTGGAACAGCGCCTTGAGCTTCTCGACCATCTGGTTCATGGCCAGCACTACGCGACGCAGTTCAGGCGTGCGCGGCAGGTCCGGCAGGCTGAGGAACTCGCGACGGGCGATGGCGTGGGACTGCTTGACCATGTAATCCAGCGGCCTCAGTTGCCGACGCAGCAACAGCGCGCCGAGCACCGCACTCACCGCGCCGCAGACCAGCAGCCAGCCAAGACTGCCCAGGGCGCTCTGCCAGAGTTTGGCCAGGGCGAACATCGGGTGGCTGACCACCTCGACCCGCGCCGCCTGCTCCCAGCCACGGCTGACCAGCGCATCGCCACCGGCCGGCTCCAGACCGATCAGTTTGACGAACCAGTCCGGCACGTTGGTGACCGCCGGAATGCCGTTGCGCTCGACGATGGTCTGATCGGTCTTCAGATCGACCACGCGGATGCTCGAGTAGTAACCGCTGTCGAAGATCGAACTGACCAGCAGCTCGACCATCGCCGGGTCGTCGATATTCGGCGTCAGCGACAGCGCCAGCGCCGTGGCGGCGTCCTGGGCGTGGGAGCGCAACTGATTGACGTACTGGGTGCGCGAGCTTTCCAGACTGACCATGAAGCTGCCGGTGAAGGCGACCACCAGGAACAGACAGATAGCGATCAACAGCTGTTTGAACAAGGACATCTGAGCGCGTGCTCCTAGTTAGTCGTCTCGACCGGGAATCCTTCGGCCTGCATTTTCTTCAACACATCCTGCCAGCGTGACAGACGTTTGGTGTCGCCGACCTTCTTGTTGCCCTTCGCTCCCGGCAGGTACAGACCTTCGGCATTGAAAGAGTAGACCGGCAGCAAATCGGTTCGCTCGGACGCCGGCTTGATCGGGTCGATCAGGCTGTCGAGCACCAGTGGCATGGCGTCAGGGCTGGAATAGTAAGTCAGGACCATGTGCGCGCGGTTCTGGCGCAAGGCCTTGACGTAGGTGATGCGTAACTTGTCACTGGCCACCCCCAGATGGCGCAGGCTGAAATACTTGGCGATCGCATAGTCTTCGCAATCGCCGGCACCTTTCCACAAGGCTTCGATGGGGGTTTCCCAATAATCGACTTCACCCCACAGGTCGATATCTTCGACGTAGCGCATCTGTTTGTTGAAAAACAGGTTCACCACTTTGAGCTTTTCCATTTCGCTGACCTGCTTCTGCGTGGCCAGCAGATTCTGCCAGGCATCAATCCGTTGCTGTCCGGCGCCCAGAGGGCCGTACAACGCCGTAGCCTTGCGACTGATCGCAGAAAAATCCCAATCGGCATGCAGACCGCCCAGCATGGCGCCGGCCAGCAGCAGCGCGCAGGCAAGCCAGCGCACAATCCGAGGGATCGCGAAACGTACCGCCAATGCAAGGCATCCAGGGCAGGGAAGAAAGGCGTTTGATGGTGAAGGTTAGTCCAGCAAAAAACAATGGCACCCTGAGATCATCGCTGGCGCGCTAAACTTCAGATATGACAGGGTTCTTCTACACGGTTTGACAACCTGTAGAGCAATCACTAGTGTCCTTTGGATCCAAATTCAGCCGTCAACAGGGTGTGCAGTTGTGACCCAGAAGCCCAAGCCACTCCACAGCATCAAAGTCGAAGGCCCGATTCCCGCGCACCTGGCGCGTTCGGTCATCGAAGAAACCCTGCGCTCGGCGATCCTCGATGGTCGCCTGCCGTGCGGCACCGCCGTGCGCCAGCAAGACCTGGCGGATCTGTTCGGCGTCAGCCGCATGCCGGTGCGCGAAGCCTTGCGTCAGCTGGAAGCCCAGGGCCTGCTGAGCGTGGTTGCGCACAAAGGGGCCGTCGTGGCGCCGCTGATTCAGGGTGACGCGACCGAAACCTATGAGCTGCGCATCCTGCTGGAATCCGAAGCGCTGCGCCAGTCGATCCCGCTGCTGACCCCTGCCGATCACGATCGCGCCGCCGGCTACATCGAAGAGCTGGAAACCGAGCACGACTACACCGAGATCGGCCGGCTCAACCGTCTGTTCCACATGGCGCTTTACTGCAAATCCCCGAACGGCCGACTGCTGCGGCTGGTCGAGGATGGCTTGAATGAAGAGGAACGCTTCCTGCGTTTCAACCTCGAGGCCATGGGCCTGGGCAAACTGTCCCAGGACGATCACCGGGCGCTGCTGCAGGCCGTTAAAGAACGCGACACCCAACAGGCGGTGATGCTTCTGGAGCAGCACCTCAATCGGGGTGTCGAGGTGATCACTCGCTATCTGGCCAGCTCCGCCTCCAAAAGCCGCCAGGCGGCACTCTGAAAGTCCCCTCCCGGGTGAGCCCCCGCTCCCCCGGCGAATAACCCGCTTACAAATCCCCACGCCGGTCACGCTCAATTGCCGTGGCACTTCGGCGCCTGCGCTCTAACCTCCCCCCTGCTTCGAACAGCCCGGAATTTGCACCGCAAGGAAGTCATTTTCGACGATAGCCGCGGCGCCGATTTACGCGCACCCTTGAATCGCCAACCCACTATAGAACGGGGACGCGCCGCCCCGGCAGCAGTCTCCGCACCAGGAACCTACGGAAGGAGCCTTGTCACGGGAAAAGGAAGATTCGCCGCCGTATCAGGCCAACTTCATCCCCTCAGATCATTTCAATTACTTCATTAGAAAGTTGCTTCGAGTGAGGCATTCACTCTTGTTATTCAATTTTGGCCTTTAAACGCCGAAAGGAGCAACTACGCCCAAATAAAACTCAACTTAAAAGTTTTATCAGCCTCGCTCATACTTGAAAAACGGCCAACTTAAATTAATTGAAAATATACTTGTTAAGTTGTTTTGCGATGTATTAGTTTTTCTACGCCGGGTTTTGCAGCGAACCGACAAACCGGCGAGACCCAGCAATACTGCCCAGTTCACAGCCGCCTTCAGCGGTATGCCGTTGTACCTGGGCTTTCAATGAAACTTTAACTTTCATCGAAACGAATGAGGCTATCGCTCGCCTGGAAACTATATCCAACGTTGTTAGCCATTGATTGAGAAGTCCCTATATCCCTATAAGCCAGAGGCTCGCATCATGCCAACTAAAGAACAACTCACCCAAAAGAAAGCCGAACTCAGCGTTCACCCGATCTTCTCCGAAATCGATTCGCTGTCGGTGTTGCGACGCTTCATGGAGTCCCACGTATTTGCCGTGTGGGACTTCATGTCGCTGACCAAACGACTGCAACAGGAACTGACGTGCACCCGTCTGCCGTGGCTGCCGCCGCGCGATCCGCACGCCGCGCGGCTGATCAATGAAATCGTGCTCGGCGAAGAGTCGGACGATCGGTTGTCACACGGGCATTACAGTCACTTCGAGTTGTACCTGGATGCGATGCGCGAAGTCGGTGCGAGCACCTCGGCGGTGGAGCGTTTCGTCGCGCTGCAACAGGAAGGCGTGAGCTATGACGTTGCGTTGCAAAGTGTCGACGTCGACCCGGCCGCCGCGCAGTTCGTCCGCGACACCTTGCACACCGCGCTGCATGCGCCAGGGCACAGCGTCGCCGCCGCCTTCCTGCATGGCCGCGAGAGCGTGATCCCGACCATGTTCCAGCGCATGCTCGATGCCTGGGGCATCGGTGTCGAACAGGCGCCGACCTTCCGTTACTACCTGGAACGACACATCGAAGTCGACTCCGAAGACCACGGCCCGGCAGCGGAGCAACTGTTGGAGCGACTGGTCGATGGCGATCCGCAGCGTGAAGCCGAGGTCTACGCCAGCGCCGTCGCCGCCGTGGAAAGCCGCATCGCCCTGTGGGACGGCCTGCGCCTGAGCATGCGCGAGCCGTTGGCGGAGGTGGCCGAATGAACGCCGCCGACTACCAATCCTTCGCCGACGCCTGGGAAAGCCGCGCCACCATCCGCACCCGGCCGCGCCGCGTGCTGGAGGACGACGCGCGGCTGATCTACCCGCTCAGTCGCCAGCCGTTGGTGCTCAGTGAAACCTTCCTGCGCGAATGCCCCGAGCAACGGGACTTTGCGCTGGTGCAGACGCTGTACAAATTCATCAACGACGTGGTGATTTTCGAGACTGAGATCGTCGACAAGACCGCCCGCAGCATCGCCAAGAACCGCTTCGCCGTGGCCTTCCCGTTCGCCTGTCGCTACGACGCCATGACCGTGGTGGTGGACGAGGATTACCACGCGCTGGTGGCGATGGATTTCATGCAGCAGACCGTGGCCATGACCGGCATCGAGCCCATCGAGTTGCCGAATGAAATCGAACTGAGCCGGGCGATTCCGGCCGCCGTCGAATTGGCCCCGGAGCACCTGCGCAGCGCCGTGGAGCTGATCTGCGTCGCCATCGCCGAGAACACCGTGACCGGCGATGTTGCGGCATTCGCCCGGGACGACACGGTCAAGCCGTCGATCAAGGGGCTGATGGCCGACCACTTGCTCGACGAGGGTCGCCATTCGAGTTTCTGGGCACGGATGGTGCGCATCTACTGGCACACCGCGAGCGACGCGGATCGCGAATGCATCGCGCAGATCCTGCCGGTGTTCATCGGCCACTACCTGACCAACGACATCCAGAAGTCATTCGACCTGCGCCTGATCGATGCCTTGCCGGTCAACGACGCAACCCGCCGCGCACTGAAAGACGAGATGGCCGGGCTGGCCTTCCCGATCAATCGCCACCACCCGCTGGTGGGCAACATCGTGCGGTTTTTCCACAACAGCTCACTGCTCGACACCCCGTGCGTCCAGCACGCCCTGCGCGACTACCTGGTTTGACAAGGAGGCTGACATGAGACGTCTCGACATTTTGCTGATGGGCCGCAGCCAGGCCTTGACCGACCTGGCGCAGGAGCTCGAACAACACGGTCATGCATTGCTGACGCAAGCGGCTCCGTCGATGGACCTGGTGATTGATGACGGCAGCCTTGCGCCACAGGATCACGGCGCGACACCGCACCTGACCTTGCGTCTGGGAATTGGAGCAACAGGCGTCGGCGGACTGCCGGTGCTCGATCTCCTTTGCGTCTGCAACTCGACACTGCTGAGCCGCGTGCCGATTGCCGACGAGTCCTCCGGCAACGGCCAGGCCCTGCGCCAGCGAACACTGGCGCTAGTGGTGGACGAAGTAGCGCTATTGGTCAGCCGTTTCTCCCGCGATGCCGAGTATTTCCAGCACGCAGAGACGGCCCGTGCGCCGGACTTCGAGCAGGTGGAAAACCTGCTGTTTCTCGACAGCCTGGCCTATGTGCATCGCTTCAACGCCACGGCCAACCCGCCGTTGCTGCAACAGGCACAGACTCCGGTGATCGAGCGGCTGCAACAGAGTCTGATCGAGCATGCGGAGCGCCCGGCGCTGCACCTCGCCGAGCAGTCGATCAGCTATCGCCAGTTGCATGATCACAGCCGGGCGATCCAGCAACGGTTGCTGGCAATGCTGGAGACACAACCGCAACCGTGGGTGGTGGGGATTTGCCTGCCGAAATGCGATGCGCTGTTTGCTTCGATCCTGGCGATTCTCGGCAGCGGCGCGGTGTACCTGCCGCTGGAGCCGAGCCATCCGCTTCAGCGCCAGCAGTACATTCTGGAAAACGCCGGGGCGGTGTTGCTGCTGCACGACGGCGAACATCCGCTGAGCGCTTCGATGCCGGGGCTGGATGTCAGCCGCATCGACAGCACTGACGCCGATCTGTCGTTGCCGTTGATGCGTCGTCGGCCTGAGCTCGATGCGCCGTGCATGGCGCTCTACACATCGGGTACTACAGGGCATCCGAAGGGTGTGCTGCTCAGCCAGGTGAACCTTGCGCACTTCACCGCGTGGTACGCCGATTACGTGCAGTTGCACGCCGAGAGTCGGGTGTTGCAGTTCTCGTCGCTGAGTTTTGACTCTTCATTGATCGACATCTTCCCGACCTTGCTCGAAGGCGCGGAACTGGTGGTGCCCGACGACAACCAGCGCCGCGATCCGCTGCAACTGGTGGCGCTGATCCGCCGCCGGCAGCTGACCCATGCGTTCCTGCCGCCGGCGCTGTTGAGCATCCTGCCGCTGGAGCAACTGCAAAGCGTCGGGCAGATCATGACCGGCGGCGATGTCTGCGAGCCGTTTGTGATCGAGCAGCTGACGCGCCAGAGCAAGCTGCACAACCTCTACGGCCCTACCGAAGCCACGGTGTTGATCACCGCGCGGCAACTGCAACCGGGTGACAGCAATCGCACCCTCGGCGGACCGATCGCCAACAGCCAGGTGCTGATTCTCGATGACGATCTACAACCGGTGGCCGAGCAAACGGTAGGCGAACTGTTCATCGTCGGCCCGGGTGTATGCCTGGGTTACCTGAACAATCCACAGCAGACGGCGGAGCGCTATCTGAACCTGGAGTTGCCGGACGGCCAGCGTCTGCGCGCCTATCGCAGCGGCGACATGGCCAAGTGGGACGAGGACGGCATCGAGCTGTGTGGGCGCCGCGACAATCAGGTGAAGATCCGGGGTTTCCGGGTCGAGCCGGAAGAGATCGAACGGTGCCTGCGCGAGAGTCAGCTGTATCGGCAAATCGCCGTGGTGATCGACAGTCAGCGACGGATTCTGGCGTTCCTCGCCCAGCCACAATCAGACGCCGCCCGTGATGCGCTGAAGGCACACGCCCAGCAGTTTTTGCCCGACTACATGCAACCGGTAGCGTGGACGGAACTGCCGAACATGCCATTTGCCGCCAACGGTAAAGTCGACCGTAAGGCCTTGCTGGAGCTGCCGGTCAGCGTGCAGGACAGCGGCCCCAAATGCCTGCCGGCCAACGCCGACGAAGCGCTGCTGCTGGAGATCTGGGGCGAGTTGCTGGAGCTGCCGACCAGCGACATTTCCACTGACGAAAGCTTCTTCAATCTCGGTGGTCACTCGATTCTGCTGTCGCGCATGCTCCTGCGTCTGCGGGAGGAATTCGGCCGCAGCATCTCCATCAACCGCTTCATCGAACTGCCGACCATCGCCAAGCTCGCCACACTGGTGCGCGGCACCGATGACAGCGCGGTACTCAGCGCCCAGGCGATGGCCGACGCCGAGCGACCGCTGGCAATCGAGCCGTTGCCGATCAGCCGCATGGGCGATGTGCACAAGGTGATCGTCACCGGCGCCAACAGTTTTGTCGGCGTGCACATCGTCGAGGCGTTGTTGGGTTGGGGCGCCAGCGAGGTGGCGTGCCTGGTACGCGACGGCGGCGGGCAAACGGCGGCGCAGCGCTTTGCCCATTCGTTGCGAGAGAACCGGCTGGAGCATCTGGACCTGAGTCGGGTGCGGGTCTATTCGGCCGACATCACCCGGCCGCAATTGGGCCTGGCCGATAGCGATTTCGAGCGACTGGATCGGGAGTTCGGCGCGCTGGTGCACAACGCCGCCAACGTCAATCACGTCCTCGACTACGAGTCGCTGGCGGCGGACAACGTCGAGCCGATTTTCGAACTGCTTCGACTGTGCGAAGGGCGCAGCAAGAAGGTCTTCAATTTCGTCTCGACGCTGTCGGCCTCCAGCACTGTCGACGACGCAGGCCGGGTGCTGGAATTGCCCGCCGCACCGACGCCGCCGATCTACATCCGCAACGGCTACAACCTGTCGAAATGGGTCGGTGAACGCATCCTCGAACGGGCGCGGGAACGCGGGGTGCGGGTCAATCTGTATCGGCCCGGCAACATCAGTTTCAACAGCCTCAGTGGCGTCTGCCAGCCGCACAAGAACCGTTTGATGCTGATGCTCAAGGGCTCGATCCAGCTCGGGCAGGTGCCGGCCTTCGCGTTGAATTTCGACCTGATGCCGGTGGACTTTCTCGCCCGTTTCATCGCCTTCCACGCCAGCCGTTACTCGCCCGAACGGGCGGTGTTCAACCTGCATAACCCGGAGCCCCTGAGCTGGGATGCCTACGTCGCGTCATTCCGCGAAACCGGCAGCGAATTTTCGCTGGTCAGCGTCGCCGACTGGCAACAGCAACTGGGCCGGGTCGATGCCGACAACGCGCTGTTCGGCGTGCTCGGTTTCTACCTCAACGGCTTCGAGGAAGACATCGGCGACATCTCCCTGATCGGCCATGCCAACGCCCAGGCCGGCGTGCAGCAGATGGGCGCGCACTACCCGGAAAAATCCCCGGCGCTGCTGCGCCGCGGCTGCGACTACCTGAAAGAAATCAACTTCATCTGAATCAACCACCAAGGAGCAACACCATGAGCAATCTTCAACCCGACACCCTGATCAAGAACCCTCACGGCTGCCACGTCGTGTCTTCGGTGGATGTGCCGGTGGACGCCAAACAATTGTGGGCAGTGGTCGGCAAATTCGACGGCTTCGACCGTTTCATTCCGGCCCTGTCGCACATCGAGATGACCGGTGAAGGCGTGTCTTCCTTGCGCAAGAAGTTCTTCAAGGATGGCAACGTGGTGGTCGAGCAACTCAACTCCCGGGACGACCAAGCGCTGAGCATGACCTGGACCACAATCTACAACACGCTGGGCGTGGCCAATCTGTGGGCGGCGATGAATGTGGAATCGCAGGGCGCGGGCAAGTCGCGGGCGACCTGGACGATCATTGCCGAGCCGGCTTCCGGCGGCCCTGAGGCGCTGCCGGGGTTCAAGGATTTCGTGCAGGGGTTCGCCGATGATGCGATGGGCAATGTGCTGAAGCTGTTTGTGTAAGGCATGAAAAAGCCCGCTGCGGATCACTCCGCAGCGGGCTGTTTTTTGACCGCAAGCGATCAGATCTTGAAGCTGTCGACCAGTTGTTTCAAACGGTTGGCCTGCTGCGACAACGCATCGCAATCCTTCAACGTTTCATTGAGGTTTGCCACGCTCTGCTGGTTCAGCAGGTTGATCTGGTTGACGTCGACGTTGAGGGTTTCCACCACCGCAGTCTGCTCTTCGGTAGCCGCTGCCACCGACTGGTTCATGCCGTCGATTTCGCCGATGCGCTGGGTCACGCTGACCAGACGCAGACCGGCCTGGTTCGCCACTTCAACGCTCTCTTCGCTGGACGCCTGACTGGCGTTCATGGTGGTCACCGCTTCACGGGAGCCGACCTGCAGCGAGGTGATCATCTTGTGGATCTCTTCCGCCGATTCCTGGGTGCGGTGAGCGAGGTTGCGCACCTCGTCCGCCACCACCGCGAAACCGCGTCCGGCTTCACCGGCACGGGCCGCTTCGATGGCCGCGTTGAGCGCCAGCAGGTTGGTCTGCTGGGAGATGCCTTTGATCACATCGAGAATGTGGCCGATGTTGTCGGTGCTCGCATTCAGGGTTTCGATCTGGGTGCACGACAGGCTGATCTTTTGCGACAGCTCGGTCATCGCCTGAATCGTCTGCTCGACCACCTGACGACCATCATCGGCCTGCTCGCTCGCGCCGCTGGCGTGTTGCGAAGCATCGGCGGCGTTGCGGGCGATTTCCTGGGTGGCGGCACCCAATTGATTGATCGCCGCAGCCACGCTGTTGGTGCGCGCGCTTTGCTCGTCGGAACCGATGATCGAGGCGTTGGACGATGCCATCACCCGTTGCGACAGGTCGTGTACGTGGCGAGTCGCGGAAGACACTTCGGAGATGGAGGCGTGAATCCGCTCCACGAACTGGTTGAACGAACTGCCCAGCTCGCCGAACTCGTCTTTGCTTTCCACTACCAGACGACGGGTCAGATCGCCTTCGCCCTGGGCGATGTCCTGCATCGCACGGCCCATGGTGATCAGCGGACGCATCAGCACGGTGATCAACAGGCTCAGGAAGACCGCAATCGCGCCCACTGCGACGAACATCGCGATCAGTGCCGAAGTACGGAACTGGCTGAGTGCGGCGTAGGCCTTGTCGCGGTCGATCGACAGACCGATGTACCACTCGGCATTCGGCAGACCGGTGACCGGGGTGAACGACAGGATGCGCTCCTGACCGTTGAGCACCACGTTCTGGTTGCCCTTCTGGATACGCACATCAGCGTTCGGGTAGATGTCCTTGAGGTTCTTCATCACCTGGTCTTTGTCCGGGCTGACGATCACCTGACCGTCACCGCTGACCAGGAACGCGTGGCCCAGGCCACCGAAGTCCACCGAGTTGATGATCTTCACCAGGGTTTCCAGGCTCAGGTCACCGCCCACCACACCGAGCAGCTCGCCGTTCTTTTTCACTGGCATGGCGATGGTCACCACCAGACCGCCGACGGCAGCCATGTAAGGCGGGGTCAGCATGGTCTGGTCAGCGGCCACGGCCTGCTTGTACCAGGGACGCTGACGCGGGTCGTAGCCGTCCGGCATCTTCGCGTCAGGGCGCTGGGTGAACACACCGTTGGCCTGGCCGACGTAGGTGAACTGGAAGTTCGAGGTGAAAGCCGGTTGATCGACCAGCCCAGGGAAGTCGGCGTTCTTGCCTTGATGGGCGACGTTCTGCGCGAGGTTTTCCAGCACCAGAATCCGCCCGCTCATCCAGTTCTGCACACTGCTGGCGGTCAGGTCGCCGGCCTGCTGGACGGAGGACTGGAGGTTCTGGCGAATGGTGTTTCGCTGCAGATAGTCGTTGTACAGAGTGAACAGCGCGAACGCCAGGACCACGACGCCCGAGGCGGCCAACAGGATTTTATGGCTGAACTTGAGATTCATTTCATGGGACTTCTTATGCCAAAAGTGGGGATGCGTTCCGGATGCAACATTCCATGTACAGCGCAGGCAGCGTTCTGATGGCCGCTCTACTTTGGTGCACGCATGTCTCACCAGTCTGTCGGCACGCTTCGGAGAAAACTTAGCGCTTTGTAGGAAATGGACGGCATTTCTGCCAGATTCCCGCCGAACGGCGTGCCAGAGCGTTCGCCTGTCATTTTTTGATGACTGTTTTGCAGCGCCGGTTGCAAATTCTGTAACCCTTGATGACAATGCGACTAATTATCATTTGTGACGTTCGGGCTGTCGCGTTCATGTCCTCACCTGAGTTTGCAGTACAGGCGCTTTACAGTCGTCATCACGGCTGGCTCAACGGCTGGTTGCGCGCGCGACTGGGCAATGCGGCCGATGCGGCGGATCTGGCCCAGGACACGTTCGTTCGCCTGCTGCAACGCACCGAACGTCTCGAACTCAAGGCGCCCCGCGCGTTTCTGCGCACCATCGCTCGTGGGTTGGTGATCGACCATTGGCGTCGTGAGGAAATCGAACGCGCGTATCTGGAAACCATCGCACACTTGCCGGAAGCCGAAACACCCAGCGCCGAATCCCGCGCAATGGTGATCGAGCTGCTGGAAAGCATTGCCCGCATGCTTGAAGGACTGAAGCCAAAAGTACGTCAGGCGTTTCTGCTGGCGCAGTGCGAAGGCTTGACCCACAAGCAGATCGCCGAGCAGATGGGCCTGTCCTTGCGCTCGGTGGAGCGCTACGTCGCCGATGCGCTGTATCACTGCTACGTGCTGCGGTACGAAAGCTGATGCCGGTGGATAACGTGTCACTCGCCCGCCGCGCCGAGCCACCGCAACAAGTGGTCAAACAGGCGATCCACTGGCTGCTGCGCCTGCGCAATAACCACGGCAATCCGCGCCTGAACCACCAATGTGAACAATGGCGCGCCGAGCACCACGATCACGAACTGGCCTGGCAGCGGGTGCAGTCGTTGCAAAGTGAGCTGACCCAAAATCTGCGTGCCGTTCCGGGTGCGCAAGTGGCATTCAACACACTGGAAAACAGTGCGCAGAGCCTGGGTCGCCGTCAGGCGTTGAAGCTGCTGTCCGGCGCGTTGTTGATGGGCTCCGCCGCGTGGCTGGCCAAAGACACGTCAGCCTGGCAGCAGTGGAGCGCCGATTACGCTACCGCCACCGGCGAGCGCCGCGGATTCCAGTTGCCCGACGGTACGCGGATCGAACTGAACACGGCCACCGCCGTGGACCTCGATTACACCGCGCAACAGCGGCTGATCAAACTGACCCGGGGCGAGATCATCGTGACCTGCGGCGGCGCCGACGAAGGTTCGGGGATTGATCGACCGCTGCGAGTGCAAAATCGTCATGGCAGTTATGAGCCGTTCGACGCTCGATTCATCCTGCGTCAGGAAGGTGATTGCACGCGCCTGAGCGTCACCAGTGGCCGAGTAGCGATTCATTCGCCGCGGACGAGCGATGGCGCTTCCACCGAGGTGCTTGCCGGTCAGAGTTACTTGATCGATCACCATCAGGCGCGTCCCGCTCCGCCGCTGGACATGGATGCCGGCGCCTGGATCGACGGGCTTATCGTGACGCGCAATATGCGCCTGGGTGACTTCCTCAATGAGGTTGGCCGCTACCGTCAGGGCTTCCTGAATTGCGCCCCGCAAGTGGCGGATCTGCGCTTGTCCGGCGTGTTCCGCCTCGATGACACCGACAAGTTGCTGGCGATCCTGCCGCAAACCCTGCCGGTGCAATTGCGCTATCGCACCCGCTGGTGGGTAACGCTGGAACGAGCAGTCTGAAATTTTTTGGCGGGTTTTCGTGGCAAGGCCGGCTTAGTCAGTAAGCACTTCAATTCAGCCTTCGCGACTTGCCACGGAAACCTACAATGACTGCGCGCGTTATCTGTAAGAACCCTCTGAATTTCACTGCCGAATCGGGCCTTCTGCGCCACGCCGTTCGGGCCGCGTTGTTCTCCACGGCACTGGGCGTCGGCCTGCTGCCGAACCTGAGCGTCGCGGCGAGCGGCAGTGAGGTCAGCAGCCATCGCTACAACATCGCCGCCGGGCCATTGGGCGAGGCGCTGAACCAGTTCGCGCGCCAGGCCGGCATCACGTTGTCGATGACCCCACAGCAGACTCAAGGCCGGCAATCACCCGGCGTGCAGGGCGAATATTCGGCAGATCAGGCGTTGAGTCATCTGCTCGGTGGCTCGGGTCTGGAGGCGGTCAGCCAGGACGGCAGCAGCTATGTGTTGCGCTCCGTCACGGAAACCGAAGCCCTGGCCCTGCCGACCACTGACATCAAAGGTTTTGCCCTCGGCAACGCGCTGGGCAGCATGGACGGCTACAACGCAACGCACAGTCAGATCGCCACCAAAACCAGTACCGCGCTGCTGGAAACCTCGCAAAGCGTGTCCGTGGTCACCCGCGAGCAAATGGACGATCAGGGCTCGCAAACCGTGTCCCAGGCCATGCGCTACACCCCCGGTGTGCTGACCAACCCCTATGGCGCCACGCACCGTTACGACTATGTGGCGATGCGCGGCTTCAACGATGGCTCGGTGGATAACATCTACCTCGACGGCCTCAAGTCCATGGGCGACAGCGGCACCTACAGCACCATGCAGGTCGATCCTTATTTCCTCGAGCGCGTGGACATTCTCAAAGGCCCGTCGTCGGTGTTGTACGGCCGCAGTTCACCGGGCGGGCTGGTGGCGTTGACCAGCAAGAAACCGTTGTACGAGGCCTATCATCAGGTTCAGGCCACCGTTGGCACTCAGGGCCAGCGCGGTGTTGGTTTTGACTTCAGCGGCCCGGTCGATGACGACAAGCGCATCGCCTATCGTCTGATCGGTTTGACGGATCAGTCCGACACGCAATTCGACCACAACAAGGAAAAACGCTTCGCCCTCGCGCCGACGGTCAGCATCGATTTCAACGAAGACACTTCACTGACCCTGCAGGCGTATCTGCAACATGACCCGGATGGCGGCTATCACGGTGGCGTGCCGGCCGACGGCACGATTCATCAGCGCAACGGCAACCGGATCTCACCGCACTTCTTCGAAGGCGAACCGGGAGTCGATGGTTACTCCCGCGATCAGCAGTCGTTCGGCTATCAGTTCGAACATCGCTTCAACGACGTCTTCACCGCGCGGCAGAACTTCCGCTACCTCGACTCCAAAGTGAACATGGATCAGGTGTACGCCTATGGCTGGACGTCGCCGACCAGCAACGAGCTGAACCGCTACTACACCGGCGGTGACGAGCGACTGCACGCGTTCATCGTCGACAACATGCTCCAGGCCGAATTCTTCACCGGTGCGACCAAGCACACGGTGCTGATGGGAGCGGATTACCAGCGACGCAAAACCGTGGTCGACTGGACCAGCGGTGGCTTGGCGCCGATCAATGCGTTCAACCCGGTGTACGGCAATTCCGCTATTACGCCGTACGGTGAGACCAGTTATCTGCGGCGCCTGGAGCAGACCGGGGTTTACCTGCAAGACCTGATTGAGATGGACAAATGGCGCTTCTCCCTCGGTCTGCGGCAGGACTGGGTAGAGACGTCCGAGGAAAACCGGATTGCCGAGGCGGGCCGTCCGGTCGGCACCGAGATCAGCGACAAGCGCACCAAACTGACGGGCCGTGTCGGGGCGCTGTACCTGTTCGATAACGGCCTGGCGCCGTACATCAGCTACTCGGAGTCGTTCAACCCCAACTCCTATGCCGACAGCGCCGGTAATCCGCTGGCACCAACGGATGGCACGCAGTGGGAAGCAGGTCTGAAGTACCAGCCACCCGGCACCGACAATCTGTTCACGGCCTCGCTGTTCCGCATCGATCAGGAAAACCTGGCGACCAAACTGCCGCAGGAAAACTTCTATCGCGCTGTAGGCGCTGTCCGCTCTCAGGGTCTGGAACTGGAAGCGCACATGCAGTTGACCGATAACCTGAAAGTGCTCGGTAGCTACACCTTCACTGACATCGAGTACTCGAAGTCGATGGTCAGCACCCTGAGCACCCCGACAAACGTGATCGAGAATAAAGGCAACTCGCCAACCCAGGCACCGCGTCACATGGCATCGCTGTGGGCGGACTACAAGTTCGACAGTGCGGCGCTTGATGGCGTGCGAGTGGGCGGCGGTGTGCGTTACGTCGGCTACAGCTGGGCGGATGCAGAGAACACCATGAAGGTGCCGTCCTACACGTTGTTCGACGCGTCGATCGGTTATGACCTGGGCAAAGTTGGCTTGAAGGGTGTGGACGTACGCCTGAATGCGAACAACCTGACCAACGAATCCTACGTGGCCTCCTGCGCCAGTCTGAACTTCTGCTACATGGGCGAGGAGCGCAACGTCGCCGCCACGGTCAGCTACCAGTTCTAAGCCTTTGTCTTGTGCATAAAAAAGCCAGTCCCTGAGATTCAGGGACTGGCTTTGTCGTATTCGTGGGGAAAATTTCATGCGTTCGTTTCTGGTTTTACTGCACCGGTACATCGGGTTGGCCACGGCTGTGTTTCTGCTGCTGGCGGGAATCACCGGGAGCATTCTGGCGTTCAACCATGAGCTGGATGAGTGGCTGAACCCTGGGTTTTACGCGGCGTCGGCCGAGGGGCAGCGTCTACCGCCAGGTGAGCTGGTCGATGCGGTGCAATCGGTACATCCGAGGCTACAGGTCTGGTACATGGAGTATCCGAATGAAGCAGGTCACACAGCCTTGCTGGCGGCGGTTCCACGTAATGATCCGGCGACGGGCAAACCGTTCGATGAGCGTAATCAGGTGTTCTACCTCGACCCGGTCAGTGGCGAGCGAAAAGGCCAGCGTTACTGGGGTGAGTGCTGTTTCCAGCGTGAGAACTTCATTCCTTTCATTCTCGAGTTCCACTACAACCTGACGCTGCCCGGGAACTGGGGTTTGCTGTTGATGGGATTGGTGGCCATTGCCTGGGTGATCGATTGCTTCATCGCTCTCTGGCTGACTTTGCCGCGGGGTAAACCGTTCTGGAAGAAGTGGTCGACGGCCTGGAAAATCAAGGGCGGGCATGCCTATCGGCTCAACTTCGATCTGCATCGCGCGGGGGGCCTGTGGCTGTGGTTGTTATTGTTGCCGATAGCCGTCAGCAGCGTGGCCATGAACTTGCCGAGTCAGGTCTTCAAACCGGTGGTGTCGCTGTTCTCTCCGATTGAACCGAGCGTGTATGAGGCCCGAGGGCGGATGCCTGCCGACGAACTGGGGTTCACTCGACTGAGTTATCAACAGGCCTACGAAAGGGCGCAGCAGGAGGGAAAAAGGTTGGGGCTGACTGCTGCAATCGGTGAGTTGTATTACAGCTTTGAGTACAACTTCTACGGTGCGGGGTTTGGCCAGCATGACACCGAGGCCCATGGTAAATCCTGGTTGTTCTTCCACGGTACGGACGGGCGATTACTCGGGCAGGAAATCGCAGGAGAAGGGACGTTGGGAGAGCGGTTTTATCGGTTGCAGTTGCCGATACATGGAGGACGGATCATAGGCTTTACCGGACAAGTGATGATCGCGGTATTGGGTGTCCTGATTGCGGGGTTGTCCGGGACTGGCGTCTACATCTGGTGGCGCAAATGGCAGGCTCGTCGAAGCAGCAAGGCACGTAGAGCGGTTTGAAGATCGTACTTTTGCAGGCTCTGAAACGACAAAACCCCTGTTTGCGTTAGCAAACAGGGGTTTCGGAATTTAATCTTGACGATGACCTACTCTCACATGGGGAAACCCCACACTACCATCGGCGATGCATCGTTTCACTTCTGAGTTCGGGATGGGATCAGGTGGTTCCAACGCTCTATGGTCGTCAAGAAATTCTGTGACCAGCCCGTTACCACGGTAACGTGCCAGCAAAAACGGGAACTTCTACTAAAACAAAACCCCAACTGCTTTCGCAATTGGGGTTTCGGAATTTAATCTTGACGATGACCTACTCTCACATGGGGAA